>NZ_CP084628.1:0-600000 GCF_022878925.1 Caballeronia sp. TF1N1
AATGTAGGTCCCAAGTTCAAATGTCGTGTTTTAGCAAGATAGAAATGCCCGGTTTTGCCCTGCGAGGCGCACGCTTAAAACCACGCGTCTGCAAGTGACTCACCATGAACAAGCATGGTTTCATCACAGCGACTATGCACGAACTGGAAGTGAAATCAGCCCTCAATTCTGCAAAATCTTCGACCCTTTCATCACAATATCCCCACCCGCCTTCACGCTGATCTTGCCGCTGCCATCTATCGTGATGTCCTTACCCTTGATCTGAATCGTGCCGTCCTTCTTCATGACGATGCTCGCATCGCCCGTGAGCAGCGTGATCGATTCCTGCGCCTTGAGGGTGAAATTCTTGCCAACGCTCAGTGCATCGTCTTCCTTGATCGATGTCGTTCGCCCCTTCTCGACCGTGCTCGATTGCGCGCCCTTGATCGTCTCGCCCGCGTCCTTGCCCACGGTGACGGTCTGCCCGCCGGTGACATCGTTCGATTGATCGCCACCCACCGTCGTCGCTTGAGTTCCCGTTACCCGCACGGTCTGATCAGCGCCCACGGTCACGTTCTGATAAGCCATGACAGTCACCGCCTGAAACGCCCCGACCGTCACTTCCTGTGCCGCGCCCACGGTGATCGTCTCGTTGATGCCAACTGAATGCGTACGCTGCAGCAGCACGGTCGCCGTCTCCATCGCCTTGACCAGGATCGTGCGCTTGCCATCGATCGTGATGGTCTCGTTTCCACCCACGGTTTCGGTCCGGTTCGCACCAATCGAAATCTTCTCGTTGTTGTTCACGCGCTCGCCACGATCGACGCCAATCGTAATGGTTTCGTTATTGCCCACCGACTCGGTGCGATCGTGCTTCACGACGGTGGTTTCGTCGTTGTCGATATTCTTCTTGCGGTCATGTCCGACCCAATGCGTCTCGTCCTTCTCGACCTCGATATCCTGGTTGCGCTCCGCATGCAGCAGCACCTGCTCGGCGCCTTTCTTGTCCTCAAAGCGGAATTCGTTGCAATTGGCGCCGCTTCCGCCTTTGCTCGACCGGCTCTTGATGCCTGTCTGCGTCATGTTGGCCGGCAGATCGTAAGGCGGCATCTGCTCGGCGTTGTACACGCGGCCCGTGATGATCGGCCGGTCCGGGTCGCCCTCCAGAAAATCGACGATCACTTCCTGCCCCATGCGAGGAATCGCAATCGCGCCGTAGCCCTTGCCTGCCCACGGCTGCGACACGCGTATCCAGCAAGAACTGTTTTCGTCGCGCTTGCCAAGGCGGTCCCAGAAGAACTGCACTTTCACGCGCCCGTACTGGTCCGTGTAGATCTCGTCGCCGCCCGGTCCCACGACCACCGCCGTCTGCGGTCCTTGCACGAAGGGCTTGCGCGCCGTGCGGCCCGGCGCGAACGGCTGTTTCGCGTCGATCGCGGAGAACCAGCATTCGCAGCGATTCTGCTGCGCGCCGTCGAAGGCTTCATAGTCGGAAAAGTCGATCTCGTAGCGCGCACGCGTGACGAGATATTGCGTGTTCTGATCGGCGCGCGGATGCCGCGTGAGCTTGAGCAATGCCCCCGTGCGCACGCTCCTGCCATTGGTGCGCGCATCGATCCGATGCCAGTTGATGTCAGGATCTTCCGGCACGCTCGCCTCAACGCGCCATTCGTCCGCGCGCGACTTCGTGCGGCTGTCGCCGTGTCCGGCATCGACGAAGCCGCCCGGATAATCGAAGTTCTCCAGCTTGGCGAAGGCATCGAAGCCCGGTGTGTCTTTCGTCGCCTGCTTTTGCAACGGACGTGAAGGGTTCTTGAAGTCGTAATCGGTGAGGAGCCACTTGCGCGTCTCGATTGCATGATGCACGCGCCATTCGCTCACGTATTCGATATCCGGCGCGGCGGCCATCGCCGCGCCATAGGGCAAGGACTCGCAGCCAGCAACGCTCTCGTGCGATGCAGGCGTATCGGTCAGAATCAGGGATTCCATGCCGTCCTTGTCCTCGAACCAATAGTAGATGCCTTCGTCTTCGAGCAGGCGGCTTACGAAGTTGAAGTCCGACTCGCGGTACTGCACGCAATACTCGCGCGGCGGATGCGAGCGCGCATTCGCCTTCCATTTTATTTCGCCGAATTCGAGGCCTTGATAGATCGGGTCCGCGAATATTGATTTGACGATCTCCTCGACCGTCTTGTTCTGAAAGATGCGGCAGTTGCTGCGACGCGTAAGCAGCCATAACCATGGCCGCACGGCGGCCTCGTAGACATAGAGACGCCCGCGCATGCCCGTTTGCCGAAAGCCGGCCACGTAGCCGCCGAACACGCGCGGCTTTGCTTTCGGCACGGTGAGCGACACCGTCACGCGCTTGCCGAGAATGCGGCCAATATCGAGATCCGCGCGCTTCGACACGAGCGTGAGTTCGCAACGCGGCATGCGCCCGAGCTCCGCGCTTGCGCCAAGGTTCAGGAAACGCAGGTCGTCGCCAAGCGGCGTCTCGATCTTGACGAGCGGGTCTTTCGAAGCAACATCGTTGCCGGCCATCGTCGCACCCGGTCAGTGGAGGACAGCGTGATCGGCGAGCAACATCACCGCACTTCGGTGCTGCGCACGTCCCAGCCGAACTTCACGGCGCCGCCCATCGCGCCCTTGTCATCTTGCGGCTTGTACTCGAACTCGATATCCGCATACGCAAGGTTCACGCTCTCGTGCAGTTCGCCGCCCGTGTCGCCCTGCACGGTGACGTTGGACACGGTGACCTGCTTCATCGTGACCGTGAGGAATTCTTTCTGGCCTTCGCCTGCCTTGCTCGCAGTGAGCTTCGCATTTGCAATGTGCTTGCCGCTCGCGCAACTCTTGGCGAGTGTCGGAGAAGCCTTGTCGTAGAGATGCGAAAACGTGAAGAAGCCCGGATGCGCCTTGCCAACGCCACTGCCGCCGCCCACACCCGGATTGCTTGCGTTCTGCGCATCCCAGGCCCAGCTAAGCACTTCGATCTGCCCTTCCGCGCCCTTGTGTTTCGACTCGCCGTCGATTCCATCAATCTTGAGATAGCTGTCGATCGTCGCCATGTGGTCCTCCGTCGTGTTTCCGGCATCCGCCGCGTGTGCATCGCGCATGCGATCCATATGCGTTCCGCTAAGTAGAACGAATGCGCGACGGCCTTTTTAAATTCAAAAATCGCGCGGCATCGGCCGTCTTGTGTAGAGCTTCCCGCTCAACCGGACCAGAACGATGCCTAGCACCGATCATCGCGAGCCGCGCCCCGACAGCACTCTCTCGCTCGATGCGCTGCCGCTGTTCGAGACGCTCGCGCTGACGGAATCGGACGACATGTTTCTGCAGATCGTCCCGAAGCGCAGCAACACGCCGGTCAAGGGCGAAGCCAGCAAGCGCGGCGACTGGGACACGCCCATGCAGATCCAGGGCTGGCGCTGGGCGCAGGGTTTTGACGCCGCGCCCCACGCCGCCGCGCTCAATGCCAACGACATGCGCGTGACTGCGCTTGCCGTGATCAAATCGGTCGATTCGGCATCGCCCGTCATCGCGAAACTCTGCGCGCAAGCGGAACTGTTGTCGCTCGCGCACATCAAGTGCTTCAAGGCCGCAGGCCCCGATCACGACGTGCAGATCGAGTTCCTTTCCATGAAGCTCGAACAGGCGTATGTCCGCAACTACCACATTTTCACGAGCGCGCGCTTTCTCCGGCCGTGCGAAATCTTCGAGTTTTCCGCGCAGAAGCTGACGATGGTCTGCGCGCCGCAAACCGCGACCGGCAGCCGTGGCGCGGAAGTGACGTTCGCGCTCGATGTATCGACGCGCCGCGTGACTTGAGATGCGCCACGCCAGGGGAACGCGACGATGAACGAACCGCGCAACGACGAGCGCCTGCAGCCCACCCTGCTCGACCGCCTTCTCGACGACGATCCTTCGAACCGCAAGCCCGAAGCCGCGAGCGAGCGCTTCGTGTCGAATAGGCGGTTGCGCGCGGCCGTTTTGCGCGACGTGTCATGGCTCTTCAACACGACCGATCTCGGCGATGCCATTTCACAGGAACGGTATCCGCATGCGTACGCCTCGGTGTTGAATTACGGCTTGCCGTGCCTTTCGGGACGCTTTGCATCGACTATCGATACGGTGCTGCTCGAACAGGCGATCCGAAAGGCCATCGAGCGCTTCGAGCCGCGTATCGATCCATCGACGCTCGAGATCGAACCCGTGCTCGACCGCTCCGTGCTCGACATGCACAACCAGATCGCGCTGGTCATCCGCGGCTTTTTGTCGGCGCAGCCGGTGCCGCTCGAATTCGCGCTGCGCACGCAGATCGACCTCGAGGAAGGCGGCATCACCGTAACGGAACTTCCGCGCTGACCTGCGGCTCAATCGGGCAACCAACGGGCAACCAACGGGCAATCAAAGGGCAACGATAACGACATGGATCCACGCCTGCTTCGTCACTACAACACCGAGCTTGCGCATCTGCGGGAGATGGGCGCGGAATTCGCCGGGCACTTTCCGAAGATCGCGTCGCGGCTCGGCATGAGCGGTATCGATGTCGCCGATCCGTATGTCGAGCGCCTGCTCGAAGGCACGGCGTTTCTCGCGGCGCGTGTGCAGTTGAAGATCGAGGAAGAGTTTCCGCGCTTCACGCAGCAGCTTACACATGTGGTCTTGCCGCAAGCCGCCTGTCCGACGCCTTCGATGCTGATCGCGCGCTTCGCGCCCGATCTCGCCAATCCGAATCTCGCGGAAGGCTTCACGGTGCCGCGCCATACCGCGCTTATCGCGAGTCATCCGCCCGAAGCATTGACGCCGTGCGAATTCCGCACCGGCGCGGACCTGACGCTGTGGCCAATCGAGCTGACCAGTGCGCACTATCTCGCACAGGTGCGCGATCTGCCGCTCGCCGCGTCGTCGTTGACGCAGTCGCTTGGCGCACGGGTGAAAGGCGCGCTGCGTCTGCGCTTGACGACGCCGGATGGCATGTCGTTCGATGCACTGAGTCTCGATACCCTGAGTCTGTTTTTTGCGGGCGGCGGCGACACGGCGTCGCGGCTGCTCGAACTCGTCGCAGGCAACACGCTCGCGATCGTCGTGACGACGCCCGAGCGGCCGAGCCGGGCATTCGAGGTGTTGCCCGCCGATGCGGTTTCGCTGCCCGGCTTCGGCGACCACGAAGCGTTGCTGCCCGTGACGCCAAACGCGTTTCAGGGTTACCGCGTGCTGCATGAATACTTCGCGCTACCGGAGCGCTTTCGCTTCGCGCGCATCGAGGGGCTCGCCAATGTGCTGCGCGCATTCGCCGGCAGCGCGATCGAACTGACGCTGCTGTTCGGTTCCGGCGATGCATCGCTCGAACGCATCGTCACGAAAGAGCACGTGCTGCTCGACTGCGTCCCGGCGATCAATCTCTTTCCGAAGCAGGCGGATCGCGCGTTGGTGTCGGCAGGCGCGGCGCGTTTTCATGTGGTGCCCGACCGCACGCATCCGCTCGACTTCGAAGTGCATTCGGTCTCGGCCGTGTCGGGTTTCGGTGCGCACGACGACAGCGAGCAGACGTTTCATCCCTTCTACGCGGACTTTCTCTCCGATCGCCCAGGTGACAGCGCCTACTTCACGACCGAACGCGAGCCGCGCGTCGTGTCGGCCGGAAGGCGCAAGAGCGGTGCGCGCACCGAGTATGTCGGCAGCGAGACGTATGTGTCTATCGTCGATCCGAACGCGGCGCCGTTTCGCGGCTCGCTGCGGCAACTGTCCTTCACGACGCTCTGCACGAATCGCGACCTGCCGCTAATGACGCCGACCGGCAATGCGCGGGGCGACTTCTCGCTCGACATCGCCGCGCCCGTGACGGCCGTGCGCTGCGTGAGCGGCCCTTCGCGGCCCGCGCCCGCGACTTTCGAAGGCACACAGAGCTGGCGTCTCATCGACCAGTTGTCGCTGCACTACTTGTCGCTCTGCAACGGTCCCCGCGAAGCTGCCGCCGCGTTGCGCGCCTTGCTGATGCTGCATGTCACGCCCGTCGATCAGGCCGGACGCAGTCAGGTCGCGGGTGTCGTATCCGTCGATGCGCGGCCCGTCGTGCGACGCCTGCCCATGCCCGGACCGATCGCGTTCGGGCGCGGCCTGCAAATCGACATCGTCGTGGACGATCTCGCCTTCGAAGGCGCCAGCGCGTGGCTGTTTGGCTGCGTGCTCGATCGCTTCTTCGCGCGCTATGTGTCGATCAATTCGTTCGTGCAGACGGTGCTGCGCACGAGCGCACGCGGCGAAATCCTGCGTGAGACTCCGCGATGCGGCACGCGACAGATCTTCTGAGCGCGGCCTCGCGCGACGAGTTGCCGGCCGCGAATGCCGAGGCGGCGCCCGAGATCGACCGCGCGCGCGCGCTGCTCGATCTGTTCGATGCGGTCGCCGCCGCGCCTCATCAACACGACTTCTATCTGCTGATGCGGCATGTCGAGGCATTGACGCCGCATTTGCCGCGTCTGGGCTGCGGGGTGCGTCCCGCCGATGAAGCGCTGCGTCTCGCTCAGGATGTTTCGCTCACGTTCGCGCCCGCGCCGCTGGCCGCGCTTACCTGCGATGGCCGCGATCGTGCGCCGCGTCTCGCACAACGTTTCTTTGGCTTACTCGGGCCGAACGGTCCGCTGCCGTTGCATCTGACGGATTTCACGCGCGAGCGGGCTCTGCATCACGGCGACACGACCTTCGCGCGGCTTCTCGATGTGCTGCTGCATCGTTTTCTGCTGCTGTTCTATCGGGCATGGGCGCAGGGACGGCCGGTCAACGGGCTCGATCGTCCAGGACACGACCGCTTCGCGTTCTATACCGGCGCGCTGATCGGGCTGGCGGATGACACGCAGCATCGGCGCGACGCTGTCTCCCGCCATGCGAAGCTGCATTTCGCGGGCCTCTTGAACATGCAGACACGGCCCGCCGATGTGCTGCAGGCCATCGCCTCCGCCATGCTGCGTCTGCCCGTGCGGATCGAACCGTTTCGCGGACATTGGATGACCCTGCAACGCGACGAACGCACTGTCCTGCGCCAGCGTCCGCATGGCGCTCTCGCGGCGCGGCTCGGACGGGGCGCCGTGCTCGGTTCGTCCGTCTGGGATCGTCAGCACGCGTTTCGCATGGTCATCGGTCCGCTGACGCTCACGCAGTACGAATCGCTGCTGCCGGGCGGCGAGGCGCTGCGCACGCTGGTTGCCATCGTCCGGCAGCATCTGAACGGCGAACTGGCGTGGGATGCGCAACTCGTGCTCGTCGCCGATGAAGTGCCGACAGCACAGATTGGCCGCTATGGGCGGCTTGGCTATTGCGCGTGGCTCGGCCTCGAACGAAATCACGCCAACCGGGCCGACCTCGCCCTCGATGCCGAAGCGCGTGCCGTATGAAACGAGCATCGCGATGCGCCGTTGAAAAATCTCCGCATAGCGCCGTCTTATCCGATGAGGATGCACGCGTATCGATGAAGGAGTCGGACGATGGCCGAAATCAGTCGTGTGGCGCTGTTCAGCAAGCTGAACCGTGTCGGCTATAAGACCGTCGAAAGCGCGACGGTGTACTGCAAGATGCGCGGCAATCCCTATGTCGAGCTTGCACACTGGCTCATGCAGATTCTGGAGACGCCGCGCTCGGACGTGCAGCGTATCGTCGCCCACTATGGCATCGACGCCGCCGTGCTCGCGCGCGAGATGACCGCCGCGCTGGATCGGCTGCCGCGCGGCGCGACGTCGATCTCCGATATCTCCGAGCACATCACGGACGCCATCGAACGCGGCTGGGTCTACGGCACGCTGCTTTACGGCACGGCGACGGTGCGCACGGGACATCTTCTTATCGGCATGCTCAAGACGCAGCGCTTGCGCAATGTGCTCTTTAGCATCTCGCGTCAGTTCGAGCGTATCAAGCCGGAGGACTTGTCCGATAACTTCGCGCGGCTGGTCGCGGATTCGATCGAGGAAGAGGAAGCCGGGACAGAGCCACCGGCTAGTGCGGACGGCGACGCGCATCCCGCGCCCGCCAGCATGGGCAAGCAGGAAGCGCTGCGCAGATACGCGACCGATCTCACGGAGAAAGCGCGCAAGGGCGAGCTCGATCCCGTCACCGGGCGCGATGAAGAGATTCGCCAGCTCGTCGATATCCTCATGCGCCGGCGGCAGAACAATCCGCTTTTGACGGGCGAGGCGGGCGTCGGCAAGACCGCCGTGGTCGAAGGCTTCGCGCAGCGGCTCGTGCGCGGCGACGTGCCCCCGCCCTTGCGCGAAGTCTCGCTTTTGTCGCTCGATCTCGGTTTGCTGCAGGCGGGCGCGAGCATGAAGGGCGAATTCGAACAGCGGCTGCGCCAGGTGGTCGAGGAAGTGCAGGCGAGCCCGAAACCCGTGATTCTGTTCATCGACGAAGTGCATACGTTGGTTGGCGCGGGCGGCGCGGCGGGCACCGGCGATGCGGCCAATCTGCTCAAACCGGCGCTCGCGCGCGGCGACCTGCGCACCATCGGCGCGACGACGTGGGCGGAATACAAGAAGCACATCGAAAAGGACCCCGCGCTCACGCGGCGCTTTCAGGTCGTGCAAGTTCACGAACCGAACGAACAAAAGGCGGTGCGCATGCTGCGCGGCGTGGCGACGATGCTCGAAGCGCACCACCGCGTTCAGTTGCTCGACGAGGCGATCGAGGCGGCCGTGCGGCTTTCGCATCGCTACATTCCGGCGCGGCAGTTGCCTGACAAGGCCGTCTCGCTGCTCGATACCGCGTGCGCGCGCGTCGCCGTGAGCCAGCATGCGACGCCGCCGCAGGTCGACGATTGCCGCCGCCGTATCGACGCGCTCGATGTCGAAGCGCGGATCATCGCGCGTGAGGCGAACGTCGGCGTCGATGTCGGCTCGCGCGCGGCGGATGTCGAAGCGGCGCTAGCGCGCGAACGCGATGCGCTCAGCGGTCTGGATTCGCGCTGGCAAGAAGAGAAAACCGTCGTTGACGAACTGCTGACGCTGCGCGCGTCGCTGCGCGAGCAAGGCGAAGCCGTCGATACGGCCGGCAATGCGCGCTCAGCCGACGTCCCGCCGTCACGCGTCACGCGCCTGGCGCGTCTTGCCGAACTCAAAGCGCGCCTCGCGCAACTCCAGGGCGACGCGCCGCTGATCCTGCCGAGCGTGGATGCGGGCGTCGTTGCTGGCGTGGTCGCGGACTGGACCGGCATTCCCGTCGGCAAGATGCTGAAGAACGAACTGGCCGCCGTGCTCAACCTGGCCGATGCCCTCGACCGCCGCGTGATCGGTCAGCGCCACGCGCTCGACATGATCGCGAAACGCATCCAGACCTCTCGCGCGCGCCTCGACAATCCCGACAAGCCCATCGGCGTGTTTCTGCTCGCCGGCACCTCGGGCGTCGGCAAGACCGAGACGGCGCTTGCGCTCGCCGAGACGCTTTATGGCGGCGAGCAGAACGTCATCACCATCAACATGAGCGAGTTTCAGGAAGCGCATACGGTCTCGACGCTCAAGGGCGCGCCGCCCGGCTACGTGGGTTATGGCGAGGGCGGCATTCTCACCGAGGCCGTGCGCCGCCGACCGTACAGCGTCGTGCTGCTCGACGAGGTGGAGAAGGCGCACCCGGACGTCCACGAAATCTTCTTTCAGGTGTTCGACAAGGGCTGGATGGAAGACGGCGAAGGACGTTACATCGACTTCAAGAACACGATCATCCTGCTCACGTCGAACGTCGGTTCGGACGTCATCATGGCCGCCTGCCGCGACGCGGCTCACGCTCCCGCGCCGGAAGATCTCGCGCGCGCATTGCGCGGTCCTTTGCTCGACGTGTTCCCCGCCGCGCTCCTGGGAAGGCTCGTCACGGTGCCCTACTACCCGCTGTCGGACGCGATGATGGCCGACATCGTGCGGCTGCAGCTCGAACGCATCCGCCGCCGCGTCGCCGAGAATCACGGCATTCCGTTCGACTATGACGACGACGCGGTGCGGCTCATCGTGTCGCGCTGTACGGAAGCCGAATCGGGCGGCCGCGTGATCGACGCGCTCCTGACCAACACCGTGCTGCCGCGCATTTCAACGGAATACCTGACACGGCTCACCAAGGGCGGCGCGCTCACGCGCATCGGGCTGTCGGCGAGCGCGGGCGAATTCGTCTATGCGTTCGACTGACCCGGCTCTACAACCCGAACCCGACCGCCGATGCTCACACTCACGGTGATACGCCACAACGGCCAGCCGCCTCGTCATCCGCTCGCGGCGAGCTTCGACTTGGCGGGCGGCACAATCGGCCGCGCGGTGACGAACCGGCTCGTGCTCGACGACGCGGAGCGCACGGTGTCGCGCCTGCATGTGCAGATCGTATGGCGCGACGGACGGTTCAGCCTTATCGACCGGGGCAGCAATCCCGCGCTCGTGAACGGCGCGCCGCTCGATCCCGGTCAGGAAGTGCCGCTTGCCAATGGCGATGAAGTGCAGATCGGCGGCTATCAACTGCGCGCGGATGTGTCAGTCGACGACGACACCGTGACGAACGGCGAGCCGCCAGCGAACGCGCATGCGGACGATCCTTTCGCAGGACTCTTCGACGCCGCGCCTTCTCCTTCGTCTCCGCTTTCGCCCGCACCGCCATCTTCCGAAGCGGAAGATACGTTCGACGACCTGCTCGGCCCGCCGCCGCATCAGCCCGCGCCGGCCGTCCACACATCCGCCGATGACTTCGACTTCGGCTTCGACGATCCGGAGTCGAAGCGCTCCATCGACGAACTGTTCGGCCTCGATTCGGCGAAAGAGGTGCGCGGCGCTTCGCCCTTGCTCGATCCGCTCGTCGATCCACTGACCCAGCCCAATACCGCGCACGACGCCGACCCGTTCGCGAGCCTGACAGGCAATGCGCGCCCCGCGGTTCCGGCCGCGACGCAAGCGGACGCAGGTTCCGAGCTGCACGCCGCGTTCACGCCGCCGAGGGCGCGCGCGGTCGCGCAGCCTGCGCCCGCGCCGACGCCGACGCCGACTTCGGCGAACAACGGCGAGCAAACGCTCATCGACGCATTCCTGCGCGGTCTGTCCGCGCCCAACGTGCGGCTCGAAGCGCTCACGCCCGAACTAATGCAGCTCGTCGGCGAACTGTTGCGCGAGGCGACACAAGGCACGCTCGATCTGCTGGCCGCGCGTGCCGCTCTCAAACGCGAGATGCGCACTGGCGCGACCATGATCGCCGCAGCCGATAACAACCCGCTCAAGTTCTCACCGAACGCCGACGCCGCGCTCGCGCATCTGCTCAATCCGCCGATGCGCGGCTTCATGCCGCCCGCCGCCGCCCTCGACGATGCCTACACGGACTTGCGCGCGCATCAGGTCGGCGTCGTGGCGGGCATGCGCGCGGCGCTCGACGGCGTGTTCGAGCGCTTCGAGCCGCGTCATATCGAAGCGCGCCTGTCGGGACGTTCCTTGCTCGATGGCCTTTTGCCCGGCATCAACCGGCGCGCGCGCTGCTGGGACCTGTTCGCGGATATGTACGGCCAGCTCTCGCGCGAAGCCGCCGAGGATTTTCAGACGTTGTTCGGCCGCGCCTTCGTTGCCGCCTACGAAGCGCAGATCGACGAATTGAAGCGACGCAGCCGCGCCTGACGCGCGAATCGAGAGAGACGACATGCAACTGCAAACCGCAAGCGTAAGCGATGCCGGCGGCCGTTCGCGCAACGAGGACGCATACGGTCAATGGCGGCAAGGCGCGCTCTTCGTGAGCGTGGTCGCGGACGGCGCGGGCGGCCACGGCGGCGGCGATACGGCGTCGCGCATCGCGGTGGCTACCGTCATCGGCGAACTGACTCGTGTCGCGGCCGCGAGCGGCGTCGCGCTTACCGGGGCCAATCTGCTGCGCGTGCTGCTGCGCGCCAACGACGCCATTGTCGATGCGCAGGAACACGACCGCGAACTCGCGCAGATGCGTTCGACCGCCGCGCTGCTCGGCATCGACCGGGACACCGGCATGGCCGCGTGGGCGCATTGCGGCGATACGCGTCTGTACTGTTTCCGGCGCGGGGCGACCGTCGTTCAGACTCAGGATCACAGCCTCGTGCAAAGCATGATCGACGCGAATCTGCTCGACACGCGCGATGCGCGCGGTCATCCGCGCCGCAACGTGCTGTTCTCGGCGCTCGGCACGGCGGACGACCTGTCTATCGCGGCCTCGGACGACCCGTTTCCGGTCGCCGATGGCGACGCCTTCCTGCTGTGCACCGACGGTTTCTGGGAGTATCTGGACGAGTCCGCGATGATCGCGGCGATAGGCCGTGCCCAAACGCCCGCCGACTGGCTCGACGTCATGGTGACGCATCTGCGCGAAAACGCGCGCCCGAATCACGACAACTTCACGGCAAGCGCGGTGTGGATCGGCGATGCATCGCAGACGACTATATTGCAAATGCCCGCGGAGTGAGCGCGGGCATCGTCGTGAACAACTGCGAGATCAGGCGGCTTGCTTGGCCGACGGCAGCCGCGACACGAGACGCAGCGACACCGTGAGCCCTTCGAGCTGATAGTGTGGCCGCAAAAAGAACTGCGACGTGTAGTAACCCGGCGCGCCCGGCACTTCCTGCACCTTGACCTCGGCGGCCGCGAGCGGTTTCTGCGCCTTGGTGTGCTCGGACGAGTTCGCGGGGTCGCCATCGACGTATTGCGTGATCCACTTGTTGAGCCACGTCTCCATGTCGGAGCGCTCCTTGAAGGTGCCGATCTTGTCGCGCACGATGCACTTCAGATAGTGCGCGAAGCGGTTGCACGCGAACAGATACGGCAGGCGCGCGGCGAGCGCGGCGTTGGCGGTCGCGTCGGGGTCTTCGTATTCGAACGGCTTTTGCAGCGACTGCGCGCCGATGAATGCCGCGAAGTCCGAGTTCTTGCGATGGATCAGCGGCATGAAGCCGTTCTTCGCGAGTTCGGCCTCGCGCCGGTCGGATATCGCGATCTCCGTCGGACACTTCATGTCCACGCCGCCGTCGTCGGTCGGAAAGCTATGCACGGGCAAGCCTTCCACCGAACCGCCCGACTCCACGCCGCGAATGCGTGAGCACCAGTTGTAGAGCTTGAACGAGCGATTGATGTTCACCGCCATCGCATACGCCGAGTTCGCCCACGTGTACTTGCTGTGATCGGCGGAATGCGTGTCTTCCTCGAAATCGAATTCGTCGACGGGTTCGGTGCGCGCGCCGTAAGGCACCCGCGCGAGAAAGCGCGGCATCGCGAGACCAATGTAGCGTGCATCTTCGGACTCGCGCAGCGAGCGCCAGCTCGCATACTCCGGCGTCCCGAAAATTTTCGTCAGATCGCGCGGATTGGCAAGCTCCTGCCACGAATCCATCTGCAGGAGACTCGGGTCCGCCGCCGCGATGAAAGGCGCATGTGCCGATGCGGCGACCTTCGAGATTTCACCGAGCAGTTCGACATCCGGCGGCGTCTGGTTGAAGTAGTAGTCGCCGATCAGCGCACCATAGGGCTCGCCGCCGAGCTGACCGTATTCGTGCTCGTAAATCTGCTTGAAAAGCGGGCTCTGGTCCCACGCGACGCCCTTGAAACGCTTGAGCGTCTTGCCTAAGTCCTTCTTCGAGATGTTCATCACGCGAATCTTGAGCATCTCGTCGGTTTCGGTGTTGTTGATGAGATAACGCAAGCCGCGCCAGGACCCTTCCAGCTTCTGGAAATCGCCGTGATGCATGATCTCGTTGACCTGCTCGGTGAGCTTGGCGTCGATCTCGGCGATCATCGCCTGAATCGAACGGATCGCGTCGCCGGAGACGAGCGTGGTCTGCGCAAGCGCCTGTTGCGCGAGTGTCTGCACCGCGGCCTGCACGGCGGTTTTCGCTTCGTCGCTCTTCGGGCGGAATTCCTTGTTCAGCAGCGTGGAGAGTTCACTGCCTTCGAACATCGCGCTCTGTGTGTCGGGCTTCGATTCGGCAGACTGAGGAATGTCGGACATGATCGTTTCCTTGGTCGTTCCTTGGTCGTTCCCTGAGATCCTGCGTTCAGGGCCTGGTCGTGCGGGTCACTCGGCGGCCGCTTCGGGCGGCGGTTCGACGCCATCGGCGGGTTTGGCGGATGCGAGCGTCTGCAGCAGCGCGGGATCGTCGAGCACGCGCGCGATCAGTTCTTCCGCGCCCGTCTTGCCGTCCATGAAGATGACGAGATTGGCGAGTTGCGTGCGCGCTTCGAGCAGTTTTGAAAGCGCATCGACCTTGCGCGCGACCGATGCGGGCGAGAAGTCGTCCATGGTCTCGAACGTGATGTCGACACTCAGGTTGCCTTCGCCCGTCAGTTTGTTCGGCACCTGAAACGCGACACGAGGATTCATCGCCTTCATGCGGCTGTCGAAGTTGTCGATGTCGATTTCCTGGAACTTGCGCAGCTCGACCGGAGCCAACGCCACCGCCGGCTTGCCTGAGAGATCCGCCATCACGCCCATCACGAACGGAAGCTGGATTTTCTTTTCGCTGCCGTAGGTCTCGACGTCATACTCGATCTGCACGCGCGGCGCGCGATTGCGGCCGATGAACTTCTGACTGCTGGTTGCCATGACGCCTCCCTCCATCGCTTGAATGCGGGCTACGTTTGAAGACGATTGAGCGCCGGCGGAATTAAAAGCGCTTACGCCGCTGTCCGCAGAAGCCGTTCTTGACGCCGTGAGGGCGCGGCGCAATTGAAGAGCGCGCGGCCGGGCTCGATGAGACACAAATGCCGCGCGGCCGCCATGCGCTGCCGTTGATAACCGTCCTTCAACACGCCGATGCATTGCGTCTTCGCAGGCGCCGCGCCGCAGAGATGCCGCTCGCCTTCCCGGAAGCGCGGCGCATTCGCTTGCCACCATTGGGCGATCTTGTCGGCATCGGGCCAGGGCGCGCCTTCGTCTTCGTCCATCGCGACGCCGGTATCGGCGGGATCGTCGGCCGGGTTGGCCGGAAGCGCTTGCGGCGGCTCGCGGTCGAGATCGAGCCGCGCGAGGTCGGCGCCGGTAATGAAGCTGAAGCTCTCGCCGGCAAGCTGCGCGAGCCTGTCGTCGGACATGTGGCCGATGAGCCACGGAATGTAGTGCGGATCGCCCGCGTGGCCCATGGTGCGGATCAGGAGACGCTTGTCCGGTTGACGCGCGGCGATGGCTTCGAGCAGCGGATGCACGTGCGGCGACGGCAGCGCGCTCGCCGCGAGGGCCGCGGCTTCGGCATGCGCCGGCGCAAGCGCCTTGAGCGCGGCAAGCGACGCGCCACGGTCGCCAAGGAGCAGCGCGGCCCGGGCGGCCTGAAAACGGCAGGCGTCGTCAGCGTCATCCAGATGATCGATGCATGCCGCAAGCAAATCGACCCGGCCGACTTCTCCCGCGCAACGCAGGCTGCGCTCGCGCAGTGTCGTGTCGTCCGAGGCGATGCACGCATCGAGGAAACGTTTCGGATCGGCGCGATGCAGCGCGCATGCGACGATGCCCGCACGTCGCACACCGGGGACGCCGCTGGCGAGCCACGTGCCGACTGTCTCTTGCAGGCGGCTCGCGGATACCCAGCCGAACGCCGAGTAAAGGCCGTGCGCCGCATGCGGCACGGCTTCGGCAAGCGCAATGAGCCGCAGAAGCGCTTTCTCCGCACGTGCCTCGATGCAGCCGACCGCCACCGTGAAAAGCTCGCCGCACGCGGTTCGATCGAGCGCGCGCAAGCTCATCTGCGCGCCGACGCGTCCGGCTATCGCGATGCCATCGAGATGCGCCACGATGCGCTCGTCAAGGCGGGCGAGGTGCTTTAGCCTGACGTGCGGCGCGCGCACGAGCGACGTTCGGACGTTGCGAAGGCACGCGGCATCCTCGATATGTTGATCGAGGATCGGGAGAATGACGCGATTCTCGGCGCCCATGTCGGTCAGGTACGGAAGTAAAAAAATTAGTTGAGTTGCACCGAGCCGCCCTTGATGCGATTCACGCCCGAGGACCGGCTCGATACATACGTGCCGTTTATCAGCACTTTGCCGGCCTTCGTCAGTGTGATGCTCGCTTGCCCGCAACGCAGCACGATCTCTTCCTTCGCGACGACGACGAGTCGCCGGCCATCGGCATCGACCTCGACTTCGGCGGGAACGGTATCGAGCGGCCACGCTTCGTCCGTCTGCAGGCAACCGATGATGATCGGCCGCGCCGGATCGTTGGCCTCGAACATCAGCAGAACCTCGCGTCCTATATGCATGCCGCGAACATCGACGATGGTGCGCGCCGCGAGCGCGGCGTTGCCCGGCTGCCGCGGATAGACCACGAGCGGCCGCGCGCCATCGCCGGCAAAACCGATCAACTCGCCGATGCACACGCCTTCAATGGCCGGCGACATCGCCGGTTCCAGGAAATCCCGTCCGCTCATCGCACTCTCCCCTGTCTGACCGACCAAAGACGAACGACGCCCGCGTAATTGCAAAGGCTCATTGCGGACGCGTCCCCGCGATCAGGTGGATGTGCGACAGGCTGTCGGGCGCAAGATCCTGCATCACGGCCATGAAGTCCTTGCCCAAGAGCCCGCGTGCGCGGCGGATCAAAAGCGGCGCCGGGTTGGTCGGCTCGGTGCGTTCGAGGAAGGCGCACACGGCATCGAGCAGTGCGATGGCATCCTCGCGCGAGGCGAGCTCGCCGGGACGCGCCATCGCTCGATGCGGCGCGGGCGGAGAATCTTCGGGCATGGCGCCGGCTCCCGGCGAGGGCGCGTTCCGTGGCGCGGCGGCGCGGAATTGCGCGGCGATCTGACCGGCGGTTGCCGTCATCTGAATGAGCAACGGCGTGCGCTCGGCTCCGAGCCTGTCCGTCATGCATGCACCGAGCGCCTGCACCGCACGCGGCAGATCGAGACCCTCGACGAGCAGCGCGGCGTTTTGCGCAAGCGCGTCGGCGAGCACGCCTTCGACGCGCGACAGCGTCTTCACGCCTGCGCCTTCGGGCGGCGCGAGCTTGCCTTGCGCCACGAGGATGTCGCGCACCGTAAGGCGCTCCCCATGCACGCGGCAGACCTCGGACTCGCGCAAATCGTTGAGCAGCGTCTCGGCTTCGGCATACGGCGTGTAGGGATCGGCGAGCGGCGCGAGAGCATTGACGCGCAGCGCGGGATCGTTGCCCTCGTCGGCATCGAGCGGCGGATAAAGCGTGTCCCAGTAGCGCTCGAAAAGCCCCATCAGCAGACGCAACCCCGCATGAAAACCCGCCACGCCGTGCACATGCGACGCCGCGCGCGTGTACACCACCGCGATGCGCAGATCCTTCGACCGCTCCAAAAGCGCCGTTGCCTGTTCGAGCACGTCGCCCCACGGCGGCGCTTCGGCGAGCGTGTCGAACTGGCGCGCCGGCATGCCTCGCGCGAGCGCCTCGAATTCGAGAAAGGCTGCGTCGTATTCCAGATCGATGCCGGCGGGCGGCATCGTCCGGGTTGGCGCGAGTAGCGGTTCGATGTCGATCATCGCGGCTCCGTTCTCATGTCAGAATTCTCCGCAGCCGTGCTGCCCATTCACGACGAGGCAGTTATTCAGGTTCGGCCGCGAGCGCACGCGCTTCCATTCGGAGGCGAGCGAATCGGCCGGACCTTCGGACTGCTGCAACGCGAGGACCGGTTCGTTGGTGCCCACGCAGACGTTGATCGCGCCGAGGTTGCTCTCGTAGACGAAACTGTCTTCCTGCGCGGTGAACAACGGTTGCAGGCCGGAGCGCGCAAAGACCGCGCCTTGCAGCGGCATCGACGGGTCGATGGTGAGCGTGCCGGGAATCACCACGACCTTGTAACCGTCAGGCGACGTGAAGGTGCCCGTGATCGCGTAGCTTCCCGGGCCGGAGTTCGTCGTCGCCGTCGATCCGGGCGGACCACCCGCGAGCGATTGACCTTGAGTGTCGCCGTTTTGCAGGCCCGCCACGGTGAATGTGAATGCCGGGTTGGACAGACCCTGAGGCCGCTTCTGGTTGCCGACATTGATCGTAAGCGTGGGCTGCTCGGCGTAGACGAAGTGATTGCCGTTGTCCGTCACGACTACGTTCGACAACTGACCGTTCCAGCAATTGCCGCCATGGACGCAGCCATAGAAGTTGGGCCGCGCGCCGCCCGGTTCGATACCGCCGCGGGTTTCGTTGTCGCGATTCAGCGCCCACACGCGCCACGCGTTACCCGCGCTGATCGTGCCGCCGTTCGGGTTCTGAAACTGCGTGCCTTGCTGCACGAGATCGATGCTGCCGCTCGCCGTAAGATGCATCGGCGTGGCTGGCGTGCCAAGCGTGATGCCGCCGCTGTCGGCGATCACGGTGAGATCGCCGGTTGCCGTGCCCGGCTGGCCGCCGATCGGCGCGGCGTTGCCGCTTGCCGCATCGAAACCGGTGGCGCTGGCCGTGCCTATCGTCAAGGCGCCTGCATTGCGAAAGTTCACCGTGCCCGTCCCGGCGACGGCGAGCGTGTTCACGCTGTTGACATCCGGAAGGTTGAACACGCCGCCACCGGCAAGCAGCAGCGTGCCTGTCTGAATGCCGCCCGGATCGCTTGCCGTGCCATTCGTGTCGATGGCGAGCGTGGCGCTCAAAGGCATCGCAATGCCCGAGGGCAAGTCGACGCCCTGACTGCCCGCGCCCGGGTTCTGCAGCGTCAGGCTCGTCGCCACGAACGGCCGCGC
This sequence comes from Caballeronia sp. TF1N1, assembly GCF_022878925.1. Lineage (NCBI taxonomy): Bacteria > Pseudomonadati > Pseudomonadota > Betaproteobacteria > Burkholderiales > Burkholderiaceae > Caballeronia > Caballeronia sp. TF1N1. The sequence goes on from NZ_CP084628.1 coordinate 18,630, forward strand.
CGCGCAATTCGTGCCGCCTGCGCACGGACCTTCGACGGTGATCTTCCCGGTCTGTGTGAGCGAGCCGAGCGCGAGCGTGCGGATGTTCGTCGAGAACGACTGGTACGTGGTGGCGTCGATCGACAAGCCCGGCGTTGCTGCCGTGCCGAACAGCGTGATCGGCATGCCGTTGCGCGGCGTGAGGGCGAAGCTCGTCGGATCGACCGATACCGGATAGATGCCGAGCGTCGCCGCCGAGATCGAACCCGGCGCGCCGCGCCCGATCAGACTGGTGGCGCTTGCGTCATTGGCCGAGCCGAGCACGACAGTGTCCGGTGCCGCGATGGTGAAGTTGCCGCCCGTCTCGCCCGTGGTGGCGATACCCACGCCCGCCGTCGCCGAGTTGCTGTAACCCGCGATCGCGACATTCCGGCCCGTAACCGAGCCGGAGCCGAGCAACACGCCATAACCGGTTGTGTTGGCGCTGCCGCGGATATCGGCAGTACCGTTCGTTGCCCGCACGGACGAGCCGTCAAGGACCGCGACGCCATTGTTGCCGCCGCCGCTCGCGCTGCCGAAGACCCGCACGGCATGGCTGTCGCTGTCGCTTGCGGTGGAAACGAGTTGCGTCGATGCGGGCTGACGAGCGGGCGCGGTGCCTGCATTGCGCAATACGACGCCGCCGCCAGGATCCGTTGCGGCGTTCAGGCTGCGTCCCGCCACTTCTATCTGTCCCGTGCCGCTAAAAATCCTGACGTCGTTCAGATCGACGCCGTAGGGCGTGATCGTATTCGGAAAGCTCGAACTGGCGAGCACTGCGGGCGTGGGCGCGATGCCGTGCAGCGTGACGTTGCCGCCGGCTCCGGATGCGCCGGTCGTGTCGATATCGACCGATTCCAGCATCGCCGACGCGCCGTCGTAGCCGCTCGCGCCACCGCCTTGCGTGCCCGCAACCAGCGACCCGCCGTTGGTCGCAAAGCGGATGCGGTACTCCGCCCCTTCCCCGGCATTGCCGAGCGCGATGATCGCGTTGCGCGCGTCTGCGGCGACGTCGAGCGCTCCCGCCGTCGATGTTATGTCGTTCTGCAGAAACAGCAGGTTGTTCGCGTGCAGCCCGAGCGTCGATACACCCGTGGCGTTTTCGACGACGGGCGCCGTGACGTAGATCGTGCCCTTCCCGCCTTCGCCGCCGTCGAGCGTCTGCACATTCAGGTTGCCGAGCAGGGTTGCCTGCGCGCTTTCCAGAGGCGTGACTTTCGCGGACGCGGAATCGAACGTCTGCCCGGCTACGCCCGTGATGCGAAGATCGCCCTGGCTTACGAGCGTCACGTTGCCCGTTCCGGCGAGACCGAGTGAACCGACAAAGTTAGCCGGATTGGTGAAATTGAAGCTGCCCGGTCCGACGAGATTCAACTGCCCGACCTGAATGCCGGAGGCGCCTTGCGTCACGATTCCGGGCGTCTGCAGCGTGAGCGTATCGACGTTGATGAGCGATGCAAGAGCGATGCCCTTGCTGCCCGTGCCCCCGCTTGCGAGCGTCAACCCGTCGAGCTGGCCGGTTCCAAAGAAAGGCTGCGCAACGGTTACTAGACCGCTATAGCTATTCGAACCGATTATGAGGTTCGACACCGCCGGCGCAATCGCACCGAGCATCGACTGCGTGACGCTGAAGCCCGCCGCCGTGCCGCCGACGTTGATGGGCGTGAGGTTATCCGCGGCAATGTTGAATGAGCCGGCATCGAACTTGCCGGGCAGCATGACCACGGTTCCCGACGGCGCGTAGAAAGTGCTGGCCGGGGGCGCGGGCGCGTCGACGGCGGCGGTCACGGCATCGTCGCCACGTAGATTGACCGCCTCGTCCAACACGGGCGGACGCGTCGCGGCGACCGTCTGGATTTGCGCCACGATGGGTGGCGTCGTGCCGTTGTTGTCGGCGCGCAAAACCACCGTGCCGCCCGTGTCGAAGAAGCCCGGAAAGAGCGCGGGATCGCGTCCCGCCGACAGCGTCGAGTTGTAGAGCGCGATGCCTGCCTGGCTACTAGGCGTGTAACCGGTCACCGACACGGTCAACCCCGAACCTTGCGCGGTGATTCCGGCGTTATCGAGTTCGACGCCCGGATAAAGGTTGCCCGCAACCGCGAGTCCGTTGTTGTAGCCGCGAATATCGATCGGGCCGCCCACGCTGTGAATGTCGATGTCCTGCGTGATCGTGTACGGAAAACCGCCGTTCATCGCGACGCCCTGATACCCGTTGCCCGAACCGGAAATCTGTATGCCTCCCGCGCCGGCCGAGATGGCGGTTGGCGTGGTGCTGCCTGAAGTGATCGTAACGCCTGCGCCCGGTATGTAGCCCGACGCCGTGGTTCCCGTCATGCTGAGCGCATTGCCCGCACTCAGTGTGGAACTATCGATGCCGACTCCGTCGCTCCTCCCGGCAAAGTCGCCGCTCATTGCCCGGGGCAGGCCCGGTGCGTTGCCGGTGATGAAGATGGAGCCGGTCTGCGTGGCAAGCGCGGCGCCGACGATGGACACGCCCGTACCGTCGAGCAAGTATCTGTCGGTGGTGTTGTTCACGTAAGGCGCCGTGCCCACGATACTGATGTTCCCCGACTCCGACTGCGCGATCTGGCGCCCGAGATCCGGCTGTATTGATACACCCACGCCCGACACCGTGCTGAGTGCGGCCGGCACGACGGCCGCCGCGCCGCTCACGCTGATGTTGCCCGAGACGGTCTTCAAAAGCGGCGTGGTCACGGTGCTCGCAGACGTCGGCGTGAGCGCTACACCCGTGGTGTTCAAGTTCGCGAAGTCATTCGCACGAGTGCCCACGGTGCCGTTGATGCCGATGTTCCCCGTCTGCGTGGCGATGCCCGACAAGCCGCCGATCGACACGGCGAGTGGCGCCGCTTGCCCGGCTATCGAGACATCGCCCGTCGATGTGGCGATGGTCGAGTCGATCATGGTGAACGCGGCGAGCGGAGTCGCGTTCGGAGCAACGACTGCAGCGAGGGCGCTGGGAAGCGTCGGCGCGCCTTGTCCGTTGAGCGTCACCGAACCGCCGGACTGCGCGCCCGGCAATGCCACGGTCGTGTCGATTTTCGTGTTGTTGCCGATCACGACCGCCGCGCCGTCGAATTGGGTGGCGGCGGCAGGCGTGCCCGCCGCTGCCGCGGGCACGCCTGCGGTGAAATAACCGCCGTTCGTGTCGATCACCGCGCGGTTGAGCACGATCCAGTTGGTCCCCGCCGCCGCTTTGCCCTGATTCGCATCGAGCACGACGTTCAGCGCGCCCACGGGCGCGTCGCCTTCCGCGGACGGACCGCCGATGGTCCCCTCCACCGTGATCGATCCTGCGGCGCTGAGCGTCAGCGTGGCGGGCGTCGTGGTTCGGGTCTTGGCCAGACGGACGCCGTTTTCCACGATGATGGCGCCCGTGCCTCGCTCACTGAGATTGCCGGCATCGGTCGAGAGCGTCACCGATATGCCGCTGCCGAGCTTGTTGCTGATGTCGTCGTCGACCACGACGCTGTTTGAGGTCGGACTCGACGAAAACGTCGCCACGTTCGGATTGCTGGTGGTCGTGGTGGAGATGCTCGTCCCGCTGTTGACCGTGGTGCTGGGTGTGGTGCTGAGCGTGGCCGGAATGACCGTCAAATTGGTTGGGTCCAGCAACCATTCTCCGCCGCGCCCGAGCGCCGCGGTCGCATCGATCGTGGCGCCGTGGGTATCGAGATAGCCGCCCGAGGTTTCGATCAGGCCGCCGTTGCCGCCGTGCGCGCCGCCCTTGGCCGACAACGTGCCGTAAATGCGCGCCGCTTCTGTCCCGTACATCACGATGTTGCCGCCGTCGCCGCTGACGAGCGCATCGGCGCCGACCTGCGCCGTGGGGCTCATCCACACCGCATCCGCATTGCGGATATCCGCCGCCTTCCCCGCCGCGCCGCCGCCGACCCGCACGCGCCCGCCGCCTGCCGCGCCGTTCGCATCGACGCGCGCACCGTCGTTTACCGCGACACGAAAGCCCGTCACGTCGATGCCGCCGCCCTTCATACCCGCGCCGCCCGTTGCATCGACGGCGCCCGCGACCTCCGTCACGCCCGCCGCGCCGCCATCGAGCACGATGCGCCCGTTGCGTTCCGCCACGCTCCGCGCGCGCACCGTGCCGGTCTGATTGAGCACAGTCGCGGCGAGCGCGTCGGCGGTTTGCACGGACATCACCACTTGCCCGCCGTCCGCCTGCACTACGCCGGAATTGCTCACGAGCGCCTGTGCCGCCGCGCCGTCCACCTTCAGCATCGTGAGGCCGTCGCCAGCGAAGTCGAGCGTGATGTCGCTGCCCGCGCCCATCGCGACCGTGCCGAGCTTGGCGCTCACCACGCCGCTGTTATCGACCTGCCCGCCCAGCAGCGCCACCGTTCCGCCCTCGCCTGCGGTAATCGCGCCTTGATTGACCACCTTGCCGCTCGCATTCGGCGAAGCGATGAAGTGATACTTGCCCGCCAGAAAGTCACTGTCCGAAATGCCCAGTGTCGATGCCACCAGCGAGCCGACATTCACCGACGCCCCCTTCGCGAACAACACGCCCGCCGGATTGACGAGAAACACCTGACCGTTGGCATTGAGCCGCCCGGCGATGGTGCTCGCATTGCTGCCGACGACGCGGTTCAGCAACACGGCCTGCGGCGACGGCTGCGTGATATTCACCGTCTCGTTGCCGCCGATCGAAAACGAATTCCAGTTGACGATGCCCTTTTGCGATCCTTGCGTGATCGCCATCGTACTGTTCGCAGGCGCGCCGATCGAGACGTTGCCGCTCACCACCTGAGCGCCTGTCGGAAACGCGAGCGCGCCGGGCGCCGCCACGAGCGCAATCAGCGGCAGCAGTGCCGCCGGACGCAGATCGATACCGGCATGACGCGCCGCGCGCCGCGCGAGCCGCCGGATCGCGCGCGCCCACGCCCGCCGGTCTCTGCGGGTCCGAAGGCTATGGATATCGCTCATGTCGACCTCCCTCATTGCTGCTGATTGCTGCATGGTTCGCTCGCGGCATCGCGCCGGCTAGAACGATTTGGAAACCTGCACGTACACGCGTGGCACCTTGTCGTCGCCGGTGGTGTCGGCGCGCGTGGTGCGCCACGCCACGCTCGCATCCACGGTGACGCCCCACGGCCCGTTCCAGAAAAGCCCAAGTCCCGCGCCGCTGCGCGTCACGGTGTTGGCGCCCTGGCCGGAAATGGAGCGCGCGTTGTAACGACCCACGCCGATATCGAAGAACGCGGACGCGGTGAGCGTCGGCAGCACGGCGTAGCGCAACGCGGCCGTGCCGATCAATCCTTCGTCGACCACCGATTCCGATGGCGAATAAGCCCGCACCGCACGCGGCCCGCCGAGCGTAATGCGCGACGAACTGTCGAGATTCTGATTCGCCCACTGCCCGGATACGCCCACGAAGAAACTCGTCTTCTGCGTGATCGCGTTCAGCCGGTTCGCCTGCATCGTCAGGCGCACGCTGTTGCCTTGCGTGTTGCGTCCGGCCGGTCCCTGATCGATGGCGGCCGCTACGCTCGAATCGATATTCAGATGCGCCAGCGCCAGTTGCACGTCCGCGCTGTTGAAGCCGCCGCCGAGAAACGCGTCGCGGCTTTCGTAGGAGAGTCCGACACTTGCCACATAGAGCTTCTGCGGGTTGTCGAAGCTCACGGTGTCGATCTTGTCGGTGAGCGAGCGATACTCGAACGCGCCGCGCAGCAACAGGTTCTGACTGCGCGAGCGGATCAGCGGATGCGTCACGGACGCGGTCACCACGTCGGCGTCGCCGTGCGCATTGAGCGAGGAGAAGTTCTCGCCGAGGTAGTAGTACAGATGCGAATACGCGATGCCCGCGCGCGTGCCGTATGCATTCACCGGCGCGTCGTAGCCGACCCGGCCGTAGACCGTATCCGCCCGTTCGGCGGCAAGCAGATTCAAGTCGAGGTTGTCGCCAATGCCGAATGGCGACGCGAGCCGCCCCACGGAGCCGAGCCGCCAGCGTCCGGCGGGTGCTGCGCCATAGTCATCGGCGGATACGGCGAAGTCCCAGCGCCGCGTGGGCTCGACGGTCACGGTCAGATCCACGGTGCCCGGCGCGCTGCCCGTCTCCAGCGCGGACGTGACGCGAATGCCCGGCAGATCGGACAGGAGCAGCATGGTGCGCTCCAGTTCGCCTTGCCTGAGCGGCTTGCCCGGTTCGATCGAAGCAAGCCGCGCGCGCACGAGCGATTCCTTGATCGGCGCGCCCGGCGCCATGGTCAGGCGAACGCGGCCGATCTTGCCTTCGAGCACGGTAAAGGTGACGTCGCCGCTCGTCACGTCCTGCGGCGGAATCACGACCTGTGCGAGCGGATAACCGCGATCGCGATACGCCTGCGCAATGCGCGCGCTCATCGCGTTGAGATCGTTGATCGAGACTTCCTGGCCGATCTTCTCCGAGACGAGCGCGAGCAACGTGTCGGTCGACAGCGTCTCGTTGCCCGCGAAGCGGATATCGCGCAACACGAACTTCTTGCCCTCTGGCACGGCAGGCGGCGCGGCGGGCGGCGCGGGCAGCACGTTTGCGCCGCCCGGCGCGGGCGCACCCGGCGACGGACGCGGTTGTTGGTTGAGCAGCGTGCCGGCGTTCGGCGTCTGTTGCGTGCCTGCGTTCGGCAAGTTCGGTACGGCCGGCAGCTGTTGCGCCCAGGCCGGCAGCGCACTCGCGCAGGCGAGGCCCACGCCCGCCACGCGCGCCGCGCCGGACACACGCGCCGCGCCGGCGACGCTTCGTCCACGGCGTTTGGCTACGCGTGAACTCAATGCGAGGAATGTCGTTGTCATGGCGTGATTCACTGCACCGTCCTCATCGGGACCGGCGACGGATCGGCGCCGGCTTCGTTTGCGTCATCGAAAGCGGACGCGCTGATCAGCGGGCCACCGAAAGCCGCCAGTTGCCCATCAGATCGAACGGCGCCCAGTAAAACGGATGAGCGAACTTGCTGTTCGAAAGCACCGCGAGCTGCGCGTCGCGCATCGCGTCGATGGCTTCTTCGCCCTTGGTCAGCGCACCGTAGAACGTGCGCATGGTGAGCGCGGTCGAGTCGTCGGCGACCGGCCACATCGACACGAGCAAAGCCGACGCGCCCGCATAGAAGAACGCGCGCGTGAAGCCCATGATTTCGTCGCCGCGTTCGACGCGCCCGAGCGCCGTCTCACAGGCGGACAGCGTCACGAGCGCCACCGAATCGAACTTGAGGTTGTAGATGTCCTCGGCGAGCATGGGATCGGGCCCGTCGGCGGGCTGGGCCGCGGGCGCGAGCAGCACGCGCGAATGCAGCGGATCGATGGTGTCCGCCTGCGCGTGCGTCGCCACATGGACGATGCGTCCTTCGGGCGCGTTGTCACTGAATGCCTTGCGCGTGACGTCGCCGCGCACGAAGGTCTCGTTCCTGGCGAACAACGGGCCGATCGCGCGGACTTCGGCTTCGGCGCCGGGCAGATCGAACTCGGGCGCAATACGCGGATTGCCGAAGGCGACCAGATTGCTCGCGATGCGCTGCTGCCGCCGCACGAGCTGCACCGCGACGCTTGCCGACGGCGCGAGCGCCAGCGCGTGCCGCTGGATCAGAAAGCCCTGCGCATTCCTGAGCGCCTGAAAGGGCATGTAGTGCAGCGCGCCGTTCGGCACGATGATGAGCCGCTCGTTCGGCCGCAAGTCGAGCGGCTGGATCAAGAGCGCGTCGAGCTTCGCGCCGTAAGTGAGCGCCTGCGGTCGTCCGCGGATGATCGCGTTGCGAAAGTCGGTCACGGCAAGCGTCATGTCGCGCCGTTTGATCGGCAGCGTGAAGCCCTGAAGACCGCCGGCGCGCACGACCCACGCGATCATGCGATCCGGCAGTCCGTGAAATTCGACGATCGCCTCGCCAGGCTTGAGCGTGCCGCGCACCTCGTCGAGCGAGAGCGTGCGGCCGTTGAGCTGCGCCTCGTCGACATTCGATGCAAGCCGGTTGCGCACGACATCGAGCAGCGCGCGGCTGCGGCTCTTCTCCGAGAGCGTCCAGCCGAGCGAGTAGTCGCCGTCCTCGACGACGAGCGCAATCGTTTCCTCGAAAACCGTCTGAACGTCGGAGAACAAGCCGGTCTTGAACTCGTCGCTGCGAAAGCGCGCGCGGATCGATTCGGAATCGTCGAGCGCGGCGAGCCATGCATCGCGCGCCTCTTTTCGCTTGCCGAGCGCGAGATAAGCGCGGCCCATGCCTTCGTGCGCCCACAGGTTGTCGTAGCTCGCGTCCGAGCCGCTTTTCACGGCGCTGGCGGCGAACGCGTCCAGCGCGGCTTGCGGATTGTTTTCCGCGAGCAGCAGATTGCCTTCGATGCGCTTGCGCAAGGGCGCCAGCAACGAATCGGTCAGGCCGCTCGTCGCTTCGAAGGTCGCGCGCGCGCCGGGCGCGTCGCCGTTGGCAATCTGCGCGTTGGTGATCGACAGCAGCACGAGCGGCCGATAACGCGGCGACGCCGAATCGAGCGCCGCGTGATATTCGATGAGCGCGGCTTTCGCATCGCCGCGTCGCGCCGCGATATCCCCGAGGACCTTGTGCGCCGGAGCGAGCACTTGCTGCGGATTTTTTTCGCCGGCGGCGATGGCTTCGCGCGCGTACTTTTCGGCATCGTCGAGATCGCCTGCGTAGCTGTAGGCAATCGCCAGATCGCGCCGCGAGAGCGCCGCGAGATTGGCGTTGTCGGTCTGACGCGCGACGACGAGCGCCCGTGACGCCGCCTCGATGCTCTCGCGAAAATCGCCGCGCTCGGCCGCCGCGACGGACATGCTGCAGTAGGCGTAACCGTCGAGCTTGACCTGATCGCGCGCCAGCAAGAGCCGCCCTTCCTGCGTCAGCGTGGCGATGGTTTCGGCATCGCGCACGCGGGCTTCGGCCTGGCGTGCCGCGGGCGTGAGGGATTCGTCGGCGGTGCTCGCCGGCGCTTGCGGCGCTGTGGCGGATCTGTTTTGCGCCTTTAGCGGGATGGACGGCGCCTTTCGCTCCGGCATCGCTTGCACGTCTTGTGTGCTTTGCGCACGCAGGCATGGCGTCGTCAGAAGCAGTGTCATTGCCGCGCACAGCGCGCACATCGCGCCAGGCCGTTTCGTAGCACCGCGCTTAAGCGCAGCAGCGTCGGCCTCGATGCGGGCCGACCACATCCGCTCTGTCGTTTCCACGAATGCGCTCCTCGATGACCATCGCCGCGCACCGGCGCAAGCGGTGTGGAGCCGCCGCGGTGCCACGACAAGACGAAACGTCGCGGCGCATTTGAAAACACGCGGCGATGGTTCGTCTGCCGCTGTGTTGGCACTCACACACATTGGTCATGCCAGGCATCGAATCGATCACTGACGGCGAACGCTCACCGTGGCGGATGCAGACGCGGTCGCGGCTCTGTGCGGCGCGCGTCGTCTTTCTGAGCGCGCTCTTCGTCGCTGCGTGCAAGTCGGCGCCGCCCGCGCCTCCGCCGCCGACCATCGTGCGCGTCAGCGTAAGCGCACTCCCAACCGCGAATCCCGATCACATGGGCCGGCCGTCTCCCGTGCTCGTGCGCGTGTACGAACTCAAGACGACCGCCGCCTTCGATAGCGCCGACTTCTTCACGCTCTACGGCAAGGATCAGGCGACGCTCGGCGGCGATCTCAACGCGAAGAACGAATTTCTGCTGAAGCCGGGCGACAGCCGCATCGTCGAGCAGCCCGTGCAGCCGGGCACGAAGTTCGTCGCGGTGGTGGCCGCGTATCGCGACATAGAACGCTCGCGCTGGCGCTCGACCGTGCCGGTGCCGCCGAATCAGACGACGTTGATCGACGTGCGCATCGATGCAGCGGACGTGAGCATCGGCGCCAGCCGTGCGCCGCCGCCAAAAGCCGCCAGGGAGTAGCGGCGGCGCCGCATCGGCACTTGCAAATTCGAACGCGTCGTTCGTTCTAGAAGCGCAGCGCCTCGTGTGCGCGATCCACGCGCGATTCACACGGCGCCGCGTCGAACCCAGAGGCGGATACGAGCCATGACCTGGCATCAACGCATGATCTGGTCCGAGGGACTGTTTCTCGAACCGCAGCATTTTCAGCAGCATGACCGCTTCATCGAGCATTTGGTGTGCTCGCATTTGCGCGCAACCGAAGCTTGGTCGTGGGGCTGGGCCGCCGTCATGCTCGACGAAGTCGCGCTCGGGCTCGGCAAGATCGCGCTCGCTTCCGCATTCGGCGTCTTGCCCGATGGCGCCGCGTTCTCGTTTCCCGACGATGCCGCCGCGCCTCCCCCGCTCGAAATCCCCGCAGGCACGCGCGACGAACTCGTGCTGCTCGCGTTACCTCTGGCCCGCGCGGGCGCGAAGGAGTTCGAAGCCGGCGGCCAGGCGGACGGCCAGGCCGACACGCTGCGCTACCGCACCGCCGACACCTCCGTCACCGATGTGACGACGAGCACCGACCGCATCGCGCAAATCCGCGTCGGCACGCCGAATTTGCGGCTCATGCTGGAGCGCGACGTCACCGGCGCCTTCGCGACCATTGCCGTGGCGCGAGTCCTCGAAAAGCGCGCGGACAATCGCGTGCTGCTCGACATGAGCTATATCCCGCCGATGCTCCACGCCCACGCCGATCCGCGTCTGCTCGGCCTGGCGCAAGAGCTTGCCGGCCTCTTGCATCAGCATGCCGACCGGCTTGCAAGCCATCTCGCCAATCCGGGGCGCGGCGGCGTTGCGGAGATCGCGGACTTTCTGTTGCTGCAGACGCTCAACCGCTTCGAGCCGCAATACCTGCATCTATTGCAAGTGCCGCTGCTGCATCCCGAGCGTTTGTATCAGACGACGCTCGCGCTTGCGGGCGACCTCGCCGCCTTCGATGAACGGCGCCGCGTGCTCGCGTATCCGCCGTATCGGCACGACGATGTAGCCACTTCGTTCGAGCCGCTCATGCGCGACGTGCGCCAGCTTCTCGCCCAAGTGCGCGAGCCGGACGCGGTATCGATCGAATTGCAAAGCCGCAAGCCCGGCGTGCGCGTCGCGCTGATCAACGATCTCGAGCTCGTGCGCAGCGCGGGCTTCGTGCTGGCCGCCAATGCGCAGATGTCCGGCGAGGCGCTGCGCACGCGCTTTCCGACGCAGGTCAAGATCGCGCCCGCCGAAAAGCTGCGCGATCTCGTCAATCTTGCGCTGCCGGGCATCGGCTTGCGCGCGATGTCGGTCGCGCCGCGGCAGATTCCGTTTCACGCCGGCTTCTCCTACTTCGAGCTGGACCGCGGCGGCGAGCTATGGAAGGAGCTGGAGCAGACCGGCAATCTGGCCATGTATATCGCCGGCGAGTTTCCCGCGCTCGAGCTCGAGTTCTGGGCCATCCGTCACTGAGGCGCGGACATGACGAACGACGACGATCCCTTCGCCGGATTCGAATCCGATTCGACGATGATCAAACCCAATCCCGGCGCGCGCCGACGCGCCGGAAAAGGCGCGACGGAAAACCCGCACATGGCGGACGCAGCGGGAGGCGGCGACGCGCGCGCCATCGACGCCGCGTTCGCGCAAGGCGGCGCGGTTAATCCGCTGGTCGCGGCTTGCGCGCCGCTTCTGCAACTCGCGCCGCGCATCCGCACGATGAGCGCTTGCGCCGACCCGGCCGCGTTGCGCGAGTCGCTCGCGGCCGGCGTGCGCCGCTTCGAGGCGCAAGCGCGCGCGAACGGCGTCGCGACGGAACAAGTGACGGCGGCGCGCTACATGGTCTGCACGATGCTCGACGAAGCCGCCTCCGGCACGCCTTGGGGCGCGGGCGTGTGGGCGCGTCAGAGTTTGCTCGTGACTTTTCATAACGAGGCATGGGGCGGCGAGAAGGTCTTTCAGTTGCTGGGGCGGTTGGCGCAAAAGCCCGCGTTGCATCTGCATCTGCTGGAACTCGCGAGCATGGTGCTGGCGCTCGGTTTCGAGGGACGTTATCGCGTCGCGGCGCAGGGCAAGCAGACGCTCGACGCAATCCGCGCGCGGCTCTATCAACTGATCCGCAAGGAACGCGGCGAACCGGAGCGCGCGCTGTCGCCGCATTGGGAAGGCGCACCGACCGCGCGCCGCCGCGCAACCGACGTGTTGCCGGTGTGGGTGGCCGGCGCCTTCGCGCTGCTGGTGCTCGCCAGCGCCTATTTGGCGATGAGCTTTCGCCTCGGCCAGTTGTCCGATCCGGCGTTCGACACGCTGGCATCGATCCGCGCGGGCGTGCAGCGGCCGTTCGTCGTGCAGCAGGCGGCGAAACCGCGTCTCGCGGAGTTTCTCGCATCCGAGATTCGCGACGGCCTGGTATCGGTCGACGATCGGGTCGACCGTTCCGTCGTCACGCTGCATGGCGATAATGTTTTCAAGCCCGGCAGCGCGGAAGTATCCGCGCAAGTGCGCCCGCTGATCGACCGGATCGCGCAGGCGCTCAAGGCCGTGCCGGGCAACGTGTTGGTGACGGGCCATACCGACGACCGGCCGATCCGCTCGGCGCGTTTTCCGTCGAACTGGGAGCTGTCGCAGGAACGCGCCGCGAATGTGCGCGACTTGCTCGCGTCGAGCTTGCCGCCTGCGCGCCTCAAGGCCGAAGGCAAGGGAGACGCCGACCCGGTCGCGCCCAACGACTCGCCCGCCGGACGCGCGCAGAATCGCCGCGTCGAAGTGGTGCTGTTCGCCAGGCCGGGCGCGTGATCATGAAGAAGATTCTGTCGATCGTCTTCCATCCGCTCCTGTTGCTGATCCTCGGACTGGCGCTGGTCGCGGGCGCCATCTGGATCGCCGGACCGCTGGTGTCGTTCGCGGGCACGTATCCGCTCGAGCCGGGCATGGCGCGCTTCATCGCCATCGGCTGCATTGCGCTGCTGCTGGTGCTGCGGCACGTGTGGGTCGCGTGGCGGGCGAAACGCACGCAGGCCGCGCTTGTGGCCGGACTCGCCGCGCATGACTACGCGCCGCGTCGCGAAGCCGCCGCGCCGAGTGCCGGCGAAGCCGAAGTCGCGACGCTCGGCAAACGCTTCGAGGAAGCCCTTGGCGTGCTGCGCGAGGCGCGCATCGCCGCATCCGGCAGACAACCCGGCTGGCGCGACTGGCTCACGCTTTCCGGCAAGCAGTATCTCTACCAGTTGCCTTGGTACATGTTCATCGGCGCGCCGGGTGCGGGCAAGACGACGGCGCTCGTGCATTCGGGCTTGCGCTTTCCGCTTGCCGAGCGCTTCGGCACGGACAAGATTCGCGGTGTCGGCGGCACGCGCAACTGCGACTGGTGGTTCACCGACGAAGCCGTGCTCATCGATACCGCCGGCCGCTACACCACCCACGAAAGCGACCGCGACGCTGACCAGACCGCGTGGCAAGGCTTTCTCGCGCTGCTGAAGAAGACACGTCCGCGCCAGCCGATCAACGGCGTGATGATGACGCTCGCCGTGCCCGATCTGCTGAACGCGTCGCCCGCGTCCGGCGAGGAAATGGCGGCGACGCTGCGCGCCCGCATGCGCGAACTGATGCAGGCGTTCGGCACGCGCTTTCCGGTGTACGTGCTCGTCACCAAGACGGATCTGCTCGCGGGCTTCACGGAGTTCTTCGCGGATATGTCGAAGGACGAGCGCGCGCAGATTTTCGGCTTCACGTTTCCGTACGACCCGAAGCGTCCGCTCACCGAAGCCGAGTTCGGCGCACGTCTCGAGGCCGAACTGGACACGCTCGAAGCGCATCTCGTGGCGCGCCTGCCCGACCGCCTGAACGCCGAAACGGGCCTCGCTCAACGCGCCGCGATTCTGAGCTTTCCGCGGCAATTCGCGGCGCTCAAGCCGCTCGTCGCCGAGGCGCTGCGCGCGACCTTCGTACAGTCGAAGCACGACGATATCCCGCTCGTGCGCGGCGTCTACTTCACGAGCGGCACACAGGAAGGCACGCCGATCGATCGCGTGATGGGTTCGCTCGCGCGTGCGTTCGGCATCGAGCGGGGCATAGAGCCGCCGCGTCCTTCGAGCGGGCGCAGCTATTTCATCCAGCGCCTGCTCACGCAGGTCGTATTCGCGGAGCAAGGGCTCGCGGGATCGAATCTGCAATGGGTGCGGCGGCGGCATCTGCGGAGGCTCTCGGCATATGCGGCGCTCGCGGCCGTCGTGGCGTGCGTACTCGCGCTGTGGAGCACAAGCTATTTGCGCAACCGCGCCTATGTCGAAAGCGTGGATCAGACCGCGCGCGCCGCGAAGCAGATCGTTGCGGGGACTTCCGCCGCGAACACGAGTCTCGTCGCGCTGCTGCCGGTGCTGTCGGCGGTGCGCAAGCTCGCATACACACCGCAGGTCGATGCCACGAATCCGCCGCTCGCGATGAAATGGGGCCTGTGGCAAGGCGCGAAGCTTACCGCCGCCGCGAACGACGCTTACGAGCGCCTTCTCACCGACCTGTTCCTGCCGAAGCTCGCCGCGCGTATCGAGGAACAGGCTCGCAGCGCGAACGCATCGAACCCCGGCTATGCCTACGAAGCGCTGAAAGCGTATCTGATGCTCAACCAGCCCGATCGTCAGGACCCGGATGCGCTCAAAACGTGGATCGTCACCGACTGGGACCGCACCTTGCCGCGCGACATCGGCAATGCGGAACGCGTCGCGCTCGCCGGTCACCTCGACGCGCTGTTCGCGCGTGGCGTCGTGCATCCGAATCTTCCGTTCGACGAGCGCCTCGTCGCCAGCCTGCGCGCGACGCTCGCCGCCAGCACGCTGTCGCAACGCGTCTACGGCCGCGTGCGGCAGCAAGGTGTCGGCGCGGAGTTTCCCGAGTTCACGGCCGCGCGCGCGGGCGGACCGAACGCGTCGCTCGTGTTCGTGCGGGCGAGCGGCGCGCCGCTCACGCGCGGCGTGCCCGGACTTTATTCGTTCGACGGCTATCACAACGCGTTCATCAAGGCGGTCGATCAGGTCGCGCGGCAGCTCGCCGAGGAAGAACCGTGGGTGCTCGGCGTTCGCGATCAAAGCGGCCTGCCGCGTGGCGATCCCGCGAGGACGCAGCGCCTCACGGAGGACGTGCGGCTGCTCTACTTGCAGGACTATGCGCGCATCTGGACCGAGTTTCTGGCCGATATCCGCGTCGTGCGCGCAGACACGCTGACGCAATCGGCGCAGATCGCGCGCATTCTCTCGGCGCCGGATTCGCCGCTCGCGATGCTTGCAAAAGCGGCATCGCGCGAAACGACGCTCGGCACGCGGCCGGAGAACGAAACCACGGTCGTCGACCGCGCCAACGACAAGATCAGCGCGGCGCGTGAACAATTGCTGAAGATCATCGGCGGGCCGGACCCGACGAAGATCGCGCCGGTCGCGCCGGGCGCACGGCTGGAGAGCATCGTCGACGACCGATTCACGGGGCTGCGCGCGCTGGTGACGAGCCCGGGCGGCGGGCAGCCCGCGCCGATCGTGCAGACACTCGCGCTCATCAACGATGTCTACACGAACCTGAGCGCCACCGACGAAGCCTTGCAGCAGAAAACGGCGCCACCGCCTTCCGATGCTCCCGCCAGGCTGCGCACGCAGGCTGCGCGTCTGCCCGAACCGATCCGGACAGCGCTGCTCGACCTCGGCAGTCAGGGCGCGGCGCAGACGCAACAGGCACGGCGCGTGAATCTGTCGGCGGACCTGAAGGAATCGATATCCGCATTCTGCGAGCGCGCGTTGAACGGACGCTATCCGTTCACGCCGAACGCTGCGCGCGACGTGCTGCCCGAAGATTTCGGCTCGCTTTTCGCGCCGGGCGGCAAGTTCGACGACTTCTTCCAGAAGAACCTCGCGCCCGACGTGGATGTCTCCGCGAAACCGTGGGCCTTCAAGAAGTCGGATTCGTCGGCGTCGCAGATCAGTCCGGCGGGGCTCGCGCAGTTCGAGCGTGCCGCGACCATCCGCGGCGTGTTCTTTCGCGCGGGCGGCAAGACGCCGGGGCTGGCGCTCCAGTTCAAGCCGCTCGACATGGACCCGACGATCCTTTCCTTTACGCTCGATGTCGACGGCCAGATTCTCACCTATGCGCACGGTCCGCAGATCGCGACGGCCATCCAGTGGCCCGGCACGCGCGGTTCTCAGCGCGTGAGCTTGCAACTGACGCCGCCGCCGTCGAGCGGCGCGGCCAACCTTGTGTTCGAAGGACCGTGGGCGCTGTTCCGTATGTTCGACCGGCTCGACGTGCAGCCCACCGACGAGCCCGAACGCTTTATCGTGACCTTCGAGGTGGAAGGCCGCAAGGCGCGCTTCGAGGTGACGGCGAACAGCGTGGAAAACCCCTTCCGGCTCTCGGAACTGCGCGCGTTCGCCTGTCCGGAGCGCCTATGAGCGACGCCCTCGGCGATAGCTTCGGCGACGACGGCGCGGCTATCGCCGGCTGGTACGGCAAGCTCCCGTCGCTCGGCGATTTCGCGGCACGACGCCTGTCCGATGCGTTCGTCGCGCCGTGGGATGCGTGGCTCGCGCAGCGCGTCGCGGAGACACAGCACGCGCTGGGCGCGGACTGGCTGTCGCTGTATCTGACGTGCCCGGTGTGGCGCTTCTTCGCGATGCCGGGCGCCATCGCGCCGACGCTCGCGCATTGCTGGACGGGCGTCGTGATGGCGTCGGTGGATCGCGTCGGCAGGCATTTTCCGTTGACGATTGCGGCAGCGCTGCCGAACGCGCCCGCGACCGGCAGCGAGATCGCCGCGCTGTGGGAATGGCTCTCGGCGATAGAGAGCGTGGCGCTCGCCGCGCTCGATTTCGATCACACCGTCGAGCGGCTCGATGCGCAGCTCGCCGCCCTGCCCTTGCCGCTGCCGCCGTCCGCGCGCGAGGTCGCGCCCGCGGCGTTCCTGCGCGAGCCCTGGATCGTCGGCTCGGCCAGCGCGCTGCCGGACGCGCTCACACGCCTCTTTGCGCCCGTCTGGCAGGCGGAGATTCACGGCATGAGCATGTGGACGTCCGCGCAAGCCGCGCCCGATCCTCCCGATCCTCCCGATCCTCCCGATTCACTCGTGCCCGGCACGCCACCGCCTCCCTCCGCGCTCGACACCGCGCCGCGTCCGTTCACGATCTGGCCGACCTTCGGCCTGCCGGACACCGCTCTCTTCACGACCATGCTGCGGGACGGCGCACCATGACGGCCAACGGCGATCCTTCGCACGACGACCGCACGAGCGCTGCCGGCAAGGCCGATGACATCGGCGAGGACGACAAGACGGTGATCGTGGGCGGCGCGCGTGTCTCGGGCAATGCCGCCGACCCTGCACTCTCCGGCCTCGACGACAACCGCGCGAGCCGCAACATTCTGCCGCCCGGCACGCGGCTCGGCGAATTCGAGATTGTCGAGCTGATCGGCGAAGGCGGCTTCGGCATCGTCTATCTGGCGTTCGATACGTCCTTGGACCGGCACGTCGCGCTGAAGGAATACATGCCGTCGGCGCTGGCCTCGCGCATCGGCGCCACGCAGGTGCAGGTGAAATCCGAGCGCTACGAACACATGTTCCGCGCGGGTCTCAAGAGCTTCATCAACGACGAAGCGAGGCTGCTCGCGCGTTTCGATCATCAGTCGCTCGTGAAGGTGTACCGATTCTGGGAGGCGAACGGGACCGCGTACATGGTGATGCCCTACTACAAGGGCACGACGCTCAAGGACACGCTACGGGCCCTGAAGAAGCCGCCCGACGAAGCGTGGCTGCGCGCGCTGCTGACGCCGCTCGTCGATGCGCTCGCCGTGTTGCACGCGTCGGACTGCTTTCACCGAGACATCGCGCCGGACAATATCATCCTGCTGGACGAGAGCCAGCGTCCCGTGCTGCTCGATTTCGGCGCGGCGCGGCGCGTGATCGGCGACATGACACAGGCGCTCACGGTGATTCTGAAGCCCGGCTATGCGCCGATCGAACAGTACGCCGAAGTGCCGTCGCTCAGGCAAGGTCCGTGGACCGATCACTACGCGCTCGCCGCGATGGTGTACTTTGCGATCGCCGGGAAGACGCCGCCGCCCGCGGTCGGCCGCATGGTGAGCGACAGCTATCAGCCGCTTGCAAAGCTGGCGGCGGGCCGCTACTCCGAGCGCTTTCTGAAGGCGATCGATCACGCGCTCGCGGTGCAGCCGTCGAACCGGCCGCAGACTGACCGGCAATTCGCCGCCGAACTGGGTATATCGCTGCACGATGGTTCGTCCGGGCGCAACAAGGGCGACGGCGCCGCCGCGGTAAGCGGCGCGAGCGGACTAAAACGCGTTGGCCGGATAGCTGGCGTGATCGTGGCAGCGGCTGCGCTCGGCGTGTTGCTGCCCAGGTATCTGCCGCATGCGCCATCGGCCGTGCAGGAAGTGAAATCGGAACGCGCAGCGGCCTCGTCCTCCGTGCCGTCGATTCCTGCTCCCGCGGCGCCTGCAATCGCGCCCGCAAGCGAAACACGCCCTGTGCTGCCACCCTATACGCCCGCCGATGAATTCGCACGCATCGCCACGTTCGCCGACCCGTCCTACGCGGTCAAGGTCGACGTGCCCGTCGCGCGCGCGGTGGTCGACCGCGACCGGCTTCTGTTCTCGATCACGAGCAATCGCGATGGCTACGTGTACGTCTTCGTCGTCGATCCCGCGAATCAATACTTGCAGCTCTTTCCGAACGAACTGGACCGCGACAATCGCATCGGCGCGAAGAAACGGCTGACGCTGCCGCGCGCAAAGTGGCCGATGCTGGCGGGCGAACCGCTTGGCACGAATCACTTCGTCGCCATCGTATCGGCGGCGCCGCGCGATTTTCCGGCGCTCGACATGACGCACGATTCCGTGTTCGGAAGCGTGTCGTCCGAGGCTCAGGCAAGCGCTGCCGCCCAGCGGACCGCGACCGCCTCGCCGTTCGCGGGCGTTCCGGCATGTGACACGAAGACGTCGTCGTGCCCCGTCGCTTATGGCGCCGCCACCTTCAAAATAGATGTCGTCCGTTCGTCTAAATGATGCACAGCGCATCGCCTGCATGGGGATGCGTATCGCAAAGGCAAGACGCTAGCGCGCAAGCAGTGCGAGGACACACCATGGCACCACGAACGAGCGGCGTCGCGGCGCAGCCGGACAGCACGCCTGGCCAGTTCATTTCGAAATCGGGCGAACGCGTGCCGTGCGCAACAAGCGCAGTAAGCGCATCGAAACGCGCAACGAAACCTGCATCGACGCCCGCGGCGGCATGGGCGAACTCCACCATGCGCGTGCTCTGTGTGCTGACAGCCGGCGCCATCGCGGCTTGTGCGAGCGCGCCCGATGCCGGGACGCAAGCGAAGGACGCAACGCGCGAGCCGGTCATCGCGGCCGCGCCCGCGGGAGCCGTCTTGGCACTGCCTGGCGAACAAGGCCTGGAAGAGGCGCGCATGGTCAGTTCGGCGGCTTCGGGCGCCGAGCCGGGCGTAGCCAATCCGCTGCCCGCGAGTCCATCCGCTTCGCTCGCGGGCACAGCCACGCCTTTCGCCACCAAAAATGCGCTCTACACGCCCGTTGCCTTTGCAAGCGTTCCGGGCTGGGCAACCGATAACGTCGCCGAGTCGTGGGATGCGTTTCGCCGCAGCTGCGGCGTGCTTTCAGCCAAGCCTGCGTGGGCCGCGCCGTGCGCGGCATCGCGCGGCATCGACGCGAGCAACGGCGTCGCGGTGCGCCGCTTCTTCGAAGACAACTTCACGGTCTATCAAATCCGCAATGTCGACAAATCGCCGCGCGGAGTGCTCACCGGCTATTACGAACCCATATTGAAAGGTAGTCGCCGCTTTGGCGCGCCGTATGTCTATCCCGTCTACGGCGTGCCGCGCGACATGCTGTTTCTGGATTCGCGCAGGCTTGCGCCGGACGCGCGGTCATCGGCGATTGCAGCGCGAATCGACGGCCGCTCGGTGATTCCGCTCACGACGGTCCCGATGGGCGGCGCCAAGGGTGTGTATGCGCTCGAACTCGGCGACAGCCTTCCCGATATCCGCGACAAGCGGCTGCGCTTGCGGCTCGAAGGCAACCGTATCGTGCCGTATTACTCGCGCGCGGAAATCGAGCGAGGAAAGCTCAATGCGCCGATTCTTGCCTATGTGGAAGACCCCGCGATGCTCTATTCTATGCAGTTGCAGGGCGCTGGAAAAATACGCCTGCCGGATGGCGCAGTCATGCGGCTCGCGTACGCGGAACAGAACGGGCTCGCCTTCAATCCGCCCGTTGCCAGCGCGGGCAGCAAGGGCCGCAAAGTCCTGGTTCGGGGCGTCGAGATCGACCTGGAAGAAGGCACCGTGAGTACGCAAATGACGCAAGCCGACGCGTCGGCATCCGACGATGCCCCGCAATCCGCGCTTCTGCGCGGAGCGCAGGAAGATGCGTCGCCTGATGGCGCATCGGCGCCCGCGGGCGGCGACGCAGGCGCGCAAGCCGATTCCGAGGCCGCTTCGCCCCTTTTGCGCGGCTTCAATCTCGCGAAGGGCGCAACGCCTGCCGTGCGGCCGGCACGTGTGAGCGCGCCATCGTCGATGGTTTCATCCGCACATGCCGACAATAAACCCGGTTCCCTTGCCGGCACGCCGCCGCTTGGCTACACGTTCGCCTCGTCCGATCCAAGCTACGTCTTCTTCCGCGCCATCCCCGATTCGCCGATGGGACCCATCGGCGCGCTGGGCGTGCCGCTGTCGGCGGGGCGCTCGGCCGCCATCGACCCGCGCACGACGCCGCTCGGCGCGCCGGTGTTCATCAATGCGAGCGACGGCGCGGCGCAGGCCACGTCGGTGACGCGTCTTCTGATGGCGCAGGACGCAGGCGGCGCGATTCGCGGCGCCGTGCGCGCCGACTATTTCTTCGGTACGGGCCCGCAGGCGCAACAGCAGGCGAGCCGCATGAAGCAGCCCGCGCAGATGTGGGTGCTGTTGCCGAAGGGACTGCGCATCTCGGCGAGAGAAAGCGGCGTGCGTGTGCGCGGCGGCCCTTCGTTGCCGAGCGCCGATTGCGTCGTCTCCGATCCCGATCTGTGCGTGGACGAAACTCCATGAAACCGCGAGAGCAACCATGAAGTTCCTCGTCGCGGACGATCACGAACTGATCCGCCGGGCGGTCAAGTCACTGTTGCGCGGTATCGACCCCGACGCGCAGTTCGACGAAGCCGACAACTGGGACACGCTCGCCGCCGCCGCGCGGCCCGAGGCGAATCACGATCTCGCTATCGTCGATCTGCGCATGTCGGGCATGGAAGGCGCGGCGTCGCTGACCGCGCTGCTGAAAGCGCATCCCGCGCTGCCGCTCGTGGTGCTCTCCGCGGAAGAGTCTGTCGAGGAGATGCGCGCGGTGCTCGCGGCCGGCGCGCTCGGTTTCGTGCCCAAGCGAGAGCCTGCCAACGTCATGCTCAAGGCGATCGAACTGGTGTTGTCGGGCGGCGCGTATGTGCCTATCGAGGCGCTGTGTCTGGTCGAGCCGCATACCGCCGCGCCCGCGCGCGCGCCGGCCGCCGATCGTGCGCGTCCTTCCGTCAGCGCGCCACCCGTCGCGCTGGCGCCGCATCATATGCACTTGATGAAAAACCTTTCGCCGCGTCAGCGCGAGATCATGCGGCTCGTGCATCGCGGTTGCACGAACAAGATGATCGCGCGCGAGCTTCTAGTGGCGGAAGGCACCGTGAAGGTCCATTTGTCGGTGATCTTCCGGGCGCTGGGGGTGCATAACCGTTCCTCGGCCATCGCGCTGATCAACGGGTGGCTGGAGACGGGGCGCGAGCTGTGAGGCAGCGCGAGCGTCGCGTGTCCATCGCCATGCGTTCTGGTTTTTTATCGAAGCCGCGCACGCTCGATGACGTGCCCGGCTTTCCGACGATACGGGCGCGTGTCCGCATGCGTGGCTTGTCCGCGGCTACTTCGACAGAGAGCAGCGTTCCAGGTCAAGCCGCCGCATTCTCCCCGTGCGGTTGAAGCAGCGAGTCCAGTGTGCGGCGCAGACGCGTCGCGGTAACAGGCTTGTGCAGCACCGGCACGCCCTCGGCGGCGAGCGCCGCGAGTTCCGGCGATGCCACATCGCCCGTCATCATCACGCTGACAAGCTGCGTATGGCCGCGCCGCCGCAGCGCCTCGCGCACGGCGCGCAACGCTTCGATGCCGGTTTGACGACGGTCGATCTGGTAATCGCATAACAGCACGTCCGGCATGAACCCTTCGGAGATCGCACGCACCGCGGCTAGCTCGTCGCGGCAAACGCGCACGACGCAACCCCAACGCGCAAGCAACGCACCGAGCGCCTCGAGATTGGCGGGGTCGTCGTCCACACACAAGATGCGCCGATGCTCGATAAACGCGCTCATCGAGAGCGGCGCCGTGATGCTGGACGTGATGAGACGCTCATCGCCTGTCGTCAAGGGAATGCAAACGGTCGTGCCGCGTCCGGTGTCCGAGCGCAGCGACGGTTCGCCGCCAAGAAGACGTGAAAGACGTCGCACCGTCGAGAGACCCAGTCCGTGACCGATCTGGCGCGATTGAGGCCCGAGCGGCACTTGATAGAAGTCCTCGAAGATGAGTTCGTGCTCGTGCGGCGCGATGCCGATACCCGAATCGCGCACCTCGATACGACAACGCGCGGGATCCGCGTTATGTCGCACGCCAACCCAGATCGAGCCGCGCTCGGTGTAACGCACGGCATTCGACACGAGGTTCATGAGCACACGCTCGAGCAAGACGGGATCGGTATAGGCAATGCAGGTCGTCGGCGCGACACGCAATGCAAGCCCCTTCGCGGCGGCGGCCGGACGGAACTGCCGCTCGATGCGCATCAGCAATTCGGACATACGGAAGTGCTGCGAGATCACCTGCGTCACGCCGCTCTCTATGCGCGCCAGATCGAGCACCTGATTGAACAAATGATTCAGCGATTCGATATTGTTGATAATGTGCTCGGCGGTTTCATCGCGCTCCTGCGCACTCGTGGTCCGGTCTGTCAGCACATGTGCCAGCAGGCCGATGGCATGCAGCGGCTGACGCAGATCATGACTCGCTGCCGCGAAGAAACGTGTCTTCGCGAGGCTCGCTTCCTCGATTACGACGTTCTGCCGCGCCACCGTTTCAGCAAGCCGTTCCTGCGCGACGCGCGCCTTGACGATGCCGCGAAATAGCCCGCGATATTGCGCCGAGAATAGGTAGATGCCAACGATGAACACCGCCAGCACGACACCCAGCGCAAACCCGTTGTGCCGCGGCTGCAAGAGATGCAGCACAGTAGCGGGCAACAGCAGCGTGGGCACCGCGCCGGACAAATTAGCGAGACTCAGCCCGTTGGCGACGTAGGCGAGTGCCGCGAGCGCGACGAGCAGCACGGTATGCGCGGTCGCGAGGTCCGTGGAATCGTTCTGAAAGGCAAGCCAGATGGAGAGGCCAGGCGCGCTGTGCAGCGCCAGGTTTCTCATGGCATGCAGATCGATCCACCGGCGCGCGGAGAATGCCAGCGGCTTGTAGCGGCGCCAGGCCCATAGCGCGATCGCCAAACAATTCGCAATGCCATGGAAGGCCACGTAAAGCACTGCCAGCGCGCCGGCGCCAGGTCGCGTCAGATAAACCGCGCCTAGCAGTGCAACCGAAAATCCATGCGCCAGGAAAGAGGCGGGATCCGCCGCGTAGAGCGCGCCTGCGAGATCGTTGTCGATCTCCCACTGCCCTTGATCGCCTTGCATTTTGTCATCCCCTGCTTATGTTGAAACTTCGGGCGACATCAGGAAACGACGGACGGTTCGACTCGCACGACGGCTATCCGCGCGCATACGACCGGTAAGACCGGTCAGCTGTCCGAGGTGGTTTACCCGAAAGTTAGACAACGGCTATGACTAAATCAATATTGGCCCTTTCGTCCGAGAAAACCATACTCACCACGTTGCCACCGCATTGGGGGGATTGACAACATGGAGACCTTAACGATCGACGCCGCAGCACAGGCCGGCGCCACTTCCACGCTAACCGACCTGTGGAGACGCCGCACGCATCTGTCGCATGACGAAATGATCTCGATCTACAACCTCGTGAAAGGCGCGTTGCGGACCTATCATCCGCCCGAGCTGCAGTCGCTTCGCGAGGACAAGGAGGAACTGGTTGCACAGTTCATCTACTCGAAAGTGCTGCGCCTGGAGCCAGGCCACACGGAGTCGCACGCCAGCGAGCAGAGCGCGCCGTCGAGCGGATATGCGGTGTGTACCTACTTCAGGCGATTTCTGATCGACTGCCTGCGCAGCGCGAGTTTTCAGCGCGATGTCTCGATGGAGATCGAAGGTATCGGACAACAGGTCGATGAGCACGCTCACGCGGTCGACGATCCGATTGAATCCGTGCTGATGCAGTACGGTCTCGACGAAGCGCGCGTGCGGCATCGCGCGCGCGCGTTTATCGCTTCGCTCGACAAGTACGAGCAACTCGTGCTTGCGGGTACGCTCGGCTGGTGCTCCGGCGGCAAGGGTGGCTTGTTCGGCATCGCCTCGCGGCATCACATTCCGTCGTATCACTATCGAGCGGTGAAGCTCGGCGTGACGCTCAAGAAGTCCGCGCAAAGCGAGGACTTCGCGATGACCAAGATCGGCCGCTGGATCGCCGATACGCTCGGCATCGAGATCAGCGCGGACAACCAGGTCGCGATTCTGCTCGTGCTGAATCTGCTCGCGCTGGAGTCGAGTCAGACGACGGTTTGAGTGCGAACGTTCATGACAGCACTCGTCAAGTTGTCATGGCCGCTTGCGGCACGCAAATCGATCCGGATGTTTTGTCGAATCTGAACACGCTGTTGGACGATATGAGGCGATAAGGAGGGGACTTGTGCCGCGTGATCCGGACCGCGCCGACGCGGGCGAGGAAGGGCCAGAGGTTCATTCCGCATCCGACGCTCGAACTGACCGCCCTTTCTCATCGGCCTGGTTCGCTCTTGCGCGATGGACGAAACGCGTCGTTGCCGTTGCCACGGTTTGTTCGTCAGCGATATTCGTCGTCTGGCTTGGCGGCTTGCTCGTCTCGTCCACGCTGCGCGAGCGAACGCTCGACCTGCAACTCATCTCCGTACCCAAGGCCCTTGCGGACGATGGCTACACCTCCTCCGTCGTCACCGACCGACTGAGCGACGCGATCAATGCGATCTACAGACACACGGGTGAGCGGGCAGCACGCTCGGCGCTTGTATTGCGTCAATCGCCTCCCGAGATCGCGATCCCGAAGGCCGGCATATCGATAGAAGGACTCGCGAATTGGATGCGCGGCATGTTGCCATCCGCATGGCGCCACGACATCGCGGGCGAATTCACGCAATCGGGCCGCACGCTGACTCTGCGAGTACGGTTGAACGGCAACGTGCTGTTCTCGGATTCGGCAAGCGGAGAAAGCGCTGTCGACACGTTGATCGATAAAGGCGCGTTTGTGCTGGTCGATAAAACTCAACCCGTTTTGAGCGCACTGTATTTTTATCTGGGTGCTCATGATTTCGCACGCGCCGAATCGGCGAGTGAGCAGATCATTCAGGCGCCCTCTTCCGATCGATTGTCGGTCTCGGTCGCGCATTCGTTGAAGGCGACGATTGCCGATGATCGGTATCGCTCTGATCAGCGCAGCAAATACCAAAAGGAGCGCATGGCGTATCTGACGACCGCCATCGCCGAGTGGCGTGAGGCGATCTCCGCGGCACCCGACTATCCCGTGGCGCATGTCGGTCTGGGCAACGAGTGGCATTCACTCAGACAGGACGCCACGGCGCAGTCCGAATATCGTGAGGCGATACGGCTGGACCCTGCGTATTCGCTGGCACATACCGGTCTTGCCAACGTGTTGGCGCAGATGGACCGAAAGGACGAAGCTATCGCGGAGTACCGCAGGGCCCTTGCTCTTGCTCCCGACGACGAGAATCCGCATCTGGGTCTTGGCGACTTGCTGCATAAGATGCTCAAGAATGATGAGGCGCTCAACGAATATCGAATCGCTACGAGACTTGCGCCGCAGGAGGCATCACCTCATCAAGGTATCGCGATCGTCCTGGGAGATTTGAACAGGCAAGATGAAGCGATTGCGGAATGCAAACTGGCGATCAGTCTCGCCCCGACGCGTGCTTCGCTGCATGAAACGTTGGGAGAAGCCTTGAGAAAGATGAAGAGATTCGATGATGCGCTCAAAGAGTTTCGCACCGCGATGTCGCTCGACCCGGACGCGTCTTCGCCACATGTCGGCATGGGTGCGATTCTTTACGACGAGGGTAAGCGGGAAGACGCGCGCGCTGAATATCTGACGGCGTTGCAACTCGATCCCGCGGATATCAATGCGCATATAAACATGGGCATTCTCGAGTACGCGCAAGACAAGATAGACAAAGCTCAGGCAGAAATCCTTGCCGCATTAGCGGGCGATCCACGTTCCGCAAAGGCACACAATGCCCTTGCGCTGATCGATGAACGCACGGGCAAGACAGACGCCGCCGCAGCCGAGTACCGCACGGCGATCATGCTTGACCCGAATGACGCGGAGGCGCAAAACAACTTCGGCCAGTTGCTGCGAGACGAAGGCCGCGACGACGAAGCGATGGAACATTTCCGGACGGCTATCGCCTTTGCCCCGGCCTTTGGAGAACCGCACAATGGCCTTGGCAGCGTCTGGGACGATAGAGGCAGAAGCGATCTTGCCATCGAGGAATACCGTCAGGCAATCCGTCTTGAGCCCGCCAATGCAGGGGCACATAACAACCTGGGTAATGCGCTTCGAAAAGACGGACGGCTGGATGAAGCCGTGGTGGAATTCCTCACATCGGAGCAGCTTGCGCCCAGCATGGCGGAGCCGCACGACGGGCTTGGCCTCGTGCGCGCAGATCAGGGGCGGCAGCAGAGCGCCATCGCCGAATATCACACGGCAATTCGCCTCAACCCTCGCCTTGCGTCCGCACATAACAACCTCGGCAATATCAGGCTTCAACAGGGCAACATCGACGGCGCGGTGGCCGAGTACCGGGTTGCCATCCGGCTTAAACCAGGGCTTGCTGCGCCGCATAACGGGTTGGGCAATGCGTGGCATGCGCTAGGCATGGATGAGGACGCCATCGCTGAGTACAAGCGCGCGATTCAACTCGATCCGATGTCGGTCGATGCGCATACGGGTCTGGGAATCGTCCATGGGGCGCACGGTAGGACGGACGCTGCAGCGGGCGAATTTGAATTAGCTATCCGGCTTGCACCGCGCAACGATCTGGCGCATTACAGCCTGAGCCTCGTCTATCAGGAACAGGGGAAGTTTGACGCTGCCATCGTGGAATATTGCACGGCGGTGCGTTTAAACCCGAAGTGGGCAAGGATGCGAATGAGTCGATATGCGTTTCGCGGGGAATAAGTGTTTTTGCGCGGAGTTTCCGTGAGCGCTTCAGTTGTAGTGGGTCGAGGTCGGGAATGCAGAACGTTTTCATAGCGATGATATTGAAGAGAGGTGTCACGCTACAAAATCAAAGCAATGTTTCTAACGTAATACGCCAAAAACTTAATTTTACTCAGGGCTTTGTTTGACATTAACATCATAATGTCGATTGATATATGGCGGTATCTTGAGGGAAATCGTTAGCAAAGACCATCTCTACCAACTTGACAAAGCCGTCCGAAGCACAGGCGCCCATTCTCGATAGTGTGACCGGCGGAACGAGCGGCGTTTTCTCCGAGAACGATCTGCTCAACGGTCCTGGGGCGCGGACGCAACTCGGCTGGGTCGGTGGACGAATCGTCGCCGAGGTCATTTACGGCGTCCTTGACTCGGACACGCAGTCTTTCGTGCGCAACATGAAGGTCCCGGAGTGGAAGCCGCGCTTCGCGCCAACCGGGCCGATCTACATGAAACGTTTGCTCGATTTCATTAAACCTTAGGCACACGCGCACTCGCTTGTCTTGCGGGCGAGTGCGGATTGATCTTGTTGACACGTGTACTCTTTCGACCTTTCATGCGTGGGTGAAGCCGGCGTCGGCGATGCCGCTTCACGAAGCCGTTTCTGGTTCCGCTTGTTGCGCCGGAACATCGGCATCCGTCAGCGATGCGCGCAGCGCCGATTCAAGAATCACCGAATACCCGCAAATTTTGTCCGCCTGGTCCTGTCCGTTGATAATGCGGCGCGCGCCCAGATAGTCCGCGCCATTCGCATTGATAAAGTCGGCGAGTTTCTTGCGCGTGAAGAAGCCCTTGCGCATGCCGAGCGACATGACGCGATAGGCTGTCAACGGATCGAGCGCGCGGTCGGGATCGTCGATCAGCGCGTTGCCGAGGCCCATTTGCGATCCCATCGACGCATAGTTCGCGCGTCCAGTGAGTTGCACGTACCCCCGGCCCTTGTAGCGTGCGCCGTCGCCAGGCTGCGTATTGCCGAGCCGTTTCGCTTTGGCGGACGGCATTTCGTATTGCTTGAACCAGGTGTCATTCCCGCGTTCTGGTATGGGCTGCCATGTATCCGCGCATTCATGCTTCACCGTGGCAAACATGTAGGCCACCCATCTCACGTCGAATACGTCCGGGTCGAGTTGCACGAAGCCAAGCAGCCGATCAAGTCCGGAAACTTGCGGCGCCGAGAGCCGAACATTGAAGCCGTTTTCGTACTCGGTGAAAAACGTTTGATGATTGAACCACATGATGCGACTCTCCTTCGAATTCCGCTCGCTCGATCATTCAAGCGAACCGCGCCGCATACGCAGATCGGTCCGCTTAAAGGTTAGGCGTTGCTCGAAGGGATGCCGGAAAAAGACTGAGGATGTGTGTGAAAACGCACATGCTATGGCGGACACAATGTTAAGCGCTTATTTCACCCGCTTATTGGTGCAAGTGCCTGCGAAGACGGTTCTTTCCTCCTCCGCTGCCTTGACTTCATCAAGGCGCCCGCCTGCGTTGAAGTGCATAAGCCGAGCAACGCCGTTCAACTCGTCATCGCTTCGAGCAGGTTTGCTTACCGCAATCGGCAAAAGCCTGGACTGCGTCCGACCGACGTCGGCGTAGTGATGACCATTTACGCATGGACGGTGTCCGTCGCGTCATTACCGTTGACCTTGTTCGTCCGCGAAGTAGAACGCCGCAACCCTGCTGATGCGCGTCTTTATCGTGTTCATACTCAGTCATATCGTGACTGGACTAGCGCCGAACTTCGAGATATTTGTACTGGGTAAAACCGGCATTGCGTTTGCACATGCGGTCTTTTGGTCGATGCAAGCCTCACTCCCTCCCCTGAACCCGTCGCATGATCCGGTCAAGCGCCTCCGAATAACTTGCGAAAGCCCCCTTCTGCTGCAACTCCGCGTGAAGCTGCTCGTTGATGCCGCCGGGCGTGCTTGACTCCTTTATCATCTTCGAGAACGGTTGATCGCCTCGCGTCGTATCGTGTGCCAAGCCGACGTGATAGCCCGACAAAAACGATCGGGCCGCCTCATACGGCAGCCCTTGGCGAACGAGCCATGCAGCCTGCTCTTCCAATAGCGCATAGAAACTGGCCATGGTTGCCGTGACTGCCGACAGTGCATCGAACTGATGTTCGCTGTCTACATCGACCGCCTTACCCAATGGTCCAAAGAGCGCTCGCGCGAGTTCGCTCGGCGGACAGATGGCCGTGCTGCCCTTGCCTTCCGCGACGGCCGGCAAAGGAACCGCGCGCGCGACACTCGCGGCCGTGCGCACCATGTTGAATACTCGCTCGATCGACACGCCCGCCATGAAGCTGATGACCTGATGCCGCGCATCGAACTCGAGTTCGCCAAGCACCGTCGACGCAATTTGCGGCACGACCGCGAGACACACGACGTCGCTGGTGTCGAGCACCTCCTGATTGCTGCTGCACACCGCGACGCGCGCGTCGAGACTCGCAAGTTCGCGGCGATTTCGACATTGCGCGGCGAAAGCGCAATGTGTTCAAAAGGAACGTCGAACCGAATCATTCCGGTCACAACGGCTCGCGTGATCGTGCCGGTGCCAATGAATCCAATGCGCATAGTGCCTCGTATGGTCTGAGATGAACGGTTCAATCGAGCCCGAGCCACGTGACCTCGGGCTACATATACCGTATCGTGCCGCAACCTGCGTTGTCATGCCGCGAGCGAAAATAGCAGCCAAGCGCAGTGGCCAATGCCGCAACAACGAGCCGTCGCGACAATGAATCGGTCATCGATCGATGCGCCTAACGAACGTGCGATGCTCATCGTGCAAGCGCGCGATCGCCCGCCAAACAACGGTCCGTGGCGCGAATGGCTCCGCTTCATTTGACCAACTCGACGCCCGACGAAAACTCACTCAGTCTCGCTGCCGTTGCACAAGGCGGTGCTCGATGCCATTATCGGCGGCGATGGCCCGCGCGCGAGCGCCGCCATGCTGGAACATCTCGTCGATACGGAAGCGCGCCGTCGACGTTCCGCACGGCTGCAAGGAGACAGCGGCTCAGAGGCGTAAGCGCGCAGTGGTGCCGCGCATCATCTTTCGTTTGATCAATCGTGAGGACGTGTCATGGCGATCATCAGTGATGTCAGTAGCGACTACTTCCGCATTCCCCTGCCGGTGCCGTTGTCCGACAGCACACACGGCCTCATTCCCAATTTCGAGCTGGTCACGGTAACCGTTCGCGATGCCGATGGCGCCCAAGGCGTCGGCTACACCTACACCGTCGGGCGCAACGGCCGTTCGGTTCAGGCGGCGGCAAACGAGATCGCCGAACTGGCCCGGCATCAGGATGCGGACTTGGCCGAAGCGCTCTGGAAATCGATCTGGTGGGCCATGCATTACGGTGGGCGCGGCGGCCCGACTGTCCTCGCGCTATCCGCTTTCGACATGGCGATCTGGGACCTGAAGTCGAAGCGCGCGAACCTGCCGCTCTGGCGCATGCTCGGCGGCTACGATCCCAAGGTGCCGGTCTATGCGGGTGGTGTCGATCTGGACTTTCCACTCGATCAGTTGTTGCGCCAGGCGGAAGGTTTCATCGACCAAGGCTTTCGCGCCATCAAGATGAAAGTGGGACGCAAGAATCTGGCGGAGGACGTGGCGCGCGTCGCGGCCATGCGCGAGATGCTCGGCGACAGCTTCCCGCTGATGGTCGACGCCAACATGAAATGGTCCGTCGATGAAGCCATCCGCGCCGCGCGCGCACTTGCACCGTTCAACCCCGGCTGGCTCGAAGAGCCGACCATTCCCGACGATATCGCGGGTCACGCGAGGATCGTCAGCGAAGGCGGCTTGCCGGTCGCGACAGGGGAAAACATGCGCACGATCTGGGAGTTCCAGCAGATGATCACCATCGGTCGTGTGTCGTACCCGGAGCCCGATGTCACGAATTGCGGGGGCATCACGCCGTTCATGAAGATCGCCCATCTTGCGGAAGCGCACAACCTTCCCGTCACCAGCCACGGCGCCCATGACGTGACCGTGCATTTGCTCGCGGCGGTTCCGAATCGCTCTTATCTCGAAGCGCACGGTTTCGGGCTGGAGAAGTATCTGGCCGAACCGCTTCGTATCGAAGACGGTTTTGCTATCGCTCCGGAAAGGCCGGGGCATGGAATCGAGTTCGACTGGAATAGGCTGAAGGCGCTGAAGGCTTGAGCTGGCTGTCGCCTGCTCAAGCGAGCGTCGCGCATGTCTTCGCCAAACGATCGCATATCCCGCGATGCCCCGGCAAGCGACGCGTACGCGACGTTCACTTCTGGTTCGGCAACCGGCCACGCCTTTCTAACCTGGTTACCTTGAAGGTCACCGGACCACGCACACAGTCCGCGCCCGCGCCGAAACCTCACATCACCTTATCCAACGTGATTGGCAGATCCCGAACCCGCTTGCCGGTGGCATTGAAAACCGCATTCGCCACGGCCGCACCCACGCCAGTGATACCGATCTCGCCGACGCCACGCGCGCCCATCGGCGTGTGCGGATCGGCTTCATCGTTCCAGATGACATCGATTCTCGGGACATCGAGATGAACTGGGACATGGTAATCGGCAAGCGATGGATTGATCACGCGGCCGCTTCTCTCGTCGAATTGAGTCTCTTCCATGAGCGCAAGGCCGAGTCCCATGATGATGCCGCCGCGAAACTGGCTTGCAGCCGTCTTGGCATTGATGATGCGGCCGCAATCGAACGAACCAAGAAAACGGCTTACGCGAATCTCGCCTGTGACGACATTCACACGCACTTCGCAGAAGAGCGCGCTATGGCTGTGCATCGACCAGTGCTGCAATTCGAAAGGCATCGGGGCTTCGGCCTCTACGGTCACTTCATCGCGCTGACCGCGAGCGAGTATGGCGCCGTAGCGTTCGTGCCGGGTTTCGTCGTCGAGCGCGCAAAGGCCGCCGTCGTGGCCGCCAACATCGTCGGGCAAAAGACCGGATAGCGGCGAACTGTTGCCCGCAAGACGGAGCAGTTCCTTCACGAGCTTGTGATGCGCCGCGATCACCGCCGCGCCAATGGCCGCCGTCTGCTGCGAACCGCCCGCGAGCACCGCGCCGGGCAAGTGTGAATCGGCGTACTTGAACTCGATGTCCTCCATGGCGAGTCCAAGGCGTTCGGCCACGATTTGCGTCTGCGCGGTCGACGTTCCCATGCCCATTTCGTGCGCGGCGATGCTGACCGTCGCACGCCCCGCGCTATTGAGCGTGATGCGCGCCGCACCGCCGGGCATCCGATAGTACGGATACGTTCCCGTTGCGCAGCCCACGCCAACGAGCCAGTCGCCGTCGCGGCGTGCGCCCGGCTCGCCACGCTCGGCCCAACCGAATCGTTCACGGCCGGTCTTCCATGCCTCGACGATTCCGCGCTGGGAAAATGGCAGTCCCGTCGTCGGATCTTTCTCCGGCTCGTTCTTGAGTCGCAACTCGATAGGGTCCATGCCCATGGCGTGCGCGAGTTCGTCGATGCCGCATTCGAGCCCGAAGGTGCCGACCGCCTCGCCGGGCGCGCGCATGAACGTATTGGCCGTCATGTTCATCTTGACGGTCTCGACATCGAGCAGAAAACTGCGCGACGCATATGCGCTCTTTGCCGGCAAGATGAACGGCTCCGGCATGTTGTTATGAGGCGTCATGGCGACCGTGCCGGTATGAATCAACGCGTCCAGGGTTCCATCCGCCTGGGCACCGAGCGCCACGCGTTGCTCGGTGAGCGTGCGTCCACCGACGATGCGATATACGCCCTCGCGCGTCAACATGATCCGCACCGGGCGTTTCACGAGTTTCGATGCAGCCGCGGCCAAAACCTGGTGTTGCCAAATGGTCTTGGAACCGAATCCGCCGCCGACATACGGTGACGTGACATGCACGTCCTTCTCGTCGATGCCGAACACCTGCGCAATGGTCCACGCTTCGTGCGCGACCGCCTGCACGGTATCGTGGATACGCAGCGTCTCGTCCTTCCAATAGAGCGTCGCCGCATGCAGTTCGATTGGATTGTGATTGTGACGCGGCGTCGTGTAGCGCACGTCGATCTTGTGCGGCGCGGCGGCGAGCATTGCCTCGGCATCCTTGATCTCGAGCTTGAGCGGCTCGCCCTGAAACACGCCCGGCTCCGAGCCGTGCGCCTTCGCTGCCGCCAAGGACGTCACCGCATCGCCTGAGGTCTCGTACGTCACCTGTATCAGCGACTGCGCGTGGTCCGCCTGCTCTTGCGTATCGGCCAGCACGAGCGCAACCGGTTGACCGTTCCAGTGAACCTGATCGTCCTGCATGATCGGCACATCGTCGCCACCCGCGGCCTTGGGCTTCGTCATGAACGCGGGCATCGGCTTGAGACGCGGCGCGTTCTTGTACGTCATCACGAGCACGACGCCCGGCGCGGCGTCCGCCGCCGACGTATCGATCTGCACGATGCGGCCGCGCGCTATCGATGCGTACTTGAGTGCCGCGTACGTCATGCCATCGACTGGAAACTCGGCCGAGAAGGTCGCCTGACCGGACACCTTCAACGGTCCGTCGATACGGCTAACCGGTGCGCCGATCAGCCCGTGCTTGTGAAGGATCAAAGGGTCCGGCTTGCCGCCGGGAATGAAGCTATCGGGTGCGAGGGCGATGGCTTTTTTCATGACCGCCTGCGCGGCGTCCTTGAGGATAGGCATTAGCGGATCTCCTTGCGAGCGGTCAGTTTGACCAGTGTGTCGGCGATCACGCGCTGACCCAGTTCGATTTTGAAGGCGTTGTCGCGAAGACCTCGAGCGGACGCGAATTCCGCCGCTGCGGCAGCGCGATACGCGGCTTCGGTCGCGGGTTCATCCTTGAGCGCCGCTTCGAGCGCGAAGGCGCGCCACGGCTTGTGCGCGACACCGCCCAGGGCGACCTTCACCTCCTTGACCATGCCGCCCTGCACGTCGAGAACCGCCGCCACGGAAACGAGCGCGAAGGCATAGGAAGATCGATCACGGACTTTGCGATAGGCGGATCGGCCCGCCGATTCAGGCGGCAACGTAACGGCCGTAATCAGTTCGCCTGCTTCGAGCACCGTTTCGATGTTCGGTGTGTCGCCGGGCAGGACGTGAAGATCGACCAGGGGAATACGACGCGCGCCATTGAGGCCTTCGACTTCCACGTTCGCGCCGAGTGCGGCGAGCGCTACCGCCATGTCCGAGGGATGCGTGGCCACGCACGCGGAGGACGCGCCGAAGATGGCGTGCATGCGGTTGAATCCGTCCATTGCATCGCAGCCCGAACCCGGCTCGCGCTTGTTGCAGCGGGCGGCATCATCGTAAAAGTAGCCGCAGCGGGTACGTTGCAGGAGATTGCCGCCGACCGTTGCCATGTTGCGAATCTGCGCGGAAGCGCCTGCAAGGATTGCCTCGGACAATAGCGGGTAGCGTTCGCGCACGCGCCGGTCAGCGGCCACGGCGGTGTTCTTTACGCCGGCGCCGATTCTCAGGCCGCCGTCATCCGTGTCGTCGATGGCGCATGAGAGGCCCGTGATATCGATTAGCATCGTCGGATGTTCGATCGTCTCTCGCATCAGATCGACGAGATTGGTGCCGCCGCCTAAGTACTTTGCATCCGAACGGGCGCCGGACGTCAACGCCGCCTGCTGATCCAGGGCGCGTTCATAGGTGAAGGGATTCATTGTTCGACCCCTTGCTCGACGGACTCTTTCTGCGTCTGAACCTTTCCGAACGTGATCTGAATGGCGTCGACGATACCGTTATACGCACCGCAGCGGCACAGGTTTCCGCTCATCCGTTCGCGCAGTTCCGCATCGGTCAGTGAGAAGCCTTCCGCACTCACGTCCTCGCTGACATAGCTCGGCACGCCGCCTCTCAACTCCTTTTCCATTCCGATAGCCGAACAGATTTGACCGGGCGTACAGTAGCCGCACTGAAAACCGTCATGCTCGACGAAGGCTTCCTGAAGTGGATGAAGCGCGCCCGGTGCGCCGAGTCCCTCGACGCTGGTGATCTCGCGGTCCTGATATTGAACGGCCAACGCGAGGCAACTGTTGATGCGCGTGCCATCGACCAGCACCGTGCAAGCGCCACATGCGCCTTGATTGCAGCCTTTTTTAGCGCCGAAAAAATGGAGATGTTCACGCAGCAGATCGAGCAGCGACGTTCTTGGATCGAAGTCCAGGTCGACTGCCTTGCCGTTGATAACGAAATGCATGATTGCTCCCGTTGAATTAGAGCTCGCGCCGAGAGGCGGTGTACTGGCTATTGAAGCGAAATGAGGTGCGCCCGGCGACCCTCGTCGAGCTTGCCCGGACCATTAGGCAAGCGCTTGTCTTCCGTCGATCAGAACTGTTTGATCAGACGCGTCCTTCGGCAAGATCTCGGCTGTTGAATATCCGAATAACGCTTGAGACGCCTGTTAGCAATTCATGGACCTCATCTGTCGCAACGGTGCTGGGGCTCTAGGAAACAACCAGTCGCCTTTGGCAGCCGCTTGGCGGATTTTGTCCCCATCCTGACCGCAAGCATTCTCGTTTCCCGCAAAAAGCCCGCTTATGATGGGACTTTCCAATCAAGGAGCGTCAAAAATGTCCGCCACCCTTCCCCGCTCGGCTCTGATCATCATCGACGTACAGGAATCGTTTCGTCAGACCCCCGACTGGTCGGATGCCGATCTGCCTGCCTTCAAGAGCGCCATCCTGCGTCTGGACCGTGGCGCGCGCGAAGCCGGCATTCCAGTCGTCCATATCTTTCACATCGGCAAGGCTGGTCCGTTCACCAGGGAATCCGGCTTTGCCGTGCCGCAGGAGTGGTTGCCGGGCGCGCCCTCCGTGGTCTTCGAAAAACACACGCACAACGCGTTCACCGATACCGGCCTCGATCTCTGGTTGCGTCGCCGGCAGATCGATCATCTCGTCATCACCGGCATCCGCACCGAGCAATGCTGCGAGACCACGACGCGCGTAGCCTCCGACATCGGCTATACGGTCGACTATGTGACCGACGCCACGCTCACCTTCCCGATGACTCACGCGACGAGCGGACGCGTCTATTCGCCGGCGGAAATCAAGGCGCACACGGAACTGGTCTTGCAGAATCGCTTTGCACGCATCGCCAGCGTCGACGATGCGCTCGCCAATTGGCAAACGCCACGCGCGGCATGAAGCCCGCGACATCCGTATGGTTCGTGCTGACGCCCTCCGTGCTGATGCTCGATTATGCGGGCCCCGCCGAGGCTTTTCGCATGGCGGCCGAATCCGGCGCTTCGTTCGACTTGCATCACTGCGGCCCGCTGCCTCGCGTCGCGACCTCCATCGGCACGTTTGTCGATGGCCTCGAACCGCTGCCCGACAAGCTGCCGCCGAATAGCCTCGTCATGGTCGTCGGCACCACGGAATCGCCCGAGCCCGGCACGAGCGCGCCCTTCGATGCGGTCGCGCATTGGCTGCGAACCGCGCCGCGCGACGACACGCGCATCGCCAGCATTTGTTCCGGCGCCGTGCTGCTCGCGCGCGCGGGCTTGCTCGCCGGGCGCCGCTGCACCACGCACTTTGCGTTAATCGATCTGCTCAAGCGCGAGGAACCCACGGCGCGCGTGCAGGACGACTGCCTGTTCGTCGATGACACCGACGTGCTGACGAGCGCCGGCATCACGGCGGGCATCGACTTGGCGCTTCATGTGATCGAGCAGATCGAGGGGGCGGAACTGGCTGCGTCAGTGGCGCGACGTCAGGTGATGTACCAGCGCCGCGCAGGCGACGAATCGCAACTGTCGCCGTGGCTTGCGCATCGAAATCACATGCATCCGGCGGTACACAGGGCACAGGACGTCATCGCGCGGGACCCCGCGCGCGCGTGGAGCGTGGCCGAGCTTGCGCAGGCCGCGCATGTCAGCCCGCGGCATTTGAGCCGGTTGTTCGCGGAGCATGCGGGCGTCACCGTGCTGGCGTATCAGCAAAGTCTTCGCGTGGCTCGCGCGCAAAGATTGCTGACGAGCCCGGAGCTGTCGATAGAACGCGTGGCCGAGCAATCGGGGTTCGCGTCGGTACGCGACTTTCGCCGTGTCTGGAGGCGATATCACGATACGGCACCGCGCGAGTACCGGAGTGCAAGCGCAGTCTGAGCAGCACGTCGAACGATCGCTTACTGCGCGACGGACCGCTTTCTGTAATCACGCCCACAGATCGCAACGGCTCCCCGATGCACAATCGATCCGGAAAACGCGGCGCCATTCGGCGCCCACCGCGTGCACGGAGGAGCAATGGGTTGGAAGAGTCTGCTGACGGAATTGCCGGTCTGGACGATTGGACGCTTGAACCCGGCACGGCATGATCCGCATCGCGACGTGCCGCGCGAAATCCTCGTGCTGCGCCCGAACGATTTCGGTGAATTGCTGACCACCACGCCGATCTTCGAGGCGCTCAAGAAGCGTTTTCCGACGACGCGCCTTGTTGCGGGCATCGGCAGTTGGGGGCGGCCGATTCTGGAAAACAATCCGTTCATCGACGAGATCGTCGAGATCGATGCGCCTTGGAACAACAAGCTCGTCCAGGACCGTTCACCGCGTAACGTCCTGCGCTTTCTACTGTCGTCGCCGCAAGTCGCCGCGCTGCGCAGGCGTGGCGGCTTCGATGTCGGCATCGACGTGCTCGGCAGCTACATGGGCGCGCTTTTGATGATGCGCTTAGGCGTGCGCTACCGCATCGGCGTGCGCGGCTATCGCGGCGGTCACAGCGGATGCCAGGAATTTATCGACTTCGCGCGTCGCCAAAGTGGACGCGCCGCGCTTGCGCAGGCCGAACTGCTGGGCGCGACCGATCTGCCCGAAGCGCGGCCGCAACTCTTTCTTACCGCGGATGAGCGCGCGCAGGCCGCGAACGTCTGGCACGCCGCCGAGTCTGGCAATCGCCCGGTGCGCGTGCTGATCGGCATCGGGGCAGGCGTGCCGACCAAGGTCTGGGACCCAAAACAGGTCGGCGCGGCGCTCGCGCGGATTGCGTCGGCGCTCAACCGAACCGACGACGCCTGCGACATCCTGATCGTGGGCAGCGCCGATGACAAGGCGCGCGCCGCCGAAGCGATCGCCGCCGCCGGTCCGGGCGTGCCGGTTCGTTCGGTGGCGGGAACGTTGTCGATGCGAACGGTTTTCGCGCTTGCCGAATCGGCGGATGTCGTGCTGACGAACTCTTCCATGCTCATGCACGTGGCGGCCGCGTTTCGTCGGCCGACGGTCGCGGTTATCGGCGGCAGCATCACGAGGCCGAACGTTCACGACGCGATCTGGGGCTATCCGGAGCATTATCGGAGTGTCTCGCCGGATAGCTATGTCGAACATGCACCGGATAAAAACTGGCCTTCTGTCGACCGGGTCGTCGAGGCAGTACTGGACTCCGTGCGCGAGCGGCGCCCTGCTGCAACGCAGAACTGAACTTCGCCAGCGATAACGCCGCGCCGCCTACAGACGGCGGCGCGTGAGAATCTCGTCGTCGCCTCGGCACCTCATTTCAAAGGGTAAATCCCGATCCAATCAGCGACCGGAAGGACGCTCGCATCTTTTATACTCGGTTTCGATTTGACGAAACTCTTTTCGAACATACGAAATTGAAGCCGACTGACCGTGCTCTAAGCATCTTCGAGGCATTCGAAGCCGCATGCCGCCCGATGACGCTGTCGGAACTCGCATCGGCGTCGGGCATGCCGGTGAGCACCAGTCACGGCATCGTGAAAGTGCTGACCGAGCGCGGCTATCTCTACGTCACCGGGCGTCGCAAAGACTTGTTTCCAACGCGGCGGCTGCTCGACATGGCGCTCGAGATCGCCTCGCACGACCCGTTTCTCGAACGCATCGAGCCGTCGTTGCTGGCGTTGCGCGAGGCCACGCAAGAGACCGTGATCCTCGGCAAACGTCAGGGCGATCACATCGTCTATCTCGCCGTGTACGAAGGTCCGCAGACCATTCGATACAGCGCGCCGGCCGGTGCGCTCAAACCGCTCTACTCGACGTCGATCGGCAAGGCGATGCTCGGTCAACTGGACGATGCAACGCTTTCCGAGTGGCTCGCGCGCACGACGCTCGCGCCGGTCACCGCGCACACTTTGACCGCTGCAAACGCGTTGATGGCCGACCTCGCGGAATCGAAGCAACGCGGCTTTTTTCTCACGCGCGGTGAAAGCGTGAGCGATGTCTTTGCACTTGCCATGCCCGTGCATGTGAACCGGGAAGTGCTCGGCATCGCGGTCGCGGGGCCACGGTATCGGATGGAAGGCGCGCTCGACGGCATCGCGGCGCGCATACGCGCGGCTATCGTCGAGATTCAGGAAGAACAGACGCGCTGAAACGATGGTTCGATAAATAGAAAATCAGGAGACGGAAGATGCAGGCAAAGCGCTGGACCCGCATGTTCACCGCCATGTTCGCGCTCGCCGCGATATCGACAGCGGCACACGCCGACGACGTCGTGACGCTCAAGATGGCACATCAATGGCCCGACGACCCGAACGATTATGTGGTGCAGACCGGCAAGAAGTTCGCGCAGCAGGTCGAGCAGAAGTCGGGCGGCAAGATACACATCAACATCTTTCCGGCCGAGTCGCTCGTCAAGTCGCTGAACACCCACACGGCCTTGAAGAACGGCAGCGCCGATCTCGCAATCTATCCGTACATCTATTCGGCGGGCGCGATCCCGCAGATGAACCTCATCCTCCTGCCCGGCCTCTGGAAAACGCCCGAGGACGTCTTCAAATTCCGCACCTCCGCGCCCTGGAAAGAACTCGAAGCGAAGATAGAAGCATATGGCTTCAAGACGCTCTGCTGGATTCAAATCTCGGGCGGCATGGCATCCAAGTCCAAGCCCATCAACGTGCCCGCGGATCTGCCGCAACAGAAGGTGCGCGGCGCCGGAAAGATGATGGAGGCGGCCTTGCAGAGCGCCGGTGCGAGTACCGTGTCGATGGCGTCGTCGGAAACCTATAGCGCGATGCAACTCGGCTTGCTCGATGGCTTGTGGACGTCGTCCGGCACCTTCGGTTCGTATCGGCTCTACGAAGTGGCGAAGTACTACAACTCGCCCGAGGACTACAGCATCTACTACACGATCGAGCCGATCGCGATCAGCATGAAGACGTGGAACAAGCTCACGCCCGAGCAGCAAAAGATCATGACGGACGTGGGTCGAAGCCTCGAGCAGAGCGCGTTCGAAGGGGCGAAAGCGGACGATCGCCGCGTCGCGCAACTTTTTGCGAGCCATAACGCGAAGATCCACAAGATGACGCTCGATGAGTGGAACCAGTGGCAGACCTTGTTCCAGAAAGTCAGCTTCGCTAAGTTCCGCGCCGAAGTGCCCGACGGTGGACGTCTGCTCGATCAGAGCACGGCGTTCTACAAATAAGAGGCCGCGATGCGCCACGCATTGGACCGCTTCTCGCGCGGGCTCGACGCCTTTTGCCGGGGCGTCGCGTTGTCCGTCGGCGCGGCGGTCATCGCGACCGTGCTCGTCATTTCGTATGGCGTGCTCGCGCGCGAAGCGCTGCATCTTTCCGATGTCTGGGTCACGGAAGTCACGACTTACCTCATGGCCTACATGACCTTCGTGGGCACCGCGGCGCTGGCGTGGCAAGGCCGGCATCTCAAGGTCGACGTTCTCAGCGCACATCTCGGCGAACGTGGCAAGCGCGCGCTCGCGTTCATATCGACGGCCATCGTCACGGCGGTCGCGTTCGCGCTCGCATGCCTCGCATTCGACTTCTGGTGGGAGGCGTACACGAGTGGTGAACGTTCGTGGGGCATGTTCTCGCTATCGCTGTGGATTCCTTATTCGGGCTTCTTCGCGGGCATGCTGCTTTTGTGCATCGCGCAGATCGTACGCTTGCTGACCATCGTATTCGCACGCGAACCGGCAGGCCGTGAAGTCGCCATCGACGACATGCTGCTCGGGAGAGAAGAATGAATCAGCTCGTCATCGGTGCGGGGATGTTCGGCGGCTTGCTCGCGGTGTTGTCGATGGGCGTGCCCATTGCGTTCGCGTTGCTGTTCGTCGCCCTCGCCTCGCTGTTCGTCACGGGCGGCGGATGGGATGCACTGAGTCTCGTACCGAGCACGTACTGGGGATCGGTTGCCACCTTCACGCTGACTTCCGTGCCGATGTTCATGTTCATGGGCGCGATCGTCTCCGCGTCGGGCATGGGCGCGCGTCTTTATGCGGCGCTGGCGACGATCCTCGACGGCGTGCCCGGCGGCCTCGCCGTTGCGACGACGCTTGCATGCGGCGTGATGGCGGCCGTATCCGGTTCGAGCGTGGCGACGGCGGCGGCCATCGGCGGCTTCGCTGTGTCGGAGATGCGCCGGCACCGCGTTCCCGAAGCGCGTGCATGCGGCGCGGTTGCGGCGGGCGGCACGCTCGGCATTCTGTTGCCGCCGAGCATACCGTTGATCGTGTATAGCGTGATCGCGGAGCAAAGTATCGGCAAACTGTTCGTCGCGACACTCATCCCCGGCGCGATCATGGCTTCTGCTTTCGGCATCTATCAGATACTGCTCGCCATGCGCGATCGTGCGCGCGGCAGCGAGAGCGAAAGGCGCACGAGGCCGCTCGCGAGCATGCGCGAACGTGTCGTCGCATTGAAAGACGTCGGCCCGTTCGCTCTGTTGATTCTCATCATTCTCGGCTCGCTGTATCGCGGGCTTGCAACGCCTCAGGAAGCGGCGTCGCTCGGTATCGTCGCAAGTCTGGTGCTTGCGGGCGTCGTGTACCGGGAGCTTTCGTGGAGCAAATTCCGGCAAATCTTGATCAGCGCGGCCCAAAGCAGCGTGATGATCCTCGCGGTGATTTCATCGGCCATCGTGTTCGGCTATGTGATGACGACGAGCCAGGTTGCGGCGTCGCTCACGCAAACCGTCGCGGGCGCGCACGTCGAACCGTGGGTGCTGTTCGTGAGCATCAACGTGTTGCTGATCTTTCTCGGCTGCTTCATGGAGACGATCGCGATCATCGTCGTGACCATGCCCGTGCTCGTGCCGGTCGTGGAGGCGTATCACTGGAATCTGATCTGGTTCGGCGTGGTCGTCGTCATCAACATGGAGATGGCGCTCATCCATCCGCCGGTGGGACTCAACCTCTTTGTCGTGCAGAGCGTCGCGCCCGATGTCCCGTTGCGACGGATCGTGCTCGGCACGTTGCCTTATGTGTTCATCATGATGGGCGTTCTCGCGCTCATCGGTATTTTTCCTTCGCTTTCGACAATGCTGCTCGGCGCGAACTGACACACGCCCGGCTACGAGGAGTTCGCATGGACATTCGCAAAGTGGCGGGCGCGCTGGGCGCCGAAATCTCCGGCATCGATCTGTCGCGAGGCGTGACGCGCGAACAAGCGAGCGTTTTGCGCGCGGCGCTCAACGAGCATCTCGTCATCTTTCTGCGTGACCAGAACCTCGCTCCCCGGCAGTTCCTGGATTTTGCGGAGGCGATGGGCGAGCCTATCGAATATCCCTTTGTGAAGAGCCTCGAAGGTTTTCCGACCATCATCGAAGTCAAGAAACTGGAAACGGAGCGCGTGAATTTCGGCGGCATCTGGCATTCGGACACGACCTATCTCGACGTGCCGCCCATGGGCTCGATGCTGCTCTCGCGCGAGATTCCGCCCTATGGCGGCGACACCCTGTTCGCGAACCAGCAGCTTGCGTACGACGCGTTGTCCGACACCATGAAGCGGCTCCTCGAAGGACTGAAGGGCATCAGTTCGTCGGCCAAGGCGGATGTGTCGCGTACCCGAGAGGATCGCATTCGAACGGACGGCGCGGGCAAGAAGCCGGACGATTTCGTGGCGAAGCATCCCGTCGTGCGCACGCATCCGGAGACGGGACGCAAGGGGCTTTACGTGAACATTGCGCATACGGTCGGCATCGACGGCATGACCACCGACGAAAGCGCGCCGCTGCTCGACTTCCTGTTTCGACATCAGGTGAAACCGGAGTTCACGTGCCGGTTCGTCTGGTCGAACAACGCGATTGCTTTCTGGGACAATCGCGCGGCTCAGCATAATCCGGTGAACGATTATCACGGGTTTCGGCGGGTGATGCAGCGGATCACGCTCAAGGGGGACGTGCCGCGATGAGGGGGGTGGGGGCGACGTGGGATTGGCCACGTCGATCAGGCAGCATGACGCCTAAACCTTTGCGCTCACCCCAGACCCGATGCATACTTTCTCTTCGGAAGCAGCGCTGCGGCGAAAAGACCGCACCCCGGAGACTCGATGCGATTCGACCTGCAATCGTTGAAACTGTTCATCGCCGTGTGCGAGCACGGCAGCATTGCCCGCGCGGCGGAAGCCGAAAACATTGCGCCTTCCGCGCTCAGCAAGCGCATGTCCCATCTTGAAGACACGCTCAAGAACGCGCTCTTCGTGCGCAGCAACAAGGGACTCGAACTGACGACCGCCGCTGCGGCACTCCTGCAGCACGCCCGCGTGCTGTTGCGAGACATCGCCCAAATGGAGAGCGAGTTACTGGACCACGCCGAAGGCGTGCGCGGTCAGATTCGCTTACATGCGAGCCTCTCGACCATCGTTCAGTACATCGCCAACGACATACGCGTTTTTCTGGAGATGCACCCCGGGCTGCGCATCGATCTTCAGGAAAGCCTGAGCCCCGCGGTGGTCCGCGCCGTGGCGGAAAACGCGGCGGATATCGGCGTGTTCGGCGGCACGACGGTTACCACCGGCCTGCAGGTCTTCCCTTATCGCAGCGACCGGCTGGTGGTCATCATGCCGCCCGATCATCCGCTCGGCCGCGCCGAACGGGTCACGTTCCGCGAAGTCGCCGAGTATCCGCTCGTGGGGCCGCAAGTGGGCAGCTATCTGAATTCGTTGGTGCTGCGCGCGGCGGCGGATCTCGATCACCCGCTCAAGCTGTCGATTC
Organism: Caballeronia sp. TF1N1; assembly: GCF_022878925.1. Classification (NCBI taxonomy): domain Bacteria; kingdom Pseudomonadati; phylum Pseudomonadota; class Betaproteobacteria; order Burkholderiales; family Burkholderiaceae; genus Caballeronia; species Caballeronia sp. TF1N1. Next base: position 62,884 of record NZ_CP084628.1, read on the forward strand.
GCGTCAACGGTTTCGAACCGGTGCGCAGCATGGTGGAAGCGCGGCTTGGCATCGGGCTCGTGCCGGAGCATCACGCCGAACGGTACGTCAGTTCCGCGCCGCTGATCGCCGTGCATCTGGATGAAGCTTGGGCGGAGCGCCACTGGAAAATCTGCGTGCGCGAAGCCGAGTCGCTTCCCGTGCCGGTGCAACTGTTTCTCAAGCATCTGCTTGCAAGTCAGGATGCGGCACACCATTAGGCGCCGGCAATCGGTCAATCACGAATAAGCCAGCTTCAATCCTGCTTGCGGCCATTGCAGCCTGGCCAGGCGGCCCGTGCCGGAGAGCGTCACGTAGGCCGTCTTCATGTCGGCGCCGCCGAAGCAGATGTTGGTCACCATGCCATCGGGCACCGGCACCTGTCGCAGCACTTCACCGGATGGCGCGACGACCGTGATGCAACCGGTCACGAGCGTGGCCACGCAAATGTTGCCCTCGGCGTCCAGCGCCAGGCTGTCGAAGCGCTGATAACCCGGCAAGCCGCAAACCAGACGCCCGCCATGCGGCGACGGATAAGGATGCCTGCGCGCCCGGCCGGGCGCTTCCAGATCGAATGCCCAGAGCCGCGCGGTCTCGGTCTCCGCCACATAGACGATGCTGTCGTCGGGCGACAAACCGACGCCATTGGCCGTGGTGAGCGGATACGCCACCTCGACGATGGCCGAACCATCGGCGCGAGCGTAATAGAGGCCCGCGTGATCGCGCTCGCGCAGCCGGTTCTTTCCGAAGTCGGTGAAGTAGAAGCCGCCGTCGTGGTCGAACACGATGTCGTTCGGACCGCACAGCGGATGATCGCCGCAGTGGTCATACAGCGTCGTGAGCAAGCCCGACTGCGGGTCGAAGCGCTCGATACGCCCGCTCGTATAACGCGGATGCACGCCCGGTTTCGTGCGATTCAGTCCGGCAACGGTACGAAACAGAAAACCGCCGTTATTGCAGATGTAGAAGGCGCCATCCGGCCCGAGCGCCAGACCGTTGGGGCCGCCGTCCACCGCCGCCAGCACGCTCACTTTACCGTCGGGCGAAACGCGGCTGATGGTCTCCCGCTCGATCTCGACGAGCACCACGGAGCCATCGGGCATCGCCACCGGCCCTTCCGGGAACTTCAAGCCTTCCGCCAGGATTTGTATTGCGCTTTCCATCGCTGTCGTCCTCCCTTCAGCGCTTGTCGGCATGCTCGACAAAACGATTGTCGTAAGTCGCCTTCAGGTCGATGGACGCCTTGCCGATGTCGGGATCGAACGCGGCCAGCACGTCGTGCACGGTGTGGGCCGCCGCATCGGTCATCAGGCCATCGCGCGAAATGCAGTCATGCATGTTGGCGTAGGCTTGCGCGAAGACATCCTTGTCGGCTAAAGCGTATTGCGCCGGCACGGCGGCGGCGACTTGTTCGGGCGTCGCCTGCGCCATCCAGCGTTCGGCTTCCAGAATCGCATTGGTCACCGCCTGCACCGTGTTGGGATATTTGGCCGCGAACGCCCGCGTGGTGTAGATGGAGGCTTCCGGATAATCGCCGCCGAGCGTCGCTCGGGTGCCGGCCGGGTCGCGCATCACGGCAAGCGGGAAGAGGTCGCCGCTCGTCTGCAGCACGGTTGCGACCGGGTCGTTGCTCATCAAGGCGTCGATCTGCCCGCTGCGCGCGGCGGCAATCGCGCCTGCCGACGAGCCCACGCCGATGATCGAAACATCGCCCGGTTTCACGCCCGCCTTGTTCAGCAGATAGTTCGCGCCCATATGAAAGCTCGACCCCGGCGAACTCACACCGATGCGCATGCCCTTCAGATCGGCGTAGGTCTTGACCTTGTCGTGACTCGCTCGCGTCACGCCGAACACCCAGCCGGGGCACGAAGCCAGCGTGACGAACGACACGAGCTTCTGGCCTTTCGCGGCCATCGTGATGGTGTTCGAATACGCGCCCGCGACGATATCGGCGCTGCCGCCCATCATCGCCTGAAGCGCTTTCGCGCCGCCGCTGAAGACGCCGATTTCGACTTCCAGCCCGGCCTGTTTGAAGTATCCGCGGCTGTCCGCAATGACGAACGGCAGATACGGAAAGCCCACACCCGCCGCGGCCAGATGAAGCCTGGGCTTTTCCGGCACGGGAGCGGCGCTGCTCGCCGACTGGCTGGCCAGTGCCGCACAGATGGCGAGCGCTGGCAACGACAGGCGCCTGAGCGTTCTCACGATGATGCTCCCTCTTCCCAGGCTGACGTTGCTAGTAAGTGGCCCGACCGCCGGACAGATCGAAAACCGCTCCGGTGGTGAATGAGTTTTCCTCGCTGGCGAGCCACGCGATCATCGCGGCGGCTTCGTCGAGTTCGAGAAAACGGCCGCGCGGAATCTTGCCGAGCATGTAGCGGATATGCTCGGGCGATTGCTCCATCGCGCCGGGCGTTCGCGCCACGGCGGGTGTCACGCAGTTCACCGCGATATTGTGGCTTGCCAGTTCCTTGCCGAGCGACTTGGTCATGGCGATGACGGCCGCCTTCGCCGAGCTATACGCGGCCGCATTCGGATTGCCTTCCTTGCCGGCGACCGAGGACAGATTGACGATGCGCCCATAGTTCTGGTCGATCATCACCGGGGCCACGGCACGGCAGGAGTGGAAAGTGCCGTTGACATCGATATCCATCACCTGCTTCCAGATATCGATCGGATACTCGATCAGCGTGGCGTTCGGGCCCACGATCGCCGCGTTGTTGATGAGAATATCGATGCGCCCCGCGGCCTTCAGCGTGCCCGCCACGGCGGCCTGCACGCTGGCGTAATCGGCAATGTCGACACGCTCGAAGTGGACATCGTGCTCGCCCAGTTGCTCGCGCGCCTCGTCCATGCCGGCGGGGTTGATATCCCAGATGGCAAGCCGCGCGCCGGAAGCAAGCAGCCTGCGGCCGACCGCGAAGCCGATCCCCTGCGCGCCGCCCGTCACCACGGCAACGCGGCCCCTCAAATCGATTGCATTGGTCTGCAAAACGGTCTCCTCTAGTGATCTTCGATTGCGCCGGGGGTTTAAGCGCTCGTGGCCACCGTCTGTCCGGCGACAGGACGCCAGCGCAGCAAATGATCCTCGACCATCGACACGGCGGTATCGAGTATCAAGGCGAACACGGTCAGCACCAGAATGCCGGCGATCACCGAGTTGATATCGAATACGCCTTCGGCCAGCAGGATCAGGTAACCCACGCCCTTTTCCGAGCCGAGATATTCGCCCACCACGCTGCCCACGAAGGCGATGCCGATTGCGTTATGCAGGCTGGAAAAGACCCAGCTCGTCGCCGATGGCAAGTACACATGCCGCAACAATTGACGTGAGTTGGCGCCCAGCATCCGCGTGTTGGACAACACCGTCGGGCTGACCTCGCGCACGCCCTGAAAGACGTTGAAGAACACGACGAAGAAGACGAGCGTCACGCCCAGCGCCACCTTGGACCAGATGCCGAGTCCGAACCAGAGCGCGAAGATCGGCGCGAAGATCAGGCGCGGCATCGAGTTCATCGCCTTGATGAACGGATCGAAGACCGTGGCGAGGAACGGGCTGAGCGCAAGCCACAGGCCGCATGCCAACCCGAGAACCGTGCCGATCACGAACGCCAGCATGGTTTCGACGAGCGTCGTGTACAGATGACGGTAGATCGAGCCCGTCACGAACCAGTCGACGATACGCACCGCCACCCCGAGCGGATCGCCGAAGAAGAACGGCGACAGCCACTTCTGATGCGTGCCGAGCCACCACAGGAACAAGACACCGAACAGGATCAGAAGCCGCGTGACCAGGACGGTGAAGCGATTGTTTGAGTCAAACTCGATTGCGCGCATAGCTTTTCAGAACCTCGCCTCTGAGCACGTCCCAGATCTGGGTGTGCAGTTGCAGGAAACGCTGCGTCATGCGGATTTCCGACATCTCGCGTGGACGTTCGAGGTCAATCTTGAACTCGGCGATAGGCCGCGTTCCAGGCCCGGCCGAGAGCACGATGACGCGGTCCGACAACGAGATGGCCTCCTCCAAATCGTGCGTCACGAACATCACGGACTTGCGGTCGTGCGACCACAGTTGCAGCAACTCGTTTTCCATCAGGTGCCGCGTCTGGATATCCAGCGCGCTGAACGGCTCGTCCATCAGAATGATGCGAGGGTTGAGCGCGAGCGCCTGCGCGAGACCGGCACGCTTGCGCATGCCGCCGGACAACTGATGCGGATACTTCTTGCCGTGTCCTTGAAGTCCCACGCGATCGAGCCAGCCGCGCGCCACGCTGAGCGCCTGTTCGCGCGGCGTTCCCCGAAAGATCAGACCCATCGCGATGTTGTCTTCGGTCGTCTTCCAGGGCATGAGCGCATCGACTTGAAAAAGATAGGCCGCCTGCGTATTCAAGCCGTGCGTCAGCTTCTTGTCGAAGACGCTGATGCTGCCCGACGAGGGCCGCGTAAGCCCGGCAGCAACGTTGAGCAAGGTGGATTTGCCGCAACCCGTGGGACCGACGATCGACACGAACTCGCCGTCGCCGATCGACAACGTGGCCTCCGAAACGGCGGTGTAGGTCTGCGCCCTCTTGCCGTTGCCGGCGAAGGTGCAGGTTACATTGTCGAAACGCAGGGCTTCGCGCACTTCGATTTTTTCGCTGTCGAGGGGGACGCTCGGGGTGCCCTTGATTCCATACGTTGCCGTGCTCATGGCTGGATCTCCGCCGCTTTCCTGACGAACCGGTTGTCATACGTCGATGCAAGATCGATCTTCGCCGATGCCACTGCAGGGTCGAATGCCGCCAGCACCTCGCGCACCGTCTGCGCGCCCTTCGGCGTGATCTCGCCGTTCTGCGCAATGCAACGGCGGCTGTTCGTGAAGGCCTCCGCATAGAGCGCCTTGTTCTCGCCGATATATTGCGGGGGCACGTTGTCGGCGACTTCCTGCGGCGTCGCCTTGGCGATCCACTTCTCGGCGCGCACGATCGCATTGGCGACGGCCTGCACCGTCTTGGGATTCTTGCCGATGAACTCCTGCGTCGCGAAGAGGCTCGACTCGGGGTAATCGGAACCGAACACCTTGACGTTCCCTTCAGCCGTGCGCATGTTCTCCAGCGGCTTGAGGCTGCCATCCTTCATGAGGATAGTGGCGCTCGGGTCGTTGACGATCAGCGCATCGATCTGCCCGGCCCGCACGGCCGCCACCGCGCCGGCCGCTTGTCCCACGCCGATGATCGACACATCGGAAGACTGCAGCCCCGCCTTGTGCAGAATGAAATTGAGTGCCATGTGCGTGCTGGAACCCGGCGCGCTCACGCCGATTCGCATGCCCTTCAGGTCCTTGGCCGATTTCACTTCGCCCTCGCGTTTCTGCGACACCCCGAAGATCCATCCCGGACAGATGACTTGCGCCGCGACCACCACGAGATGCTGTCCCTTGGTGGCCATGGTGATGGTGTTCGAATACGCGCCCGCCACCATGTCGGAGCTGCCGCCGAGCAGCGCTTCCAGTGTCTTCGATCCGCCGGAGAATGCGGCGATGGTCACGTCGAGCCCTTCGTCCTTGAAATAGCCGCGCTGTTTGGCGACGAGCATGGGCAGGTAGGTGATGCCCACCGAAGCCGCCGCGATGTGCAGTTCGGGCTTCTCAGGCACATCCTTGGCTGCGGCCGTCAAGGAACCGCAGGCGAGCGCGAACGCGGCACACAGCGCGATGGCGAGTTTCAGCTTCATGGTTGTCTCCTCCCTTTTTAGGGATTTTTAGGTACTTCAGGGACGACAGAGTGTCAATTGCGGACCGGCTTATGAATATCCTGGTATCTCCCGCGACTGCTGATTATCGACATAGCGGAGCCGGTCCGCGCAACGCGATCTTCTTAGGCCGCCTGTTTGCGCAGCGCCTCGACCACGGCATCGCCCATGTCGCGGGTGCCGACGCGCTGCGTGCCTTCCTGCTGGATATCCGCGGTCCGGTAACCGGCCGCGAGCACCGTGCGCACGGCCTGCTCGACCCGGCGCGCGTCGTCTTCCATTTCGAAGCTCTCGCGCAGCATCATCGCGCACGACAGAATCGCGGCAAGCGGATTGGCAATGTCCTTTCCGGCAATATCCGGCGCCGACCCGTGGACCGGCTCGTACAAGCCCTTGCGGTTATAGCCTAGCGAGGCCGAAGGCAACATGCCGATCGAGCCGGTCAGCATGGCGGCCGCGTCCGACAGAATATCGCCGAAGAGATTGCCCGTGACGATCACATCGAATTGCTTGGGGCGCCGCATCAGCATCATCGCGGCGGCGTCCACGAAGAGATGGCTCAGTTCGACGTCCGGGTATTCCCGCCCGACGCGCGTGACGACCTCGCGCCACAACTGACTTGCTTCAAGCACGTTGGCCTTGTCCACCGAGCAGAGCTTGTGATGACGGCGCTGCGCGGCCTTGAAGGCAGCATGCGCGACGCGCTCCACTTCCGACTCCGAGTAACGCATGGTGTTGAACCCCACACGCTCGCCCGCCTGATTGGTCTCGAAGCCGCGCGGCTGGCCGAAGTAGGCGTCGCCGTTCAACTCGCGCACGATCACGATGTCGAGTCCATTCACCACTTCCGGACGCAACGTCGAAGCGCCGATCAGCTCCGGGAACATGAAGGCCGGGCGAAAGTTGGCATAGAGCGTCAGTGCCTCGCGCAATTGCAATAACCCGGTGCCGGGACGCTCCTCGCGCGGGATATCGGCTTCGTCGGCCACGCCTACCGCGCCGAAGAGAATCGCATCGGCCTTGCGCGCCACTTCGAGCGTGGGCGGCGGCAGCGGCACGCCGTGCGCCTGAATGCCGGCATCGCCGATGGCAGCCTCCTGCGTCTCGGCGTGCGGCGCCACGATTCGCAGCACCTTGAGCGCCTCCGCGACAACTTCGGGGCCAATACCATCGCCGGGCATGACTGCAATCTTCATCTGTAATCTCCTTGGTCGTTATTGGAAACAGCGCGCCGTGTGCGCGCCGTCAAAAGGTTTCGGCACGGTCGCGCTCGAATGCCACGATGCGGTCCAGATGCGAAAGCGTGTAGTCGATCTCGTCCATGCCGCGCAACAGGCAATCCTTGGCGAAGGGCTCCAGCTCGAACGCGTGCGAGGACCCGTCGGGCAAGGTGACGGTCTGCGCGGGCAAGTCGATGGCGATGCGGCTGCCCGGACTCTCCGACAACCTATCGAGCAACGGCAGCACCACGGCCTCGGGCAACACGATCGGCAGCAGTCCGTTCTTCAGGCAGTTGATGAAAAAGATGTCGCCGAAGCTCGGTGCAATCGCCGCGCGGATGCCGTAGTCATAGAGCGCCCAGACCGCATGCTCGCGCGACGAACCGCAACCGAAGTTATGGTTGGCCACGACGATGCGCGACTCCCGCAAAGGCGCCTGGTTGAGCAGGAAGTCGGGACGTTCCGCGCCATTTGCATCGAAGCGCAGCGCACGAAACAGGAACTGGCCGAAGTCGTCGGAGCGGGGTTTTTGCAGATAGCGCGCGGGCAGAATCTGGTCGGTATCGCAGTTGATCGCGACGATCGGCGCCGCGACTGCATCGAGGTACTCCAGTCGTTCCATGTTCACACTCCCAGGAGACGGCGGACATCGGTGAGACGTCCGGTCACCGCCGCGGCGGCCGCCATCGCCGGGCTCATCAGATGCGTGCGCACGCCGGGTCCCTGACGGCCCACGAAATTCCGGTTGGATGTCGAAGCGCAGCGCTGGCCGGGTTCGGCAATATCGCCGTTGGTCGCGAGACACATCGAACAGCCGGGATAGCGCCACTGAAAACCCGCTTCCATGAAGATGCGGTCGAGCCCTTCCGCTTCCGCCTGCGCACGCACTTCATGCGAACCCGGCACGACCCACGCTTCCACGCTCGGCGCGATATGACGGCCGCGCGCCACTTCCGCCGCGCTGCGCATGTCCTCGATGCGCCCGTTGGTGCACGAGCCGATGAACACCCGGTCGATCGCGACGCCTTCGAGCGACTCGTTCGCCGCGAGGCCCATGTAGTCGAGCGCACGCGACATCGCCGCGCGCAGGTCGGGATCGGGCTGCTCCATGGGGTCCGGTACGCGGCCGTCGATGGCGCAGGCATAGCCGGGCGTGGTGCCCCATGTGACCATCGGGACGATCTCGGTCACGTCGATATGCACTTCGCGATCGAACACCGCGCCTGGGTCCGTGAACAAGCCGCGCCAAGACGCGAGCGCCCTTTGCCACCGGTCGCCCGTGGGCGCGTAGTGCCGTCCGGCAAGATAAGCGAAGGTGGTTTCGTCCGGGGCGATCATGCCGGCGCGACCGCCCGCCTCGATGGTCATGTTGCAGAGCGTCAACCGCCCTTCCATCGACAAGCCGGCGATGGCGGAGCCGGCATATTCGATCACGTGTCCCGTCGCGCCAGCCACGCCGATTCGCGCGATGACCGCGAGAATCAGGTCCTTTGCGGTGACGCCCGAACCTGGCATGCCGTCGAGCGTAATACGCATGTTGCGCGACTTGCGCTGCCACAGGCATTGCGTGGCGAGCACGTGAGCCACTTCGGTGGCGCCGATACCGAAGGCCAGCGCGCCCATCGCGCCATGCGTGGACGTGTGGCTGTCGGCGCAAACGACGGTCATGCCGGGCAGACTCAGGCCCTGCTCCGGCCCGACCACGTGGACGATGCCGCGCCGCGTGTCGTTCATGTCGAACAGGGTGATGCGCGATTCGTTGGCGTCGCGTTGCAGCGACTCGATCATGGCGCGCCGTTCGAGGTCGGTCACCGCCGCGATATCGTTCGCCGTGCTGGAAACGTAGTGATCCGGCGTGCCGAAAATGCGCTCGGGCGAACGCGGCTTGAGCCCGCGCTGGCGCAACAGGTCGAACGACTGCGCGGTGACATCGTGAATGTAATGACGATCGACGTAGAGGAGATCCTGCCCGTCGTCGCGGGACATCACGCGGTGGCTGTCCCAGATCTTGTCGTAAAGCGTGCGTGGACCCGCGCTAACCTGATCGAGTTGCATTGCTTCGTCTCGCTCCGTCAAATGACCGCCTCGTCAGGCGCGGTGCAGTTTTGTTGTCGGTGGCTGTTTGAGAAGCATCTTGCATCAGGCCGGCTGGCTTGGACGTGGTCATTTGGCAAGGCACCATCGCCAATGGCGATGACAAAGCTACGTCGAACGGCTGACGCCATGCGCGTTCAGCACGTCGCGCAGGATCTCGACGAAGCGCCGGGCCGCGTTCGACAGCGGCTCGACGTGCGAATAGATGAGACTCGCGGTCAGCCGATGCTCGGCTTCGGCGCGCAACGGCACGACATCGAGCAGGTCTCGCATGGCGGAATCGATGCAGAACGGATCGACCACCGCCACGCCGACGCCTTCCCTCGCGAGCGTGCAGGCGCTGATGGCCGAGCGCACGCGCACGACCGGCTCCGGCCGCCGCTCGTTCCTGAATACGTGCCCGACGATCCGTCCGAGCGGCGTGTCCTGCTCGTAATCGATCCACGGCATGGCGGCGACCTGTTTCGGGTCGAGCGCACGCCGCCGGGCCAGCGCGCCTTTTTTCGCGACACAGAGAAGCCGTCCGCTTGCAATCGGCATGGTGACGAGGTTCGGGTGCTCGACGGCGAACATCGATACGCCGATGCAGTTCTTGCCGAACAGCACGCGAGGCACGAGATGGTTGTGCGTGAGCGGTTCGAACTGAATGGGCAACTGCTGGAATTCGGCGTGGAATCGTGCAATGGCGAGCGGCACGAGATGCACGCCGAGACTCGGGCTGCATACGATGTTGAGCTTGCCGCTCGTGCCGTCGGCGAGAGAACGGACGAGATTATCGACGCGCTCGATGCCTTCATACGCGCGCATGACTTCGTCGAAGATACGTTTTGCCTCGGGCGTCGGATAGAGCCGGCCGCGCATGCGTTCGAAGAGCAAGAACCCGAGTCGGCTTTCCGTCACCTGCAAGACACGGCTCACGGAGGGCTGCGCCACATACAGCGAACGCGCGGCCTCGCTGATGGAACCCGTCATCATGATCGCGCGGAATACCTCGATCTGCCGCAGGCTCATGGTGCGCGTGTTGGGAATTTCCTCGTCGTAGTTCATGGGCTTGGTCGTTGTTCATCGCGCCGTCATGTTGCCGCGCCGCCGCTTTCGGATGTAAGTGAACCGCCCGCAGTGTAGCGCGGGCACCGCCGCGCGACGAATCCATGCAGCGCGTCTATGGGATACGAAATTTGAACTATTTCACGGCGAATATCGACGTTGCTATGGTTCGTTCTAGTCGAGCCCCGCGAAGAGAGTCGATCCGAGCCATGCCCAAGCTTATCCATTTCCTGAATCCGAACGGTCTCGCCACCGTCACGCGCGAGATCGAAAAGACCGTGTGCGCGCTTCGAGGCGCGGACGACGCGCCCGTTTGCTTCGAGACGCTTTTCGCGGTCGACGGCGGCATCGAAACCCAGCGCGATGCCGACCGCGCCGCCGTCGCCGTGGCCGAGTACGTCGCGCGGCATGAAGCGTCGGCGAGTGCGTTCGTCATCGCGTGCTACAGCGATCCCGGCTTGCACGCCGCGCGCGAACTCACGCAACAGCCGGTGCTAGGCATCGGTGCCGCGGCCATGGGCGTCGCGCTTGCGCGCGGGTCGCGCATCGGCGTGATCGCGGCGAGCACGCACGGCATGCCGCGTCACTGGCGGTCTTATCATGCGGCGCGCATCGCACAGACGGTCGCGGGAGAGCGCGCCGTGAATCTTGGCGTGGCCGAATCGGGCAACCGAGACGCCGCGCTCGACAAGCTCATCGCGACCGGCCGCGCGCTGTGTGACGAAGATGGCGCCGATGTCATCGTGCTCGGCTGCGCGGGCATGACGCCGCTTCGCGCCGATATCGAAGCGGCGCTCGGCGTGCCGGTAATCGATCCGTGCTCGACGGCCGCCTCGCTCGCCTTCGCCATCTGTCGCGAGCGGCAGGACCCATGGCGTCCGACATGAACGCCGCACTCATTGCGCTTCCGCGTCTCGGTGTGCTTGGCGGCATGGGGCCGCTCGCCACCGCCGACTTTCTCGTCAAGCTGATTCAGGCGACGCCCGCCGCGTCCGATCAAGAGCATATGCCGGTCATCGTGCATAACGTGCCGCAAGTACCCGATCGCAGCACGGCCTTTCTCGCGGGATCGGACGCGCCCTGGCCGCATCTGCTCGACGGCCTGCGCACGCTCGAAGCGGCCGGTTGCGCGGCCATCGCGATTCCTTGCAATACGGCGCACGTCTGGCACGAGCGGCTCGCGCAGGAGACGGCACGGCCGGTGCTGCATATCGGCGAGGCAGCGCTTCGAGCGCTTGCGGTGAAGTGCCCCGGTGCGCGGCGAGTCGGCATGCTCGCGACGACAGCGACGCTCAAAGCGCGCATCTATCACGATCAACTGGCTGCAAGCGGCATAGACGCGATCGAACCGGGTCAGATGTCGCAGACGACGCAGGTCATGGGCGCAATCGCCGCCGTGAAAGGCGGGAGAATCGACGAAGCGCGTGCGTGGCTCAAAAGCGCCGCTCATGCACTGATCGATCGCGGCGCCGACGCGTTGCTCATGGCGTGCACGGAAATTCCGGTGGCGCTGGCGGGCGTTGCGCTCGACGTACCCGCAATCGACCCGACCGAAGCGCTCGCGCGTGCAAGCGTCGACTGGTGGCTCGCCGCGCGCGAGCGAACCAACACCTCTGAATTCTCAAGCGGACAAAAGACATGCAGCAATTTGATCTGACCATACGTCATGGACTCGTCGCGTCGGACGAGGCAGTCTTCGAGGCGGACGTCGGCGTGGTCGGCGACCGGATCGTCGAAGTGGCGCGCGGCCTGCCCGCAGGCAAACGCGATATCGACGCGACCGGACGCTACGTGCTGCCGGGCGGTATCGACACGCACTGTCACGTCGAGCAACGCTCGGGCATGGGAATCATGGGCGCCGACGACTGGTACTCCGCAAGCGTCGCGGCGGCCCACGGCGGCACCACCATGATCGTACCGTTCGCCGCGCAGCATCGCGGACAATCGCTCAAACAAGTGGCCGAAGACTACGCGGCGCTCGCGCGGGCAAAGTCGGTGATCGACTATAGCTATCACCTGATTGTCTCGGAGACGGACCACCGCACGCTTCAGGAAGATCTCGTCGAGCAGATTCGCCGGGGCATCACGTCGTTCAAGGTCTACATGACCTACGATCAATTGAAGATCGACGACTACCAGATGCTCGACGTGCTGGCTCTCGCCGCACGCGAACGCGCGCTCGTGATGGTACATGCCGAAAACAACGACGTGATCCGCTGGGTCTCGCAAAAGCTGCTCGAAAGCGGCCGCACCGCGCCGAAGTACCACGCGACGAGTCACGTGGCGCTGGCGGAATCCGAAGCGACGAATCGCGTGATCCAGCTCGCCAGGCTTTTCGACGCGCCCGTGCTCATCGTTCACGTGTCCGCGCAGGACGCGCTCGCGACCATCGGCGCGGCGCAGCGCATGGGCGCGCAAGTGTACGGCGAGACCTGTCCGCACTATCTGCTGCTCACCGAAGACGCGATGGACCTTCCCGGAGTCGAAGGCGCGAAATATTGCTGCAGCCCACCGCTGCGCGACGCGAACGCTCAGCAAGCCTTGTGGGCGGCGCTGAAGGCGGGCGTGTTGCAGACGGTGTCGTCGGATCATGCGCCGTATCGCTTCGACGAATCCGGCAAGCTGCCGCATGGCGAAGCCACCACGTTCAAGCAGATGGCCAACGGCATGCCCGGACTCGAAGTGCGCCTGCCGCTGCTGTTCTCCGAAGGCGTTCACAAGGGGCGCATGACGCTGCCCGAGTTCGTCGCGCTGAGTTCGACGAATCATGCGCGCATGTACGGCATCGCGCCGCGCAAAGGGCTGATCGAAGCGGGCGCGGATGCGGACATGGCGGTTTGGGACCCACACCATGAAGTCGTGCTGACAGCCTCCGCATTGCACGATCGCGTGGGCTACACGCCCTACGAGGGGACGAAGGTAACGGGCTGGCCGCGCACGGTGGTGAGCGCGGGCCGCGTGATCGTCGATGACGCCGGCTTTCATGCCGAACCCGGCAGCGGCCGCTTCATTGCACGCTCGACGCCGTTGCCCTATCAGGCCACGCGCGAAGTCTCCGCGAGCGGCCGGTTTTTCCGCGCGCTTGCCGACGCCGGGACAGGCGCTCTCCACCCGTCTTTCGGATACCCCGAACATCAACACCCGGAACAAAAGAGGAAGTCATGAGCAAGTCACGCAAAATCGGCCTGGCCGTCGCGCAAATGGGACCGGTCCATCTCGCAGATGACCGTCGGGCGGTCGTCGAGCGGCTCGTCGCCATGCTGCACGAAGCGAAAGCGCGCAGTGCAAAGCTGGTCGTGTTCCCGGAGCTCGCGCTCACCACGTTTTTTCCGCGCTACTGGATGAGCGAGGAAGCGGCCATGGAACGCTTCTTCGAGCGATCGATGCCGAATCCCGACGTACAGCCGCTCTTCGACGCCGCGCGCGACGCGGGCATCGGCTTCTATCTCGGCTATGCGGAACTGACGGCGCAAGGCGAGCGCTTCAATACGTCGATCATCGTCGATGACAGCGGCAAGATCGTCGCGAAGTATCGCAAGACGCATTTGCCGGGGCATTCGGAGCACAAGCCGGACGCGCCTTTCCAGCATCTGGAAAAGAAGTTTTTCGCGGTGGGCAACTCGGGTTTTCCTGTCGTCGACACGATGGGCGCGCGCCTCGGCATGTGTATCTGCAACGACCGCCGCTGGCCGGAAACATGGCGCGCGATGTCGCTGCAAGGCGCGGAACTCGGCGTGCTCGGCTACAACACGCCGTCCGAGAACATTCATTGGCCCGAACCGGTCCATTTGCGCATGCATACCCATCTCGTCACGTTGCAGGCGAGCGCTTATCAGAATGCGATGTGGATTGCCGCGGCCGCCAAATGCGGCAAGGAAGACGGCTTTCATATGATCGGCGGCTCGGTGATTGTCGCGCCTTCGGGCGAGATCGCCGCGCAAAGCATGAGCGAAGACGACGAGGTGATCTTCGCGAACGTCGATCTCGCGCTCGGCGACACGTTCCGCGAGCACGTCTTCAACTTCGCGAAGCATCGGCGGCCGGAACATTACGGGCTGATCGTCGAGCGCACCGGCGCGGGCGCGCCGCTGCCGCACGATCCAGACGCGCTCAATTAAGGCGTCCACGGGGAGACCACACATGAACGACGACATCACGCAAGATGCATCGGCGTCGGCACGGCCGGCGTCTTACGGCAGCTCGCCACAAAGCGCCACGGACAAATCGATATTCGGACCGCCGCACGTGCGCGCGCTCGTCGCATCGATTTCCGGCTACGCCATGGACGGCTTCGACCTGCTGATCCTCGGCTTCATGCTGAGCCTCATCTCGGCGGACCTTGGACTCAGCTCCGCGCAGGCGGGCTCGCTCGTTACGTGGACGCTAGTCGGCGGCGTCGCGGGTGGCATCGGCTTCGGAATACTCAGCGATTATCTCGGCCGCGTGCGCGTGCTCACTTACACCATTTTGCTCTTTGCGCTGTTCACCGGTCTGTGCGCTTTCGCGACCGGATACCACGACCTGCTAGCGTATCGCTTCGTGGCGGGCCTGGGACTTGGCGGCGAGTTCGGTATCGGCATGGCGCTCGCCATCGAGGCGTGGCCCGCCGAAAAGCGCGGACGCGTCTCCTCGTATGTCGGCATGGGCTGGCAGATCGGCGTGCTGATCGCGGCGCTGCTGACGCCGGTATTGTTGCCGCATATCCGCTGGCGCGGCATGTTTCTCGTGGGACTCGCGCCCGCCGTGTTGTCGTTCGTCATCCGCAAGGCGATTGGCGAACCGAAGATCTTCATCGAGAAAGCAATCAGGAGGCGGCACGAATTTCCCCTCAAGACGCTGTTTCGCGATCGGGAAACGCGACGCCGCAGCATCGGCATGATCATCATGTGTTCGGTGCAGAACTTCGGCTACTACGGTCTCATCATCTGGATGCCGGGCTATCTGACGAAGGCGTTCGGCTTCACGCTCGCCAAGTCGGCGACATGGACGGCGGCGTCGATTCTCGGCATGCTGGTCGGCATCTGGATCTTCGGGCAGCTCGCGGACAGAATCGGCAGGAAGCCTACCTTCGTGATCTATCAGTTGGGCGCGCTCGTCATGGTGTTCGTCTACTCGCGCATGACGACGCCCGAGGCGCTACTGATTGGCGGCATGGTGGTCGGCGTGTTCGTAAACGGCATGATGGGCGGCTATGGCGCGCTCATGGCCGAGTTGTATCCGACTCATGCACGCGGCACCGCGCAGAATGTGCTGTGGAGCATCGGTCGCGCGGTCGGCGGGTTCGGACCGCTCGCGATCGGCGCGGTGGCGAGCTATTACTCGTTCGGCACGGCCATCGCGGCGCTGGCTTGTATCTATATCGTCGATGTCGTCGCGACTGTCGTGCTGATTCCGGAGTTGAAGGGCGTGGAGTTGGAGTGAGCGGACGTGACAGGCGGAAAACGCTGGCCGGCGGTCGGGATGCATCGCGAGACCGATCACACCCCGACGAGGGCTAGCGTTTGCCACGCCCGCCAGCCGGCTTACCTGCAACCGCGGCTGGCTTGCTGCCGGATTTGCTACGCGGCTTCTTCACGCTAAACGGATTGACGCCGGACAATCCTGTGTCTTGTTGCGCCACAGGCTTGCGCTTGTTTTCACCACCCTGCGGGCGCGACTTCTTGCCGGGCACCGGCGCCGCGCCCGGCGTAACCTGCGGCACTTTCGGCTTTTTGGGCTTTTTAGGTTTTTTGACGATCTCGCCCGTCGCGCTGGTTTGCGGCACGCGATGCTTCGCTTCGAAGCCTGGCTCTTCCCGACGCACCAGCGTTTGCCGGATCAGCGCTTCGATCGCGGCCAGTTGCGGCGCTTCATCGGCACATACGAGCGACACCGCCACGCCGCTCGCGCCCGCGCGACCGGTGCGGCCTATGCGGTGCACATAGTCTTGCGCCACGATCGGCAGATCGACGTTGATGACCAAAGGCAGGTCGTCGATATCCAGTCCGCGCGCAGCCACATCGGTGGCGACCAGCATATGGACTTCGCCAGTCTTGAAGCGTTCGAGTGCATGCAAACGCGCGGGTTGCGGCTTGTCGCCGTGGATGGTGTCGACCGAATAACCCGCTTCATCCAGCACGGCCGCCAGATAGTCGACGCCATTACGGGTCTTGACGAACACCAGCGCGTGCTCCCACTTGTTCTCGGCCACGAGGTGCATGAAGAGTTCAGGCTTGTTCCTCTTATCCACCGTCACCACCCACTGCTTGATATTGCTGGCCGTGGCATTGGGCGGGCTGACGCTGATGTTGACCGGGTCGCGCAGAATGCTCGCGGCCATGGCGCGGATTTCATCGGAGAACGTGGCGGAGAACAGCAGCGTCTGACGCTTTGCGGGCAAGGCGGCGAACACGGCGTTGAGTTCGCGTGCGAAGCCCAGATCGAGCATGCGGTCGGCTTCATCCAGCACTAGCGTCTGTACTCGATCGAACTGCACCGCATTTTGGCGATTCAGATCCAGCAAACGGCCCGGTGTGGCAACCAGCACATCGACGCCTTTGCGCAAGGCCATCATCTGCGGATTGATGCTCACGCCGCCATACGCGGCCAGGAATCGCAGGTCCAGGCCTTCGCCGTAATCGATAAAGCTTTGCAGCACTTGTTCAGCCAGTTCGCGCGTGGGCACGAGAACCAGAACGCGCGCGCGATTGCTCGACACGGCCGGCCCGTGTTGCACCAGCCGTTGCAGCAGCGGCAGCGCAAAACCCGCGGTCTTGCCCGTGCCGGTCTGCGCGGCGGCCATGACGTCCTGGCCACCGAGCACAGCAGGAATCGCCTTGACCTGCACCGGCGTGGGTGTCTGGTAATTGAGCTTCTGCAGGTTGCGCAGCAACGGATCGATCAGGCCAAGCGAGGCAAAAGACATGCAGGTATTCCGGGCTAAAACCGCAATTTTAGCGGTTACGGCGCTCGTTGCATGCGCTGAGCCATATCGACAGCGAGCAGCGTCGGCAGTCTCTTACAGGACGTCGACGGAATCCAACGGTAAGGAGCGCTCATGCAGCAGGAAGCGCCTTGAGTGACGCCCTTCACTTCTCGGTGCGTGGTTTCTCGATGGTGACTTTCGCCATGGCCGACCAGTCTCGCTCGCCCAATCCCGCCGCGACGGTTTCAGTCATCCGTTCGTAGACGGCGGCAAGCATCGGCAACGCGGCGCCCAGTTCTTGCGCGGCTTCAGACGCGAGTCGCAGATCCTTCAGTCCGAGCGATGCCTTGAACCCCGGTTCGTAGTGTCCATCCGCGATATTCGCCGAATAGACTTGATACGACCGGCTGCCGAACGACGTATTTAGATCGTGAGGTTTGCCGCTGCCGGCATCAGGGCGCTCGTCGCGACAAGTCCGGACGCTGTGCCGAAACTCGCTGCGAAACCGCCGGCGGCGAAGCGTTCGAAGCGCGTGGAGCAGTCGGGTTCAGCATGACGGGAGCCTGGAGGAACGATCATGCAAGATGTCGGGGCACGTGCAACGCCTGACCGCGACGCGAACGTGTTGGCTATCCGGTCGTTTCCATTCCCGCAGAACATTCGGACGGCCGCGTCTCTGTTCGTCATCGCACAGTTCGTGTATGGGAGTACGTAGTCAGTCCCGCCTTCCTAACTTATATTTGCATCGGCACCGCAAAAAACGTCCCCGCCCTGATCACCCGCGACCGATGTCCGGTCAAATGCTTCCTCCAAGCGGCGACTCTCAACGCATTGCGCTACAACCAAAAAGGATACGACGCAATGATGTCTTTCCGCTCGGCAATCAAGCCTTTGATGGAACCGACCCTCACGCGCTGCATGGCGCTGGCGTCCGCCGTGTTGCTGGCATCGTGCGGCGGCTCGGACCATACCGATACCACGGTGCCCGACACCATCATGCAGGTGATGAAAAAGCCTGCGTACAGCGGCGCGACGTGGACCATGCAGGTCGTCGATCTGGATTCCGGACATGTCATCTACGATCTCGACTCGGGCTCACAGGTGTTCATCGCGTCCGTGCGTAAGCTCTTCTCCACAGCCAATGCGCTCGACGTCATCGGTGCGCAGCATCGACTGGTGACGCCGGTCTACAAGCAAGGCACCGTCGATGCAAACGGCACGCTCACCGGCAATCTCGTACTCGTCGCGAGCGGCGATCTCACCATGGGCGGTCGCGCGAATCCGGACGGGACGATCGCGCTCACCGCGTTCGATCACAACGAAGCCAATAGTGTCGGCAACGCGCAACTGACCACGCCCGATCCGCTCGCCGGTTACAATGCGCTGGCCGCGCAGGTCGCCGCCTCGGGCATCAAGACGGTCAATGGCGATGTGGTGATCGACGATCGTCTGTTCGACGCGTTCGACTTCCGCGATGAATTCAACGTGACGCCGATCCTGGTCAACGACGATCTCGTGGATGTCGCCTTCAACGCGAGCGCGCAAGGTGCGCTGCTGCCGTTCGTGTACCGGCCTCAGTCGGCGGCGTTCACGGTGCAATCGACGCTCACCACGGGCGCGCCGACGTCGGACTTCGCCGTCGTGCTCAATCAGGCATTCCCGGATGAGCCGCTCGACTGTATCGGCCAGGCTACCTGTGTCGGCGAAGTGAGCGGCACGGTGCCGGCGGGGGTTCCGCCCGCGCTGACCGGCGTGTATCCGCTGGTGCAGACGTTTCGCATCACCGATCCCTCCACGTATGCGCGCACGGTGCTGATCGAAGCGCTCGCACGCGCGGGCGTAACCGTGACGGCCGCGCCCGTCAAGGCGAATCCGGTTGCATCCTTGCCGGCGCAAGGTTCTTATTCGAGCGCGCAACGGGTCGCCCAACTCACCGCCGCTCCGTATGCGCAGGATCTGCGTTTCGTGAACAAGGTGAGCTACAACATCGGCGCGGACATTACGCTGATGCAATACGGACTGGCGAAGAACGGCTCGCGCACCATGGCCACGGCGCTTACGACCGAACAAGGCGAACTGTCTTCGACCTTCGGCATTTCGCCGGACCAGTATCACTTCATCGACGGCAGCGGCGGCGGCGATACCACCGCGAACGCGAAGGCTGTCATCACGCTGCTGCGCGCCATGCGGCTCAAGCCCGACTATGCGACATACGTCGATACTTTGCCGGTACTCGGCGTCGATGGCTCGCTCACGACCGTCACCGGCTTCGAGGCCGATCCGACGCTAGCCGGTGCCAAGGGTCGTGTCTACGCCAAGACCGGCACGTATGGCGGTTTGAGCAACACCACACCGCCCGTGCCGCTTCTCAAGTCACAGGCGCTTGCGGGGTATATCGATGCAAGGAGCGGCCGGCGGCTTGCCTTCTTCCTGACCGTGAATAACGTGCCGTTCGTGGGGCTGGAAACCATCCTCGATGCTTTCCAGGACGAAGGCGAGATTGCGGCGCAAATCTGGAAACTGCAATGATGCGACATATGCCGTGGGTCGCTGACTTCGTCGGCGGCCTCACGCTGCCGAAAGATCGATCATTGTCAGCATTGTCAGAACAGATGATGAATCCCGGCGAGACACACCACCTGCTTCCTGCCCGAAGCCGCCCCGATGCCAAGCGTATTGGCCACCGCGCCGCCGCCCGCCGTTTCGAACATCACATCGGCATAAAGCTGGGTTGTCTTCGATAGCGAATACACATTGGCCGCCGTGAATTGCGTCCAGCGACGCGCGCCGAGCGTCGCCGTCCATGCGCCCACGCCGATTTCCTCCGCGGGTGTCACGCGCAGATTCGCACCGCCGTCGATGCTGCGAAAATGTTCGCTGCCGCCCTTGGACGCGATGCGCATATCGGTTGCGAGCGCATGCAGCGTGACGCGCTCGAACCGGTACGAGCCACCAATACCCATCTCCCGCACCTGGCTCGCATTGAACGTGGCGCCGGGCGCGAGCGTCTGACCTTCGAACGAAGTCAGCCCGAGCCCGCTGGATAGCGGCAGCAGCCGGTCGCGGTACTCCGAATACACCGCCACCAGTTTGAGCGGACCCTTGGTATAGTTCCCACCGAAACTGATCGTCCGCCCGTTGGTATTGCTGGCCGATGCACCCGGAAATCCATAAAGCGCGCCGACGCTCAGGCCGCGATATGCAGCGCTCTTCCACTTGACCGTGCTCGATAACTGCACGGGAAGCGTGCTGCCGAGACCATCGAGATTGCCTGGATGAAACGCGGAAAAGTCGCCGAGCAACTGAGCTGTCGAAACCGAGCCGAGCCAGTCGAAGTTCCAGTCGGTCTGACGCCCGAGCGTGACCGTGCCGAGCGTCGCGTCGGACATTCCGACATAGGCTTGTCGATTGAAGAACGTCGTGCTGCTGGCGGATGCACCCGTCGTCGTGACAAAACCGCTTTCGAGCCTGAACAGCACCGAGCGCCCCGCGCCGATATCCTCGACACCCTGAAAGCCGAAGCGGTCCGCCTGCAAGGTCCCCTGCTGCGCGATATAAGCCGACGAGCCGCGCAAATTGCTCACGTATCCAATACCCGAATCGATGCTGCCGTATAACGTGACGCTGCTTTGCGCGAATGCCAGCGGCGAAACGACGAGCGTGGTCAAACCCGCGACGAGTGTCGCGCGATGAATTTTTGTTGTCATGCTGTCTGGGAGGAGCGTTAGAAGGAGAACTGCCTGAGCTCGAAAGTCCGGAAATCAGGTTGACTGAACCTTCTCCACCGGCGCGAGACGCCACGCGCCGAATATGAGATTGACGATGATCGCCGTCAGCGTGCCCGCCGCCATGCCGTTACCCATCACGATCTGCAGCGAGCCGGGAAGCGCTGCATAGACGTTGGGCACGAGTATCGGTAACAGACCCATCACGAGCGCCGCAGCCAGCGTGTACTGATTGCCGCGCGCGTGCAGATCGACCTTGCCGAGCAGGTTGATCCCCATCACGCCGATCATCGCGAAGACGATCAGCGCGGTGCCGCCGACCACGGGCGCCGGAATCGCGTAGGCAAGGCGTCCGAGCGGCACGAACAGCGCGATGAGCATCAGCATCACGCCCGCCGTCGCGGTGACGTAGCGAGACCGCACACGCGTGGTCTGCACGACGCCGATATTCTCCGCGCTCGTGATGATGAGCGACGTGCCGAGCAACGAGCCGATCAGCGACGCCAGCGCATCGCCGCGAATCGTGCGCGGTACGTCGCGGCGAACGTCGATCTTCCTGCCCGTGATCTCGCCGACGGCAACCGTCTGCCCAGTGGCTTCGGCCATCGAAATGACACTGAAGATCAGCATGGGAAGCGCGGCCAGCACGTCGAAGCGCGGCATGCCGAAGGGCAATAGCATCGGCCACGTGAAGAGCGGGCCGCTCCAGAGGCCGCTTAGGGACATCGAACCCATTGCCCAGGCGGCGAACGTGCCGATGACAAGACCCAGCAGCACCGCGAGCCTGCCCAGCGTGCCCTTGAAGAGACGCGCGACCGCGAGCGTGGCCACGATGGTCAGCAGCGCAAGTCCGAGCGCCTCGGGCCGCGCAAAGCCCGGCGTCCCCGGCTGCCCGACGACGATTCCGGCGTAAATCCTGATGAGACTGACCGAGACGAGCAGCAGCATGGCGCCCACGACCACGCGCGGAAAGAAGCGCAGACAGCGCGCGAATACCGGCAGCACGATCCAGTAGAAGAGACTGGTGAGGATCGCCGCGCCCGCCGCGGTACGCAGATCCGTTTGCATCGCGATGACGGCGAAGAGCATCGCGGGCGCGCCGCCCGGCACCATCACGAATGGCAGCCGCGCGCCCACCGGCCCCGCGCCGAGCGACTGTAAGATCGTGCCGGCGCCGCACACGAAGAACGTCGCGCCGATCAAATGCACGGTCATCTCGGCTGGCAGCGACAACATGCGCGACATCAGAAAGACCGCCGTAACGGGCGATGCGGCCATGGACAGCACATGTTGCAAACCGAACAGCGCGAGTTGCCATGCGGGCAAACGCGCGTCGACATCATGCGTGGCGGATTCAGCTTTCACGAGACCCCCATGGTTTCGAAGCGCGTGGCGCACGGCGCTCAAGCAGGCAACCACGGCAATTGCTCGCGGCGGTAGCGGAAGGTTTGAAAGACGCTGTTCAATTGCCCCGGACCTGTCTTGCGGGCCGCTTCGTCCGGGTATTCGGCGAACCACGGAATCACGTATTCCCATACCACTTCGCCTGCGGGCGTGACTTCGAAAAGACGCCCCGTCGCCGATTCGGTGATGTGCGTGTTGCCGTTCGCGAGCCGCTGCGCGTTGCCCATGAACGCGCTGTAGAACATATTGACCATGTCGTCGGCGTAAGACCATACGATTTCGTGCGTCGACGGATCGATCTCCAACACACGCGAGAACGCCACGTGCGCGCCTGCGCGAAAGTTGCCGTTGTCGAACGTGAGGATGTTGCCGTTGGCGAGCGCGACCGGCGCATGCTGATGCGAAACCACGTCCGGTGGGATATGCATGGTCACGTGGCCCGTTCGACGGTCGACCGCGATAATGCCCGACGTGGTGCGCAAGCTCATCAGCACCTCGCCTTGCGCGTTCACACCGAGCCCGTTCACGAGCGGCCAGTGATAACGGCCGAAGCCCGGCGCGATAGGAAAGTCTTTCGGATCGAGATGCTCCCAGGCTTTCCATTCCCACACGAGTTCGCCCGCGCGATTCACTTCGCGGATCACGTCCGCGGACATGGGCTCGTCCGGACCATGCGCCGTGCCGCCCGGCACGCGATCGGCGAAACCCGCGGGCACCGGCGCGCACGCGGCGTACAGCAGGTTTCCGTTCGGCAGCCACTGCGCGTCGTGATGATGCGCCGGGTCCTGGTACCGCCACACTACCTCGCCCTCCGGCGATACTTCGTAGAAATCGCCGCCGTGCCACATCGACCAAGGCGCATATCGATCTTCCGAATCCGCATGATTGCCGTTGTAACCGAGATTGCCGTTCGGGAGAATCACCGCATGACGGCCGGGGCGCACCGGCATCTGCCATTCATGCACGACTTCGCCGCGCATATCGACGAGAAACACGCGCCCGCCTGCCGTTTGCGGCGCGATCAGCGTATAGCCGCCAGCGGACAGGTTCGGGTCGTGCGCTATGAGCCCGACGCCACGGCGACGCTGGGTGATTTGATCGACGGTGGTAGTCACGGTTTGCTCCGTTAAGATGATGGAGCAAAATTTAGGCTATTCCACGCGTCAGTAAAACCTGATTGTTTTAAACGGGTCGTCAGAAAAATCCATACGGTAAGCCATGCGTCCGATATCACAGACCTTCCGTTGCTTCGACGAAGTCGTCAGGCGCGGTTCCATCCGCAAGGCGGCCGAATCGCTGCATCTGACCGCGGCTGCGGTGCATCAGCAGATCCTCAATCTGGAAGAACAGGTCGGCTCGCCGCTCTTCGACCGCTTGCCGCGCGGCATGCAGCTCACCACGGCGGGCGAGATCATCATCGCGGCCGTGCGGCGCGGTCAGCGCGATTTCGACAACGCGATGACTCAGGTCGAGGACTTGCGCTCGCTGCGGCGCGGACACGTCAATCTGGCCGTGTCGCCTTCGTCGGCGGAGTATCTGGTGCCCGGCGCGATTCAGGCCGCGATGACGCGCTATCCGGGCGTCACCTACAGCGTGCGTTCGGGTAACGGCGAAAACATCTTGAAGTGGGTGGAGACCGGTGAGGCCGACATTGGCTACGGCCTGCGTCGCAAGCCGCCGCCCGGCGTCGTGGAAGTGCGCGCATACGTGCAGCACCTCGGCGTGGTCACGCCACCGGGACATCCGCTCACGAAACTCCAGCGACGTCCGCGACTACGCGACTGCCTTGGCTATCCGCTCATCCTGATGTCGCCGGATACCGAATTGCGCGCGATGGTCGATCAAATCGATCACCGCGACCGGCGCAATGCGCGACCGCTCGTCGAAACCAGTTCGGTCGCCATGGTGCGCCGGCTGGTGGCGGATGGCATCGGCATCGGCTTTCTGATTGCGGAGAATGTCGCGGAAGACGTCGCCGGGGGCAAGCTCGCATGGACGCCGCTCGCCGATGCGGGCGCGCAATCGTCCAGTTGCCTGTATCAACGCTCCGATCTGACGACCACGGTCGCGATGGGCATGTTCCTGCAATTTCTCGGACAGGCTATCGAGCAAACCGAGGACCGCTTTCACACGTCGACGCGCCCCGTGCGCAAGCGCGGCGCACGGGTCTAGCGAGCACTATCCTAGCGATGATACTTGTCGTCGAGCTCGTTGATCGCGTTCACATTGCCCGCGCTGCGTCCATTCTCGTCGAAGGTATTGGCGAGAAACGAATCGGCTATGGTCTTCGCGACTTCAGGTCCGATCACGCGCGAGCCCATCGTGATGATCTGCGCGTTGTTGGAAAGCGCCGCGCGTTCCGCCGAATAAGTATCGTGGCACAGCGCGGCGCGAATGCCCGGCACCTTGTTCGCCGAGATGCTTACACCAATGCCCGTCCCGCACACGAGAATCGCGCGATCGTATTCGCCGCTCATCACACCAGAGGCCACGCGGTCCGAGAGATTGGCGTAAAACTCGTTCGGGCTCGCCTCATTGTGCGACACCTCGAATACCTCGAAGCGGTCCTTCAAATAATCCGCCAGCACGCGTGCAAGTCCCACTCCGGCGCTGTCTCCACCAATTGCTAGCTTCATGAGTATCTCCGTCGATTGTTCGATGCAGGTGGCGCATGCCAAGTCAAAGCACCGCGCCGACGCGTTTCAAAATATCCAGATAGCCGCTCACGCTCCACGCCGAACGGCCGATGAAAAGTCCATCGATGTGCGGGCACGCGGCCAGTTCCGCGCAGTTGCCCGGATTGACGGAGCCGCCGTACAAACAGGGAATGCTTCGCCCGAGCGTTTCCTCCGCCACTTTGCTGATCTCGGCTTGACGCGCATCCGCATATTCGGGACTAGCCGGAATGCCGCTCTCGCCGATAGCCCATACAGGCTCGTACGCGAGCAGAATCGGCGCCGTTCGTTGTTCTGGAGAAAGACGCGCCAACGCGCCGCGCACCTCGGTGGCCAATACGTCCGCAGCGCGTCCGCTCTCTTTGTCGGCGAGCGTTTCGCCAATGCAGATCAGCGGCGTCAATCCGTGACGCACGGCGGCCTCGACCTTGCGTCCGACGGTGTCGTCGGTTTCGCCGAAGTGCTCGCGCCGTTCGGAATGGCCGAGTTCGACGAGATCCATGCCGCAATCGACCAGCATCGGCGGGGAAATCTCGCCGGTCCACGCGCCCTCTTCGGCCCAATGCATGTTTTGCGCGCCGACCTTGACATTGGTCTCGGCGAGAATCGACTTCACTTCGCGAATCGCGGTGAACGGCGGAATCACGAAGCACTGGATTCGCGGGTCGTCAGGGCTCGCGAGCAAACCCTCGGCGAAAGCGATCGCTTGCGCCAGGGTCTTGTTCATCTTCCAGCTCGTGCCAACCCAGAACGGGGTATCAGACATGGTTAGGTTGTCGGACAGTGTGTCTTGCAAATGAGGCCGCGTCATGCGCCGGACGTGCCTCATGCCCGCCCGGCGCGCGGATGAAAACGCCTGCTAGGTCACTTCGAAAGCACGAACGGCGCGGTGTATTTCGACACGTTCGCCTTCGTGATCAGCACGCAGTCGAACAACTGCTTTTCGCTGGCGGCGCCCGTCTTGCCGGTCTTCAGGAACTGATCGGCTTCCTGCACGGCCTTGGCGGAAAACTCCGCGACCGGTTGCAGCACGGTGTACTGCAACTCGCCCGCTTTCACTGCCTCGACCGCGGCCGGCGAGCCATCGAAACCACCGACTTTCACGTTCTTCAGCTTGCCCGATTGCTTGAGCGCCGCAATCGCGCCGAGCGCCATTTCATCGTTGCCGCTGATCACGCCGATCACATCCGGGTGCGCCTGGAGCAGGCTCTGCGTTGCATTGAAGCCTTGCGTACGATCCCAGTTGGCCACTTGCGAGCCGACCATCTTCAGATCCGGATACTGCGAGAGCACCGACTTGTAGCCGTTGGACCGCGTCGCGGCGTTGTTATCCGAAGGCGAGCCGAGCAATTCGACATAGTTGCCCTTCGACCCGACATCCTTCGTCCATTGCTGAGCACCGAGCGCCGCGCCTTGCGCGTTGTTCGACACGAGCTGCGCCTTCGCGAGCCCCGGCTGGTTGATTTCCGCGTTGACGAGGAACACCGGAATGTTCGCGGCAATCGCCTTCTTCACGGCGCCGACGGAGCCGCTCGCATTGGCCGGATCGAGAATGATCGCAACCGACTTGTTGGTGATGGCCGTGTCGATCTGCTGGCTTTCGGTGTTCGTGTCGCCTTTCGATGCCGACACGTTTGCGCTATAGCCTAGCTTCTTGGCTTCCGCCGCCGCGATGTTGCCTTCGGCGAGCCAGTAAGGATTGGCGGGATCGTTGACGATAATGCTGATCAGCCCGCCCGCCGCCTGAGCCTGGCTCGCAAACAAGGGCGCAGCCACGGCGAGGGCCGCAAGGATCAAGGTCTTTCTCTTCATAGTCATGGCGTGTCTCTTTCTTGGGTTGGTGTTGGCGCAGGACTTCGATATTCTTCTCGCGTGCCGGAGGTCGGGCTATGCCTTGCCGCCGCCTTGCGGAGAAGCCAGTGGGCCGCCGGTCGGCGTCGGACGCTTGACCTTGCGGCGATATTGAATGGCGTTGAGCAACACCGCGAGCACGATGACCGCGCCGGTGAATACCGTTTGCCAGTAAGACGAGATGCCGATAATCACGAGCCCGTCGGACAGAAAGCCGATCACGAACGCGCCGAGCAACGTGCCGCGAATGTTGCCGGTGCCGCCCATCAGCGATGCCCCGCCGATCACGACCGCCGCGATGGCCGTGAGTTCGTAGGTCGTGCCCGCGGTCGGCCCGGCGGACGTGAGCTGCGACGAAAGAATCAGTCCCGCGATAGCCGCGCACATTCCCGACAACATGTACACGCTGATCAGCACGCGCTTCACGGGCACGCCCGACAATTCCGCCGCGCGGTCGTTGCCGCCGGACGCATAGAGCCAGCGCCCGAAGGCCGAGCGATTGAGCGCGATACTGCCGAGAATCGCGATGATCGCGAGAATCAGCACGCCCACCGGCACGTTGAACAAGCGGTCGAAGCCCAGGTAGTCGAAGCCGGTATTGCCCAGGTCCGCCTGACCGCCCAGGTTGTTGTACGTGAGGCCATTGGTCATGAGAAGGGCGAAACCGCGCACCACGTACATCACGCCGAGCGTGGCGACGAAAGCCGGCACCTTGAAGCGCGCAATGAGAATGCCGTTCACGAGCCCGATGAACGCGCCGAGCGCGCAGCACAGCACCACCACGACCCAGACCGACGGGTACATGACGACCCCGAACATATTGAGCGTCACGCCTTGCATGAAAAATCCAGCGACGACGCCCGACAGCCCGAGCGTCGAACCCACCGACAAATCAATGCCGCCGTTGATGATCACGAGCAGCATGCCGATCGCGAGAATCCCGTAGATAGCCACGTGTGAGGCCATCGTAAGGAAATTTTCTACTGCGAAATAATTCGGCGAGAGAAACGAAAAGATGATGATGATGGCGATCAGCGCGAAGAACGCGCGTCCTTCGAGCAGCACTTTGCCGAGGTCGAACCCTTCGCCGGACGATCCGGAGCGAGTCGATGTTTTGGCAGCGTCGTTCATGTTCAATGTCTCCAGGCATGTTCTGATTCAGGCGACCACGGCTTCGCCGGAGGCGGCCATGATGTCGTCCTTGTTGGCGTCGGGGCCGAATTCCGCGGAAATCTTTCCGCGCCGCATGACGATGATGCGATGCGCAACGCTCAGGCATTCGCCCACTTCCGACGTCGAATACACCACGGCCAAACCCTTCTTCGCGTTCTCGGCGAGCAGACGAAAGACTTCCGACTTCGCACCGATGTCGATGCCGCGACTGGGTTCATCGAGCAGAATGACGCGCGGTCCGGTTGCCAGCATCTTGCCGATCACCACCTTCTGCTGATTTCCGCCCGACAGCGAACGGATCGAAGCGCCCGGGCCCGAGGTCTTCACGTGCACGTTGCGGATCGACTGGCCGACGAGTTCACGCTCGACCGGCGGCGACATCAAGATGCCCTTCACGAAAGAGCGGATGCTCGCGAGCGACAAGTTCGAGCCGACGCTCATCGTCGGCACGAGGCCGTCGCGCTGACGATCTTCCGGCACCAGCACGAGCCCACGGCCAATGCGCTGCGCAATACTCAGCCCCGCCATGCTCTCGCCTTCGAGCCGAATGGTTCCGCCCGTCACCGGCAGCCGCGTGCGTCCCGCGACCGCTTCGAGCAGTTCCGTGCGGCCCGCGCCCATCAGTCCGTAGATGCAGACGATCTCTCCCGCGCGCACCTTGAGCGACAGACGATCGACCACGGACACGCCTGAGCCGGATTCATCGGCAATGCTGACATCGTCGATATCGAGCGCGACTTCGCCGAACTCGTAGCCGGTCGGCGGCGAGCCGAGGTCGAAGTTCTCGCCGACCATGTTGCGCACGATCCATGCGAGGTCGATGTCCTTGCGCTCCGCCGTCGCAGTGATGCGGCCATCGCGCAGCACCACGGCATAGTCCGTGACCTGCAATGCTTCTTCCAAATGATGCGAGATGTAGACGATCGACACGCCCCGGCTCGTCAAGTCGCGAATCACCTTGAACAGCACCTCCACTTCGGATGCGCTCAGCGCCGAAGTCGGTTCGTCCATGATCAGAATGCGCGAATCGACCGACAACGCCCGCGCGATCTCGACGACCTGCTGCTGACCGAGGCGCAGATCGCGCACCAGCGTCATGGGGTCGACGTCTTCTTCGAGTTCCTCCATCAGCGCGCGCGTCTGCCGCGCTTCCTCGGCGAAGTTGACGCCGGTCGGCGTGCGCAGCTCGCGGCCCATGAAGACGTTGTCGCGCACGCTCAGGTTCGGCGCGAGACTCAGTTCCTGATGAATGATCGAGATGCCGTGATTGCGCGCATCCGTCGATGACGTGAACGCCACGCGTTCGCCATCCAGCTCGATTTCTCCGGAGGTCGGCTTTTCCACGCCGGAGAGGATTTTCATGAGCGTCGACTTGCCCGCGCCGTTTTCGCCGAAGAGCGTCGTGACCTTGCCGCGATGAATCTCGAAGTTCACGCCCTTGAGCGCATGCACGCCGCCATACGACTTGACGACATCGCGCGCGGACAGCAGCACGCCATCCTTCGCCGCGCCCTGTTCGTTGGTTGGATTGATGGTGCTCATTTCGCGTCCAGCTTCACAGGAGTGATGAGCCAGCCGTTCGGATTGATCAGCTGGAACACGCCGACGACATCGACTGTCTTGCCCGTCAACTTGGCGGTATCGACCTTCGACAGAACCTGTTTCTTCATCTCCGTGTTGATGGCGTAACCGGCGTTCTGGTAATCGATCTGATTCGTGAACTGGCCGAAGCTGATGTCGCCCGTGGCATCGCGCAAGTCGGTGCCGTTGATCGCCGGTCCCGTCTGCACGCGTATGACGAGCGAATCGGGCAGGCCCGGCACCTTGACTTCGTACACGCCGGAGTCTTCCTTGCCCGCGACACCCGAGAACTTCACCGACATCTCAGGACCGATGCCGCCGCCCGCGATGCCGTATTGCTTGCCCGCCGCGTCCTGATCCTTGGCAATGGCGGCGGCCAGCGTCGCCGCATCGACGGCGCGCTTTTCTATCGCGGCCTGCGTCTTCGGAAACTGCTTCTTGCCGTAGGCTTCCGGCTCGAACTCCTTGGTCTGCGTATCGGCGCCGGAACCGATCTTCACGATTTTGGTACTCATGGCCATCGCGATCAGCAAAATGGCCAGCAACACGATGCCGATCACAACGCGCATGCCGCGCTTGCCCTGATGCTTGATCGACGGAGTCATTGCGCTCATTGGCTCACCTCGCGGCTGTCCATTCGTTCAGTGCGTGTCATGTCTTCCCCAGTTTTCTGCAATCACGTTGATGACCATCGCGGCGGAGGCCGCGCCCGGATCGATGTGACCGATGCTGCGTTCACCGAGGCGCGCCGATCTTCCCTTGGTCGCCACCATCGCCTTCGTGGATTCCGCGCCCGCGTTCGCCGCTTCGCGAACGCGCGTCAGGATGTCGCTCACGGACAAGCCGTCCGCCATGCCTTCTTCGGCTGCCGAGGCGGCAGGCGCCCACGCATCGACCATGGTTTTTTCGCCGACTTCCGCCTTGCCGCGCGACCGGATGCCTTCGGCCATCGCGACGATCAACCCCGGCGCCTCGTTCAGCGGCAATGCCTGACGCGCACCCGCCGCCTTCGCCGCGCGCATGAACGCCGTTGCGTAAAGCGGCCCCGACGATGCGCCGACCGCGTTGAGAAAACTCTTGGCCGCGGCGTTCCACTGATCCGCGAACGTGCAGTCGGACGGCAACGCGTCGATGGCCCTGGACGCGGCAGAAAAGCCCTGCTCCATCGCGATGCCGTGGTCCGCGTCGCCGATCACGCCGTCGAGCCGGCACAGTTCGTCGCGCGCCGCCGCGATGGTGCTCGCGAGTTCGCGGAACAGTTGCGCGTTGTCGGCGGTGGAAAGCGCGGACATCATGCGGCCCTCTGCTGAAACATCGCGCACTCGCACGGATGATCGATGAGGCGCTGCAATTCATCGTCGAGATGCATGACGGTGATCGACGCGCCCGCCATTTCCAGCGATGTGCACAGCGGCCCCACGAGCGTGCGATGCACGACGAGTCCCGCCTCCTGCAAGCGCTGCGAAACGCGCCGGTTGAGAATGTAAAGCTCCATGAGCGGCGTCGAGCCGAGCGAATTCACGAGTACCGCCACGCGGTCGCCCTTGGCCGCGCCCATCTCGGCGAGGATCGCATCCATGATTTCGTCGGTGATGTCGTCGGCCGTGCGCAAGGCTTCCCGGCGCATGCCCGGTTCGCCGTGAATGCCCATGCCGATTTCCATGTCGCCGGCGGCAATCTCGAAGTTCGGTTGACGCGTCTGCGGCAGCGAGCAAGGCGCGAGCGCCACGCCGAGCGTGTACGTGCGCGCGTTGGCATGGCGCGCGACGCGCTCCACCTCGCCGAGCGGCATCATCAGGTCCGCCGCGGCGCCCGCTGCCTTGAAGATGAACACGTTGCCCGCCACGCCGCGCCGCGTCTCGCGCTTGTCGCGCGGCGCGGAGGCGATGTCGTCGGTGGTCAGCACGGTGCGCGCCTCGACGCCGTCGAGTTCGAGCAGTTCGGTCGCCATGTCGAAGTTCATGACATCGCCCGCGTAATTGCCGTACATGAACAGCACGCCCGCGTTGCCATGCGCGGCGAGCGCGGCATCGACGGCCGGTTGCGGCGGCGGCGAAGCGAAGACGTTGCCGATCACGGCGGCATCAGCGAGACCGCGGCCAACGAAGCCCAGAAACGTCGGCTCGTGTCCCGATCCTCCGCCGATGATCAACGCCACCTTGCCCTCACGCGGCCCGTTGCGCGCGATGATCGCCCGGGGCGCGCTGTCGCTGCGCGTCAGCAGATCGCCGTGCGCGGCCATGACGCCTTCGAGCATCTCGTCGACGGCGGCATCGCCATCGTTGATCAGCTTTTGTGTCATCGTGCCTGGCATGTCTGACTCCTCAGATGTTGAGATCGGCGATGCCGGTGTCGAAATGCGGCGCCCAGAACGCCACCGATTCGGCGATCTGCGCGACGACCTGCCGATCCGTCGGCTCGCGTTCCTTGAACGAGAGTTCCAGGCAGATTTCGTTGTCGCGCCCGCCGCCCGCGTGCAGCGCCTCGATGAGCGGTTCTGGCTGAATGCGGCCGCGCGCGTTGTACTCCGCGGTGAACGGGCGATGTCCGCCCTTGTCCATCAACGACTGCTTGATATGGATGATCGGCGACACGCGCGGCACGGCGCGCGCCCACGCATAGGGATCGAAGTCGTCGGGGTTGGAACTGGTGACGTCGCCGTGGTCGATGTCGGCCATCATCCACATGGGAATGGCCATGTTCGCGGCGCTCAGGCGGTCTTGCAGCGCCATGCACGTGGCGATGGTCTCGCCGAATTCGCGGCCAATGGACATCGGTTCCCAGAACACGTATTTCAAGCCGGCCGCTTTGGCATGCTCGGCGACTTCGGCCCAGCAATCGATCGCGGTTTGAAGCAGCGCGTCGCGCCGTTGCGGATCGTCGAAATCCCTGTAAGTGAAGATCGCGAACTGCGTGCCGATGGAGTCGCCGCCCAGATCGGCGGTGATATCCGCAAAGGACTTGAACCAGTCGATGTAGTAGCGGCGCACGTCTGCATCCGGATGACCGAAGTGATTCAGACGGCCATACGGCCCGGTCATGCCCGAGGTGATCCGCACGCCGGTGCGCGTCATCGCCGCGCGCATCTCGCGCGTGAGCCGCCGCGTGGTTGCCGCCGGCCACGACGGATTGATGAACTCGTGCGTCAACTGCACGTCGCGGATTTTCATGTCGTGCGCGATGGTGTCGATCAGGTCGCCCGGTTCGGCGAAGCGGTTCACCAGCGGATTCGTGTTCAGTGCAAGCGTGAATGCCATGTTCGTCTCGTGTCTTTAAGCGGATTTACGCACAAGGCCGTCGAGCCAGGCTTCGAACGCGGACTTCTGCGCGGCGCTCATGTGCAAGCCGTGCTTGGTGCGCCGCGTGAGCATGTCGTCCGCCGACTCGGCCCATTCGTGCGACATCAGGTAGCGCGCTTCCGCTTCGTGGAAGTTCGGTCCGAACTGCTGGCCGAGACCGGCGAGCGAGGTCGCGCCGTCGATCACCTGCGAGGTCAGCGTGCCGTAGGTTTGCGTGTAATAGCGCAGCAGATTGCGCGGCAGCCACTCGTAGCGGCTTTGCAGACTCGCCATGAAGCGCGGCACGTCGGCGCCTTCCATGTCGCCGCCCGGCAGCGTCGCCGATGAAGTCCAGTCGGGGCCCATCTTCGGGAAGGTCGGCTGCAGCTTTTGCAGCGCATGTTCGGCGAGCTTGCGAAACGTCGTGATCTTGCCGCCGAAGACATTCAGCAAGGGCGCGCCGCCGCTGGCGTCGAGATCGAACACGTAGTCGCGCGTGACCGCCGACGGATTGCCCTTGCCGTCGTCGTAGAGAGGACGCACGCCCGAGAACGTCTGCACGATGTCTTGCTTGCGTAACGGATGCTTGAAATAGCGATTCACCGCCGTCAGCAGATAGTCGATTTCCTCGTTCGATATCTGCACGGTTTCCGGCGCGCCGTCCCACGGCACATCGGTCGTGCCGATGAGCGCCTTGTCGCCCTCATAGGCGTTGATGAAGATCACGCGCTTGTCGTGGTTCTGCACGAGATACGAGTGCGGACCGTCCCAGAACTTCGGCGTAACGATATGACTGCCCTTCACGAGCCGCACCTTGCGCGTCGACTTCGCGCCCGCGCGCCCGATGACATCCGATACCCACGGTCCCGCCGCATTGACGAGCGCGCGTGCGTTCACGACGCGCGTCGATCCCGTTCGCGTGTCGCGCAGTTCGACGCGCCACGCATTGCCCTCGCGCCGCGCGCCGATGCATGCGGTGCGCGTGAGCACTTCGGCGCCGCGCTTGGCGGCATCGACGGCACTCAGTACGACCAGACGCGCGTCGTCGACCCAGCAATCGGAATACTCGAAGCCACGCCGGTACTCGTCCTTGATCGGCGCGCCTTCCGGATTGCGCCACAAGTCGAGCGAACGCGTGCCCGGCAGCTTCTTGCGGCCGCCCAGATGGTCGTACATGAAGAGGCCCGTGCGCACGAGCCATGCGGGACGATCACCCGGACTATGCGGCAGCACGAAGCGCAGCGGCCAGATGATATGCGGCGCGGCATTGAGCAGCACTTCGCGCTCGATCAGCGCCTCGCGCACGAGCCGGAATTCGTAGTATTCGAGGTAACGCAGCCCGCCATGCACGAGCTTGCCGGAACGCGACGACGTGCCCTGTGCGAGATCGTCCTTTTCGCACAGAATCACCGACAGTCCGCGGCCCGCCGCATCGCGCGCAATACCCGCGCCGTTGATGCCGCCGCCGATGACACACAGGTCCACCCTATCCTTCTCGCTCATCTCAGCGTTCCATGTTCGACGTTAGTTGAGGCCCGCGGCTAGCGCGTTCGGCCGATGCCGCGATTTCAGCAACCGCGCCGTTTCATCCCAGGTCGGTACGAGCGCCTCGCGCGCCTTCCGATACGCGGGAAAAAGCTGCGCATACAACTGCGTCAGTTCCGCATCGGGCGCTTCCACTTGTCCGAGCAGCGGCGTCACCCATTGCGCGATGCACGTGTTCATGTCGGGATACACGCCGAGCGCGACCGCCGCCATCATCGCCGCGCCCGCCGCGCCCGCTTCCTCGCGCAGCGAGATACGCACCGGCGCGCCGACCACCGCGCCGAGCACGCCGCGCAACGCGCGCGAACGCGTCGCGCCGCCGGTGAGGCGCAGTTCATCGGGCATTGGAATGCCCATCGACGTATAGCAATCGCGCGCGGCCATGCCGAGCCCTTCGACCACCGCGCGAAACAGATCCGGGTAGCGGCTCTCGCTCGTGAGCCCGATGAAATCCGCGCGCGCGTTCGGGTCCACGAAAGGACCGCGCTCGCCGGCATCGGAGATATAGGGGTGATACAGAAGCGCGCCGGGACGTCCCGACTGCAGCCATCCGTCGATACACTTCATCCGGTCGCCGTGCGAAAGGCTCGTGCCGAACTGCGCGAGCAGATCGCACGCGAGATTCAACACCCAGTCCACGTTCAGCGTCGCCGCCATGTTCGACTGCACTTGCGCCGACATGCCCGGCACCGGCAACGCGATCACGTACCCCGTGCCTTCCGCGTTCAGATGGATGTCGGCGTTGTGCATCGCGCGCATGTGCATGCCCGTGGAGCCGACGATCGAGCAACTCGCGCCCGTCGCGCCTTCCGTGTGAATGCCCGCGCCGAGCGCCGTCAGCACGATATCGACGAAGCCCAGACACACGGGCGTGCCTTCGAGCAGGCCGGTCGCGGCGGCGGCATCTGACGTCAGCGGATGCATGATCTCCGTGCCGTCGATGATTTCCGGCAACAGGTCGCGCCACGCGGTGAGGCCGAGCGCTTCGATCACCGTGTCGTCGTATTGGCGCGTGCGAAAGTCGCCGTAGGTGAAGCTCGCCTCGGACGGATCGGTGGCGCGCACACCGGTGAGATTGAGATACAGCCAGTCCTTGCAATGCAGTGCCACTTCGGTGCGTTCGAGCACTTCGGGCGTCGTCGCGGCCATGTGCGCGATCTGCGCGCCCTGACTGCACGCGGCGAGTCCCGTGCCGGTCGCCTGGAACCGCGCGCGGCTCGCCGATCCTTCCTGCAACAGCCGCACCGTGTTCGCGGCGCGCGCGTCGAGCCATAGCCATGCGTCGCTCGCCGGCTTGTTGCCTGCGCCGACGAGCCATGTGCCGTCGCCTTGACCCGTCACCGCCAGCGCGCGCGTGCGTTGCGCGAGACCTTCGATCTTCGCGCCCAGATCCCGCAAGGTCTTCGCGCAGTCGCCCCAAGTTTGATCGAGCGATTGAGTCGCCGCGCCATCGGGGCTCGTGGTGTAGCGGTTCGGCACCGAGGCGACGGCAATCTGCCGTCCCGTCATGTCGAAGGCCACGGCCTTGATGACCGAGGTCCCCGCGTCGATGCCGATGAGAAGATCGCGTGCGTTCTCGCTCATCACGCCGCCTCCGTCGCGACAGGTTCCATCTTCAGCGCCAGCGCCGAGGCTTCGTCGGTGATCAATCCGCTCAGAAGGCCGCTATTGAGCACCGCGCGAATCGCCGCGATCTTCGACGCGCCGCCCGCAATCGCGATGATGCGCCGGCCCTTGAGGTCGTCGAGTTCGGGCGCGACCGTGCGCGCCGCCAGCGATGTTTCGACGGATTGGCCGGTATCGCTGAAAAAATGTCCGAGCAATTCGCCTTGACCGCCCTTGTCGCGCACCTCCTGAATTTCGTCGGGCTCGATCATTTGCGATGCGACGAGTTGCGCGTCCGCATTCACCGATCCGATACCGACGACCATCAGATCCGCATGCGCCGCCATGTCGAACACTTCGCGCACGCCACGCTGCGCCAGCAACACTTCGCGATCCTCGGCCTTGTTGGCGAAAAACGGCAGCGGCAGCACATACGACACCGCGCCCGTCTGCTCGGCGAGCCGGTGAATCACGTCATACGGATTTGCCGTGTATTTGCGCGTGACGCCGCCAAGCAAGGACACGAAGCGCACCGTGCCCGCGTCCAGGCGCGGAATGTTCTCCACGACGGCCGCGAGCGTTCGCCCATGTCCTATGCCGATCACGCCGCCTTGCCGCGTCGCGATCTCGCGCTGCATGAAGTGCGCGCCAGCGACGCCAAGGGCGCGCAGCGGCAGATCGCCTTCGTTCAGATCGGGGACCACTTCGCAATAGCTAAGACCGAAGCGCTGCGCAAGCTCCGCTTCGAGCACGACGCATTCGGCGACATCGCCGTCGATGGTGAACTTGACCGCGCCGCTCTGATTCGCTCGCATGATCAGCCGATGCGCCTTGACACTGCTCACGCCGAGACGAGCCGCGACGTCGGCCTGCGTCTGACCGGCGGCGTAGTGCAGCCACGCCGCGCGAATCGCAAGACTGTCCTCGGCGTCACGCCTGTCGGCGGATTTCGTCATGTCGTCTCCGTGCGCACGTTGAAGTGATATTTTTTCTACGTGCTGAAATTTTTTTCACTGTAAGCACAATAGGCAACCCGATCCTCGATTACCATCCGCTATAACCCTAGATAAGCATCGCGCAATCCGAAGGCGAAATGTCGGCTTGACGCGATGCAACAAAAAATTCGGAGACACGATGGAGACGTATCTGCTCGGCGTCGACAGCGGTTCGACAGCCACGAAGGCGGTTGTTTTCGACACGGCCGGGCGCACCGTCGCGGTGGGCAGCCGGCGCGTCGAACAGCGGCAGCCGCGTGCGCGCCATGTCGAACGGGACATGCGAGAAACCTGGGATGCGGCCTGTGGCGCCATTCGCGATGCGTTGAGCGAGATCGCGCCCGGTTCCATTGCGGCCGTCGGCGTGACCGGACACGGCGACGGGCTCTATCTCGTGGATCGCGCGGGCGCGCCGCTCGGCGCCGGCATTCTCTCGCTCGACAGCCGCGCCTTCGACGTCCGGGAACGCTGGCGCGAGGAAGGCGTGCTGGAACGGGCGCTGTCATTGACCGGACAGCAGCCTTATCCGTACGCCGCCGTCAGCCTGCTGAAATGGATTCAGCTCAACGAGCCAGCGCGCTTCGCGCGGATCGGCCATGTCCTGTTTTGCAAGGACTGGCTGCGGCTCTGTCTCACGGGCGTCCCCGCCACCGATCCAACCGAAGCCAGTTCGTCCTTCACCGATGTCAACACGCAGCAGTACAGCGCCGAGGTCATGGCGCTGTACTGCCTGGGGACTATCGGCGAGGCGCTCGCACCCATCGTCGCGTCCACGGCGCAGGCCGGCCGCGTGACGGCGCTTGCCGCATCGCAAACCGGCTTGAAGGAAGGCACGCCCGTCGCAACCGGGCTGCACGACGTCACGTCGAGCGCCCTCGGCATGGGCAACGCCGAACCGGGCGTGTTGTCGGTGACGGCGGGAACGTTCAGCATCAACGAAATACTGTCGGATCGGCCGCAACTCGATCCGCGCTGGTCGTGCCGTAACGGCACACGGCCCGGCCAGTGGATGAACATGTCGATTTCGCCCGCTTCGTCGAGCAATGTCGATTGGGCTTTGCGCGAACTCTTTCAGCACGAAACGCACGAAGCGGCGCGGCGCGGATGCTCGCTGTTCGATCTCATCGGCGACGAAGTGCAGGCGGTGTCGGCCGAACCGAGTTCGGTCATGTTTCATCCCTTCCTGTTCGGTTCTCCGTTCGAGCAGCCGGCGAGCGCGTCGTTCTTCGGCTTGCGCTCGTGGCACCGGCGCGCGCATCTGGCGCGTGCGGTGCTCGAAGGCATGGTGTTCAATCACCGCTGGCACATCGAAGCGTTGACGAGCGCTTTTCCGGCGCATCGTGCGGGGTTGACGGGCGGTGGATCGTCGAGTCCGTTGCTTGCGCAGTCGTTCGCGGATGTGCTTGGCATCGCTATCGACATACCCGAAAGTCAGGAGGCGAGCGCGCTCGGCGCGGCGCTTTGCGCAGGCGTCAGCGTGGGCGTTTTCGATTCGCTTGCCGATGCCGTGGCGCGCGCCTGCCGCGTTGCGCGCACGCATGAGCCGGACCCGCAACGCCACGCGAAGCTCGACGACGCGTACGCGCTCTGGTCGCAACTCATCGCCGCAGTTCAGCCCTTGTGGCCCGCGCTCGACCGCGCGGCCACCTCGCATTGAAGCCGGAGAATCTCGATGACAGAACGAAACCGTAATTTCTTTCTCGACCGGTTGAAGCAGAGCCCGAAGATCGGCGTGTTGATCGTGGGCGGCGGCATCAACGGCGCGGGTGTGTTTCGCGATTTATCGCTGCAAGGCGTCGACTGCCTGTTGATCGACAAGACCGACTTTGCCGCCGGTGCGAGTAGCGCGCCATCGCGGCTCATACACGGCGGCGTGAAGTATCTGGAGACGGGCGAGTTTCGCCTCGTTGCCGAATCGACGTTGGAGCGCAACCTGTTGCTGAAGAACGCGCCGCATTACGTGCTGCCGCTCGAAACCGTGCTGCCGATTCACTCGTACTTCGGCGGCATGGTGGCGTCCGCTCGACGCTTCTTCGGCATGAAGGCCAAGCTTGCGGATCGCGGCGCGATCATCTCGAAGATCGGCCTTGCCATGTACGACTTCTTGGGACGGCACGACCGCACGATGCCGCGTCATCATCTCGCGACGCGAGCGCAATCGCTTAAAGACCTGCCGCTGCTCGATCCGGCAATCAAGGCGACCGCCACGTATTACGACGCCAAGGTGACGCAAGCCGAACGCCTGAATTTTGAACTCGTCGCGGACGGGCTTGCCGCGTGCAAGCAATCGGCGGCGGCCAATTACACGAGCGTGGAGCGCGTCGAGGGCGGCGTCGTGTGGTTGCGCGACCTCGTAACGGACGAGCTCGTCGCGGTGCGACCCGAGGTCGTCGTCAACGCGGGCGGTGCGTGGATCGACAGCGTGAATGCTTCGCTCGGCATAAAAAGCAAGTACATCGGCGGGACGAAGGGTTCGCATCTGATCGTCGATCACCCCGAGCTCCATGCGCAACTGCGCGGCCGCATGGTGTATTACGGCTCGAAGGACGGGCGCATCTCGCTCATCTATCCCTTCATGGACAAGTTGCTGATCGGCTCGACCGATATCCGCACAAGCGAGCCCGACGCCGTGCGCTGCGAGGACGATGAAGTCGCCTACATGCTCGGCGCGCTGCGGGAAGTTTTTCCACGCGTGGTGTTGAACGAATCGAACATTGCGTTCCGATACAGCGGCGTGCGTCCGCTGCCCTATTCCAATGCCGCCGATCCCGGCGATGTAAGCCGCGATCACGCGATGCATGTGGATCGTCTTGCCGGCACGCAAGTCCCGGTTTTATCGCTCGTCGGCGGCAAGTGGACGACGTTTCGCGGATTCGCCGAAACGGTCACCGACGACACGCTCGCACGCCTCGGACGCTCACGCGCGGTCCGCACGCGTCACACGGCGATCGGCGGAGGCCGCGATTTTCCGCGCGATGCGTATGCACGGGCCGAATGGATCGGCGATGTCGTTCGACAGTATGGGGTGTCGGCCGAGCGTGCCGACGGCTTGCTCACGCGCTATGGCACGACTGCTTCGGCAGTCGCGGCGTTTTGCGCGGGCGCACCGGATCGGCCCTTTGGCAGCGCATCGGACTTCACGGTGCGCGAGATCGAGTACCTGTGCGCGCATGACATGGTCACGCGTCTTGCGGACCTATTCTTCCGTCGCACGACGATCGCGATCTCCGGACATCTTACGAACGCGCTGTTGCTCGAAGGCGCGGAGATCGCGGCACAGGTGCTGGGTTGGGACGAACTTCGCAAGCAAAAGGAAATCGATGCGACGCGTCAAGCGGCTCGCGAGCGGCATGGCATTGCGCTGCCCAGAGTCGAACTCGCGCGACAGACTATAGATTGATGCGGAGCCTCCCGGTTATCGCATTGCGGACTAAGGTTAGCTCGATCAATCTGTTCCGCCCGCATGGATTGCGTTGATACGATTCCTGCTTTCGTTCAGCCCACTCATTCCCATGATTGCACCGGTAAAACTCAGGACGTTCCTGCTCGCGCTGACGTTGAGTCAAGCCGTCTTCATCTCGCCCGGCTTCGCCGCGGACAATGCCGCGCACACACTGCGCGTGGGCTTCGTGCCCGGCCCTTACGCG
Organism: Caballeronia sp. TF1N1; assembly: GCF_022878925.1. Lineage (NCBI taxonomy): Bacteria > Pseudomonadati > Pseudomonadota > Betaproteobacteria > Burkholderiales > Burkholderiaceae > Caballeronia > Caballeronia sp. TF1N1. The sequence goes on from NZ_CP084628.1 coordinate 103,376, forward strand.
GACGAGTTTCGTCAGGGCGTCGAACCGCAACTCTCGAAGAAGGGCTACACCGTGCGCTACGTCGAGTTCAGCACCGGCCTGGAAGCGAACCAGGCGGTGTATCGCGGCGAGATAGCGGCCGACGTGATGCAGCACAGCGTGTATCTGAAGTCCTATAACGACCGCAACGGCACCGATCTCGTCGGCGTGGTGCAAGTGCCCACGCCACCGATGGGCCTTTTCTCCACGAAGCACCATGCGCTTGCCGAGGTCCGGAAAGGCGCTACGGTTGCAGTGCCCAACGATCCCGTCAATCTGGAACGCGCGCTCAAGATCCTTCAGCGTATCGGCTGGATTCGCATCCGTCCGAATCCGAATCCTGTCGATGTAACCGAGCGCGACGTGACCGATAATCCTGCCGGCATCAAGCTCGTGCTGCTCGAATCGGCACAGGCGCCGCGCGCGTTGGAAGACGTGGATTTTGCGGCGATTCAGGGCAACTTCGCGGTATCGAGCGGACACGCCCTGACAACGGCGCTGGCGCTCGAGGAGATGACTTCGCCCTACGTGAATCAGGTCGTGGTGAAAGCCGCGAACCAGCATTCGCAGACCACCGACGATATCGTCGAAGCGTATCGTTCGGATGCGTTCAGGCAAGCCATCGTCGGCAATCACGCGTATGACGGCTTTCGGCTGCCCGACTATTTTCCTCGATGACTTCGAGCGGCGCCCCCTTCACTGCTGTGCGCGACTGCTCGAAGCGAGCAATCGTTTGATCGAAGCAAGCCCACGTCCGTGCGCTGGCGGCATGGATGTCCACGCATCGGCTTGCATCGGAAATGTCGTCGAACGAGAAAGAACGGATGAACGTGACTTGCGGATGAGTTCACGCGAAACGCAGATTGCTCTCCTCGACCCCACCCGCGAGCCAGAGTTCGAGCTTGGCCGGCGGCAGCGGGCGGCTCAAATGAAATCCCTGCGCAAGATCGCATTGCAACTCCCGCGGGCGCGTCATCATTTGTTCGCTCTCGACATCTTCGGCCACGACCTTCAGTCCCATGTTGTGCCCGAGATCGATGGTCGAGCGCACGATGGTCTCGTCGTCTTTATGATCCGTGAAGCCCATGACGAAGGATCGATCGATCCTGATCTCGTCCACGGGCATGCGCTTCAGGTACGACAAAGAAGAGTATCCCGTGCCGAAGTCGTCGACAGACAGGCGAAGGCCGAGCGCATGCAGACGGTCAAGGGTTTCGATAGCATGGTTCGGGTCGTCCATGCGTTGGATTTCGATTCTGTGGTTAATGCCGCGCACCAAGCAGCAGCCAGCGAGCGGGCACCGACGCGACTGCGGAATACCGGCGCATGAGTATGAAGCGCCGTTTTCCCACATCGGTAAATCAGGCAGCCAGATTCACGGGCAAGTCCACGACATGCCAGTACGACGCATATTCTGGCCCTCGCGGCGCACTCGATAACTTTCTGGTGAAGCGCACATAAACCTTCAGCGCAGTGCCCGTGTAAGTGTCCGCGAGAGCGATCCTCAAGTAGACCTGCTTGCCATCGAGGACATTCGGCGTCGCAAGCGAGTTATTGACGTTCGGGCCGCCGCCGTTCGTCAAGTTCACCGTGCTCGGTCGGGCAATGGGCGCCGGGCTCGCCTGGTTCGTCAAGACGATGCTCGTAACCTGCCCCGCCATCACGGCCCATTCCACGGTCCAGTTCGCGTTGAAGGAGGCGAAGTCGTCCCCGTACGCACCGGTGTAGCCCTGAATGGTCATGCATAGCAATTGGCCGGACTTGAGACCCGCGGTTGCCGTCGTCGCGCTGTCATAGGTGGTCTGCGTTTCGTCGCCGATACGAAAGCGTCCGATCACATAGCCGCCGCTGCTCGTTCCGTTCACCGTGGGAACAGCAAGCCGGGTCTTGATGGTGTCCCAGGTCGGATTGTCCTGTGGCTCGGTCCACGTTGCGTACGGTACGTCGGTAGCCCAAGTCGGCACATCCGGTAATACCGAGCGGCCCGCCCACTGATACGCGGAGAACGGGCTGACCTCGGTAAGCACGGGGCCATCGAAGCCCACACCCTTCTTCTGCGTGAGGAGCCAGTCCTGCCACGGATAAACACTCGTAACGGGCGTGGCCGGGAAATACTGCGTGCCCGACAGCGCGTGCGTTCCCGTCACCACGTCCAGCTTGATGTTGCGTTTGCCGAGAGCGGACAAGTCGTTGTAGACCCGGTACGCTTCGTTCACTGGAATGTACTGATCCTGCGCCCCGTGCGCGATATAGAGGTTGACGTCCTTTAGCTTAGTCAGATCGGCTTCGTTGCCCCAGGTCGTATGGACGACCGTTCCTGAATTGATGAAGAGTGCCGCGAACAGATCGGGTTGCAACGATGCCGCTTCGTAGGACCATCCCGCGCCCTGCGAGATGCCTGTTGCGTATATGCGCGTCGAGTCGACATTGCCTACGCGCGTCGAGATGGCCTTCATCAACTCGCCGACGGCGTTCATATAGACCATCTCGGCGTCGTAGTTGACGCATGCTTCCCAAGGCACGGTCACCGTCACGATGTATGACGGATACTTCGCCTGCAAGGCCGCGTTTGCGAAATCCGCCGCGCCGTTGGAGGCGTAGAAGTTGGCCGTCATGTTGGCGTCGTTGCCCAACCCGCCCAGCACGGCCACGAGCGGGTATGTCGTCGATGCCACCGTTTTCGGCGTGTAAAGCCGCACGTACATCTGGCCGACGCCGTCGCTTGCTGTCCCGACTGCATCCAGCGTTTTGTCGATGGGAAACGTCCACTTGTACCATTCGAAGTCGGTGTAAGTGTCTGGATTCGCGGCTTTGGCCGTTGGATCGAGCGCCAACGTCCCTGAAGAATTGGATGAATCGTCTCCGCCCCCGCCGCACCCGACGAGCAACGCAAGCGGCGCGGCGCCGAGTAATCTGGCAAAGTCTCGCCGACTCATGCCTTCGCGACGCGCATCGCTCGCTTTTACGCCGTGCTTCTGGCTTGCGTCATCGTCCGGTTTCCTGAACATCGTCTCTCTCCTCGTTTGAATGCATGGATCGAACGCATGAGCTAACGTGCCTTCGGTCGATCGCGTCAGCCGTTTTGTTTTTGTAAATGTACTGACTAGTTCGCATGCGGATCAGTAGGAGAACACCTTACGATCGTTTTTTCTCTTTATGGTCTAGTGGTATGCGACGAAGGTAATTAGTGCTGTGACGCGCCGCACCAACGTAACGGCGGATAGGGACTTCGTAAGCGGAGCTTCGCGACGATCGCGCGACGACATGATCATCGCGCGAAGATTTCAGACCGGACCTTTGAGCGTCCGATCGAAGAATTCGATCATCGTGGACCATCCGCGCTCGGCGGCCTCTTGGTCGTAGACCGGAAAATCCGGCTTCATCCAGCCGTGCGCGGCGCCGGTAAAGGTCTCTGCGACATACCGAACGCCGGCCTGCTTCAATGCGTCTTCGAAGCGCTGCGCCATGGATGACGGGTAACTTCCATCGGCGTCGGCCGCTGCGATATAGAGTTCGGCCTTTAGTCGTGGCGCTGAAAGATGCGGGCTGTCAGGGGCATCGGTTGCGAGATTGCCGCCGTGAAAGCTTGCCACCGCCGCGAAGCGATCGGGATATTGGCCAGCGGCGGTGATAGCCATGCCGCCGCCCATGCAAAAACCGACCGCGCCGATACGTTCGGGTTCAACGTCCGTGCGCGTGTCGATGTAGGCAAGCAATGCTTCTGTATCTTCGGCCGCCTTCGCGTTACCCGTGGTGACCATCAGCGGCCCGAGGATCGCTCGCACATCGCCCTTGAATACTTCCACGGGATCGAAAGGCCCATACGAACCGTAGCGATAAAAAAGGTCTGGCAGCAGGACGACATAGCCCGCGTTCGCCAGCCGTTGCGCCATATCCGATACAGCTGGACGTATGCCGCCCGCATCCATGTAGAAGACGATGGCCGGCGAAGGCGTTGCCGTATCGTCGGTGAAAACGTGAACGGGACACGTCCCGTCGCGAGTGGAAACGCTCACCTTTTCATAAGCCATGATGTCGCGCCTTGAGTCGAGAGCCGTGCTTGGGAATTGTCGAGAGATCATGTGTGAGCAAGACGCTTCAATCCTTGACCAAACCGCCATCGACGACGAGGTTCTGTCCCGTCACCGCTCGCGCCCACGGTGAGAGAAAGAACAGCACTGCGTCGGCGAATTCTTCCGGCGTCGTGACACGGCGCAACGGCGTGAATCCGGCGACCATATCGAACACGGCTTCGGGCGTCGCGCTGCTGGCGTCGGTGGTGCGCAAGAGTCCGCCGGACACCATGTTCACCGTGATGCCGTCCGGTCCGAGATCGTTCGATGCAGTTCTCGTCAACGCGAGCAATGCCGCCTTGGCCGCCGTGTAGTCGTGATACGGCACCACGGGGTTCTGAAATAGGTTGGTGCCGACATTCACGATACGGCCAAAGCCAGCGGCACGCATTGCGGGCAACGCGGCTTGAATCGTATTGAGCGCGCCCTTGAGGGCGCCTTCGATCTGCTGCTGAAAGCGCGTCCATTCGATATCGCCGATCTTCGGTCGCGCGTCGCCATCGAAGCTGAATTCGGCAAGCGCGTTGTTCACGACGGCATGTATCGGCCGGCCGCTTTTAGCGAGCGCTTCGTCGAAGAGACGCGCGACGGATGCCTGATCCGTGATGTCGGCCTGAACCGCCACGACGCGCGGTCCAAGCTGCTCGACCAGCGCGTTCGCTTGCGCTTCGCTACGACGATAGTTGATGACGACACTGGCGCCTTCACGCGCGAGGGCTTCAGTGATCGCCGCGCCCAGTCCGCGCGCGCCGCCGGTGACGAGTACGTTTTGTTCAGACAGCAGCATCGACATCTCCAAGGTTTGTTCTGGAATAGCCGATGCATTATGCAGCATGGGGTTAAGCGGCGCGTAAGTACACACGCGCTTCAGGCGCGCCGCAGCCTCCGTTTAAGGCGTACGCAGTTGCGTCACGAGCAATCTTTGCGTCTAATTTAGCTAGACCATAGCGTGGCTTCGGACAGCGCCTGCGCGGCTATCAGCCTTCGCCAGAGCGCTCGAAAAAATTGCAAGCCACGCGCTTCTTGCCAGCAACCGTCAATGCAGCGACTAAACCCAATTCGCTCAGGCGAGATCGACTTGTCGCGGTCGCAGAATCTTTTCGAATTCTTTTCTTAAGATGCAATAGCAAGCGCACGCCTGCTTCTCCAGACCAACGCGATCGAGAATTTCAATGCTGCCTCGGCCGTGCCGAATCAAGCCTGCATCGTGAAGTTTGCCCGTCGCCTCGGTGACGCCTTCTCTTCGCACGCCAAGGCTGTCCGCGACGCCTTGTTGAGTGACGCGCAAAACCATTGACGGCGCCCGGTCCGCTTGCGTCAATAACCATCGGCACAATTGCTGGCGCAGCGAATGATGTCGGTTGCATGCGGCTGTCTGTGCAACCTGTGTCAGCAACGCCTGCGTGTATAGAAGCATTAAACGGCGCAAGAACGCCGAACGGCCAATAAGTTCACGCAACGCATGAGCCTTGATGCGGTACGCAGATCCGGGAAACTGGACCTGAACACGCGTTGGCATGAACTTGCCGCCCGTTAGCACCGGCAAACCTGTCATGCCCTCGCGCCCGACGGCGGCAATCTCGGTCGATGCACCGTCCTCCACCATGTGAAGAAGCGAGATGATCGACGTAGTCGGAAAATAGACATACTGCATTTGTTGGCCGGGATCATACAGGCGTTGTTCGCTACGCAGTTCGATCAACTCCAGATGGCGCGCGATCTCTTTCCACTCCGGCGCGGGAAGCGAACATAGCAAGGCATTACCATGCAGATCCGATGTCAAATTCAGCATGCTCTTCGCTCGTTTAAGCTATCGCATAACCTTAGCATTTTTTCGTTTGCAGGTTGCTTTTAGCCTTAAGCGGTTGTTGGTCTGGCAGCTGTCCTGTCAAGCGAAAGCTATAAGCGCTTAGCGTCTTAGCAGTCGTCTTGTTAAGGCGCCATCAGGGGTCTGATCTTAAGCCTTGAACGGCTTTTGTCGAAGTGGGACAGCCAGCTAAGAACCTGCTTCTTTAGACGTTAAGGCATTAATGGCTGAATTTCGCTCAAGCGTCTTTGAAGATCGCCACCGCTGATTCTTCTTCTTAGAATCGAACGAATCGCTCTGTTGCCAGCCATCGTCGTGAGTCAAAAATCCGGGCACGACTATCTGTTGTTTTAGGCAAAGTCAGCCACCCGACCTCTTCCACGCGCCGACCGCATCCTTGCTATCTTGCTGCCGATAGTGACTCTCGCATTTTCCACAAATGCTCGCCAACACGTGCATGAGCACAACCCAATGCTTTCTAAATAATTCTATTTTCCTGTCATATACATTTCATCATCCGGCCTTACATTCCTCTTTCGACGCTGCACGCGGGCCGAGTACCTATGCAGCCTGATCCCCCGATCATCGATAAAAACAGGAACTTCCCATGTCCGACCGGACGAATCTTTCCCGCCGCCGCACGCTTAAACTTCTTGCGGGGGCGCCGATGTTACCGCTCGGCGGATTCGCCGCCGCCACGACGCTCGCCGGCTGCGGCGGCAGTGATTCCAATGCGGCCCCGGCTGCCACCGCGGCGTTCGCAAGCGCGGCATTCACGTCGATGGCCGCACCCACGCTCAACGATCCCGCGTCGATGGCGACGACCACGGTGAAATCGTCACTCAACGTCACGTTCGCGGACGGCACCACGCAAGCGTACAAGCTCGCCTATCAACCGTTCTTCGTCACCGGCGACATGGTGCCGAACGGCAGTGGCGGCAACATCCTTGCAGGCGGTTATTACGATATCAACGGCCAGCCGATCATCGATACCTCGGTGCCGGGCAAGGAGCGTCAGTTCTATTCCGACTGCCCCGACGGCAGTTCGTTGCTCATGCTTGCCAATGCAACGGTGCCGGGCATCAAGGGCAAGACCGTATTCGCCGTGGTGCAGTTCGAATACACCACGCGGGATCAGAGCCTCGCGTCGCAGTACGGCCAGTTACCCTCGCCTATCGCGGTATTGACGCTCGAACAGAACCCGACGACGGGCCACCTCACGCTGGTGAAATATCACAACGTAGACACCTCGAAAGCAAACGGTCTGTGGATCACGTGCGGCGCGAGCCTTTCGCCCTGGAATACGCATTTGTCGAGCGAGGAGTACGAGCCGGACGCGTCGAGCATCGCGAAAAACGCGCAGTTCAAGGCCTTCAGCCTAGCGCTATATGGCGACGCGACGCGCGCCAATCCCTACCACTACGGGCACTTGCCGGAGGTCACGGTGAATCCGGACGGGACGGCATCGATCAAAAAGCATTACTGCCTCGGACGCATCTCACACGAATTGATCCAGGTGATGCCGGACCAACGCACCGTCATGATGGGCGACGACGCGACCAACGGCGGCTTGTTCATGTTCATCGCGGACAAAGCGGCGGACCTCTCGTCAGGCACGCTGTACGTCGCCAAGTGGACGCAGACCTCGTCGGCGGGCGCGGGATCGGCGAACCTCTCGTGGATTCGCATCGGCAATGCCACGAGCGCTGAAATCGAAGCACTCGCCGGATCACTCAAGGCAGCCGACATCATGGACATCGCCACCGCGGACCCGGCGGACGCCAGCTACACGAAGATCAATTTCAACGGCACGTTCAACTGGGTCCGCGTCAAGCCGGGCATGGACAAAGCGGCGGCGTATCTGGAAACGCACCGCTATGCGGCGCTCATCGGCGGCAGCATGGGATTCACGAAGCTCGAAGGCACGACGGTCAACGCGAAGGACAAGATCGTGTACACGGCGATGTCCCGAGTCGAGAAATCGATGGTCAAGGGAAACGCGGCCTCGCGCGATGTCGCGGTCGACAAGACCATCGTCGCAGGCGCCGTGTACGCGCTCAATCTCAAGGCCGGTCAGAAAGACGTGACGGGCGCGGCGATAGACAGCGAATGGGTGCCGGTCGACATGGCCGCGCCCGCCGCGCTTGTCGGCGAGGACCTGGCTGCGCCCGACGCGCTCGGCAACCTCGCGAACCCCAACAAGATCGCAAATCCGGACAACCTGAAGTTCTCGGAGAAGCTGCGCACGTTGTTCATCGGCGAAGATTCCAGCACACACGTGAACAACTTCCTTTGGGCCTATAACGTCGATACCCAAACGCTTGCACGCGTGCTTTCGTGCCCGTCGGCGGCGGAATCCACCGGATTACACGCGGTCGACGAGATCAACGGCTGGACCAACATCATGAGCAACTTCCAGCATGCGGGCGACTGGGAGAGTCCGCTGCATGACAAGGTCAAGGCGACCGTCGATCCTTTACTGCGCGCGAATTATAAAGATCGATTCGGCGCGACTGTCGGTTATCTCACTGGCGACGCGAGCAGCATCAGGCTGGCGAAAGCTTGAGAAGCGGCATGCCGGCACTTCGCCGCATCTGCAATAGATGAATCGAACTTGAATCTGCAGCCAGGCCCGCAGTGTCGCTCACGACCGTCGGGCCTGACGATAAAAACCGCTACGACGCGTTCGCCTCAAGCAAACTACTTGACGGCACCCGACGACATGTCCGAACTCTGCGGCATCGCTTGCGACGAAGCTTTATTGCCCGGCTCATAGGTTCGGTTCACATCGCCCGGATCTCTGTTCCACGGACTCGACACTGGTTCGCTGTGGTAGGTCCTTTCGGACGTAGCCGCGCCATGAGCACCACCGCTGCCGCTCCCGCCGTTACCGTTTCCGCCCGCCAGCGCGGGCATGGACACCAGCGCGGAAACGAGCGAAGCCAACACGCACGAAACCTGGACATGCGACGCAGTCTTTGCCATTTCGGAACTCCTTAAGGACCACAAGCCTCGACACCCGTGTTCGATTCGTCGGTCTGATTTTGATAGAGCCGCGACGGGTCAAACATGCCGCTGCAAAATCAAATACGTAGAAGCCTGGGTGTTGGATGCAGCATTTCTTTTATTCGTCAGAGTATGCAGTTGCTTTTCCGCCAACGAGCAAAGACGATCGACGGGTACAAATCTGGCTAAAGCGCTCACTTGGAGCGCTGATCGAGGAACGAATTCAGCGCTCGGTCCCGACCATCCAGAGAAACTCATGCTCCCTTACAGCAGACAGGGCCAAGGCGACGTCACCTTCGTGCTCATGCATTTTTTAGGCGGCTCACACCGTACTTGGTTTCCTACCTTGCCTTTTCTCGACCATGAACACCTTTGCGTCGCGCTCGATACCCCCGGCTTCGGCGATGCCGCGCATATCGAAGGCTACAGCGTGAGCGAGATGGCCGATCACATCGACGCGACCATCCGTGCATTGCAACTCGAACGTTGCGTGCTCGTCGGTCATTCGATGACGGGCAAAGTCGCGGTTGTGCTCGCGGCCCGCAAGCCGGACTATCTGGCAGGCTTGATCCTCGTCGCGCCCTCGCCTCCCGGACCGCAACCCATGAGCGAGCAGGACCGGGAACAGCAACGAGCGTATGGCAAGACTCGGCCGGAAGCGGAAGCGTTCGTGGATGAATCGAGCGCACACCGCTTGCCGGATGATGTTCGCGAAGTCGCAATCCACGATGCCCAACGCGTCGATCTCGTTGCCTGGCGCGCATGGGTGGATGGCGGCAGCAAGGAGGATTGGAGCGATCGCATCGGTACGCTCGATTATCCGGCGTTGCTCGTTTGCGGCGCGGACGATAAGCAAGTGCCCGGTCCGGACGAGCAACGCATGACAACATTGAAGCATTTTCCGAATGGCAGCGTGAGCGTGATCGATGGCGCAGGCCACCTCATGCCCTTGCAGACGCCGCGGATCTTGGCACAGGAGATGCTGAAATTCGCAAAGGCGCTTTAGCCACGACGACTTGCGTGGTTGCGGAATTAATCAACTAAGGGGAATTCATGGACTTGGGAATTAGGGGGCGCGTGGCGCTCATCACCGGCGCGAGCGGCGGCATCGGTCTCGCGGTTGCAAAACAATTGAGTGAGGAAGGCGTGCATCTGGTGCTGTCGGACGTGGATCAGCAAAAGCTCGAAAAGGAAAGCGGCGCGCTCGCGCAATCCAGCTTGTTGATTGCGGCCGATATGACCAGGCAACAAGAGGTAGACGATCTCGTCAAGCGAGGCACGGAACGATTCGGGCAGATCGATATCGTGGTTCATACGGCTGGCGTTACCGGCGCAAAAGGCGATCCGCTCGAACTGGCGGATGCAGACTACGAGGAAGCTTGGGCGACCGACTTTTTTTCGGCTGTACGTGTGGCTCGTGCGGCCATTCCGCCCATGCGTGCGAAAGGCTGGGGGCGCTTCGTTTGCATCACGTCCGAGAACGCGGTGCAGCCTTACTGGGAAGAGGCGGTGTACAACGTTGCCAAGGCCGCGCTTGCTGCATTCATCAAAAATCTGTCCTACAAAGAGGCTGCACACGGCGTGCTGTGCAATACCGTCTCGCCTGCATTCATCGAAACCGGCATGACGAACGGTATGATGGAAAAACGCGCCAAGCAAATGGGCGTGTCCTTCGACGAGGCGGTCAAGAGTTTTCTCGACGAGGAACGGCCGGGAATCGTTCAAAAGAGACGAGGTCAGCCCGAGGAAGTCGCGGCGGCCATCGCTTTGCTGGTTTCGGATCGTGCGTCCTTCATCAACGGTAGCAACGTTCGGGTGGATGGCGGCTCGGTTCAGGCAATCCAAAACTGATTTCGATTCGAAGCGCGCACGCTCGCCAGACATGCGCGCTTCAAAGCCAGCCCATTGCCGATGCCTTGAGCGTTGCCGCCGCGCGTGTCGAGCATTCGAGTTTGCGAAAAATATTCTCTACGTGTGTGCGCACCGTGCTTGGACTCAAGACGAGTTCGCGTGCGGCTTCCTTGTTACTCGCGCCGCGTGAGATCGCTTTCAAGACGTCGATCTCTCGCACGGAGAGCAGCGCACGCGACGGAGCATCGCTTACCTGATGTCTTACGGGAGCGTCGGCGTCGGTGAGCAGCGCATCGACCGCATTGGCATCGACGCGGCCTTTAGCGACTTCGTCGAGCATTCTCTGTGCGGCCTCATTGGGTGAAAGCGCCGCTCGCCACGGACGCAGTGAACGAAGCGCCACCCACGCAACAGACGCGGCCAGCACGCGCGCTTCCAACCCAAGCGCCTGATCGCGCACGCCGCGAAAATAGCCCGAGCCGTCGAGGCGTTCATAGGCATACGATGCGACCTCCGCCGCTTCACCTATCGCGCCCGCCAGACGTCCCGCACGCGACGTCCAGTACGGCACCAGACGCACCTTTTCCCACGCGCTTTCGCTCAAACGCTCCGGTTGATTCCACACCGCGTTAGGCACCGACGCGCGGCCAATGCCGTGGATCAACCCGGCGTGATAGACCCGGGCGCGCGATTCATCGCTCGAGGTGAGCCGGGCGCACGCCGCCAGTGCCGTCGATGCAACCGCGCGCGAGAAGCCCGTCATCCACGGAAGTTTGAGGTCGATGACGTCTGCGATCAACTCCGGCGAAGTGGTCTGCCGCATGTGCGCGGTTGAAAGAACCGCATCGATTTCGGCGGGCGTCAGGCAATTTAACTCCTTCAGCCAGTGCACCGCATGGCGCTTCGCATATCCTACAAGCACTGCCGGATAGCGCATGTCAGCGCGCTTCGCGATTTTAGCGAGCGCCCCGTCCACGCCATACACGCGGCTGTAAATTTCCAGATCGCCCGCTAGCGAGACGATGGACACAGGCACGGGAACCGCTTCGTGCGTGAGATGCGAAGGCAAGCCGCGACCGTCCCACGTCTCGAAGATGTGCCGCAACGCCGTTTCGGTCGCGCGCGCGAGTCCGAGCATGCGCGCCACTTCTCCCGCGACCTCGCAATGGGTCACGGCAAGCGGCGTGAGCGCCGCGCCAGCGTCGCCGAGCGCTTCGAGCGGTTCCGCCCAATCCGGATGATCCTCGAGCATGGCCTGGCGAAACGCTACATCGTCACCGAAAACCTGCGCGAAGCCCGACGCATTTGCCGTGCAACCGGACCAGCGCAGCAACGCCGCCTCGCGCACTACGTCGGCATTCGCGATCGCGAGACCGGCCGCACTCGCCAGACGCGAGGCGAGCCACGCCGTACGAGGCGAGTGGTCGGTTGGCTGCCCCATGCTCAAGTCACCGATGAAGGCGAGCGCCTTCACACAATCGAACACGAGCAAGGGAGACTGGCCGGCTTCCTGATCAGTCATGGGATGACCACGGGAGTTTTGCAGCGGAAATGCGCCCACTATACGCGACATCGATTTCCCATAGCCTCGGTCATTCGACCGATGCACAGTGCACGCGCGAGGTGCAAAGATCTCGGTCATCGTGAAGCGCCAACCAGTCATTGCAAGGAGTCACCATGTCCGACTACTCACTGCCAGAAAAAACGCTCGCCAACGCAGAGCGCTGGCTCAAGAACTACTATTTCACCCGCGCGGCGGTTTCGATCGTATGGGTGGCGCTGGCCTTCGTGGTCGGATTGCACTCCGTGGCCGGCGCGGCGGTTTTGCTGGTCATCTACCCGGCATGGGATGCGCTCGCGAACTATATCGACATGTCGCGAAGCGGCGGGAAGACCGGCAATCGCACGCAGGCGATCAACGTTGCGATCAGCGCGGCTACGACCGCCGCCGTGATCATTGCGCTCAAAACGAATACGGCATGGGTCCTCGGCGTCGTCGGCGTCTGGGCCATCTTGTCCGGGCTGCTTCAACTCGCCACCGCGTTACGTCGATGGAAGCGCTTCGGCGCGCAATGGGCCATGGTTCTTAGCGGCGCGCAATCGGCACTTGCAGGATGCTTCTTTCTGGCGCTTACACCCGCACCTCTTACGCTTGCGATTTCGAAGATAGCCGGTTACGCGGGCGTCGGTGCGGCCTACTTCCTTATCTCGGCCTTGTGGTTATCGGCTGCGCAATTTCGGCGCCATCGCGCGAGCACGGTCTGAGCAATCGAGCGCGCCGAGATGGGTTGCAGCGAAGAATGCTCATACAACGACCGCGATGTATGGGCACCTTTATTTGTAACCCTGCGCCTGTAGGCCGAACAGATGCGCATAACGTCCATTCAGCGCGAGTAGTTGTCGATGGCTTCCGCTTTCCAGTATCCGCCCCTGGTCCAGCACGATGATTTGGTCGGCTCCTCGCACGCTCGAAAAACGATGTGAAATCAGGATCGACATCCGCTGTCCTGACTGCGCCTGAAACTGCTCGAACACCCCAGCCTCGGCTTCGGGGTCGAGGGCGGCGGTCGGCTCGTCGAGAATCAGGATATCCGCGCTTTCCCGCATATAGGCCCTTGACAGCGCAATCTTCTGCCACTGCCCGCCCGACAGTTCTCGACCACCCGCAAACCAGCGTCCAAGTTGCGTCTCGTATCCGTTTTCCATCTGCTCGATGAACGCGGCAGCCATGCCCTTCTGTGCCGCTTCGCTCCATCGGGTCCTGTCCGAGAAGGCTTCGATATCGCCGACGCCCAAGTTCTCGCCAGCCTTGAACTGGTAACGAATGAAGTCCTGGAAAATGACACCGATCCGGCGGCGCAGTGTGTATTCGTCCCACTCCTGGAGGTCCGAACCATCGAGAAGGATACGACCGGCGGACGGCGTGTAAAGGCGCGTGAGAAGCTTGATGAGCGTGGTCTTGCCCGAGCCGTTCTCGCCTACCAAAGCAAGTGTCTGCCCGGGCTTCAAATCGAAGCTGATGTCGGTCAGTGCCGGGCGCTCGGCGCCCGGATAAGCGAACGACACACGCTCGAACTGCAGACCTTGTCCCGGATGCGTTCCTTGAGTCAGATGACCGGAGCTCACGTTTTCGGGTTGCGCGAGGAACTCGAACAAGTCGCTCAGGTAGAGACCATCCTCGTAGAGCCCGCCAATCGAGGACAGGCTGCTGCTCACCGCACTCTGACCTTGCCTGAACAGCACGAGGTACATCGTCATCTGCCCCAGCGAGATGGCTCCGCTCACCGTCTCAAGGACAATCCATCCATAAGCCGCATAGAACGCGATGGTGCCGACCACGCCGAGCAGAAAACCCCAACCGTCTCGTCGCAACGTGAGCGCGCGGTCTTCGGCATAGAGCTTCTCGAAGGTGTCGCGATAGCGCTGCAGAAGAAGCGGGGCAAAGCCAAACAGCTTGACTTCCTTGATGTTCGCTTCGCTCGAGAGCAGAGACTCGATGTAATTCTGCTGTCTGCTTTCGGGCGTCCTTCGCCCAAAGAGCCGGAAGGCGCTACCCGAGAATCGCGCTTCGGAAATAAAGCTCGGTATGGCACCGACGACCAGGATGACAAGCGCCCACGGCGAAAACCTCACGAGCAACACCGCGAAAGTCGTGACGGAGATGAGGTTTTGTACCAGACCGAGCGACTTCATCACGAGCGACAACGGCCGTGAAGACGCGTCTCGCCGTACTCTTACAAGGCGGTCGTAGAACTCTGAATCCTCGAATTGAACGAGACTCAAGTTTTGAGCCTTCTCCAATATAAGCAGGTTGACCTTCTGCCCGAGTTGCGCGCGGAGTAGCGCCTGCAGCAAGGACAACGACCGCTGGCTCGCCGCAAGGGCAATGAGCACCAATGCTTCGAGGAGGAGATAGCGAATGACCGGCCAATGTAAGCGATGCGCTGGTTCGTGGGAGGCCGTGACGACCGCGTCGACGATACGCTGCCCAATGACCGCGGCCGCCGCGGGAAGCACGCCGGCAACGATGGTCGCGACGAGAAGCCCACTGAGAAATAGCGGTGACGTGCTCCAGACGAGCATGAACGCTTGCGTAGCTCGCTTGAGAAACTCGCCGACCTGACGCAGCATTTTCATGGTTCTGCTAGGCGACATTAGAATGAGAGATGATCCGGAATATGCAGTGGACGCCTGGTCGCACGTGGCGAGCCTGCCAACGTAGATGGTCCCGTTGTCCGCGAGACGAGCTTACCTCACAACGAATGGCAAGACTGCATGAACAGACGTGCGCGGACCGTATGAGCAGTCGGTAAGAAAACACGCTTCTCCGGGAACTCCCACCAACGGCATCCGCTGCTTCGCTTCCGGACGTGCGGAACTCTGGAGCTGCAATGGCTGGGAGCCTTGGAAATAGAATACAGTCCGGCAGTTCAGCACGCGGGTATGGCCGGCGTCCGGACGGCAAGATGGATTGACCATAAGGAAGACGCATGGACTTCGATGCAGTCGTATTGGGCGGGGGTATTGTCGGAACGTCGATAGCGATTCATTTGCAGCGCCGTGGACTCGCCGTTGCACTGATCGATCGCAAGCCTCCAGGCAATGAAACCTCACTCGGCAATGCAGGAATAATTCAGCGCGAGGGCGTTTATCCCTATGCTTTTCCTCGCGACCTCGCCAAGATTGCCAGGTATGCGAGCAATCGCGCCACGGATGTTCGATTTCATGCGGCGGCAATGCCTAAGCTGGTGCCGTTTCTTTATCGTTATTGGCATCATTCGCGCGCCGACCGTCACGCAAAGATTGCGAAGGCTTACTCGACCCTCATCGAGCACAGCGTCTCGGAGCATCGCGAGTTGATCGAAGCGGCCGGAGCGCAATCTTTAGTGCGAACGCAAGGCTGGATAAACGCATTCCGAACTTCAAAAGCGTTCGAAGCGGCCATGGCGGAGGCGTCGCATTGGCAGGACGCCTATGGCATCCCGTTCGACGTTCTCGCCGATGGCGCTTTACAGGCAGCGGAACCCTCTCTTGGTCCCGCGCTCAGATATGCAATCCGGTACTCGTCGGCGGAGTCCGTGAGTGATCCATCGGGGCTCGTCGGCGCTTACGCAAACTTATTCGAAAAGCTCGGCGGCACGTTCTTCATTGGCGACGCGTCGACACTCGAGTCCGGGTGGCGAGTCACCACCGAGTCGGGTGTGGTCACCGCGGACCAGGTCGTCGTTGCCTTAGGACCGTGGGCCAATGACGTCACGACGAAGCTGGGTTACGCGTTGCCGCTCGAAGTAAAGCGCGGCTACCACATGCACTATGCGGCGAAGCCTGGAGCAACGTTGAATCAGCCCGTTCTCGATGCGGAAATCGGTTACGTCATCACGCCGATGGTTCGTGGCATCAGATTGACGACCGGCGTCGAGCTAGGCCTTCGTGACTCACCGAAAACGCCTGTGCAACTCGAGGCCGTGGAGCCCTTCGCCCGTCAGACGTTTCCAATCGGCGAACGTCTCGACGAGGCGCCCTGGCTCGGACGCCGGCCTTGCACGCCCGACATGATGCCTGTCATCGGCCGCGCACCGAATCATGAGAAGCTTTGGTTCGCCTTCGGGCACGCTCATCACGGGCTGACCCTCGGTCCCGTTACCGGACGGCTCATCGCCGAGTTGATGACGGGCGAAGATCCGTTCGTGGACCCGCATCCGTTCCGGGCGGAGCGGTTTTAGGCCGCTTAGCGTTTGCAAGGCGAGTGCAGCAACGCGAGCACATCGAGGGAACATTCCCGCATGGCACGGCACGTCGTGTCATACCGCGAGCAACGGTGTTGTTATGATTGCGTCGTCGCGAGGCAACGTTACGCGACGACGCCCCTCGTCCTCGAGTTCCCTGATGCTCACGCACCATCTATCGTTTTTCAAGCGCCCTTGGTGGGGTGTCATGGCGCTGACTTTCGCGGCGTTCATCTTCAACACCACCGAATTCGTGCCCGTCGGTTTGCTTACCGCAATTGGTAACAGCCTCGACATGCGTCCGACCGACGTCGGCGTGGTGATGACCATTTACGCATGGACGGTGTCCGTCGCGTCATTACCGTTGACCTTGTTCGTCCGCGAAGTAGAACGCCGCACCCTGCTAATGCGCGTCTTTATCGTGTTCATACTCAGTCATATCGTGACTGGAGTCGCGCCGAACTTCGAGATATTCGTACTGGGTAGAATCGGCATTGCGTTTGCGCATGCCGTCTTTTGGTCGATCTCCATCCCGCTCGTCGTGCGCCTGGTTCCACCGGACGGAGAGCGCCGTGCACTCGCGATGATATCGATCGGAACATCGGTCGCCATGGTGGCCGGTGTCCCCATCGGACGAGCGATAGGCGATACCTTCGGATGGCGCGCGACCTTCCAGATCATCGCAGGCGCAGCGGTGCTCGGCATGGGCGCGTTATGGTTGACGTTGCCAAAACTCGATAGCCAGGGTTCAGGTTCGTTGAACAGTCTGCCAAAGCTCCTCAAGACACCCGTGCTGGTTGCGCTCTTTGCGGTGACGGTTCTTACGGTCTGCGCGCACTTCACTTCCTACACTTATCTCGAACCGTTTGCTCGCGCCGTGACAGGCGCGAGCAATATCGAAGTGACATTTCTGCTGGTGCTGTTCGGTGCCGCGGGCGTTCCGGCCGCGGTCTGCTTCAGCCGCTTTTACGCCAACCGCCCGCGCCGGTTCCTGCTGTGGACCTTGTGTGCCCTTGCCGCTTGCTTGCTGTTGCTTTGGCCTTGCGGACAGTACGTCGGCACGCTGTCGATGCTCTTGCTGTTCTGGGGCGTGGCGATCATCTGCTTCGGGCTTGCCATGCAGGCACACGTGCTGCGACTGGCTCCGGATGCGGCGGACATAGCCATCTCGATGTTTTCCGCTCTGTACAATATAGGCATCGGAGCCGGCGCGCTGGTCGGAAAGTTCGTCGCTCGCGATGTCGGGCTAGCCTGGATAGGAATGTTCGGCGCAGCGGTCGCCGTGCTTGGCGCGGTAGTGTGTTGGCTCGCGTTCTTGGCGGCACGTCGTGGCACGCGGCGCGCTGCGCCCCTTTTGACTCACTAGCGAGCCGCGTGGTCGGGCGTGGTTGGTCGGATGTCATCCGACCCGTGTCGACTTTCGTGAACCGCACGTCTTGCAAGAGCATCGAATACTCGAGGCCGGTGAGTGTTCCTTGCGACAAAGAAATCGAATAGGCGCGCTCCCGCGCGTGCATCTGAGTAACTGGCTTCGATCGTCGTTCTTGCGCGCCTGCGTCGCACGAATCGTCGGGACGAAACAGCATTGGAAGTCGCAAACAAAGAGGCTATTAGCAGCACATGGATATCTTTTATCACGCGCCAAGTTTCGAGCAGAACGTCAAGAACGGGCTGGTTGGTTCGATTGGCTCCAGCAGCGCCAAACTGGTAACGCTCTCCCAGCGGCTGCCCAAGCGGATCTGGGTCTTCAAGACGCCAAGAGGTTTGAAGGGCTCTATTCAGTTGCTCGCGTCACTGCTCGTTTGCGATGAACCCAGCGTCGCGGTGCAGTCCGACCAACCGCACATGGTCTTCTACGACGTGTTTTCGCCTGAATCCGTGATTTTTACGGAGTCAGGGACGCCCGAGCGCATCGAAGAAGTCTCGGGGTACTTTCAATACCGGTGGCATGCCGCCTTCAGCGCCAGTTTTAGAGGCGACGTGGGACTGCAGGCCATGGAAGCCGATGTCGTGCGAGGGCTGGAGGCACTGGTTTCCGGTTGGGAAAGAGTACAGATGCTCGAACGTGTGAAGAACGTCGATAGCGTTCGGCCTATCAATCCCTTCGCGCCGCCGCGCTGAACAGTCGGAAAGCCAGCCGTTACGCTTGGTGTAACCGAATACGCCATGCGACAAAGCACACGGCACATCCGTGATGGTGGTCGTGGCACGGCGGCCGCCGGCGTCCGCCTTCAGCCGCCCCGTTTATTCTTCTCCTAACCCGAACAGTGCATTCTGCGCCGGGGTGATTCCGCAAGAAGCGCAAACGCTGCAGTATGGCTTCAGGCCGCTGCAGACCGGTTCCGAGCGAAACAAGTGCTCGCCGGGACGCGGCGCCATAACCACTCCTTGTTCGGGATACACCATGACCGCGATTCCTGTCATTCGATACCAGTCCGAGAATATCGATGGGCTCAACGTGTTCTACAGAGAAGCGGGGCCTTCTGAAGCCCCCGTGGTGCTGCTGTTGCACGGCTTTCCCACGTCCTCGCATATGTTCCGCAATCTCATTCCCATCCTGGCCGAGAAGTATCACGTAGTCGCGCCCGATTACCCGGGCTTCGGTCAGAGCGATGCGCCCGATCACACCGTCTTCAAGTACGGCTTTCAGCACTATGCTGAAATCGTCGATGCGTTGCTCAAGCGTCTTGGCATCGACCGCTTTGCAATGTACGTGATGGACTACGGTGCGCCTTTGGGATACCGCCTCGCGCTCATGGACCCGGCGCGGGTGACGGGGCTCATCGTTCAGAACGGCAACGCGTATGTCGAAGGGCTGCGCGAATTCTGGAACCCGATCAAAGCGTATTGGGCAGACAATTCGGTCAAGAATCGCGAAGCGCTGCACAGTCTCGTGACGCTGGACACGACAATTTTTCAATACACGGACGGCGTATCGGATGTATCGAGAATCAGCCCGGATAACTGGATTCACGATCAGGCGCTGCTCGACCGGCCCGGCAACCGCGAAATCCAGATGGACCTCTTTCTGGACTATGGGACGAACGTGCCGCTCTATCCTGAGTTTCAGGCGTTCTTCCGTGAGCGTCGGCCGCCGACCATCATCATGTGGGGCAAGAACGACAAGATCTTCCCGGAAGAAGGCGCGCATCCTTATCTGCGGGATCTTCCGGATGCGCAAATACACATTCTCGACACGGGACACTTCGCGCTGGAAGACAAGCTCGACGAGATGGCGCCACTCTTGATCGATTTTCTCGATCGCTCGCTCGTGCGATCGAAGACGTAGTAAGCGGGCAGATACCGCAAAGCGCGACGTGACCGCCGCAACCATCGTCCGTCGCGCGCTTGGTACCGAAAGTGTCCCATTCAAAATGTCGACGCTGCGTATAGGACGTCCGCAATAACTTCGCTCGCGCAGCAACGGTCGGAATCGGTCTCACTCGTGTAGACTGCGCCGTGATCTCGACAGATCGGCTGCCTCGACGCGGCTTATCCCGCCGGGTCCGGCGTGTGTCGATATCCGCGTTCGACGCGACCATCGACGCTAGATGGTCTCGAACAACCGGTAGCAAGCCAGAGCGATTGCTCTTTCGAGCCGCCAGCGCAAGAACAAATAAAAAAGGGCATCTCTGGAACACCCCCTGACTGAAGCGCAAGTCCAATCTTCGGATAATGATTGGATATGCGAAGCCGCATGTGACGACGTAATCGACGTCTCGACGAATTCCCGATCCGGCGAATTCGATACTGCGACAAGCGCCCTCGCCGTCAATGGCTGGTGTGTCGTGCCAGATTTTCTGACACAGCCTCAGACACAGGCATTGGCTACCGAATGCATGGCGATGTATGCAGCCCAGTTGCTGACACCCGCCCGTGTGGGTGCCAAACGCGCGGCCACGCTCTTGCGCGGCGACAGTACGCGCTGGTTCCAGCCCGATGCGTTGAGTCCGCGGCAGCAGACGTTCGCCGATCGCATCGAAGCGCTGCAGATGACGCTCAACCGCGAACTGTTTCTAGGCCTGGTCGATAGCGAATCACACTACGCGGTGTATCGGCCAGGTACCGGATACACACGTCATCTCGATTGCCTGCGCAATAACGACAGCCGCGTGATTTCCGCCGTGTTCTATCTCAACGAAGCGTGGCAGGACGTCGAAGGCGGCGCACTGCGGCTCTACCTTGCCGATCAGACACATCACGACGTCTTTCCACGCGCCGGGACGCTGCTGTTGTTTCTCTCGGCACACTTCGAACACGAGGTGCTGCCCGCAACGCGCGATCGCTTGAGCATCGCGTGCTGGATGAGGCAACGAGTGTGACGCTGGCGGCACGCAAGCCACGTTGATACGTTCGCTGGCGGCCGCATGACTGAACGAACGATAGCGAGCGGCCCGGGCCCTCGCTATCGTTGTCCTGCTTCTTCGCTTTTACGCTTCGTGACTGAGCGCGGCAGGCGGAATCGGGCCGCGCACGAGCAACCAATAGCCGATCACCGCAACAGCGGCAACGCCCGCTCCCACGAACAGCGCGGGCTGGAACGAATGCGTCTTTTGCACGATGAAGCCCGTGACCACCGGCGCCAGCGCCCCGCCGAAGTAGCCGCCGAAGTTCTGCATCGCGCCGATCGACGCGGTGCAGTTGGCGGGCGCGGCAACGGACGCCGTCGCCCAGGCTGCACTGCTCGATACATACAGAAGCAACATCGAGATGGAGATGAACACGACTGCCAGCGTCGCGCTGTGCGTGAGGCCCGTCAGAATCGTGAAGACGCAGACACCGAAAAGCGATGCGGCCATCGGGTATTTCCGGCTGTTGACCGCCGATACGCCGCGCCGCGCAAGCACGTCGCAGATCTTTCCACCGGACAAACTACCCACCACGCCGAAGAGATACGGAACGGCCGCCACCCATCCCGACTTCGAGATGGTGAGATGAAATTCCATTTGCAGGTACGTCGGCAGCCATGCGTTGTAAAGCCACAAGACGTAGATCGTGCCGAAGAAACCCAGCAGCATGCCCCACGTCGTTCCGAACTCCAACAGACGGCGCCACTCGCGCCATGTCGGACGGGTCTGCACTTCGCCATCGACGTCGGTCAGATAGGCGCGCTCCCGATGCGTCAGGTCGACCTGACGCGGGTCGCGATGCACGAGGTAGAAGCACAGCGCCACGACGAGGCCCGCGATACCCATGATGCCGAACATCCATCGCCATCCGACAGTCAACATGACGACCGTGAGCAAGGGCGCCGATATGGCGGTGCCGAGCGTCGACGAGCTGTTCCAGATGCCCGTGGCGGCACCGCGCTCTTTCTTGCCGAACCAGTCACGAACGACTTTGGCGCTCGTCGGAAACTGCGGCGCCTCGCCTATGCCGAGCACCATGCGCGCCGCGAAGAACTGAGCGAAACTGGTCACGACGCCGCCGAACGCTTGCGCTATCGACCACATCGCAAGGCTTACAGAAAGCATGACACGCGCACCGAAGCGATCGACCAGCGCACCCGCCGGGAGTTGCGCAAACGCATAAGCCCATAGAAACGCCGACAGCAACAGGCCCATTTCCCCGACCGAAAGGCCGAGATCCTGCCGGATGAGCGGATTCGCAATGGACAGCGTCGCGCGGTCGATGTAATTGATGACTCCGCTCAGGAGCAGCAAAGCAAGTGCGGTACGCTGAATTCGCCGCACTCTCGGTGAAGCCTGGTCATTCGATGCCGTGCTCTCAGCATCGCCAAGGTCGGATTCCGGGACATGCGGCGCCGTGGTGGATTGCTCCATGTATTCGTCTCCTGGATGTTTGGTTTTATCAGCGAAGCCGTTTTTTAGATCCGAACGCGAGCAATACTGCATTGGACTGACGCACGATAGCTCCGCCTTAATTAGAAATCCAATCAATTTGCGCGTGATGTGGCCCGGGGAAAACCCGCGTTCTGCCTTGGATCGAGGCGTGCATGTAACGGCAGCCGCCACATGGTTACCGCGCGCGCGCCGTAGTTGTGGCAGCAACGGCCGTTGCCACCAGACTGAAATTGGTCTATATTTAGTCTCGTTCAACCTGTAGAACGGAGTATCCGATGCACATTGCCGATCATGTGAAGCCGATCAGCTATTTAAAGAGCGAAGCGGCACAAATCGTCAAGGACCTTGCCGAGTCCGGCGAGCCGCTAATCATCACGCAGAACGGCGAAGCAAAGCTCGTGGTGCAGGATGTGCGAACTTACGAAGCCGCCCAGCAGACACTCGCCATGTTGAAGATTCTGGCAATCGGTCAAAAGCAGATCGAACGCGAGGATTATGTCGAAGGCGATGCATTCTTTTCGGAACTCGACGGATTGGACCGCGAGGAAAGGCTTCGTTGATGCCGGCGCTGTTGAAGTACCGGGTGTTGCCGACAGCCCGAATCGGCATCGAGGAACTGAGAAGTTATATCGTCCGTACTTTCGGCTGGGAAACGTGGCGTCAGACCTCTGCGCACTTGCAGGAGACGATCACGCAAATCCGCCAGTTCCCCGAGAGCGGCCATATTCCGGTTGAACTCGAAGGTTTCGTCGACGACACTTTCCGACAAGTCATTTCCGGCAAGAACCGAATTATTTATCAAGTGCGCGAAGGCGTTCTGTACATCCATCTCGTCTGCGATACGCGACGCGATCTGCAAGCACTCCTTCAGCGAATCGTGCTGCGGCTTATCTGAACCTAGTGGTACCGCACGTCCAAGGACGTGCGGTACCACTTAATTGCCAGCATCGTCCGTGGATGAAGCCTCGTCCTTCGTTTCCTCGTGTTTTATATGCGGCTTTTTCCCGGGCTGCGGCGCGTGTTCCGCGTCCGGCGCGATGTCTTCGCCGTGATGTTTCTTTTCCTGCTGCACTTTTTTGTCGTGCGCGACGTTACGGGGATCGGTCATGGATTGTCTCAACGGTTGGTTCGACTTGGCCGCTCAAGTTCGCGACACCGAAAAGGCAGCGCAGATTCCGGGCCAGCTACCGGCGCGAAGCTGGCGACGCGTTCCGTTGAGCTGCCAGTTCGCATCGAGAAATTTGCCCGCGGTTGGCGAATCGAGCGCACAGGCGCCGAAGCACTTCGAATCCGCGCCGATGTGAGCCACGGCCGTGTCCGGCTCAGCGCGTGGTCAGCGTCTTCGCATTGGCATGCGCCGGCATGTCGTTGCCGCGCACGGCTCTCATCCGCGCGTCCTGCCTTAGGCCCCAGATCCATGTCACAGCGAGACAGGGCAGGAGCGAAGCGATCGAATAGCCGACGCCCGCAAGCGGGTTGCCGGTCAGATTGACGAGCGCGAGGCTGATCAAAGGCAGAAACCCGCCGAACACCACGTTGCCGAGTTGTTGTGCAAGGCCGAACCCGGTCGTGCGGCTCTGCGGAGGAAAACACTCGGCGACGAACGCAGGCAGTGGCGCCATGATCATCGCGGTCAGCACGGCGAGTACGGCGATCAGCAGCGAGACGGAGATCCACTGCGACGACGCCACGCTGGCCCTGATGCCCGCGAACGCCGGATAGACAGCCGCGATCCACATGACGATGCCGATCAGCATCACGCGCGCGCGCCCGATGAGATCCGACAATCGGCCGAACACCGGATAGAGCGGCGCGGCGATCAAGATGCCGGCGCCGAGACACACGTTGGCCTGTGTCGGTTCGACTTTGAGGACGTTCTGCAAGAAATAAAGCATGTAGACGATCGAGGTGTACAGCGACACCGAGGTGCCGCCTTGCGCGCCAAACATCGCCACTAGAATGGCTTTCCAGGACGTTCTGCTCGACAGTGTCTCCTGCAAGGGCCGCTTCGACAGCCGGCCTGCGTCGCGCATCTCCGTGAATACCGGCGTCTCCGTCATGCCGAGCCGTATCCACGTGGCGACGGCCACGATCGGCGCGGAGATCAAAAACGGCGCCCGCCATCCCCACGATTCGAAGCTGGCCGTATCGAGCGAAAGCTTCAGGGCCGAGACAACGACGAGCGCAAGTAGCAAACCGATGCTCGCCGTGCTCTGCAAGACGCTGGTCGCCATGCCCTTGCGTCCTTCCGGGGCATGCTCCATGACGTACACGACAGCCGAACCATACTCGCCGCCGAGCGCGACGCCCTGCACGATGCGCAATGTGAGCAGCGCGATGGGCGCGGCAATGCCAGCAGATGCATAGGTAGGCAAACAACCGATGCCGACGGTGGCAATTCCCATGATCGCGAGCGTGATGACGAAGGTCTTCTTGCGTCCGATGCGGTCGGCCATCGGACTGAAGATCACGGTGCCCAGCGGGCGGGCCACATACGCGATGCCGAACGTGGCAACGCCGGCCAGCGCCGCGACGGACTTGTCCGTGGAAGGAAGGAACAGATGCGTGAGCGTCGCCGTCAGCGCGACGTAGACGAAGAAGTCGTAATACTCGAGCATCGTTCCGAGACTGGATGTCACGATTATGCGCAACATGCCGGGCCGACCATGCACCTTGCCTGATCCTTTGTTCATGTGTGTCTCCTCCAGTTGGTCATGTCAGGCGACGCCGCCTTCGCCGCGCGGCGCCTTTCGTCGGACCTGCTGCTCGATGAATGCCGACACCGCCTGCTTGTGCTCGTTCCCGCACAGCAAGATGGCCTGCATGTTCGCCGCCAATTCGAGCGCGGCGGGCAACGTACAGTGCGACGACTCGCGCACCAGCTTCTTCGACATGCGCAGCGCGAGCGGCGGACTGCCGGCAATGCGCCGCGCAAGCGCGAGCGCTTCGCTATCCAGCATGTCGTCGGGATAGACGTTCGTGACGATACCGAGCCGCCTGGCCTCGTCGGCATCGATGAATTCGCTGGTCAGCGTCAGTTCGAGCGCCTTCGCAGGTCCCACGATGCGTGACAGAAACCACGCGCCGCCGATACCGGAAACCAGGCCGAGTCGAAGAAAGCTCTCGGCGAAGACCGCGCGCGCCCCGGCGACCCGGATATCGCACATCAGCGCCAGGTCGCAGCCTGCGCCGATCGCCGCGCCGTTCACCGCGCAGATCGACGGCACCTCCATGTCGCCGAGCGCGCGCGTGATCCGGTGCAGACTCGTCCGCAGGCGTTCACGCACTTGCTCGACGCCGCCGTCCATCAGATCCTTGCCGCTGTGCATGTCCTTGACGTTTCCGCCCGTGCAGAAATGCTTCGACGACGATCGCAGCAGCAGGCAGTGCACATCGGCCCTGCGATCGACGGTTTCGAGCACGTCCGATAACGCTTCGGTCATTGCCACCGTGAGGGCGTTGCCATTCGCGGCGCCATCGAGCGTGACGTTCATCACGCCTTCGTCGACTGTGTAGCGCACGAGCGGCGCATCGCCGCGTTCCATGTCCTGCATGGTCTGTCTCCTGAGGTAAATGCGTTCTTGTCCGACGCCGCGCGCCTACGTCGTACCGGCATGCGCCGCGTTCGCGCGTATCACGCCCGCGTTCAGCAACGCGGCGATTTCCTCTTCCTCGATGCCGTAAAACCCCAGCATGTCGAGCGTGTGCTGACCCGTCGTCGGGGCGGGCGTCTCGTCGGGCGGGGCTGAATCGGATGGCCCGAGCGCGAAGCCGTGGGTCTGCATACGGCCCGCGACCGGATGCTCGACCGTGCGGGCAATGCAGCTCTCGCGATACTCCGTCGTCTCGATGACCTCGCGATACGTGGTGACGGGCGCGCAGAGAATGTCTCTAGCCGAGAGCAGGTCGATCCACTCGCCCGTGCTCCGCCGGGCGAAATGCGCGTCCAGAATCGTGTGAAGTTCCGCACGGTGACGCACGCGGGCGTCGTTGGTGGCGAAACGCGCATCCGCTTCGAGGCCGGGCGCATCGAGCAACTCGCACAACGCACTCCAGCGGCCGGGATGGTAGGCCACGACCATCATCCATCCGTCGCGGGTGCGGAAGGCTTCGTTTGGGCACGCATACGGCGCCGCGCTGCCGACTTTCTCCGGGTCCGCTCCCGATGCAAAGAACGCCGCGAAGCTGATCTGCTGCAGCATCAGCGTTGCGTTGTAGAGGCTCACGTCCAGGTGTTGCCCCGTTCCGTTCAAGCGCGCCGTGTGCAACGCGCCCAGCACGGCGATCGTGGCGAGATAGCCGCCCATCATGTCGGCTACCGGCACCGGCACTTTCAGCGGATCGCCGTGCGCCGTCCCGAGCGTGCTCATGAGTCCGCTCACGGCCTGTATCACGCCATCGACGCCGGGCCGCTTCGTGTTCTCGCCGCGTTGACCGAATGCCGAGATCGAGCAATAGACGAGTTTCGGATTGGCGGCGCGCAGCGCCTCGTAGTCGAGGCCCAGAGACGCCATGACGCCCGGCCGAAAATTCTCGACGAGCACGTCCGCGCGGCGCGCCATGGTCGCGACTGTCCGCCGCCCGGCGTCGGTCTTGAGATCGATGGAAAGGCTGAACTTGCCGCGATTGACGCTCATGAACGTCGGGCTCACGCCGTTCTGCCACGGCGGCCCTATCTGCCTGCCGATTTCGCCGCCAGGCGGCTCGATCTTGACGACGTGCGCGCCGAGGTCGGCGAGCGTCATCGAACAGACCGGTCCCGCCAGCACATGCGAAAAGTCGAGGACGCGCACGCCTTTCAAGCTATCTCGAATCATTGTCGTGGTCCTGTCTCCGGGTCCGACGTTGCGTCGAGCCATGGCGCAGATTAGAGCCGCGCCATCACCGGAACAATCGACTTTTTCGAAACGAGGCTTTGAGTTTTTGTTAAGAGGTGCCGCTAGTCTGGACGAGCGAGATCAACCAGTCGCGGAAGGTCGTCAAGGCTGCGGAAGGACGGCGGGTGGCGGCCCACGCGAAGTAATAGGTATACGCGCCACGGTCGAGCTCGAAGCGAAATGGCGCGACCAACTGGCCGCTGTCGAGTTCGGCCCGGACCAGCGCTTTTTGCGCGATTGCCACGCCATGACCTTCGATTGCGGCCTGATACGCCAGCAGTGAGGTTTCATAGCGCATTTCGCGACGGCGCCCATCGAGCGGGAAGCCCGCCGCCTTCATCCACAGCGCCCAGTCGTCGGCGCGCGCGAGCGAATGCAGGAGCGTCTCGCCTTGCAACCTGCCGCGCGCGCGGGTCTTGCGCGATGGCGCGGCGACGGGCACGAGTTCATTGGGAATGAGCCTTTGTGCGGAAAGACCGGGCCACTTGCCGTCGCCGAGCTGGATGCCGCCGTCTATATCCTCACGCTCGAAATTGAGCGGTGCCGACGACGTGGTGAGTTGGACATCGACGTCCTCATGCTGGCGATGAAAACTGGCGAGCCGCGGTATGAGCCAGCGCACCGCGAACGTCGCGGGGCATCGAATCTTGAGCACCTGCGAGCGCCGCCCTGCCCCGCGAATACCGTCGGTTGCCTGGCGCAGTCCCTCGAAAAACGGCATGAGTTCGGCGAGATAGCGCGCGCCCGCGGAAGTCAGTTCGAGCCTGCCCTTGACGCGCTCGAACATTTCCACGCCAAGAAAGCCTTCCAGCGCTTTTACTTGCCGGCTGACGGCCGCCGGTGTCACGGCGAGTTCGTTCGCCGCTTTCGATACGCTCAGAAGACGTCCGGTAGCTTCGAAAGCGCGTATCGAATTCAGAGAAGGCAGCAGCGCGGGACGGTCCATGAACTTCTGCGTGATTTACGGAGGTTCTAATACTGACGTAAAAGCGCGGCTAATGCACTCCGTCTGCGGCGGTACTTCAAGTGGCTAATGCAACCTCGTTTTAACTTCTTGATGATGTAATCGGGATATTCGTCGCGCCGGATGAACACGGTATCAATAACTCGTCTTCTTCTTTGGATGAAACGCCTCAAGCAGCGGCGATCTATAGCTAGCTTTTATTTGGTGATAACCGTCTCGCGGCATACGCGTTCCATGCCGACTCTTAGAAAGCGAGTCGCCACGCTTCTTATGTTCGGGAGATTGGCAGCCGGTTGGGTACGTCGTTTGCGCCATGGCTCCTGCAAGACGACACTAAACACTTTCCTGGAGTTAAAGATGGCAACGACGGACTCGAATCGCGCTGGCGAAAAGAACCTGACCACCCCGACCGACCTTGGCAACGACGCCCGCACGGAGGTATCCGCAGGATTGACCCAACTTCTCGCGGACGTCTTCTCCTTGTTCGTCAAAACGAAGAACTTCCATTGGCATGTAAGCGGCCCGCACTTTCGCGATTACCACCTTTTGCTCGACGATCAAGCCGCCTTGGTCTTCGCAATGATCGATCCGGTCGGAGAACGCGCTCGTAAGCTGGGCGGAACGACCTTGCGCTCGATTGGGCAAATCGCCTCGCTCAAACGACTAGGTGACAACGATGAGGCGTTCGTCGCGCCCGAAGCGATGCTGGATGAATTGCGCCAAGATAACGAACTGCTGATCAAATTCATGCGTGAACTCCACGAACTTTGCGACGACAAGGATGACGTGGCAACGGCGAGCCTGCTCGAGAACTGGATCGATCAGACCGAAGAACGGGTGTGGTTTCTCTTCGAAACGACTCGTCATACGCGCTGAGTCCTTGGGGAAAAGCACGGTCGCACGTGCCGGCGCACGGTGCGACAGGGCATGGACGCGACCGTTAGCCTGTTTCCGCCTGGCTTCGTTCACTTATCCGGATGGGTTGCAAGCTCGCTCATGTGAGCCAGCATATTGGCGGGGTCGACGAATACGTGCAAGGCCCCTGCCCGCTGCAGCTCGGCCTCGCCCACACCGCCCGACTGCAGCCCTATTCCGTAGGCATGGCAACGGCGCGCGCCAAGCAAGTCCCAAGTGCTGTCTCCGACGACATAGCTGTATTCGATTGCAACACCTAGCTGCTTGGCTGCGGCCATGAACACATCCGGCTCCGGCTTACCATGCTCGACTTCGCTGCTGGTTGCAACTACGGCCGTTTTGGCATCGATGCCCAGCTTTTCGAGGTTTGCCGCAGTTGCTTCCGGGCTTCCGCTGGTCGCGATGGCCCACGGTATATCGGCCTTGGTCAAGGCTGCAAGCAACGCCTGCGCACCCGGCAAAGGCAAGATCTGCGGTGAAAGTTCCTTCAACAGTTCGCCCTGCCGACGCTTTACGCGATCAATGCAGTCCGCCGAGGTTTCGCCAGCGATCTCCCGAAAAATCTGCGCTGCGAACAGTTCGCTACTCATCCCGATTTTTCGATGGATTCTCGATCCAGGCAGCGCAAGGCCCTCGCTCGCAAGCGCTTCGGTCCAGGCGGAGACGTGTTGGTAGACGCTGTCGACGAGCGTTCCATCGAGATCGAAGATAAAGGCCGTTTTCATCGTTTATTCCTGAAGCATGCCGGTTGACTGAAAAGCTACTTGGATATGCGAACGCGTGACGGGCTGCGCCTCTCCTTCCTTCCTGTCGAGATCCGACATGACCCGCGCACGCGGGCGGGCGCTTGCAGTTTGCCGAT
Source organism: Caballeronia sp. TF1N1 (assembly GCF_022878925.1). Classification (NCBI taxonomy): domain Bacteria; kingdom Pseudomonadati; phylum Pseudomonadota; class Betaproteobacteria; order Burkholderiales; family Burkholderiaceae; genus Caballeronia; species Caballeronia sp. TF1N1. Next base: position 133,279 of record NZ_CP084628.1, read on the forward strand.
GTTGACTAGCGTCGGAGTGTGAGTTAAGCCGTTTTCCCGGATGCTAGATGTTCGGCATCCTTAGGTCCAACCCCAAAGGCTCACGCTTGCCAGGGGTCTTCCCTAACGCTGCGCACGATGGATGCCTGAGCATGCGTCACAACTGCTATCCACTCCGATTTGCTTGGTGCGCCGCTAAAAATTCGGCATTCATTCGCCTTGAGGTTGCGCATGACGGTCGCTTTCACTGACAATCACCAAGCCACTCGTTCGGGACGCGTCCGGACCGTCGATCGAAAAGTTATTCAGGAGATCGAGGTTTGACCCCAGAATACACACTGCCGCGATAGCGTCCGGCATACCGCCTTCAATAAGACTGTTCGAGCAGACTGATCTCGTCGAGGAATGACATGGCCCCGAATTCGCAGCGAACGCCGGCGTCGGTATCGTCGAAGCTGGTTGCACAACGTCTGCGCAAGCAACAGGAGCTGGCAGTTGCGTTTGGCGCCACGGCTTTCGGGTTGCTTCACTTCCCTAAGGTTCTCGACGAGGCATGCCGGGTCCTGTCCGAGGGAATGAATGCGAAGCATACAAAAGTGCTGCGCTACGTCGCCTCAAATCACACGCTCATCATGACGGCGGGTATTGGATGGGACGACGAGGATTGGCTCATTCCAGTGGAAGCGGAAGCGAGTAATCCTGCTGGGGCGGCGTTCCTCACGCGCCGCATCGTCGTAAGCGGCGACATCGACGTGGACAAGCGATTCAACGTTCCTCCAATCATGGCCCGGCATGGACTCAAAAGCGCGATCAATGTCCCGATTCAAGGTATGGGAGAGCCGTTCGGCATTCTCGAGGTGGATAGCACGCATAGCCATGCTTTTGCCGATGTCGACGCGGTGTTCATTTCGGCTATCGCCAACATCATTTCCTTCTGCCGGGAACAGAGCCTGGCCGAGGACGGACTCGGCGCGGCACAACGCTTTTCGCCTCAACTCGTGGGTGCGAGTTCCGACTGCGTGTTGCTGGTGACGACGGACGGAAAGATCGAATTTGCCAACGAGGCCTGTCAATCCGCGTTTGCATTCAAGGAAGGCTCCAACCTCGTCGGGGCTGCTCACACCGCGTTATGGCACGACGATGACCAAGCACGCATTGCACAGGCCGTTCGCGCAGCCATTGCAGGGAAGTCCACGCACGTCGATGGGCGCAGCGCGTCTGCCATCATCGGCGACGAGCAGTCGTGGGATGTATCCATTTCCCCCGTGCTCAATGAGCACGGCGCCATTACCGGCGCGTTGATGGTGCTGCGGAACATCACGGAATGGCGCTCGCATGAAGACGCGCTCGTCAAGATGGTCTCATCGCAGGAAGCCAGGCTGGAAGACTCGGCTCTGGCAATCAAGGAAGTGCATCATCGCGTCCGCAATAGTCTCCAGTTGGTGCAGACTCTTCTCTCGCTGCAGGCAAGTTTGGCAGCAGACGCAACCGTCAAGCATCAGCTCCAGGCAGCGGCCACGCGAGTGGATTGCATTGGATCGGTACATGAGCGTTTGTATTCGACGGATAACGCCTTGAAAACCGATGCGCAGGATTATCTAAGCGGCGTGGTCGATCACATAACCGCATTAGACCCAGGCAGATCGATCTCGGTCGATGCGAGAGGCGTCTCATTGAGCGAGACGCAGATGACCACATTGGGACTCGTCGTGGCTGAAATGACGATGAACGCGTTGAAGTACGGTCGTGGGCATATTCATGTGGGCCTGACGGACGAGACGGGTAATCTGACGTTAGTGGTCGAGGATGAAGGCAACGGCTTTCCGGAGCATTTTCCTACGCCTAGCGGGACCGGTCTCGGAATGCGCTTGATTCAGCGGTTTAGTGGCGCGTCTGGAGGCAGCGTCCGGGTCGACAGGTCGGTTTCGTTTAGTCGACTGGTTGTAACGTTCACCAAGAGGTGATGGGCGACAGGCCAGCGATGGATCGAGAGCGTAACGCTGCTCTTAGCGATGGTATGAAATTCCTCATCGGCCGTCGATTGTCACAGCGAACGCGGGATGCTACATCAGCGCACCGCCAACGACGCTCGCAGGCAGCGCCGTGGTCCCTGACATGCTAGCTTGCATGCCATGACAACGCAATTGTCCGAGCTTTCCTGACGTGCATTGTTTGGTCGCGCACAGAGTCCTGAACCCGCACGCGTAATATTCCGTAAGCATCTATTTAGCGCGGAGCCGATTGGACGAATGCCGTATTGCGGATTCGGTCCACTACGCGCGAGATTCAATAAAACAAAGCGAGCATGCCCGCAGTCCACCGACTGTGAGTGTACGTGCGCGTATAAAGATTTCACCGGGGGTGTCGCTGTTTCATGACACGTCACTAAACTATAAGAACTCATTCTGACCAAATGCAATCGTCAATTCTTGCCAAGCCTCCCAACGCGGACGAGACAAGACTTTCTGCGCCAGATAAGTCCATTAACGAATCGACACTCCGTGGATTGGCAGGTAAAGATCGACAAAGCTCCAAGCCGTCCGCTTTGCCAGAAAGAAAAGCGAGATCAGAAAGCGCCGCCCTCGCTCCTCGATCAGTCTTTCATGAACCGTGGTGGCTCGATATTGCAACCGATGGCAATTGGCGGTCAGCCAAAGTCCGGCGCGGCGACGAAATTGTCGGCGAGATGCCGTACTCGCTAAGCCGCAAAGGACTCTGGCGCACCTCGCAAATGCCACCGCTCACACGGACGCTCGGACCGGCTTTCAAGATCAATGAAGCCGATAAGACGCGCGCGATGCTGGATCGCATCAGCATCACGGAAGAACTGATCGGGCAGATTCCCGACGTCCACAGCTTCTATCAGATCTTCGACCCGCGCGTGGAAGATGCCCTTGCGTTCGGCCTGAATGGCTTTACCGTGTCGACGCGATACACGCTGCAGTTCTCCGCCGATCGCTCCATCGAGGAACTCTGGAAAGGTCTGCATTACAAGACTCGCAATATGATTCGTACCGGTCAGAAGTTCGTGACCGTGAAGCCACTCGAACCTGCGCAATTCAACCGGTTCTACGAAAGCAACCTCGAAGCACGCAGTCGTTCGAATGTCTATGGATCGAGCGTGATGCAACGACTCGTCGATGCTTTCGTCGAGCGCGGCGCGGGATATCTGCTTGGCGCCTTCGACACGACCGGCGCGCTCGTCGCCGCGATAGGCGTCACCTTCGACAATCATGCCGCGTATTACATGCTGTCTTCGCGCACGCGGGATGCTCATGGCGGTGCGATCAGCGTGCTCGTCTGGCAGGCTATCGAAGACGCCATGAAACGACAGTTGACCTTCGACTTCGACGGCATTCCCAACGCAAGCACGTTCCGCTTTCTTAGCGGGTTCAAACCCGTGCTCAAGCCGCGCATCGTGATCGAGCGGCATAGTCCCGTCTGGTCGATGGCCAAGGCAGGCCGCCGTCTGATTCGCCCGAGAAAATCGGACTGGTTCGTCTCGACGGTTTGACTGAACGCCAGGGGTGCGCTCGAGCATTTCATAGAGAACGGGGTCTGTGTTTTCCGCAAGGAAGCACATGGCAGCGGTAAATCCAAAATAACAATTCGGCCAACGTTATGCAGCGACTGAACGGCAATGCAACACGCCAGCAGACTGGCATCAGCATCATCAGCGATCCGGAAAACTTTCTTGCACTCCGCGACGAATGGAACTCGCTATGGTCCCGTATAGGCGGACATCATTACCAGTCATTCGACGTTTGCTGGCTCTGCTGGACGCGAGTAGCCAAGCCGCGTGGCGGTAGCTTGCATTGCATCGTATATCGGGAGCGCGGAGAACTCGTGCTCGTCTGGCCTCTGGTGCGCCGTCGACGCTCGCTCTGGACGATCCTCGAGCCGCTGGCATCGGGAACGGCCGACCATACGAGCATCCTCGCACCGACCGGATCGGAAGCGGCTATCGAAGCTGCGTGGCAGGCCGCCAGCAAGGGAAGCAGCATCGATCTGTTCTCGATTCCCTACGTGAGCAAAGGCACGCGGCTCGACCGTCTTGCGTCGGGGCACGGCGGTCTCGTCGTAGCCAGACAGGACATCTCGGCTCTGGCGCTCCTGCGCCAGGAACCCGACTGGACGGCGTATTGCAAAACGCTCTCTACGTTGTCGAAGAAAAAGCCCGGCGCGCTGGAGCGCCGCTTCATGAAAGAGGGTGCGCTCGAAATCAAGGTGCTCGACGCTCGGGATGTGAGCGAGCATCGCAAATGGGTCGATTGGATGCTTGCGCAAAAGCGGCAATGGGCCGAACGAAACGGCAAGGACGGCCCGTGGCTGCAATCGGAGGGATACCGCGACTATCTGGTCGATCTGCTCGATGGAAGCCGTGGGAAGTCGTTGGCATTGATGTTCGTGATGACCCTCGACAATGTACCGGTGTGCGCCAACATGGTCGGACTGGCGCTGACTTGCGCAAGTGGTCTGATCGCGGGTTTCGATCCGAGCTTCTCCAAGTTCTCGCCCGGCGCCATCATGATGGAGCGCTGCGTCAAGTGGGCATGGGAGAACCAGATGGATCTCGATTTCGGCGTCGGATCGGAACCCTTCAAGGCTTACTGGAGTCGCGGCAACGTTCTTCAGAACACGAGTTTCGAACTCGCGCTCTCCCCGTGGGGACGAGTCGCTTTCCTTGCGAAAGATTGCTTGAAGAAGCTTGCCGAGTGGAAGGCGTCGCGAGCGAATGGCAGCGAGGCGCAAGGATCGGTTCAGCCAGCCGATGCCGACTTGGCAAAGTTTCCGTCCTCGCTGCCGGGGAAAAGCGTTGCAGGTCTCACGCGCTCGCGAATGAGTGCGTAGTGAGCTAGCGCGATCGCGCTAGCTCACCGGCTGCGAGCGCGCAGCGCTCGTCAGTGCTCGCAAAATTCTCTCAGCGCCGCGACGAGCAATTCGGGTTGTTCCTCGGCGAGAAAATGTCCGCACTTGGGCAGCGAACCGCCGCGCACGTTGTCGGCGACGGCGCTCATTCGGCTGACCATGTGCGGGCCCCAACGCTTCTCGCCGCCCAACGCGAGAACCGGGACGCTTGCCGGCAACCGCGCCGCCGCGCGGTTATCCATGACATCCTGAGGGAATTGCCGATACATCTCCATCGCCGCCCGGAACGCGCCGGGATGCATATAGGCACGCACATATTCGTCCATGTCGCGTGCCGATATGGCAGCGGGGTTATCGGTTCGATCGTTGATGAATGCGCTGATATAAATACGCTCACGGCCACCGCAAATCAGGGCTTCCGGCAGGAACGGCTTCTGATGAAACGAGAAGTGAAAGAGCAAGGGACTCGATGCGATCTCATCCCAATCGCCGATGCCCGGAATGGACGCGTCGAGCACGGTGAGCGAACGCACGGGAAACTGCCATGCGAAGGCGTAAGCGACCATCGCGCCGATATCGTGACCGACGACATGGGGCGGCTCGTCGCCGAATTTCCTCACCAGACCGAAGAGGTCTGCCGCGAGTTGCTTTTTCGTGTAGCCCGCTTCCGTCTTGTCCGAGAAGCCCACGCCTCGAAGATCAGGGACGATCAAAGTAAAGTCTTCGCCGAGCGGCAGGAGCACGCGGCTCCATTCCCACCAGTTCTGCGGGAAGCCATGGATCAGAAGCATGATTGGCGCTGTACCAACGGGCCTTCCGCCGGTCACGTAATGCAGTTTCACGTCTCCGACAACGTCTGCGTCATGCCGGAATCCGTCGGGGAGAACGTCTGGGGAGAATTGTCCTTCTGAAAACATCTGCATACTCCGGATCGAGTTATTGCATCAATTGAGAAGCGAACGCTTAAGCCTTAGCCAATTGCCGCGCCGATGATTTCCGCAAGCTGCGCGGGTTGCGAGAAGAATGGTGAGTGGCTGGTCTCGATGGTCACGACCTCGGCGCCCGGCACGTCGGCTTGCATCAGCCGTTGTTGCGCGATTGGAAGAGCGAGGTCCTTCGTGCATTCGATGAAGACTCGCGGAATCGATCCATAACGCTCCTTCGTCGTGTCGATCCGCGCAGCGTAAGGCGCCGTGGCATTGATGCGGGCAACGTTGGCCGCGGCCACGGCCACGTCCCGATCGCTGCAATCACCATAGAACGACGACCGCACTCTACGAACGTCATCGACGTTCAACGCTACGCCCTTGCCATCAGGCGTTGCATTCACAATCTCGAAGAGCGCTTTGACCGAAGGATCGTTCGTATAGCCTTCAGATAGAAGGTAATCATTCGCCGATTTACCCGGCGGCGTCATGAACGCGGCAAGGTAGATGAGCTTGCTGATCTTCTCCGGATATTTCTCGGCAAGATAAGTGAGCGACACGCCCCCCATGCTATGTCCTAGCAACACAAAAGGCTCGTGCGCGCTTTCGAGCAACGCGGCAACGGACGCCGTGTAGTCGGCCATGTCTTCGACTTGATCGTAGGTTGCGGGATCGAATCCGTGCGATTTCAAGTCCGGGTGGATGATGCAGTGTCCGCGCGCTGCAAGCAACGTGGCCACCTTCTGAAAACAACCGCCCCAATGCCATGCGCCGTGTATCAACACGATGGTTTGCTTCATATGCGCGCTCCTGGGAATGTGTTTAATCGCGAGTGATGTCGATGCACGCTGGTCTACAAGCGATTCATATGCATCCCGGCGTCGAGCTCGAAGGCACTTCCCGTCGAGAAGGCGAACGTTCCGATGGCAAGCGTCGCGACCGCGCGTCCGATGTCGTCGGGCGTGCCCCATCGGCGAATCGGCGTAAGTCCATCACGTATGCGTTCGTCGAAACTGGCCGCCGAAACCGACGTCATGTCGGTGCGAATGATGCCGGGACGAATCTCGTGAACCGCGATGCCATGCTCGGCAAGACGCGTGGCGAAGAGCTTGACCATCATCGAGACGCCCGCTTTGGAGATGCAATATTCGCCACGGTTAATGCTGACGGTTTCCGCGCTCGTCGATGAAATGCACACGATGGATCGATACAAACTCGAATCAGGCTCATTCAGCATTCGACGCGCAATCCGCTGCGTCAGAAAGAAGGGACCGCGCAGGTTGATGTCGAGATTGCGATCGTAGCTTTCGACCGAGACATCGAGCAGGTCACCGCGCGAAAGCACGGACACGCCAGCATTATTGACGAGCGTGTCGATGCGTCCGAACGCGGACCACGCGCGCTCAGCGAGGTCGTCCTGCTCGTTCAGCTCGGCGATATCGCCTAGCGCCATCGCCCATTTGCGGCCTCTTGCTTCGACTCCCGCGATGGTTTCCTGCATGGCGTCGTCATCGCACAGATCGTTGATGACGATGTCGAATCCGGCATCCGCGAGATGCCAGACAATGCCTCGGCCAATGCCTCTTCGACCGCCTGTGACCATCGCGACTGGCGCGTTACGCTTCATGCAATCTCCCTGGCTGGTTCATGTTGTTCGTCGACCATCGGTTTCGAATGCTAATCTCGTCCGGTGCTTCGAACCTATCGATCGGATAAAGACAATGTCAGACATCGACGTCAAGCTGCTCACCGTCTTCGCGGAGACCTACAAGACGGGCAGCGTCTCGCAGACGGCAGTCAACCTCGGTCTCTCGCAACCGACCATCTCGTTCAATCTTTCTAAGCTGCGCGAGCACTATCGCGATCCACTCTTCGTGCGTTTCCCTCATGGGATGGAACCCACGCCATTTGCCACCGACCTCTACGGACGAGTGCTCGACCTGCTTGCGTCGTTCGAGGTCGTCTCGAAGTACCAGACCCAATTCGACCCCGCACTGGCCAATCGCGACTTTCATGTGGCATTGACCGACGTTGCACAGAACGTGTTGCTGCCTCGCTGGCTCAACCGGCTACGTTCGATTGCGCCCGAGGTCAAACTGACGATAAGTCATATCGCCGACGAAACGGCTGGCTTGATGCAGACTGGCGAAGTCGAACTTGCTATCGGCTACATGCCTCAACTCAACGAAGGCTTCTATCAACAACGGCTGATGGAAGAAACGTATATCGGCATCATCGCCGCGGATCATCCAAGACTTAGCAGCCGGCCGAGTGTCGCCGAGTTCCTGGCGGAAGGACACATCGCGGTTACGCCATCGGGCACGGGTCACTCCATTCTCAACCGTGTCTTGCGAGAGATGCGTCTCACGCGAAGGGTCATGCTCGAAGTACCCAGTTACCTCGGCGTTGCTGAAATTGCGGCTCGCACCGATCTCGTCGCGATGATCCCATCACGACTTGCCGTACTCATGCTCAACGAAAAATCGATTCGATCGTTCGCGTTGCCGTTCGATCTTTCGGCTTATGTGGTGAAACAGCATTGGCATTCGCGTAACCATCACGACGCGGGGCATCGATGGCTGCGTTCCGTCGTGGCAGATCTCTTTCTCGAAGATTCGACGTCATCGTAACCTTGAGTCGAGTATCGGCAGATAGTGAAGTGGTGTCCATAAAGCCAGCTCGATAAGCCTTATCCAATCCATCGATAGGCGCGCAACGGACAGTGCGCTATCTTTGAAGAACGAACTGCCGCACGGCATCGGCGAATTCCGCAGGTCTTTCTTCCGGCACGTAATGACCGCAATCGTCGATAAGCCTCTCCGTCACGTTCGATGCCACGCGACGCAACGTGTGGGCCGATGCCGGTCCGTATCCCCATTGCGCGCCGATGGCGAGGCACGGCGTCTGAAGCGGCGAGCGTCCCCAGACCGCGTTGTCCTTTCTATCGAGCGGTAGCGTGCGGTAATAGCTGAAGGAACAGCGCAAAGCGCCGGGTCGCGCCAATGCGCGCGCATAGACTTCAATGTCGTCGCGGCTGATCGAGTCGGCATCGAACACGCCGACCGTCTCCCGATGCACGAAGTGATCGACGAACAGAAACTCGCGGCCGCTCACGAGCGACTCTGAAATATCCCCGGCCATGTTGAAGCCAAAATGCCAGCTACCGCCGCGCGAAACGTCCATGGCCTCTTCTTGCCCGAATGCCGGAAGACTGCTCTCGACGAAGACGAAGTGACTGACCGCATCCGGCCACTGAGCGGCATATGCATAGGCCACGTGCCCGCCGAGATCGTGCCCGACGATAGCCACTTGCCTCACGCCGAGCGCTTCGACCAGATCATGCAATCTGCGAGCGATGGTCTTCTTGTCGAAACCGGACTCGGGCTTCGAGGAATCGCCGAAGCCCGGAAGATCCGGCGCGATGACATCGAAGTCACGGCTCAACAGCGGCATGACGCGCCGCCATGCCCATGAGGTTTGCGGCCATCCGTGCAGCAAGAGCAGCGTCGGCCTGCCGTCGGGCGTTCCGCTACGCCGGTAAGCCAGCCGAGCATCATGCAGGCGATGGGAGCGCAGCGACGTGTTGTCATCGGTCATGGTGACGCTCCTGCGTACCGCTCAGGCTCTGCGCGGACGCGCACAGATCGTCCAGTGGCGTCGAAGAAATGATCTCCAGAACCGGGACACCGGAGAAGTCCACGTCGTTAAGAGCCTTGAGGATCTCGTCGAAGCGCACCGAGCCCAAACCCACGCGGTCGTGGCGCCATTGACTGCGTGTGCCGTCGGACAAGTGCAACTGGCCAAGGCGTGCCGCGCATTGCCTGACTGCATCGGCCTGATCTTCTCCAACGAACTCGGCGTTGGACACGTCATAGGCGATCAGGAGCCTCTCGTGCGGCAGAGCATCGAAAAAGGCGAGCATAGCGGCGGTCGTGGGAACAGGCGTTTGCGGATGAAGCTCGACGTAAAGCTTCTGATCGAGACGTTCCGCCACGCGTAGAAGCTGCTCCAGGCTATCGCGCAGCAGAAGCTCGGTGTCCTTTTTCGGCGGAGGAAAGAGCGAAGACACCCTGCCCGGCACGACGACGATTGCCCCGCAGCCCAAGTCCGAAGCGAGTTGCATCGTGTCGATGTAGAGATCGATGGAGTATTGCCTGAACGGCTCGACCCGGCTTACCAGATTCAGATCGAGCGCAGGCAGGTTCAAAGATTCGATCCGAAGGCCTTCGCTTCGCAGCGTACCGGCAAGACTCGATCTATCGGCAGCGGATAGTTCATCCGGCCAAAGATGACCGGGTACGACCAACGCATCGAAGTCGTTCAGGCCGATCTCCTGCATCTTTCGCATGGCGCCAAGCGCCGTCTCTTCCCACATGAATGAGAAGGTGCTGCCTCCAAAGGATCGCGCGAGTTTTTGCATGCCTTCCTCAAGCCGAAGTTGGAATGAACTCAATTGTGAACGTGTTTCCTTAAAGGAACAAGCAGTCTATCTTGCTGCTCATGAGATTTGGCGTCTTTTCTCCGGAAAAAACACGTGAAGCGCGAACCAATAGGACAGCAGGTACTTCGGGAAAAACCCTCGTTTGTTTCCATACAAGAACTCATGGATAAAAATCGTTGACTTCCAATTGCTGAAACTTTAAACAGAGAGCATCGCTTCGATAAAGACGCAGCCTCGACATGCGCTCATTCGCGTTCCATGAGGACGATGAGAAGGCCATCGTCGACTGCATCGAATACATGCGTCGTCTGCTTGAGGCAGCGTCGCAACAATCACGACACTAGGAGACAGCGATGAGCAGTGCGGTAAAGCAATTGAACGTCCAGCAGTTCCTGGATACGAGGCCATTCAGCGGCTTTCATTGGAAGATCCTTTTGCTGGGTCTCGTCGTCCTGATTCTCGATGGCTTCGATGTGGTCGCGATGGGATTCATCGCACCCGCGCTCATCGCCGACTGGAAGATCAGCCGGGCCGCGCTCGGGCCAGTGTTGAGCATGGGACTATTCGGCCTCGCGATCGGCGCGCTGACGGGAGGTCCGCTGGCCGATCGCTTCGGCCGTCGCAAGGTCATCATCGCCGCGGTCGTCTTCTTCGGCGTGATGAGTCTCGCCTCGGCCTGGTCGCCGAACATCGAAGTGCTTTCGGTGATGCGTTTTCTGACTGGACTCGGCCTCGGCGCATCGCAGCCGAACGCCGCGACGCTTGCTTCCGAATATGCGCCGGAGAAGCATCGTTCGGTCATGGTGACGGTCATCTATTGCGGCTTCACGCTTGGCGCGGCGGGCGGCGGCTTCCTCTCGAGCTATCTCGTGCCGACTCACGGCTGGCATTCCATACTGGTCGTCGGCGGCATCGTGCCGCTTCTCTTCGCGGTTCTGCTGTTCTTCGTTTTGCCGGAATCCGCGAAGTTTTTAGCTCTGAAGCACGAGGGACGCACGGCGCTTGCGAAGATCATCAACGAAATTCAGCCCGGCACGGTAATCGGTTCGACCGACTTCGTGACGCCCGAACGCGAACACGCCGGCAAGGGCGTGATTCGCCTCATCGTGTCGAAACCGCATACCACGGTCACGCTCGCGCTCTGGGTCGGGCTCTTCATGAACTTGATGACGGTCTACTTCCTGAACAGCTGGCTGCCGATTATCGTCAAGGACAACAACTTCTCGCTGGCTGATGCGGCGCTCGTCGGCGCGATGATGCAAGTGGGCGGCACGCTCGGGAACATCGTCATCGGCTGGGAGATGGATCGCTTCGATTCACGCAAGGTCATGATCGCGACACTATTCGGGGCGCTCGTCTTCACGGTGGCGGTGTCGCAGATGAACGTCGGGCTAGCCGGTCTCATCACGCTCGTGTTCCTGCTCGGTTATTGCACGAACTCCACGAACACCGGCTGGACGGCGATGGCCGCGAGCTACTACCCAACGGAGATTCGAGCGACAGGCACGAGCTGGATGACGGGCATCGGCCGCTTCGGTGCCATCTCCGGTGCGTCGGTCGGTGCGGTGCTTCTGAGCTTCAAGTGGAACTTCGGGCAGTTGTTCCTCTTTTTGACGGTGCCGATTGCCATTGCCATCGTCGCTGCGTATGTCCAAGGCCGCGGCCGGGGGAACGCAGCGCCGGTGTTGCGCGACGCCACCATGCATTGATGATGGGCTCTGCTGCTGGCCGAAGGCGCTGCGTCGTCATCTCCAGATCGACAAGACGGATGCGGCCAGCAGCAAACCCATCGCAAGATTGACCACGCACCAATGACGCGGCGTTCTAAGCAACCGTGCAAGCAATGCACCGAGCGCGCACCACAATACGAGCGACCCGCATGCCGCAACGCCGAAGGCCGCGCCGAGGAGAATCGCAAGCCGGTTGGGACTGTCCGCTGCTAGCGCGAAGGACGCCGCGGCGCCGACGGTCATCGCCCAGCTTTTCGGGTTGAGCCACAAGAGCAGCATGCCGTTGATCAACGTGACCGGCCGCGCGGGACCGCTGTTCTCATTCGGCGGTCCGCTTCGGGCGACGCGCCATGCCAGCCACAACAAGTACGCGGAACCAAGCGCTTTCACGGCGGTTTGCAGCGCGGGCATCGCCAGCAAGATACCGGCAAGCCCGAGTGCGGCGAACGCGCCGAGCACGGCAAGACCGATGGCGATGCCGAGCATCAACGGGATCGAGCGCATGAAGCCGAAGCGCGCGCCAGACGCGGTGGCAAGTGTAGTGGCGCCGCCGGGCGTGATGGTCGCGACGACTGCGAAGAGAAAAAGCGGGAGGTTGAGGGAGGCCATGAACATGCGTGCGGGTATCGAGACTTGCACTCTACTGATCGCCCACGCATCAGCAAAACCAAAAATCTTGATGGCACGCATTACGATGCATAATGCGTCGATGCCTCGAAACTTCGATCTCGATCTCATCCGCACCTTCGTCACCGTGGCCGACAGCGGCAGCATGACCGTTGCCGCGAATCGGCTGCACATGACGCAAGGCGCCATCAGCCAGCAAGTCAAACGGCTTGAAGACTTGCTCGACTGCCTCTTGTTCGTGCGCAAGACGCGCAAGCTCGAACTCTCACGCAAGGGTGAACAGTTCCTCGTGAAGGCGCGCCAGTTGATGCGGCTCAACGACGATATTTGGTCCGACATGACCGGGCAGTCGTTAAGCGGCAGCCTTCGCGTTGGCGTGCCCTACGACCTCGTCACCGCGCTCGCGCCCGCGATGAAATCGTTCGCCGATGCTCATCCGCACGTGGAAATTTCGCTGGTATGCGGCGCATCACGCGAACTGCGCAACGCGTTGAACAGCGGTCTGGTGGATGTGTCGCTCGTCGAATACGTTGCGAGCGAGGCCGAAGGCGAAGTGATCCGCATCGAGCCGCTCGTGTGGGTGACGGGCCGCGGCAGTGACGCGTGGCGCAAGCGCCCATTGCCGCTGTCGATGGTCGACGAACGCTGTGCCTTCCGTCCGATGGTGCTGCGCGCGCTCGCGGACGAAGGCATCGCTTGGCGCACGGTGTTCGAGAGCGGCAACATCGAGGCGACCGCAGCCACCGTCCGGGCGGGCCTTGCGATCACCGCATGGCTCGGCTTTACCGTACCCACCGACCTCGAAAGGCTTGCGCATCATGAGGCCGGCTTGCCTGCCCTTCCGCCATTCGCCATCTGTCTGCAATTGCCGCAATCGATCCAGCCTGCCGCGCTGGAGTTTGCAACGTGCGTGCGCGAGTCGATGCGCGAGGATGTCGCCTTCCCGTTCGAGACATGCTGACTTCCTTTTTTTATAGCGGCGATGCCATCCGCAGCCGACGCGTGAGCGACATCGTTTTGTCGACCACACTCGACTTGCCCGAGCCGCCTGCAAGTCTCATCGCCGATTGGCAGAGAGAAGCGACGTCGCGGCTCGTTCTCGAACCCGGCGATGTCGAGGTCATGCCATTGGCGCGAACTCGCGCGCGCTGGACGGACTACAAGCACTGCGTGCGAGCTATCGTCGACTGGACCAACGCGCTCGGACTACCCGGCGTGCTCGCCGCCAGCGACATAGCGCTCATGGCCTGTCGTGGCGCGAGATACCATCATGACGGAGCGCAATATGGCGGCGCGGCCTTTTGCAATCTCTTTCTGAGCGAAGAAGAGGGTCTGGACGTGCATTTCCCCGCTGCGAGTCATCGCATTCCGTTGACACGTGGAACCGCCATGATCTTCGATACGGGCCAGCCTCATGGCGTCATTCAACGCGATAGCGAAAGCTTCAACGTGTCCGACTTCGCGCCCGACGAGGACTATGTTCAAGTGTTCCTGAGCTGGGAACTTCCGATCGAAAACGCCTGCGTGGCACAAGCACTGCAAGTGGAGTTCGATGTGGATGGCGCGAGCTCGTCGCAACTGGATGACGAGCAAGTGTGGTTTGAAGGCGCGCCAGCCGATGTGTGCCCGGAGACGGGTCGATGGCATCGGCTTGGCTGATCGGCAGGCGATTCATTTGCCGACACGCGCCTGCAAATGTGCGGGATAGCGTTCACCCTGTACGGTTACATTCGCGAGCCGCGTATCGATATCGCGCAGATTGTCCGCCGTCAATTCAATGGAAGCACCACCAATGTTTTCCTTCAGTCGATGCAGCTTCGTCGTGCCGGGAATCGGCACGATCCACGGCTTTTGCGCGAGCAGCCACGCGAGCGCGACTTGCGCGGGCGTCGCGTTCAGACTCGTGGCGATCTGCTTGACCACGTCGACCAGCGCCTGATTTGCCTTGCGATTTTCTTCCGAGAAACGCGGGACGACATTGCGAAAATCGGTTTGATCGAAACCAGTGCTCGCGTCGATTGCGCCCGTCAAAAAACCCTTGCCGAGCGGACTGAACGGCACGAAGCCAATTCCGAGTTCTTCGAGCAGCGGCAGGATTTCTTTCTCGGGCTCACGCCACCATAGCGAATATTCGCTTTGCAAAGCCGCAACCGGTTGCACGGCGTGCGCACGGCGAATGGACTCGACGCCCGCTTCCGACATGCCGAAATGTCTGACCTTGCCTTCCTGAATCAGGTCCTTCACGGCGCCGGCGACATCTTCCATTGGCACCTCGGGGTCGACGCGATGCTGATAAAGCAAGTCGATGCGATCCGTGCGCAACCGCTTGAGCGCCGCGTCCGTCACCGCGCGAATGTTGTCCGGCTTGCTGTTGACGCCCTTCTGCACGTCGCCGCCCTCGAAACCGAACTTCGTTGCAATCACGACTTGATCGCGGAACGGCGCAAGTGCCTCGCCTAGCAGTGTTTCGTTCGCGCCTTGCGCATAGGCTTCGGCTGTATCGAAGAAAGTCACGCCTTGCTCGAAGGCAGAGCGGATGAGTTCGATCGCATCGGCCTTCTCCGCTGCAGGGCCGTAGGCAAAGCTCAGTCCCATGCAGCCAAGGCCGATTGCCGATACTTCGAGACCACTCTTCCCGAGAATACGTCGGTTCATCATGCGACTCCTTCGTCGTTTGCCGGCACGCCGCCGCGATACTGCTCGTCCGTGACCTTTTCCATCCAGTCGACGGGACTGCCGTCGAGCTTCTCGGCAATGGCGATATGCGTCATTGCCGTGGTGGCGGTCGCGCCGTGCCAGTGCTTCTCTCCGGGCGCAATCCAGACGATGTCGCCCGCTCTGATGTCCTCCAATGGTCCGCCATCGCGCTGCACCCAACCGCGGCCCGCGATCACGATCAGCGTCTGACCCAGCGGATGCGTGTGCCACGCGGTGCGCGCGCCTGGTTCGAACGTCACCGTTGCGCCGCCGATGCGCGCGGGTTCGTCGCCCGCAAACGGCGCGTCGATCCTCACCGTTCCGGTGAAATATTCAGCTGGGCCCGTCGCCGAGGACTGCGAGCCGCATTCGATGATCCGCATGTGCGTTCCTTGCAATAGTTGTCTCGACGTTCAATGTAGCAACGCGACTTCCTGCGATAAAGAGCTAAAATCGGCATGAAGTTAGAAGCCAGGCTTATAAATCATCATGGCACGTTCCGATCTGTCCGATATCACCGCGTTTCTCGCTGTCGCCCGCGAGGGCAGCTTCACGAAGGCGGCCGCGAAGCTTGGCGTTTCGCAGTCTGCGCTGAGTCAGACGGTGCGCAATCTCGAAGCACGGCTGGGCCTTCGCCTCCTGACCAGAACGACACGCAATATATCGCCGACTCAAGCTGGCGAACGGCTGATCCAGTCGGTCGGCCCCAGGCTCGATGAGATCGAGGTCGAACTAAGCGCGCTCACCGCCTTGCGGGATACGCCGGCGGGCACCGTGCGCATCGCTGCTGGAGAACACGCGGCGGAAATGCTGCTATGGCCGGTGATAGAACGGCTTTTGCCCGACTATCCGGACATCACGATCGAACTCGTCATCGACAACGGGCTCACGGATATCGTCGAACAGAGGCTCGATGCGGGCGTGCGGCTCGGCGAGCAAGTGGCCAAGGACATGGTTGCGGTGCGCATCGGTCCCGACGTGCGCATGGCCGTGGTCGGCACGCGCGACTATTTCGCCGCGCATCCGAAGCCGAAGACGCCGCGAGACCTGACGACGCATAACTGCATCAACATCCGGCTGCCGACGGCCGGCGGCATTTATGCGTGGGAGTTCAAGAAAGGCGGACGCGAGTTGAACGTGCGCGTGGAGGGACAACTCGTCTTCAATAGCGCGACGATGGCCGTGAAAGCCGCGCTTGCGGGAGTGGGCCTCGCCTTCGTGCCCGAACAGCGGGTCTTATCGCAGATCGACAGCGGTGCGCTCTTGCGGGTGCTGCCCGACTGGTGCCCGTCGTTTTCAGGCTTTCATCTTTACTATCCCAGCCGACGTCAGCCGACTCCTGCGTTCGTCGTCGTTGCCGATGCGCTGCGTCGCGGCGTGTAGGTTCGCGGCGACCCGTGTGCCCGAACTCGGTCAGTCGAGGTTGAGCGGCTGCTCGTGCGGAGCGTGACTAGCCACGCGCTGCTCATTGTTTGTCTTCGAATGCCTGAGCTCAATTTCCGACTAAGAGCCGCGCGCCGAGGCTCAATAAGAGCGCGGGCAGCATGACGATCGCACCGACCTTCAGGAACTGCATGAAGCTCACTTCCTCGCCTTCGCGCCGGATGGACGAGAGCCAGAGAATGGTCGCCAGCGAACCGGTGATCGAGAGATTGGGACCGAGGTCCACGCCGATCAGCAACGCATCGATCACGCGTTCGGGGCTATGTGCTTGCAGCACGGTCGCGCTTGCAATGAGACCCGCTGGCAAGTTGTTGATGGCGTTGCTGCCGAGCGCGATGACCACGCCCGACACCGCCGCCGTCACGGTCTGATTCTGCTGCGACGCGAGCGCCAGCAAATGCGAAAGCGCCGCGACGACGCCCGTATGCGCCAGCATCTCCACGAGCACGAAGAGGCCAGCCACGAGCGGCAGCACGCTCCACGATATCTCGCTCATCAGCTCGACCGGAGATTGACGTTCTTTCATGAGCACCACCAAAGCGGTGCCGACGCCGAGGATCGCGGTGGGCAGGCCAAGTTGCATGTCGAACGCGGAGACGGTGAGCAGAGCCACCGCCGTGACGCCGATGCCCGCGAGCGTCACTTTGCCGTTCGCGCTGAGCGGTTCGACGTTCAGATCGCGAGCGCACGAGCCAGCGAGTTCGTCACGCTGCGTCCAGCGCAGCATGAAATACGTCGCAACGATCGACAACACCGAAGGCAAGGCAAATCGCGCAATCCACGAGCCCAGCGCGGGCGTGTGATTCGCGTAAAGCACGAGATTCGCCGGGTTCGAAATCGGCAACACGAAGCTCGCCGCGTTGGCGATGAACGCGCACACGTACAAGAGCGGCAACGGCTTCGTATGCGCCTTCCTCGCCGCAGCGAAAACAGCGGGCGTGAGCACGACGGCGGCGGCATCGTTCGAAAGGAACGTCGTCACCACGACACCGACGAGATACACGAGCAAAAGGAGCTTTCGGGGCGAGCCCTTGGCATGGTTCACGGCAAGCACCGCGATCCAGTCGAACAGGCCTTCGCGCCTGCCGAGTTCCGACAGCAGCATCATGCCGATGAGAAACAGGTAGACGTCGCTTCCCTTGCCTATCGCCTGCCACGCGAGATTCAGCGGTAGCAACCCGAGCGCGACGAGCAACACGGCGCCCGTGACCGCCCAGATCGCCTCGGGCCATTTGAAGGGACGCAGGATGACGCCGGCAGTCGCGGCAAGCCCGATGCCCCAGGAGAGAAAAATCGGATTCATGTAGCGAGAGAGGGTTCGTTGGCAGAATCGCGATGGATGCCGCATGCCTTCTTGAGCGCGCTGCCAAAGAATAGCCATAACAAGAGCGAGCCGATGGACACGGCTCCGAGTACGAGAAACGCAACCTTATAACCGAAGTGCTGGGCGAGCATGCCGCCGAGCGCCGGACTGAGCGCCGCGCCGATTCCCTGCACGGTCATCACCACGCCCTGCCCGACATTCACGCGCCCCGTGCCTTGCAGCAAGCGCACGACGAGCGCGGGAACGGCCACGCTTTGCAGCCCCGCGCCGATGCCGTCCAGCGCCTGCACGGGCCACACGCCCCAGGCGTTGATGAACATCGCCGCGACCAGACCGCGCAGCGGCAGTGCAAGAAAGGTGATGAGAATCACGCCCCAGTAACCGATACGTTGAATGATCCGGCTTGCGAAAAACGCGGCGGCCACCATCACGAGTTGCGCGATGACGATGGTTTGCGCGGTAAAGGCGCTTGGATCGCCCTTGTGTGCCGCGACGACGGCAAGGCCATAGAGCGGCAACATCGCCGCATTGCCGAGGTGGAACATCGCGAGTGAAGCGGCAAGCAGCAGCAACGGCTTGCACGTGAGCAGCATGCGAAAGCCGCTCGCGTGCTCGCGCTCGCGCTCCTTCGAGGACGAAGCGCCGAGCCCGCGCGCACTATCGTGATCGATCGAATCTCGCCGGATCAGAAGCGTGGAGATCACGGTCATCGCGCCGAACAAGCCCGCGAGCACGAACACCGCGCCGAAGCCGAAACGCCAGCCGAGCCACCCAGAAAGCGCCGCAGCCACGACATTGCCTGCGTGATTGGCCACCTGGTTGCGCCCGAACTGCCGGTCGAAACCGCGTTCGCGCACCATGCCGAGCGTGACGCCAGCCACCGCCGGACCGAGCGCCGCGCCCGTCACCGCAGTGAGGATCTGCGAGGCGGCGACCATCCAGTAATCGTGCGATACCCATAGCACGAGCGAGGCGAGCGTCGTCATCACGCCTGCCACGACGATCAGGCCGCGCTTGTAACGCGTGGCATCGACGAGTGCGCCCGCTGGCGAGGTCGCGAGCATCCCCGCAATGCCGCCGAGCGTCATCACGGTTCCGATAGCATCCGTATGCCAGCCCTGAGCCTGCAAAAAGACCCCGAGAAATGGTCCGATGCCGGCTTGCACATCGGCCATGAAGAAGTTCAGGCCTTCCAGCGCGTAGAGAGGATTCATTGGGCGATCACCTCTTCAGGTGGTTCAGGCTTTGGTAACCATCGTCGAATGAAGCGTGCAGATCCCCGAAATGCACCCAACTCAGCATGTCGCTCTCCTCGTCGTGCTTGCTTTACGCGTCGATCAGTTCGGCGATCTCGTCCACTTCGATCGTGCAGCCATGACGATTTTTGACGCCATGCCCCCACGCCTGGACATGCGCGCCCGGAGTCAGATACGCGACCAGTTCGGCGGCGGCATGCGGCGGCATGCGCAACGACGTGCCATCGTCGAGCAATGCGCCGCGTAACTCGCCCTTCGGACCGAAGAGCGAGAGCACCACTTCACCGCTCGCGTCGATCGGCTCGCGCTCGACGTGCGGCTTCTCATGCGGCTTGCCATCGCGATGCGGGCCTTCGTCGAGAATGACCTTGCCCGTCTTCGTCACGAGCGCGACCGCCGCGATCATGTCCGCTCCGCGCGGCTTCACGCCACGCACGTCGACTTCATCGCCCACGGCGATTTGCCGCGCGATCTGGCGAGACAGATGAGGCGGAAAATGAACCTGCCGCGCATGACGGGCGCCGAGCACGAAGCCATCCAGTTCGCCGTGCGGATTCAGAAGGAAGCGCGTCACGGTGCCACGCGTTTCGGGAAGGCTGTCAGGGTCGATCCAATGCATGTTTTGATTCCTCGTTCAGATGTCGATGAAAGTTCGCTTGTAACCGGCAGCTTCAAGGGTTGGCCGGAGCGCGGTCATAAAGCCGCGTGAGTTTTCCCGGTGCGCCGAATGCCGTTGCCTGAAGCGCGGTGCCGTACTGATTGCGCGTGCCATAGCCTTGCGCGGATACCTTCGCGCCCGTGTGGACAAGACTCGGAAACTGCTGCGCGACCGGAGGCGTGAGCTTGATGACGGTGCCATCCGCGAGAATCACGCCGTCCGGTTCGCCGCGCGGAGCGGTCGTGACATGGGCCACTTGCCCCTGTGCGCTCAGATGCGCGAGCCCCGCGCCACGCAATTCACGCGGCATGGGTTGCGCGCCCGGAAGCGGCGGCGTATCGACGAGTTGCTGGCCGCTTCTCGAATCCGCGATGCGTTGTGCCTTGAGATTGCCGCCCGCATCGCGCAAGCCGCTGATTTGCACGCTGTCGCCGGGACGCATCGCGGAGACAAGCTGCGCGCTCATATGCGGCGGAAAGCGCACGAGCGCGCCGTCGTCGGTGAGAAAGCCGTCGACGTCGCCATCCGGGTTGGTGAGGAAGCGGGCCACCGTGGCCCGTGTGTCCACTGCCGTGCCGGCGTCGGCTGATTCGAGCGGAGCCTGACCAGGCGGCGGCGCGGGCATGGCAGTCGGTGCGGGCGCGGCGGCAACCGGCGGCGGTACGACGGGCGCCGCTGCCGGTGGCGCAACGGGTGTCGCCGCGGCTTGCGTCTGAGCGACGCAGCCCGTGCTAGTCACGAGCAAAGCGGCACAAGCCGCCGCGCCGAACACGCGAACAGCGTTGAGTTGAATGGGATACTTCGAGGTCGATTGCATGACTCACTCCTCCACTAGGTGCGCAGTCTTTTGCAAGCCCTATGCCATGAGCCTCGACCCCTTGCAGCCTATGGGCAACGCCATGTCACGCGACCATGGTGTCAAGGAATCGGACACACGCAGTCCGGTTGCTTGACACTCGCCGTTTGCTCAGTCGCCGGAATTGGAAGAGTCGACGTTCGCCAGACGCGTATAGAGCGACTGGCGGCTGATGCCGAGCCTGCGCGCGGCTTCTGCGCGATGGCCATCGGCGAGTGCGAGTGCACGGACGATCAGCGCCCGTTCGAGTTGCGCGAGCGCGTCGTTGAGCGGCAGTTCGGCGAGACTGGCGGGAATGGCGTCGTTGACGCTGGCGGCGGTATCGAAGAGAAAGGCGAAGTCATCGCGCGTGAGCAGTGCGCCGGGCGCAAGCGCGCTCGCCCTTTCCACGGCGTTGGCGAGTTCACGGACGTTGCCGCGCCAGCCGAAGGTGACCAGCAGACGTTGTGCATCGGATGACAGATGCTTGCGCGTTTCCGGCGATGCCGCGAGCGTCGAGAGGAAGTGCTCCGCGAGCGGCAAGATGTCCGCGACGCGTTCACGCAAAGGCGGCATATGCAGCGGAATCACGTCGAGCCGGTACAGCAAATCCTGACGGAACGTACCTGCCGCGACCATGGCCGGCAGGTCGCGATGCGTTGCGGCCACGATGCGCACATCGACGGCTATGGTTTGATTCGCGCCGAGCGGCGTGACCTGGCGCTCCTGAACCACGCGCAAGAGCTTCGCCTGCATGGCAAGCGGCATGTCGCCCACTTCATCGAGGAACAGCGTGCCGCCGTGCGCCTCTTCGAAGCGCCCGCGCCGTTGCGCATGCGCGCCAGTGAACGCGCCCTTGCCATGCCCGAAGAGCTCGCTCTCGAGCAAGTCCGCTGGAATCGCCGCACAGTTCACGGCGACGAACGGTCCCCCGGCGCGCGCCGACGCGCGATGCAGCACGTGCGCCGCCACTTCCTTGCCCGTGCCCGTTTCGCCGGTGATGAGCACGGTCGAACTCGTGCCCGCCGCGCGGCCAAGACGCTTTTGCACGTCGCGCATGGTTTCGCTGATGCCGAGCAACTGCGGCTCGCGCGACCGCGCTTCGTCGGCGAATGCTGGCGACGCGGCGGCGGGCGCATCGGCGTGCGCGGCGAGCATGCGTTCGAGCAACGCGGCGATCTCGTCGCGGCCGACGGGCTTGGTTAAATGCTCGAACGCGCCGAGCCGCATTGCGCCGATGGTGTTGTCGCTCGTCGCGTGCGCGGTGAGCATTGCCACAGGCACGCGTCGAAGGTCTGCGTTCTCGCGCAGCGATTCCAGAACCGAGAGACCGTCCGCACCGGGCAGCCGGAAGTCGAGAAAGATGCAGCCGGGGGTGTCGTGCTCGCGCAGCCGCTCGAACGCCGCCTCGCCGGAGCGCGCTTCGAGCGGCGTATGACCCAAGTCCTGAACGGTTTCGGCGAGGCCTTCGCGGAAGGCGTCGTCGTCGTCGATGATCAGTATGGTCGCCATGGCAAATCGATCACAAAGCGCGTCACGTTGGAATCTTCCGCAAGAAAGGCGCGCCCGCCATGCGCCGATGCAATCTCACGAACCACGGCAAGACCGAGCCCCGAGCCGTCGGGGCGCCCCGTCACGAACGGCTCGAAAATGCGCTCTCGTTCGGCCACGTTCACGCCGGAACCATCGTCGATGACTTCGATTCGCAGACGTTTGCCCTGCGCACATTGTGCGCCATGCACGCGCACCGTTACGTGTCCGCCCGGCGGCGCATGCCGCAACGCGTTGACCACCAGGTTGTCGAGCGCGCGCGCCAGTTGCGCGGGATCGAAGACGGGCTGGGTCGCGCCTGTCTCGACCTCCGCGTGCAGGGAGACGTCCCGGCATTGCGCGCGCGACTCATGCGACTGCACGATCTCCGCGAGCCAGACGTGCGGGTCGACCGCGCGCGCGTCGATGGTCACGGGCTGCGTCAGGGCAAGCAGGCTCGTCACCTGTGATTCGATGCGGCCCACCTGCTCGATGATCGTCTTCAACGCGGCTCCGCGGCGCGTGGCGTCGCCAGCAAGCGCGTTTTCCGCTTTCAGACGCATGGCGCCTGCGGGGTTGCGTATTTCGTGCGCGATCTGCGCGGCCATCTTGCCCAGCGTGCTGAACCGCTCCGCCTGCGCGAGTTGTGTGCTCAGTGCGTTCGCTTCGCGCTGCAGGCGCTCGGCGCGTTCGACGTATCGATTGAGCGCCGCGACGATCTGATCCAGGTCCTGCTCGCCGAGCCGTTCCAGCCGCTTGCCTTGCTCGAACGCGCCCGCTGGCGCAAGCGCCTGTTCGAGCCGCGTGAGGTTGCGTTTCCAGCGCCTGAGGGCCAGCGCAAGAAAGAGCGCAAGCACGACGATGATGGTAAGCACGCCCGCGAGAATGCTCGCGGCACGCTCTCCATACGGCCCGAGCGGTGGATGCGCGCGCGTCAGCATCCACGCAAAGAGGCCTGTATGGCGCGGCACGGGACACGCGACGGCGACCACGGCATCGCCGCCGCTCGACACGACATCCTCTTGCATCTGGCTCGCGCTCGCCGCATTTTCTAGCGTTCGCAGAATGAGCGGCGTTTCGGCCTCGGGGACATCGCGCTTCACGCCGCTGCCTTCGTACGTGGGAAAGGCGTACGCGAGAAAGCCGTTCGGTGCGCCCTTTGCAGGAGCCGCGGTCCAGAAGCCGCCTTCGATGCCATCGGTGCGGATCAGCACGAGGTCGAGGACCGCGTGCATGAGATCGAGATTGGTTTCGCCGGGACGTTGCATCGACAAGTCATAGCGCGATGCGACCGCCGTGCAGGCTGCGGTTGCCTGGCTTTTCGCGGCGGTGACGCGCTCGCCGAGCGCCGAGGAAAGCATGAGCCACACGGCGGCCGTGAGCAGCCCGCAGAGGACCGCCACGAGTATCCAGAGCGCAAAGAGCTGAGCGGAGAACGACGGTCGCGGCATCAAGATAGGGAGACTGAATGGGTTGGCGCTCTTGTAAGCAAGTATCTCGCCTAGCTTGGATCGGGAAGCGATTGTTCAAGCATTGGATGACGATGTCGAATGCTTTCGTTTTTGCGGCATATTTGTGTGGTGCAGTGAATCGCTCCTCCCAACTTCGTGATACGGTAGCGCAGCACGTGTCTCGTCGAGGCATGACGCAGCGTTGACGCAACGGGCTTACCGCATCTTTGTTCCATCGATCATGCAGTTCGATTTCCCATTCGGGCGACCATCCTTCAAAGGCTGGTCGCCCGTTTGTGCATCTGGGCTCGCAAAACCGTGAGCAGAGTTAGAAGTGTTTTTATTCTCATCTGAGATGAGAGTCGCTTGAATATTTTTTGCGCGCCTCCATGCGAAAGGCAAGAAGTGCGCGCGATGGGAAACGACATGGCTTCCGCACAAGAACTCAGAAAATTTCGGGCAAACCTCGCCGATGAACTTCACAGCGCCGCGATCTACGAGACGCTGTCACGCGTGGAACAAGACCGCTCTCGGAGCGAAGTCTTTAGCGAACTCGCCGCATCCGAACGAATGCATGCACTCGTGTGGGCCGATAAACTCAGGGCAAACGGAAAAAAGGCGCCTTCCGGTTTCAATGCCAAGACTTATCTCATGCAAGCGCTCGTCCATTTGCTCGGACCGCGCTTCGTGCTTCCGTCGATTGCGGCTGCGGAGTTTGCCGACCGCAACAAGTACGCGGGCAATCCGGACACCGCACGCATGTCGGAAGACGAGCAACGACATGCGAGCGTCGTGCAGGCAATGGCGAACTCGGGCATGCCCGCGGCGTCGCAAGGCGCGGACATCGCGCAAGGCGAGTCGTGGCATCGCGGCGTTTCATCCGGCAACGACTTGCGCGCCGCCGTGCTCGGCGCCAACGACGGCCTCGTCTCGAACTTCTGCCTGATCATGGGCGTGGCGGGCGCTGGCACGGGCAACAAGGCCATCCTGCTGACCGCGCTTGCCGGATTGATTGCCGGCGCCTGTTCGATGGCACTGGGCGAATGGCTTTCGGTGACCAATGCACGCGAGCTTGCGCAGGCACAGGTATCGAAGGAAGAGAACGAACTCGAGCACAGCCCGGAATCGGAAGAACACGAGTTGACGCTCATCTACAAGGCGAAAGGACTGAGCGTGGAAGAAGCGAGGCGCGTGGCCGCGCAGATCATGCAAGACAAGGACAAGGCGCTGGATGTGCTCGTGCGCGAGGAACTGGGTCTGGACCCGGCTGAACTCGGTGGCAACCCTTGGTCCGCGGCGGCCGTGTCGTTTTGTCTGTTCGCCGCCGGCGCTATTTTTCCCACGATGCCGTTTCTGTGGACGTCCGGCACAACCGCCATTGTTCAGTGCATCGGCTTCAGTGTGCTGGCGCTGGTGGCTATCGGCATGTTCACGTCGCTCTTCAATGGCCGCAGCGCAAGCTTCTCGGCGATGCGCCAGGTTGTCGTGGGACTGGCTACTGCCGCGTTCACGTTCGGCATCGGGCACGCGCTGGGAGTGGCGGTGTCGTGATGGAAGCAAAAGCTGGACATTACCGTCACGTCAAAGGTCGCGGCGAAACCACTTCGCGAAGACGCCAGATTCCGCGAGCGAGTGGGTAGCCTGACGCCGCGTTCCTTGCGCTCGCGCGACAGAGACTGCATTCAAGCCATCGTTCTTCAGCTTGGCCGCCTCTTCAAAAAAATAATGCGTTTCGCGAGCAACCAGATCGCGTTCATTGTCCATCGTGATGATGTGATAGCAGTCGTCGAGGAAAATCTTGCGTCGACGTGTCGAACCGATACCGCGATACACGAGATCGGCGTTCGCGGTGGTGGAGATGTCGTCGTCTATTGCATGAATCAGCAGGCAATCTGCTCTGATCTTTGCGATGTTTTTGGTTACGTATTTCGCCAAGGCTTTGGCTTCGAAGATATGGTGCATCGATAAAGTGGCGGCGCCGATTTCGGAATCCCCTCGACGCTGCATGCTCTTTGCCACTTTTGCCCTTAGCGCCTCGTTCTTCAAACCGAAGGGCGAGCGCTCACGCAAGCTGTAGAAATTCCGGATCGGTGTTTTATAGGCGAGACCTAGCATCCAGTGATACCAGGGAATGGTCCAGCCGTCGTAGTCGAGCGTGACGGAGAGTAACGACAGCGCAAGAATTTCAGGCTCCTCTATGGCGAGCGCAAGCGCCAATGTGGCGCCAATGCAAAGACCGCCTACCGACACGCTGCCATACGCGCCCGCGAGTTTTCGATAATGCGCCCTGACCTGCTCGCGCCACTCGACGGACGTGCCGCATTCGGTTCCAAGTCCATACCCGGGCAGGTATGGGACATGCACGGCAAAGCCTTGTTTGACGAGCGCCCGGGCCACATAACCCATTTCCTGCGGCGTGCTTCTCAAGCCATGAAGCAATAAGACAGCATGATTTCGGCTGCTTGCGGCGTGGACGATATCCTGCATCAATAGGTTTTGAGCGCTCATTCAACAGACTCGGGCGGAACTTTCAAAATCAGATACGCGCCGTGCGAGGTAGGAAAGCGCTCCAAGCGACATGTCAAATCGGAACCAACGACATCACGGCGAGGCAATCTGACAACCCAGCTTCTTGTGACCTCGTCGCTCGATTGTTCGAAGGCCGAGGCAAATGTAGACGCGTCGCTTTCGGAAAATGTCGCCATTAGTCGCGATGAAGCCGATTCTCCTTCCAACGGCGCAAGTTCTTTTTCGAACGATTCGTTGACGTACTCATAGGACGACCCAACCTTCCCTATGTATAGAATATCGGCGCTTTCGTCCGTGAACTGACGAAGCAATCGGTCTGAAATCAAATGCGACGCCTCCGCGCTTCTTCTACGCTTGTCGGACCGTAAAAGCATTTGATGTCGGGACCGCGCGACTTCGGCAAAAAGTCTGGCTTCGTGTTGAGTGCGTCTAAGCCACTCGATCATGCAGAGGAAAAGAAGCGTAGCCGTTGGGAAAGCAACGAAAAGAATCACGTCCTCTTTGTCGAAGTATCCGAAGTTGGCATAGGGTGGTACGAAAAAATAGTCGGCGATAGGCACGCCAATGGCCACCACGAGTATGGCTGGACCAATACCGAGAAAGAACCCCACGAGGACCGCCGCGACCGTGAAGAAAAGTGCAGGCATGTGCGCTTCCAGCACGGGGTGCATCAACTCTCGCGCACCGAAGGCAGCGAGCGCGGCGACCAGTGCCACTCCATAGCGCCAGGCGCCTCTGGGCGCCCAGCTCCTTGCGTTGTTCAACACTCGTACTCCACGGAGTTTTGGATGGTGCGTCTCGGCGTCTGAATACGTCATTCATGCGCACCCGTTGCGCGCTTCGCCGTCCGACAAACCACACCACATGCCAGCCGCGACGCGCACCATCTTTCGCTTCGATGAGCCTTGACTGAGATCGCGATGATTAAGGCCATACTAAGCTTTGGATACTTAGGCGACCCTTAGCAAGCCGTTTCGCGTGATGGATTACATTACGCATACGCATGGCGACAAGGCACCAGACGTGTGGTTCTTTTGACGTGAACGTGAGGGTTTGCTAGACGTGCCGATGCGTGTCGACGCGCGAGGCGTCGACACGGCTTTCGTCGTGAGGGCGTTACACCTGCGCGTAAATCGAACTGCCCAAGGTTAGCGTGGTGGCGTTGCTCGCCGATGCAAAGCGAATCTCGTAGAGATCGCGGCCGAAGTTGCCCGGCACCTTAACCGACATGCCGCCGCGGTCATCTGCAAGCGGCACGAAGAGTTGATAGCGAAGGTCGCTATTGCCGTACAGTACGTAGCCCGGCAATTCGGGCAGGCTGGTGAGATACGCGGGCTCGTTGCCGTCGACCACTATTGGCACCGCTGTCGGCGAGTCGTTCGTCACGCGCCATTGCGTGCCGAGGCGTTGCTGCCACGCGGCGTCGAGTGGTGCGAGCGCGGCAAGGTGCTGGCCGATGGGTAACGTAAGGAAGGCATAGCCCGCGCCAGGGACGACGCGCTTCATCAGATAACGATAGCTGAATGGGGTGCCGTCCTCGTCGGTTCCGGTGACGACCGCGAAACGGTACGAGGCCGTATCGCTATTGCTCCAGTACCATCCGTCGCTGCGGTACTGATAGGCGCCCGCGCCAAGCTGCCCCCACGCGCGCGTCACACCATTCCACTGGTTGAGTTGCACACTGCCGTCGCCGTTGGCGATCACCTGAAGCGGCGAGTCCGAGTTGCCGTAGATGCCGGCCGTGTCCGCAATAACCGGACCCGTAGCCGCTGAAGGCGCCGTGCCGCCGACCGTGGGCGGCAGCGCGGCGATGGTGCCGTCCTCTTTCAATGCCGAAAGCACGATGCTCTCCGCAAGCTTGCGCGCGTCGTAGCCCGTATTGCCGGTCACCATCAACGCCAGTTGCGCCTTCGGCACGATGAAGAATTCGCTCGTGAAGAAGGCCGTGCCGCCGTCCTTTTCCCATCCGAGAACGCCGGCAGCGGCCAGCCCCGGTTGCACGACTGAATCCCATGCGAGACCCCAACGCCATTCCGGTGATGGATTGATCAGGAGCCCCGCCGTCTGGTCCGTACCCATCTGCGCGATGCCCGCCGCGGACACGATCTGCTTGCCCTCGAACGCGCCGCCGCCGAGGAACATCCGCGCGAGATTCATCATGTCGCCGGGCGTCGAACTCAGCCCGCCCGTCGCGTAAGCGTTGACGAACTCCTGATATTGCGTGCCGTTCACATAGGGATACGAGAACGAGCCATCGGTCGGCACACTTGTCAGATAACTCGAATTGGTCATCTTCAGCGGCGCGAGAATGTTCGTCTCGACGAAGCTCGCGAAGCTTTGCCCGGTCATTGCCAGGACGAGTTGCTCCACCATCGTGAAGCCGTCGTTGCAATACACCGCAAGCTCGCCCGGCAAATGCTTCAGATGAGTGTTGGCGAGCTCGGCCTGCGTGTCGGCCGCATAGCCGGGAACCGGCGAGAACGTGAAGAGATTGCGCGAATTGGTACCGGGAAAACCCGACGAATGCGACAGCAGATGGCGTGTCGTGATTCGCGTGTACTCGGGGGAAAGCATCGAGAACGTGGGCAGATAGCGGACGATGGGAGTATCGAGCGTAATCAGTCCACGGTCCTGGAGGATCGTTGCGGCAAGCCCTGCAAACAGCTTGCTGACCGATCCGATATTGAAGCGCGTCGCTGTCGTGGCCTGGGTCTGGCTCGGCACCGACGATGCGCCGAACGCCTGCTGCCACACGACGTCGTTGCCCTTGAGCATGGCAACCGAGATGGCGGCCACGGGCTGCGCCGTATTGCCGATGGCTTGCTGGATAGCCTGCTGGCCCATCGCAATGGTCTGCGGGTAAGAGGCGGCGTGGTTGTCGTCGCCGCCGCAACCGGGCAGCAGTGTCGCTAGCATGCCTGCGCCGGTGAAACCGAGGAACTGCCGGCGTCCCGAGCTGGAAGGTTTGTCGTTATTGCGGTCAGATGGAAGCACGGCGGTTCTCCTTGTTGATCCAGAGCCTACGTAGTGCGGTTTCTGCCTTGCGCGGCGAATTATAGCCTTCCTAACGGCTTCTTAGCATCGAAAATTTTGCTCTTCGGTGCGGTGTATTCGTCTCCCGTCGACATCGCCTGGACAAGCGTCATTTGCCGCTTCGCCTTTCTTGCGAAGCGGCTTTGCATGAGTCGTCGCTTAGCGATTTTGCGAACGCAAGGTAACGGCCCAGAAAACGAGCGCAGCCACACTTACGGCGAACCCGAGGACGCAGACACCCATCCAGCCCGCTTGCGCATACACGTAAGTGGACGCCGCCGCGCCGATACCGCTCCCCGCCGAATAGAAAAGCATGTAGCAGCCCACGAGACGCCCGTGCGACGCAGTCTGGCCGCTCAAAATCATGCTTTGATTGACCACGTGCACTGCCTGGCCGCCGAGGTCGAGCAACGCGATTCCCACCATCAACGCGATCATGCTCTGCGACATGAGGCTTATGGGTATCCACGAAGTCACAAGACAGATCAGCGCGATGCCAGTGGTCCACTGACCGAGACCTCGGTCGGCCAGATAGCCCGCCCTCGCTGCGGCCAGCGCCCCGATTGCGCCGACCAGCCCGAACGCGCCGATCTGTGTATGCGACAGCGAGTGCGGCGGCGCGCTGAGCGGCAAGACCAGCGCGCTCCAGAAAATACTGAACGCCGCGAACATGAAAAGGCCGATCACGCCACGAACCCGCAACACGCGCTCGGATGCAAGCAGCATGAACATCGACCTTAGCAGTTGAGCGTAGGTCAGCTTGAGCGGGCTCATGCGCGGCGTCGGCACTGCGTTCCAAAGCACGAGCAGCATGACGGCCGCCAATAGACCCGATATGAGATACACCGAGCGCCATCCTGCAAGGTCGGTGATGACGCCAGCGAAGCAACGCGCCATTAGCAACCCGACTACCACGCCGCTTTGCGCGGCGCCAACTACGCGACCGCGTTCCGATTGATGCGCAAGTGTCGCCGCGTACGCGATCAATCCTTGCGTCATCGCGGTGCCCAGCATGCCGACGCCGACCATGCCGATGAGCAATATCGCCGGCGAATGCGCGAAGCCGACCATGGCCAGAGCAGCCGTGAGAAAGACGAGCTGTATGCACATCAAGACCTTGCGGTTAAGCAGATCGCCAAGCGGTACGACCAGCAACAACGCCAGCGCGCAGCCAACTTGCGTTGCCGTGATGACGCCGCCAACGGCTGCCTGCGTAATGCGGAAGTCTTCGGCAATGGCGTCGAGCAGGGGCTGCGCGTAGTAGACGTTCGCGACACTTACCGCGCAGCACACTGCGAGCAGCAAAACGAGGACGGACGGCAGTGAGCTAGGCGCATGTTCTGCGGGAATGTCGATTTGTTCTGTCGCGTCGCACGGTGTGCTTCCAGCATTCATGGATCGCCCTGCCCTTATATCTTTAACTAGTTTCACAATGCAACTAGAATCCAGTCTAGACAAACTTGTTTTAAAATGCAACTGGTTGAGGTGGGTCGCTAAGACGGATATCGGTTCGGATTTGACTGGAGAAATGCAAATGGCGCAGCGCAAAAGTCTTGCGGATTCATCGTGTCCCGTCGCACGGGCACTCGATATCGTGGGCGAGCGATGGGCGCTGCTTATCGTGCGCGATGCGTTCGACGGCGTGCGTCGCTTCGGCGAGTTTCAGGAAAGTCTCGGGATCGCGCGCAATATTCTCACCGACCGCTTGCGACTCCTCGTCGATGCGGCCGTGCTCGAAGTGGTTCCTGCGTCGGACGGCTCCGCCTATCAGGAATATGCGCTAACGCCGAAGGGCGAAGCGCTGTTCCCCGTGATTGTCACGTTGCGGCAATGGGGTGAAGCCAACCTTTTCGCACGCGGCGAAAAGCACTCGCAGCTAATCGATCGTGCGAGCGGTAAGCCGGTGGCTAAGCTGACGTTGCGTACGGCTAGCGGTATCGCGCCCGCGGCACGTGGAACATACGTTAAGAAAGTCACGGCGTGACGATCTTTTTCGGTGTGAAAGGCACTCAGAACAATTGATTTCAACGTTGAGTAAACCAGACTGCGCCGATGAATGGTCTGGGCCTACTCAAGGTCATCCGCCTTTGAGATCGTCAACTCGCCCGACTTAACGATCGCATGTTTCAGTCGCTGAACTTAATTGCACGGTCTCCGCTTGATTCGTTGCCTTCGGCGCGTCGACGGATTCGTCTGCGGTGCCGACACGAGTGCATTGTGGCTTAGCGAGTTCGAACCATCATTCGATTGACGCCATTGCGTGCGGGCTCTCCTTGCCATGTACTCTTGGCACTCGACAACAGACCTTCAAAGCGCAGCCGCGTCTGCCTTGGAGATCGTGGGTCGGAGACAAGTCCCAAGGTGTCTGTTTGTGACGTTCACTTTCTAGAGCGCTGTCTGCCGCTTTAATACACCCCCAATTTCGAATGCGTATGGACGCTTGCCCTTAAAAGCCGTCTTTATAATTTTTAGCGTTTAAATTCATTCACTTAGAAAATAGTAACCGCCTTGGTGGCTTGCTTGGCATGCCTCTCGCATATGTAGCTGCGAGCGTAACAAGTTATCGCTCGACCAACCCAACCACTTAGGAGATTCACCATGCTGACGATCAAAGACCTCGCCGCTTCCAAAGAACTCGACCGTGCTGAAATGGGCGCCATCACGGGCGGTAGCTCGTTCTTCTCGAACGCCGGTATCAACAGCAACGTTCAAGCAGGCGGTCTGTCCTTCGCTTCGCCGCAAGCGAACATTGCACCTGTCACGCAAGTCGATGCATCGACCACCACAAACGTCGATCTCAAGACCGTCAACAAGTCGATTACCGCCGTGGGCAGCCTGCTCGGCGGCATGGCGCTTTAATTCACACCATCCAATCACATCGTTTAGGAGATTCATCATGCTGACCATCAAGAACCTCGTTGCTTCCAAGGAACTCGACCGCGCTGAAATGAGCGCCATCACGGGCGGTAATTCGCTCTTCTCGAACGCCGGTATCAACAGCAACGTGCAAGCTGGCGGCGTGTCGTTCGCTTCGCCGCAAGCGAACATTGCACCTGTTTCGCAAGTCGATGCATCGACCACCACCAACGTCGATCTCAAGACCGTCAACAAGTCGATCACCGCTGTGGGCAGCCTGCTCGGCGGCTTGGCGCTTTAATTCACACCATCCAAACACATTTCTTAGGGGAATTATCATGTTGACCATCAAGAACCTTGCTGCTGAGAAAGAACTCGATCGCGCTGCAATGGGCTCCATCGCGGGCGGCTTCTCGATCTTCTCGAACACCGGCGTCAACTCGAACTATCAGGCAGGCGGCGTGTCTTTCGCGAGCCCGCAAATCAACGTCGCACCGGTCACGCAAGTCGATGCCTCGCAACACACGAACGTAGACGTCAAGAGCATCACCAAGTCGGTCGATGCGCTCGGCAGCATGTTCGTCGGTATGAAGGCCTAAGGGCTCGCAGGCTCAGAGAGGGAAGGACCACGTGCCTTCTTCTCTCGTTGATTCTTGCCGTTAAGTCCGAGCCTCAACGAGAGGACCGTATCTCCTTGCGGCCCTCTGGGTGAAGTGTTTTAGCCCGCTTGTTAGCGGGCTTTTTTTGCGTCCGATCAAAGCGACGGTACGACATGCTCCCTCGAAAAACCACGAGCGATAAATCGTCCACCGCGTCGAAGATACTCCGCCAGCAAATTTATCCGGTTGACAACGCTTTTTGGCCAGAGAAACCTGACGTTGTGCAATGCACCAATCTGGCTAAATCGCGGCAGAAGCCAGGAATACACGTCACGCCGCTCAACGTTCATCTTCGAGGTCCTGTCATGCGACTTTCCATCCTGCTGGCTGCACTCACGACCTGTCTGACCTGTACGGCACGCGCAGAAAATCCGGCTTCGC
Source organism: Caballeronia sp. TF1N1 (assembly GCF_022878925.1). Taxonomy (NCBI): domain Bacteria; kingdom Pseudomonadati; phylum Pseudomonadota; class Betaproteobacteria; order Burkholderiales; family Burkholderiaceae; genus Caballeronia; species Caballeronia sp. TF1N1. The sequence goes on from NZ_CP084628.1 coordinate 166,503, forward strand.
CACAAGACTCGGCCATGTACCTTTCGAGTGTCGTCGGCAATTCGCAGATGAACGCAAATCCGCAACTGGTGCAGCCAGTCAGCGCGTCGTCGGACAAACCATGCACGTCACCCGGAAGACGGGTTCAGCGGGACATTCGTGGGTCGATCGACGGTGGCTCGCGCTGCGACAATGCAACGGCCACCGCGTTCTGACGACACGCGCGAAGCAGCGTGTTCGACGATTGCGACGCATGCATCACTTTAGGTGTAGCTGCTCGACGACAAGCGCAGGACAACGAGTTCACTCAGAGGCCGCTCAAGTGCGAGCGCGGAAACGGCCCTAGCATTGCTCGATGCATCGCGCACCTTCGCGCCGCCAAAAACCAGCACGCGCAATGCCGCGCTTAAGAGGAAGAGGGACGCGCCTTAAAAGTCGTCGGAAAAACTCAGTTCATAGTCGACGCTCGCGCCCACGCGCAACTCACGGCCCGCGCCGTCAAGAGCAATCGCGTTCTGCCCGAACGTGAGGCCGCCATCTACACGAGCATTAGCGCGCCAGCCCATCATCACGTCGAGCGGTTCGTTGGGCCATTGCGCGTCGCGCACGCCGTGCGTCTGATCGACCGTCGTGATCGGACAGCGCGCGCACGGCTTCACCATGCGCAACACGATGCCATCGACCGAGATCGTATCGATGAAGTCTTCCTCGAAGGCGTCGAGACCGCTCAAGACGACATTGGGCCTGAAGCGATTCATCGGCACGCGCGGCGCGCCCTTTGCTTCGAGACGCGCGTTGAGATCGTCGAGCGAGGCGTGGTTGGTGACGAGCAGCGGAAAGCCATCGGTGAATTGCGTGGGTGCGTCGGCATCGCGCGTCCACGTCTTGCTCGCGAGGCGCGTGACGTCGTCGGCAAAGCGCACGAGCCGCACGGGAACGCCGAGGCGTGCGGAGAACCAGCGCGCGGCGCTCACGCCTTCGTCGAACGCCTCGAAGTGATCGCGCCAGACATTCACGGCGACGCGCGCCGGGTCTTTCTCGTGCGCAAGCGGCACTTCGAGCGGTTCGGCAGCATCGGGGGAATTCAGCACGAGCGCATCTGCCGTGAGCGTTGGAATGATGCGCGCCATCGCCGGGAATTCGCGTTGCGAGACGAAGCGCCCGTTTTCGTCGATGACCATCCAGTGGCGATCCCACGGAAACCCGTGAACGGCAAGCTGCACGCAATCGAGTGCGATTGCGCCGCATGACTTGACTGGATAGACGAATAGCGCGCTGATGGTAGGCATGATCGGGATGTTCGATGGCGCGAACCGCTGTTCTGGAAAAGCGCCATTGTCCCGTGCTCATATTGTTCCGGCAAGCGGTGCGCTCATACGCTTTACAACCGTCTCCCCGCATCCGCCGTGACGCGCTCGATCAACCGCTGCACACGAAGCGCATCATCGCCGCTGACGCTCGGCGCGCGATCATCCCGCACGGCATCGAAAAAGTCCTTCAACAACGCACGATGCGCGGCGTGCGAGAAGTCCATCGGCTTCGCACCGAAGCCCGACGACGAAGGATCGCGGAACTCGTCGATGCTTCCATCACGGAAAAACACGCGCAAGTGCCCGCCTTCGAGCGTTGCCGTGCCTTTATCGCCGATTAACTCGATGCGCTCCGGAAAGCCCGGAAACGCCGCCGTGGTTGCAAGAAGATGACCCACGGCGCCGCTCGCGAACGTAAGCGAAGCGCTTGCAAAGTCCTCGGACTCCATCGTGTGCAACGCGGTGGTCGCGGTAGCCGCCGCGACCGAGGACACATCGCCCGCCAGCCACAGAAGAATGTCGAGCGAATGAATTGCCTGCGTCAACAACACGCCACCGCCATCGCGCGCATAAGTGCCACGGCCCGGTTCGTCGTAATAGGATTGCGGCCGCCACCAGCGCAGATCGAGTCCCGCGCATGCAATCGAACCAAGCGCGCCACTCGCCTTCACTTCCGCCAGCCGCTGCACGGCGGGACGAAAGCGATTTTGAAACACCACACCGAGTTTGCATTCCGCAGTACGGCAGATATCGACGATGCGCGTGGCGCGCGACATCGACACATCGAGCGGTTTCTCCAGCATCACGTGCTTGCGCATTGCGGCGGCCTGTTCGACCAGTTCGAGATGCGTATTCGGCGGCGTGAGGACGAGCATGGCGTCGATGGTCGCGTCGTTCAATATCGCATCGACAGACGCGCCGACAGGAAACCCATGCGCGCTGGCGAACCGTTCTACTCGTTCAGGCGAACGGCCGACGACCGCCACGACCTCCACTTCCTCACGCAATTCATTCAATGCGAGCGCGTGAGGCGTTGCAGCCAATCCAGCGCCGACCATCGCGATTCGAATTTTGCGCATCGAGCCTTCCTTGGGCGTTGATGTGTCACACGATCGTCGTCAGCTCCGGAACGGCTTCGAAAAGATCCTGAGCCAGACCATAATCCGCGACGCTGAAAATAGGCGCTTCCGGGTCCTTGTTGATGGCGACGATGACCTTGCTGTCCTTCATCCCGGCCAGATGCTGAATCGCGCCCGAGATGCCGACCGCCACGTACAACCGCGGCGCGACGATCTTGCCCGTCTGACCCACTTGATAGCTGTTCGGCACGTAACCCGCATCCACCGCCGCGCGCGACGCGCCCAGCGCAGCACCGAGTTTATCAGCGAGCGGTTCGAGCACCGTCGTGTAGTTCTCGCCATTGCCGAGGCCGCGTCCACCCGATACGATGATCGAAGCCGAAGTCAGTTCCGGCCGATCCAGCTTCGTGACTTCACGGCTGACGAATGACGAGATGCCAGCGTCGGCTGCCGCTTCGATCTTCTCGATCGATGCACTGCCGCCTTCTGCTGCCACCGGATCGAAGCCCGTTGCACGCACCGTGATGACCTTGATCGGATCGCTCGATTGCACCGTTGCGATAGCGTTGCCCGCGTAGATCGGACGCTCGAAGGTATCGGCGCTGTCGACGGCGGTAATGTCGCTGATCTGCGCGACATCCAGATGCGCTGCGATACGCGGCGCGATGTTCTTGCCATAGGCCGTCGCGGGCGCGAGGATGTGCGAATAGTCCTTCGCGATATTCAGCACCGTGCCCTCGACATTCTCGGCCAGACCTTCGGCGAGTTGAGGCGCATCCGCAAGCAGCACTTTAGATACGCCCGCGATCTTCGCTGCTGCATCGGCCGCGCCCTGCGCGTTCGCACCCGCGACCAGCACATGGATATCGCCACCGATTTTTGCCGCCGCCGCTACCATGTTCAACGTCGCGGCCTTGATGGACGCGTTGTCGTGTTCCGCAATTACCAGAATCGTCATCAGATCACCTTCGCTTCGTTTTTCAACTTCTCGACCAGCGTCTTCACGTCCGGCACCACCACGCCCGCCGAACGCTTCGGCGGTTCCGCGACTTTCAGCGTCTTCAGTCGCGGCGTCACGTCAACGTCAAGATCAGCGGGCTTCAAAGTCTCCAACGGCTTCTTCTTTGCCTTCATGATATTGGGCAGCGTGACATAGCGCGGCTCGTTCAGGCGCAAATCGGCCGTCACCACCGCAGGCAGCTTCAACGACAACGTTTCGGCGCCGCCGTCGATCTCGCGCGATACCGTCGCCTTGCCGTCCGTCACCACCACCTTCGATGCAAACGTCGCTTGCGGCAAGCCTGCCAGCGCGGCGAGCATCTGGCCGGTCTGATTGCAATCGTCGTCGATAGCCTGCTTGCCCAGAATCACGAGCTGCGGCTGTTCCTTGTCGATGAGCGCCTTCAGTATCTTCGCCACGGCGAGCGGTTGCAGTTCATCGCCGGACTCGACGAGAATGCCGCGATCCGCGCCAAACGCCAGCGCGGTACGCAAAGTCTCCTGGCACTGCGCGACGCCGCACGATACCGCGACGACTTCCGTCGCCACACCTGCTTCGCGCAGGCGCACGGCTTCTTCCATCGCGATCTCGTCGAAGGGATTCATCGACATCTTCACGTTGGCGAGTTCGACGCCGCTGCCGTCGGACTTGACGCGCACCTTCACGTTGTAATCCACCACTCTCTTCACTGCCACGAGGATTTTCATGAGCTAACCGTCCTTCAACGAATGCAAGTATCACTTGATGATCAACACCTTCGACCGATCGAAAGCCACGGTGACGGCAACGATCAGGATCAGACCGAACACGATCTGCTGCGCGAACACGCTGATGCCGACGAAGGTCATGCCCACGCGTGCCACCGACACCAGCAGTGCACCGACGAGCGTCCGCCCAATGCCGCCCGCGCCGCCCGTCAGCGCCGTGCCGCCGACGATCACGGCCGCGATGGCCGGCAAAAGGAATTGATCGGCAAGCGTGGGCGAACCGCTTCCAAGACGCCCTGCCATCACGACGCCCGCCAGTCCCGCGAAGAACGACGAGGTGCCGAACACGAGGCACTTCGTGGTCGACACGCGCACGCCCGAGGCAATGGCGGCGGGTTCGCCCGCGCCAATGGCATCGGTGCGACGGCCGAACACCGTCGAGCGATGCAGGAACAGGCAGAACAGAAACACGGCGGCGCCAAGCAGGATTTCATGCGGCACGCCGAACGAAGTACCCGTGGTCCATCCAAGCGATTCATTGCGCATCTCGTCGCTGATGCCGATGGAACGCGTACCCGACAACGTCAACGCCGCCGCCGATGCAATGCCGCCGACCGCGAGCGTCGCGATGAACGAGGGAATGCGCAGCACGGTCTGAATGACGCCGCTCAAAAGCCCGATGCCGAACGAAGCCGCAAGCGCGATCACCGCCGCCATCGCGCCGTAACGCGGCAGCAGCATCGCGACGATCACGCTCGACAACGACGCCACCGCCTGCAACGAAAGGTCGATGCTGCCGAGCAAAACCACGAATGTCGTGCCGGCCGCCATGATGAAAAGCGTCGAGCTATCGGCAAGCAAACCGAGTTGTGTCGATGGCGCGAGAAAGCTCGGCTGTGCAATCTCGATCAACACGTAGAGCACGACGAGTGCGAGAAACGGCGCGTTGTCGCGCAGCTTCGCCGCGAGGGAAGCGTTTAGTTGTGGCATATCGACCTCAGACCATGTGTTCGACGATTTCGACCTGCGAAGGCTTGCGCCCGACTTCGCACGGCAGGATTTTTTCGGCGCGGCCGTCGCGCATCACCATCACGCGGTGACTGAGGCCGAGGATCTCTTCGAGCGTGTCGCCGGTCAGCACCACCGCCACACCGTCCGCCGTCAGTTCGCGGATCAGCTGATAAACCTCTTCCTTCGCGCCGACATCGAGACCGCGTGTCGGATGATCGAGCACGAGGATTCGGCTGCCTGCGAAGCGCCATTTCGCGAGCACCACTTTCTGCTGATTGCCGCCAGAGAGATTGCGGCACGACGCATCGGCGCCGGGCGTCTTGATGTGCAGACGTTCGATCCATTCGTTGGCAAACGCACGCTCGCGCGCCTTCTTCACGATGCCGCCACGGCTCACCGCATTGAGACGCGGCAAGGTCAGGTTCTGCGCGACGCTCATTTGCGTGACGAGACCTTCGACCTTGCGCTCGCGCGGCACGTAGCCAATGCCCAATGCAACGGCATGATTCGCATGCGGCTTCAGATGCGTGCTGCCCACCAGCACTTCGCCGCGATCGAGCTTTTCGAGTCCCGCGATGACGCGGCACAGTTCCTCGCGCCCCGAGCCGACCACGCCCGCGACTCCGAAGACTTCGCCGCAGCGGACATCGAAGGACACGTCATCGAGCACATGTCCGAGCGACGCGTGACGCACCGAAAGCGCTACATCGTCGCGGCAAGGCTTCTGCAGATTCTCGCGGTAATACTCGCCATGCAGCGTACGGCCCACCATCAGTTCATGCAGCTTCGTCACCGACGCCGTTCCCGACGCCATCTCGGACACGACCTTGCCGTCTTTCATGACATACACGCGATCGGAAAGTGACAACAGCTCGTCGAGCCTATGCGAGACGAACACGAACGAGGCGCGCGACTTCAGTTCGCGCACGAGGCCGAAGAGAATCTCGATCTCGCCTGCTTCGAGCACGGAGGTCGGCTCATCGAGCAAGATGATCGGCGTGCCGCCCGTGCGACTCGCCAGCGACAAGGCGCGCGCGAGTTCCACCATCTGCCGCTGACCGAAGGACATGTCTTCGCAGAGCGTCAATGGATCGATATTCAGACGCACGGTCGCCAGTTCCTTCTGCGCCGCGCGCTTGAGCTTCGACCAGTTGATGCGGCCGAAGGTCACGAACTGTTCTTCGCGCCCGAGAAACAGGTTCTCCGCGACCGTCAGGTTCGGCAGGATCGACTGCTCCTGATACACCATGGCGATGCCCTTGGAGGTCGCATCGCGCGGATTGCGAATCACGAGCGGCTTGCCGTTCAGCGTGATCTCGCCCGCATCCTGACGATACGCGCCGGTCAGGAGCTTCATCAACGTGGACTTGCCCGCGCCGTTCTCGCCGATAAGACCGACGATCTCGTTGGGCCGCACGTCGATGGACACATCGTCGAGCGCAAGTACGCCCGGAAAGCGCTTGGTGACATTCTTGAGTGACAGCATGTTCATCTCCTCACGCTCATTTGACGATGCGCCGGCGCGAACGATTCAGCGCGAGCGTTACCGCCGCGATGATCAGCACGCCTTGAATGCCCTGCTGCACGTAAGGCGGAACGCCGAGCAGCACCATGCCATTGCCGAGCACGATGACGATGAGCGTGCCGACGAGCGTGTTCATCGGGCTGCCGTTGCCGCCCGCGAGCGACGTGCCGCCGACCACGATTGCGGTGATCGCCACGAACAACTGACCATCGGCGATACGCGCGTGGCCCTGACCGTATTGCGCGACGGCCAGAATGCCCGCGACGCCATAGAACGCACCGGCCAGCGCGAAGACCGCAATGCGCACGCGCGATACCCGCACGCCGCTCAGACGCGCGAGGTCCTCGCCTCCGCCGATGGCAAGCGTATGCCGGCCGAGCAGCGTGTGCTTGTAGACGAACCACGCGATTCCCAGCACCAGCACCGCGATCCACACCGACAAAGGCAAGCCGAAATAACGCGTGATGGAGATGGCGCGCAACATCGGGTCGCTCACGCGGATGGTGTTTCCCGACAGCCACGCAGTGCCGATCCCGTCGCCACGAAGCCGACGGCAAGCGTCGTAATGAACGAAGGGATGCGCAGGAACACGTGCAGCACGCCATTGACGAGGCCGAGCAGCGCGCCCGCCGCGATCGCCACGGCGAGCACCCACAGCCCGTAGTGGTTATCGTTGTACGAGTTCTCGACCAGCATCGACACGGCAATCGCCGCGACCGCGACGATGCCTTCCGCCGACAGGTCGATGCTGCCGAGCTGAATCACGAACGCGGCGCCCAAGGCGATGGTCAACGGAATCGCCGCGCCCACCGCGATTCGCGACAGGTTCATCGGATCGAAGAAATCGTGGTTCAGCGCGCCGATGCAAAGACCGAGCGCCACCAGCACCAGAACGGGTGCGAATCTTCGCAGCAAAGCCTGCTTCGATACCAATGGAGTCCCGGTTGTTGTTATGCGGACGGCCTGCCGGGTGGGCGCCACGGTCAACTTGTTCATCGATAAATCACCGGACCCGACACGCGGGCATAGAGGTTGTTCCAGTCACCGCCAGGCGCGGCCGCCCGCTTGATGACGTCCTGGACGTTCGCCTTCGTCACGAACGTGGCCTTGCAATACGATTCTCGCCGGTCCTTCGGCAAGGCGGCCACATCGATCTTCTTGTCCTTCGCCTGCAAGCCCATCGACAAGCCGATGCCGCCAAGCCAATACGGGTCCCAGTCCACCGACGCGATCAGTTCGCCCGCCTTGATCGCGGCGAGTCCGGGCGGCGTGCCGTCCATGCCCGTCACCGGCATCTGGCCCGCGAGCCCTTCGGCGCGCAACGCTTCGATGGCGCCGAGCGCCATGTCGTCGTTCGCGGCCCATACGCCCTTGATCTTCGAGTTGAAGCGCGTCATCCACGCCTGCATGATCGGAAACGCCTTTTGCGAATTCCAGTCGGCCACCTGGAAGTCGAGCAACTGGATGTCGGGGAACTTCTTTAGCGCGGCTTCGAGACCGGCCTTGCGCTCGATCGCCGGGACATTGCTGAAGATGCCGCCGAGCGCGACGACGCCGCCCTTGCCGCCCATCGCCTTGAAAAGTTGCGTCGCCGCTTCCTCGCCGTACGCGACGCCATCGTAAGAAAGATGCGCCACGTAGTTCGGGTTGTTGTCCCACGGATGCAAGTCCTTCGGCTTGTTCCAGATCGTCGTCACGAACGCGCCCGCCTTCGAGCAGGCTTCGACGATCACGCGGGCATCGGCGGAGTCGTTGGGATCGACGTTGAGGACGAGGTTGCCGTTGGTACGTTGCAGGAGCGCGCGAATGTCGGCAATGCCTTTCTCGGAGCTGCCTTCGGTCGTCAGCGGTACATAAGGCAGGCCGGCGCTCGCGGCAAAGCCCTGCGCGCCCTTGTTGAATGCCGCGTGATAGGGATTGGTGAGCGAGCGGAACGAACAGGCGAGCGTCGTCTTGTCCGCGCCGAGCGACAGGCTCGACAAGCCGCCGCCCGCCACCGCGAATGCGGCTCCGGCGCCCAGCCTCATGAAGTCCCGGCGCGAGAAAGCCGTGCGTTGATGTTGTTCAGACATGATGTCTCCCACGAATGGAATAAATATACGGATAGTTATTTATGGCTCGAAGAATCCGATGCTGCCGAACCCTTCAGGCGCCTACGCCACGCTCACGGTGACGTCGTGCAGCGAGCGGCCCGCGTGCGCCGCCAGTTGGCCCGTCGCGGGCGCCTTCGCCGCAACGAGTCCGCGAATCAGGTCCGAGGCTTTCTCCGCGATCATCAGCGTCGGCGCGTTCGTGTTCGAACTGACGATACGCGGCATCACCGATGAATCCGCCACGCGCAGCCCTTCGATGCCATGCACGCGCAACTGCGGATCGACCACGGACATTTCGTCGATACCCATCTTGCAGGTGCCGACCGGGTGATAGCCCGTGCGTCCGTATTGCTTCGCGTATGCCTCGTATTGGGCCTGCGTGCGTACCGAGCCGCCCGGAAAGTGCTCGCTCTTGATGTACTTGGCGAGCGCGTTCTGACTCATGATTTCGCGGCTCTGACGAATGCCCTCCACGGCCACCTTGAGATCGTGGGGATCGCGAATGTAGGCAGGATCGATGACCGGTGCATCGGCGGGATCGGCGCTGTGAAGCGTGACGTTTCCACGGCTTCTCGGACGCAGGAAATACGAGTTCAGCGTGCAGCCCGAACCGGACGGCACCGGCGGCACGCCCGCTTCCACGCCCGCGCCCGGCAGAAAATGGAACTGCAGGTCGGGCGTCGGCACGTCGCTGGCCGAATACCAGAAGGCGCCGCCTTCCGCGATATTCGATGTCACCGGTCCCTTGTTGAAGATTTTGTATTCGAGACCGGCGAGCAGCATCATGTGCTTCTTCGCATACTTGTCGAGACTGTACGGACCGTTCAGCTCATAGACGATGTCGATGTCGAAGTGATCCTGCAGATTGGCGCCGACGCCGTCGAGTGCATGCAGCGGCTCGATGCCGACGCGTTCGAGATCCGCCGCGCGGCCGATGCCCGAGAGCATCAGTATCTTGGGCGAACCGATTGCACCCGCCGTCACGATCACCTCGCGCTCGGCGCGCGCCACGATCACATTCGAGCGCGCGTTCTGATCGGCATATTCGACGCCCACCGCGCGACCGTTTTCGATCACGATGCGCGACACGAGACAGTTCGTCTTCACGGTGAGGTTGCCGCGCGAGCGCGCCTGTTGCAGATAGCCGACCGCCGCGCTGCAACGCCTGCCGCCGCGCTGCGTGACCTGATACACGCCGACGCCTTCCTGCTGCGCGCCGTTGAAGTCGCTGTTATACGGCAGGCCCGCTTCCTGACCCGCCAGCACGAAGGCCTTGGTCAGTTCGTTGACGCTGATGAGATCGGACACGCCGAGCGGCCCGCCCACGCCGTGATACTCGTTGCACAAGCGCTCGTTGTCTTCCATGCGCCGAAGGTAAGGCAGGACGCCATCGCGAAAACCCCAGCCCGTGCAGCCTTCGCGTTCCCATGCGTCGTAGTCGGCGGGTTGGCCGCGCGTGTAGACCATCGCGTTGATGGAACCGCCGCCGCCGAGCACGCGGCCTTGCGCGAACGGAATTTGCCGCCGTTGCGTTTCCGCCGCCGCGACCGTGCGATAGCCCCAGGTCAGCGGGCCGCTCGTCATCTTGAAGAAGCCGACCGGCATATGGATGTACGGGTCGGTATCGGCGGGACCGGCTTCGAGCAGCAGCACACGGCTGCTTGCGTCTTCGCTCAGACGCGCCGCGAGCGCGCAACCCGCCGCGCCTCCGCCAACGATCACAAAGTCATACATTGCTGTCTCCGATTCTTTGTTCGCCACGAGTCGCGCGTGGCCGTCCGCGCGGCTCTCGAAGGCCGCTCTCGTGAACCACTCGCGCTATGCGATCCAGCGCGGCCGATTGCCAAGCTGCACATGCACGGACTTGATCTCCGTGTATTCCTCGACGCCGTAGCGTCCCGTCTCGCGGCCGATACCCGACTGCTTGAATCCGCCGATGGGCATTTCCGGTCCGCCGGTGATCGTGCAATTGACCCAGATGCGTCCGGCTTGCACATCGCGCAGACTCTTGAACGCGCCTTGCAGGTCGCGCGTCCAGATGCTCGCCGCGAGACCGTACGGCACGCCGTTCGCGAGTTGGATAGCCTCCTCGAAACCGTCGAACGGCGTCACTGAAAGAACCGGCCCGAAGATTTCGTCCTGCGCGAGCGAACTGCCCGGCTGTACGTTGCGAAACACCGTCGGCTGGATGAAGAAACGCTCGCCATCGCTGCTGGCGTTACCGCCGCAAACGAGTTGCGCGCCGTCGTGCGTGCCTGCATCGATAAAACCGCGAATCTTGTCGAACTGACGCGCCTCGACGATTGCACCGACATGATTCGACGCATCGAGCGGATCGCCCATGCGCACCTTGGCAAGCACCGCGCCGATACGGTCGACGAGCTCCGCTTCGACCGAGCGATGCACCACGAGCCGGCTGCCCGACACGCAGCACTGTCCTGCGTTGAACGCGATGCCGAAGGCGATGGCGTCGGCGGCGTCGTCGAGATCGGCATCGGCGAACACGATCTGCGGATTCTTGCCGCCGAGCTCAAGCCCTACCTTCTTCATGTTGCCGCCCGCCGCCGCGAGCACCGAACGGCCCACTTGCGTCGAACCGGTGAACGAGATCATGTCGACGTCCATGTGTTCGGCAAGCGCCTGCCCGACCACCGGACCGAGACCGGTCACGACGTTGACCACGCCGTCGGGCAGACCCGCTTCGGTGAGCAACGCGGCGAGCTTGAGCGTCGTGGTCGATGTCAGTTCGGACGGCTTGACGACCACCGTGCATCCCGCAGCCAGCGCGAAGGGCAGACGCTCCGAAAGAATGAAGAACGGAAAATTCCACGGCGTGACGATGCCGACGACTCCCACCGGCTGACGCATGACCAGCCCGAACATGTCGGCCCCGAGCGTGTCGTGCGAGTCGCCATGGACCACGCGTGCAAGGCCCGCCGCATATTCCCAGATGCCCGCGGCCGCCGTGATTTCGCCGCGCGACTGGCCGACAGGCTTGCCGCTTTCGAGCGTTTCGAGATACGCCAGCGTCTCGACGTTGTCGCGAATCAGGCGCGCGGCTTTCAAGAGGACCGTTGCGCGTTGCTCGCCGGATAAGCGCGACCAGCGGCCATCGTCGAAAGCGCGTCGAGCAGCGGCGACGGCTGTATCGAGATCGCTGGATGACGCACGCAGCGTCGCGGTGACGCCCACGCCGTGCCCCGGACTCTTGCGCGTCACCCATTCGGCGGATGAGCCCGCATGACTTTTTCCGTCGATGAACATCGGCGTGCGCAGCGGCTCGTCGGGAAGATGCAGCGAGGCTGCGAGTTCGCTCAAATCACTCATATCCGTCTCCATTCAACATTTCCGCGGTGCGCCCGGCATTCGCTGCAAGCGTGAGAACAAGGTCACTGCCTCACGTCAACGGAACCCATTCTGCACCATCCGGTTACTTCCGTACAAGCCGATTTTTGGTTTATAGTCGCTGACATACCGAGTGCCTTCAGGCATCCCGACCGCTCATTCTTCGACCACGCACATGACCCTCACCCCCGCTACGCCGAGAAGCGCATCCAAGTCCGCCGAAGCCGTCGTCACCCGTCAACCCAGACAGCGGGACCCCGAAGTAACGAAGGCCCGGATTCTCGATGCCGCGAAGAAAGAGTTCGCCAAGCTCGGCATGGCGGGCGCACGAGTGGAAGCCATCGCCACGCGCGCCAAGGCCAACAAGCGGATGATCTATCACTACTTCGGCAGCAAGGAGGAGTTGTTCGTCGCGGTGCTCGAAGACGTGTATGCCGACATCCGCTCCGCCGAACTCAAGCTCGACCTCGACCATCTCTCGCCCGAGGAAGCCATCGTCGCGCTCACCACGCATACCTGGAACTACTACCTGAAGAACCCCGAGTTCATGACGCTCGTGAACAGCGAGAACCTGCATCGCGCGCGGCACGTCAAGAAGTCGCAGCGCTTCAAGGAATTGCACCAGGGCTTCATTTCGATGCTGCAACGTATCCTCGATCGCGGCGTCGAAGCGGGCGTGTTTCGTAGTGGCGTCGATGCGCGGCAACTGCATATCACCATGGCTGCCATCGGCTATTACTACCTCACGAATCGCTTCACGAGCGGCGTGATCTTCGACATCGACTTCATGGACAAGGCGGCACTCAAGAGCCGTCTCGACTTCAATATCGACACCATCCTTAGGCTCGTGCGGCCCTGAAAACGGCACGGCGAGCATCTTGGGCAGCGGCGTTGCCATGTCACGCCACCTTCTCTTGCGCCGCCGACATACGCGCGAGCAACGCTGCATCGAGGAGCGGACGAAACGCCATGCGCGCCAGCACGTCGCGCTCTATATCCACGCCGTCCGCAACCTCGATCAGCCGCACGCCTTCGGCTTCCAGCCGGAACACCGCCCGCTCGGTCACGTAAAGCACTTCCTGCGCGCTACGCAATGCCTGCTCGCCGCTGAACGTGATGTGCTGCACGCGTTCGACGAGCTTCGGCACGCTGCCCGGCGACACGATCTTCAAGCGCGTTCCCGCCTGCTCGACATCCAGCCCTTTCGCCTCGAAACTCCCGCAAAACACGATCTTGCGTGCGCCTTGCGTGATGTCGATGAAGCCACCCGGTCCGACGACCGTCGACCCGAGCTTCGACACGTTGATGTTGCCTGCGCCATCCATTTCGCCCATGCCGAGAAAGGAGACATCGACGCCGCCGCCGCTGTAGAAATCGAATTGATCGACACTCGACAGAATGGCGTGCGCATTGCGCGCGGTGCCGAACATGGGGCCGTCGAGCATCGCGCCGTTGTGAATGCCCTGCTCGACCGATCCCCAGAACGTGCCGAGACGCCCTTGCTCCGCGAGCAGCGCGGGAATGCCGCCCGGAATGCCGAAGCCGAAGTTGGCCGATTGTCCTTCGTGCAGTTCGAGCGCCGCGCGTGCCGCGATGATGCGGCGAATGCCCGTCGGCACTTCGTAGAAGCCTTCGCCGATGGTACACAGCGCTTCACCGCTCAAGGCCGCGTCGTAGTCCGACACCACGCATTGCACTTGCTCCGGTGTCTCCACGAGCGTGTCGACGAGAATGCCCGGAATGCGCACGAGCCGCGCCGGCACGTAGCCTTCCGGGGCGCGCTCCTTCACCTGCACGATCACGCGGCCGTCGCTGTTATGCGCGGCGAGCGCGGCGGCGTAGACATCGAGGTCGGCCGGTTCGCGGCGCAGCGTGACATTGCCGCTCTCATCCGCCGATGAACCGCGCACGATGGCGAAATCCACCTTGAACGGCTTGTAGCGCAGGTATTCGCGGCCATCGAGTTCGATCAGCTCGACGAGGTCTTCGCTTGCGCGCTCGTTGATCTTCCCGCCATCGATACGCGGATCGACGAAGGTGCGCAGTCCCACATGCGTGACGAGTCCGGGCCGCCCCGCGCCAATCTCGCGCAGCAACGTGCTGATGGCGCCGGCGGGAAAGCTGTAGGCCTCGAAGGCGTTGTCGCGAGCGAGCTTCTGCATGGCGGGCGCCCAGCTCCAATGTCCGCCGATCACGCGTTTGACCATGCCCTCATGCGCAAATCGGCCGAGGCCGCTGCCCTTTGCGTCACCGATGCCGAGCGCGTGGACGATGGTCAGATCGCGCGGATGTCCCGTCTCGAGAAAGCGCTTTTCGAGTTGGGCAAGCACGGCGTCGGCTTCGAGCAGCCCGCCGCCGGAACCCGCGAGTGCGATGGTCGCGCCATCGAAAATCTGCCCGACCGCAGCGGCAGCATCCGTCCACTTGTTCACTGAAAGCTCCTTTGGGAAGCAGCCGCAAAAGCCATTGACAGCGGCCATTCGTTGGTCTTAAATAACCCACCAGATGGTTACTTGCTGCGAATGTTGGCACACGAAACCTCTGAATTCAAGCGGTATTTCGACTGGCTGCGGGTAAACCTTCAACGCAAGTCCTGCCGCAAATATCTGATCTGACGATAGGCATGGAGACAACATGAGACTCTCGGAAACGCACGAGCAAATTCGCGACACGACGCGGCGGTTTGCGCAGGAAGTCATCCGGCCGCTGGCCGAGGAACTGGATCGCGAAGAGCGTTTTCCAGCGGAGATCTACAAGCAGATGGGCGAACTGGGACTCTTCGGCATCACCGTGCCGGAGCAGTTCGGCGGCGCGGGAATGGATGTCACGGCTTACGCGCTCGTGATGGAAGAGTTGTCGCGCGGCTATGCGTCGGTGGCGGATCAATGCGGCCTGCTCGAACTCGTCGGCACGTTGTTGAGCGCGCATGGCAGCGACGCGCAACGTGCGAAGTACCTGGAGTCTTTGCTGCGCGCCGAGTTGCGTCCGGCCTACTGCATTACCGAATCCGACGCGGGAACGGACGTTTCCGGCATCCGCACCACGGCCACGCGCACCGCCGACGGCTGGGAACTCAGCGGCGCGAAACTGTGGATTCATAACGCGCCCGTCGCCGACCTCGCCTTCGTGCTCGCGCGTACCGACCCGGCTGCGGGCAAGCGCGGCATGAGCATCTTTATCGTCGATTGCCACTTGGCGGGCGTATCGAAGGGGCCGAAGGAACACAAGATGGGACAGCGCGCATCGCAGGTGGGCGAGCTGCATTTCGACCGCGTGAAGCTTGCCGAAGACGCGCTCCTCGGACAAGAAGGACGCGGCTTTCACATGATGATGAGCGCACTCGACAAGGGCCGCGTGGGCATCGCCGCGCTCGCGGTCGGCATTGCGCAGGCGGGTCTCGAAGCGGCGCTCGAATACGCGCAGACGCGCAAGCAGTTCGGCACGCATATCGCCGAATTCCAGGGCATTCAGTGGATGCTCGCCGACATGGCGAAGGACATTCAGGCCGCGCGCCTGCTCGTGCACGATGCCGCCGCGCGTCTCGAATCCGGCGAGCGCGCGAGCATCGCCTGCTCGATGGCCAAGTGCTTCGCGGGCGACACGGCCGTCAAGCACAGCGCCAACGCCGTGCAGATATTCGGCGGCAGCGGCTACATTCGCGGCTACGAAGTGGAGCGGCTTTATCGCGACGCGAAGATCACGCAGATCTACGAAGGCACGAACCAGATTCAGCGCACGATCATTGCGCGCGATCTGATTGCGAACGGAGCATCGTTATGAGCGCGCGTCCTGTTGCGCTCGTCACGGGCAGCCGGCGCGGCATCGGCCATGCGATTGCCGTCGAACTGGGCCGCGCGGGCTTCGATATCGCGCTGACCGACGCCGTGGCTTCCGACGAACTCGATCGAGCCGTCGCCGATGTCGAAGAGACCGGCGCGCGTGCCATTGCCGTCGTATCCGATCTAGCGGATATCGCCTCGCATCACGCCACGCTGAACGATATCGAAACGCGGCTCGACGCTCCTATAGATTGCCTCGTGAACAACGCGGGCGTGTCGGTCATGTCGCGCGGCGATCTGCTCGATGTAACGCCCGAGAGCTTCGACCGGTGCATGGCCATCAACACACGCGGCACGTTCTTTCTCACGCAGGCTTTTGCGCGGCACTTTCTGTCTCGCATACGCAAGAGCATGGCGGCGCATCCGAGCGTCATCACGATCACCTCGTCGAATGCGGTCGCGGCGTCGCCCTTGCGCGGCGAATATTGCGTGTCGAAGGCGGGATCGTCTATGGCCACGACGTTGTTTTCGCTGCGCCTGGCCGAACACGGAATCGCCGTCTACGAAGTGCAGCCCGGCCTGATCGAGACCGAGATGACAGCGCCTTCCCGCGCGCGCTACGACGCGCAAATGGAGCAAGGGCTCACCGCCATCAAACGCTGGGGCACGCCGCGGGAAGTGGCGACGGCCGTGCGCTCGCTCGCGACCGGCGGCTTGCCATACAGCGTCGGACAGGCCATCCGTGTCGATGGCGGCTTACTCGTCAACAAATACTGAACCGCATATGAACTCAACGCTCAAGCTGCCGACCTCGCTCGGCACGATAGAAAGCTACCGTCTGCAAGGCACACCGCTCGATGTGCGTACGCCCGCGCGGCCGTTCAATCGCATCGCGTATTCGGCGGCGCATGTCGTGGCCGATCCGCTGCGCGCGGGCGAACTGAACGCGCCACCCGCCATCGACTGGAAACGCACGCTCGACTATCGGCGCTATCTCATCAAGCAAGGTCTAGGCATTGCCGAAGCAATGGACACCGCGCAACGCGGCATGGGTCTGACGTGGAACAGCGCCCTCGAACTCATCACGCGTACCGTGGAAAGCACGCGCGATATTCCCGGCGCGTCGATCGCATCGGGCTGCGGCACCGATCACGTCTCGCCCGGTTCGATCACCAACTGCGATCAGGTCATTCGCGCCTACGCCGAGCAACTCGAAGCCGTGCAGCGCGTCGGCGGACGCGTCATCCTCATGGCAAGCCGCGCGCTCGCGCGAGTCGCGCGCTCGACCGACGACTATCGGCGCGTCTATCGCGAAGTGCTCGCCATGTGTAACGAGCCGGTGATTCTGCACTGGCTCGGCGAGATGTTCGATCCGGAACTCGCCGGCTACTGGGGCGAATCGTCGTATGAGCGCGCGGCGCAAGTGTGCCTCGATGTGATCGGCGACAGCGTCGATCATGTCGATGGCATCAAAATTTCCCTGCTCGACGACGCCAAGGAAATTTCCTTCCGGCGTCAGTTGCCGCCCAAGGTGAAGATGTACACCGGCGACGACTTCAATTATCCAAGTCTGATTGCGGGCGATGAACGAGGCTTCTCGCATGCGCTGCTCGGCATCTTCGATGCGATTGCCCCAGCCGCTTCGCAGGCGCTCGCCGCGCTCGCCAACGACGACCTCCATACATTCCACACGCTGCTCGAGCCGACCGTGCCGCTGTCACGCCATATCTTTCGTGCGCCGACGCAGTATTACAAGACGGGCGTCGTATTCCTCGCGTATCTGAACGGCTTTCAGGACCACTTCTTCATGCTTGGCGGCCACCACGGCATGCGTCCGCCCGCCTATCTCGCCGAGGTCTTTCGTCTCGCCGATCAGGCCGGCCTGCTGCGCAATCCCGACGACGCCATCGGCCGAGTGCGGAAAGTCATGGCAGCGCTCGGTTGCGCCGAGTAATCGCGGCGGATCGCCTTCGACATCACACGGGGATCAACATGAGAAACCTGCAGGGAAGACTCGATCTGTGCTCGATCAACACGGCGACGCTTGGCCATCGCGAGGCGTTGAGCGTCACGATCGACCGCATCGCCGCAGCCGGATTTGGCGGCATCGCGCCGTGGCGTCACGAGGTGGAGAACGCGAACGTCGCCGACATCGCGCGGCAGATCAGGGCGCTCGGGTTGAGCGTCACGGGCTATTGCCGTTCGACATATCTGCCGGCGGCGAGTCGCGCGCAATTCAAGGCGAATATCGAAGCGAACAAGGCAGCCCTGCGCGATGCCGCGACACTCGGCGCACGCTGCTTCGTGATGGTCGTCGGTGGTTTGCCCGAGGGCAGTCGCGATCTGAATGGCGCACGCGCACAGGTGATCGAAGGCATCGCCGAATTGCTGCATACGGCGCGCGAGTGCGGCGTGCCGCTCGCGCTCGAACCGCTTCATCCGATGTACGCGGCGGATCGCGCCGTGCTCAACACGCTCGCGCAGGCGCTCGATATCTGCGCGCAGGTCGATCCCGGACATGGCGGCTTTCTCGGCGTTGCCGTCGATGTCTATCATTGTTGGTGGGACCCGGCGCTTCAGGCATCGATCGGGCGGGCGGGACAAGACGATCGCCTGCTCGCGTTTCATGTATGCGACTGGTTGCGCGAGACACGCGATCTGTTGCTCGATCGCGGCATGATGGGCGAAGGCAGCATCGACCTGGCGGCCGTGCGCAGCAACGTCGAGCAAGCCGGATATGACGGACTCGTCGAAGTCGAGATTTTCTCGAAAGAAAACTGGTGGCGGCGCGATCCGGACGAAGTGCTGCGCATCTGCGCGGATCGCTTGCAAACAGTGTGCTGACTGCAAGGGACAATCATCATGCAAGAGACAGTTCGTTGGGGCGTGCTCGGCGCCGCGAAAATCGCCGACAAGTTCGTGGTGCCCGCCATTCAGCGGTCGTCCAATGGCCGCGTGGTGTGCGTGGCGGCACGCGATCGCGAGCGCGCGGCCGCTTTCGCTGCACGACACGACATCGCACACGCATATGCAAGTTACGACGAAGTTCTCGCCAGCGATCAGGTCGATGCCATCTACATTCCGCTGCCAACGGCGAGTCACTTCGAGTGGTGCAAAAAAGCGCTTCTCGCCGGCAAGCATGTGCTGTGCGAAAAGCCCATCGCCATGACGGCTTCGCAAGTTCGGGAGTTGATCGCGCTGCGCGATTCGACGGGTCTCGTCTGTGGCGAGGCGTTCATGGTGGCGCACCATCCGCAATGGGCGTTCGTGCAGGAGTGCATCGCGCGCGGGACACTTGGCGAACTGCGGCTCGTGGAAGGCTCCTTCACGTATTTCAACGACGATCCCGATGCACTCAAAAACGATCTCGCATTGGGCGGCGGCGGTGTGCGTGATATCGGCGTCTATCCGGTCGTCACCACGCGCATGGCGACTGGTCTCGAGCCGCTTGCAATCGGCGCGGACATCACCATCGATCCGCGTTACGGCACTGACAAACTCGCGGTCTGCGACCTCACGTTTGCTGGCTTCGATCTACACTTTTACTGCGGCACTCAACTCGCGCGCCGCCAACATATGATCTTTCATGGATCGAAAGGCTGGCTCTCGCTCGATGCGCCGTTCAACCCTGGCGTGTACGGCGACGCGAAGGTTCATATCCGTCTGGATGGAACGGGCAAAGCGGAGACTATCGAGTTCGGCGATGTCGATCAGTATCAGTCGATGGTCGAAAACTTCGGCGCGGCGGTGCTTCGGCCGGGCGAACCGCTTGCATTCACGCTCGAAAATTCTCTCGGCAACCAGCTTGTGATCGACGAGGTGCTGTCTCATGCCAACCGGTAGCACGACCATGACCAAGAAAGCGACGTCGATGATCGACGTTCAGCAACTTCGCGAGACGCGCGCGCTGGCCGCCGCCTGCGCCAATGCGGACGACGCTTCCCTGTGGCGCTGGTTTTCGGCGCTGATGGACAGCGGAAAGATTCGCTGGTGCCTTGCCTCGGAGGGCTGGCTCGTGAGTGTGAACCATCGGCACGTGGCGACGGCTGCATCGTTCGATGAAGCCATCCGCATTGCCAAGGATGGCTCCAGCTTTTCTCTCATGTGATGATGTCGCCGACATCTACTTTCGACCGGAGCCGCGACATGACGACAAACAGGGCCTTTCATTGCGACAAACTCGTGCGGTTTCAGCACTGCGATCCTGCCGGCATCGTGTTCTATCCGCAATACTTCGTCCTGTTCCATGAGGTGCTCGAGGACTGGTTCAATGACGGACTGGGCGTGGATTACGCACATTTCATCGGCACACAAAGACTCGGCATTCCCACGGTGCATATTCAGGCGGATTTCGTCGCGCCGAGCAAGCATGGACAGACGCTTCGTTGCTCCCTGAAGGTCCGCGATCTGGGCAGAAGTTCGATCAAACTCAGTCTTGAAGCTGCTCTCGAAGATGAGTTGCGCGCGAAAATCGAGCAGACCGTCGTGCTGTTTTCGTTCGACGATCAGACTTCGGTCGCGCTGCCGGAAGACTTGAGGCAGCGCATGATGCAGTTCGCGGCGCAGGATTGACCTTGAAAATCCACGCCGCGCGCATTGCCAAAGGCTTGATGGGCCAGAGCGTTACCTGAAGACAGCGACCGCATCTCACCAGCAAAGATAACCGCCGTCCGCCACGACGATGGACCCAGTCATCAAACTCGCGGCGTCGCTGGCAAGGAACAGAATGACGGACGCGATTTCGTCCACGCGTCCGAGGCGGCCCATCGGTGTGCCGCCTACCCAATACTGTCGCAAGTTCGGGTCCATCGATACCTTCCTGACGAGATCGGTATCGATATACGTCGGCGCAACCGCGTTGACCCGCACACCGCGCGATGCCCATTCCACCGCGAGCGAGCGCGTCAGATGATGCACCGCCGCCTTTGACGCGTTGTAGTTCGCCTGCTCCTGCGGTCGCGTCGCGATGAACCCCGCCATCGAACCGACGTTCACGATTGCCCCGCTGCCGCGTTCGAGCATCGATCTACCGAACGCGCGGCAACAGCGAAACAAGCCATTCAGATTCACGTCGAGGACCTTGTTCCACACCTCATCCGACATCGTCTCCGCCGGCTCGTTTGAGATGGCGATGCCCGCGTTGTTGACGAGAATGTCGATCGCGCCGATACGCGCGGCAATGTCATCGTGAATGCGCTGCGGCGCGGCCGGATCGGTCACGTCGAAGGGCACGCCGTGAGCCGCGAAGCCCTTCGTGTTCAAAGCATCGACGGCGGCAGCGAGCGCGGCGGGATCGAGATCGGTGAGCACGACTTCGGCGCCTGCTTCGGCCAGCGCTTCGGCTGTCGCCTGGCCGATGCCGCGCGCCGCGCCCGTTACGACCGCGCGCTTGCCATCGAGTCTGAATTTGTCGAGATACATGGAATCTGCCTTGAGAAACGAGTCAACTCAGCACGATCCCGCCGCACACGTTGAGCGATTGTCCGGTCACGAAAGCGGAGGCATCGGAGGCGAAGAAGCACACCGGCCCGGCCACGTCTTCGGGTTGTCCGAGCCGCGCGAGCGCGGTCTTGTCGACCCACTGCTTCGCGATTGCAGGGTCCTCGAGATTCGTGCGCCCCATGTCCGTCACGATAATGCCCGGACACACCGCGTTGGCCGTGATGCCGAACGGGCCGATCTCCTGCGCGAGCACGCGCGTGAAGCCCATGACCGCCGCCTTCGATGCCGAGTAATGCGCTTGCAGCGGCGCGCCATGCTTGCCGCCAATCGACGCGATATTCACGATGCGTCCGTACCCGCGCGCCTTCATGTGCGGCAACAAGGCTTGCGTCACGAGGAACGTGCCTTTCGCGTTGACATCGAGCACCGCATCCCATTCGTGCTCGGCGAGTTCATCCACCGACCGTGCGATCAGAATGCCCGCGTTATTGACGACGGCGTCGACCTGACCCGCCTGAGCGATGGCCGCCGCGATCATGTCCGTTACCTGCTGCTTGTCGCTGACATCGGCATAGAGCGCGAACGCGCGCCGCGACTTGCCGCGAATCTCTTTTGCCACGCCTTCGAGCGCATCGCGCTGCCGTTCGATATCGTTGACGACGACATCGAAGCCATCGTCGGCTAGTCCCAACGCGAGCGCCCGGCCAATGCCCCTGCTCGCGCCCGTCACCAGCGCCACCCGTCCATTCGATGCTTTGCTCATGATGATGTCCGACTCCTTGTTTCGTGATGTATTCGTGCACGTGAGGCGATTAGCGGAAGAAGCGAATCTCGCCGCGTAAGACCGCCAGCCCGACAGCCGCGATCATCACGATGCCGCGCACGATGTTCTGCAAATAGAACGGCGCGCCGATCAGATTCAGGCCGTTATCCAGCATGCCGATGATGACGACGCCGACCAGCGTGCCCTGAATGGTCGCGCGTCCCGGCTTGAATGCGGTCATGCCGAGGAACACGGCGGTGAGGCTGTCCATGAGGTAAGCATCGCCCGCACCGGATTGACCCGTGCCGAGTCGCGCGGTCAGCATCACGCCGCCGAGCGCCGCGCCCGCCGCCGACAGCACGAGCGCCGTGACACGCGCGCGGTTCACCTTGATGCCCGACAGACGCGCCGCCTGAATGTTCGCGCCCGTCGCGATGACGCTGCGCCCGAGCCGCGTTCGATTGAGCAGCACGTAAAAGACGAACACGGTAACGAGCGCAATGACGATAGGCATCGGGATCACGCCGAACACCGTGCCCTTGGCAATGGCGTAGAAGCTGTCGGGCATCTGCGCGTAGATTGAATCGCCGCCCGTGTACGCGTAATTGACACCGAGCGCGATGGGTCCCATCGCGAGCGTCGCGATCAGCGAGGGAATGCGCAGCATGGTCACGAGCAGGCCGTTGACGAGCCCGATCACGACGCCCGAAACGATTGCCACTGCAATGGCAAGCGGCACTGGCAAGTGCGCCAGCACGAGCATGCCGGCGACGAGTACGCCCGCGAGACTCGCTGCCTGACCGATAGACAAGTCGAATTCGCCGCTCGCCACTGCCACGGTCAGCCCCGACGAGATGACCATCAGCACGGAGATCTGCACGAGCACATTGCTGATGTTGTCGATCGACACGAAGCGGTCGGTGCCGAGCGCGAACGCGATGAAAATGATCACCGCCGCCGCGACCGTGCCCCAGCGGCTCGCGAGATGACTGAAGTCGAAGCTGCGTGGCGCGTGAGCGGCGGGGTCTTCGGATCTTTTGGCGGCCAAGGTCTGTCCTTTCATTTCAGTTCACCTCGAGCAAGAGTCTTGCTTCGGAAAATTCGGTGCGGTCGAGACATTCGCCCACCACGCCATCGGCGATGCAGTAAATGCGGTCGCATAGCTTGAGCATTTCCTCGAACTCGGCGCTCGCAATCAGCACGCTCGCGCCCGCCTTGACCAGTTCGTGAATCAGCGCATAGATTTCCGCCTTGCTGCCGACATCCACGCCTTCGGTCGGATTGTCGAGCAGCAGCAGCGGATGCTTCGCCGCGTGACTTCGGCCCATGCGAATCAGCCAGCGGCCGAACGCGACCTTCTGCTGATTGCCGCCGGATAGCTGAAGCACGTCCTGCCCGATGCCGCTGCACTTGATACCCAGTTGCTTCACGGTGTCGTGCGCGAGCCCGCGCATGAGCGTGTGCTGCATGAAGCCGCCGCGGCTCGTTTGTTCGAGCGTGCCGGTCATCAGATTCTCTTCGACGGTCAATCCCGGAAAGAGCGCCTTGCGCAAGCGCTCATCGGCGACCAGGTACACGCCACGGCCGATCGCATCGGCGACATCGCGCGGCAATCCGCGTTTGCCATTGACGATGCATTCGCCCGTGACCTTCGCGCTCATCGATCCCGCGAGCGCTTCCAGCACGCCGGTCTGCCCGCCGCCCATCACGCCAGCAATGCCGACGATCTCGCCCGCATGCACGACGAGATCGGGCACGTCGAGATTGCCGATGCGCGCGTCTTGAATGCGCGTCGTGACAGTGTCGCGAGACGCGGAAGACGACCAGTTCTGATCCTCGATCCTGCGTCCGACCATCAGATGCACCACTTCCTGCAGCGTCGTTTCGGCGACGAGGCCATCGTGCACTTTTGCGCCGTCCTTGAGCACGGCCACGCGATCGCACTGCTCGAAAATCTCGTTCAGGTGATGCGAGATGAAAAGAATCGACAAGCCGTGCGACTTGAGATCGCGCAGAAAGCTGAAGAGCTTTCGGCTTTCGTTGAGCGTGAGCGAGGCGGTCGGTTCATCGAGAATCAGAATGGCGGGCTCGCTCACCAGCGCCTTCAGGATGTCGAGAATCTTGTTCTCGCCGAGCGTGAGATCGCCGCATTCCCGGTCGAGATCGATATCGATGCCAAAGCGCTGCGCGAAGCGGCTCGCTTCGACTCGCAAGGCGCGCGAGCGGATCAGGCCGCCGCTCAACGGTTCGCGTCCGAGCATGATGTTCTCGGCGGCGGTCAGCGTCGAGATGACCGCGATCTGCTGATGCGCCACCGCGATGCCCGAGGCGAGCGCGTCGCCGACGCTCTTCATCGAGACCGGCTTGCCGTCGATACACAGCGTGCCTGCATCGGCTTGCTGCGCGCCGCAAATGATCTTGACCAGCGTGGATTTGCCCGCGCCGTTCGCGCCAACGAGCGCGAGCATTTCGCCGCCCCACAAGTCGAGATCGACGCCGCGCAGCGCCGGATTGCCGTGGAAGCTCTTTTCCACACCACGAGCGCTCAGGCGAGGGGTTCCCTTCGCCAGATTGTCATTCATGTGTCTGTCTCCTGACACGGCGGGCCGGCGTGGATACGCGCGGCCGGCCCGCCGCCCATCACATGCCGGCCACGGCGCGATCGCGATAGATGTAGTACAGATCTTTCGCGTTATAGGTCGGCTCGTTCGGCCCGGGGATATTCACGCCGCGCACCAAGAGAGGCGCGGGGAATTCAACGGTTGGAACCGGCACGAGCTTCTTCGCGTCGCCACCCTTCGCCACGATCTCGTTGATGAGCCAGCCGGTGTAGGCGCCCCAGACTTCGAAGGCCTGCGCCGTCGTGCAGATCAACGGATAGTTCGGCTTGCGCATGCGGTCGAGTGCCGTCGGATGCCCGTCGTGGCCGATCACCATGATCTTGTCCTGCATGCCGCGCGACATGACGACTTCTGCCGCCGCCATGGCCGGTTCGTCCCACGGGCACCAGATCACATCGAGATCCTTGCCGTAGGTCGTGAGCCAGTCGTTGACGGTGTTCTGCGTCGCCTCGTAGAAACCGGAATACTGGATCACGCGTTCGTTCTTGAGCGAAATCCATTCGTTTTCCGTGAGGGCCGTCTTCATCACCTTGCCGCGCTTGCGCGTGCCGTGGTGAAAGTTCGCGATGATCGCGCACATGTTGGCCTTGGTCTTGCCCTGGGCCAATAACGTATCGATCATGAACTGCGAGGTCTGCGCGCTCATTGCGTAGTTGTTGCTGGTGATGTCCGCAATAGCGGGCGCCTGCCATCCCGAGTCCAGACTGAAGAACGGAATCTTCGATGCCGTGAGGTGATCGAGCGCGCTCTTCGCCGCGGTCAACGTGCCGTACAGCACGAGAATGGCATCGGACTTCGCGGTGATCGCATCCTCGATCTGGCTCACGAGCTGACCCGGATCGCCCTTTGCATCGGTCTGCTTGATCTGCCAGGTCTTGTCGAGACCCGACTTCTTGAGCCACTGCTGCAGGCCGTTCCACGAGCGCTGGTCGGATTGCGCGGACATCTGCTGCGCCACCACCGCGATCTTCAGCGGCTTGCCGCCTTGCGGCGACGATGCCGGCGTTTGCGCGTGGGCGCTTGTCGCCCCGAACAGCATCTGGGCGAACTGCGTACCGCCGACGGCGGCCGCCATGCCGAGCAGACGGCGGCGCGAGAACTCCGGTTCCTGGCTGTTGCTGTCTTCCATGTTTGTCTCCTGTTCTATTCGACTGCGTGTTATATGAAGAGCGCCGCCACCTTCTGCGGTTGATCCCAATGCGGCATGTGACCCGCCTGGGGGATGAAGTGCACGGGAATGTCCGGCCCTGCGCGGCTCGCGTGCTGCCATGGGATGATCTGATCGTCGAGCCCCCAGATCACGCGGGAAGGCGCGTCGAGCGCGGACAGTTCGGAGCGGATATCGATCTGCTGACGCCCGCTGCTGACGAGATTGCCCGCGAGCGCCGCCAGCGCGCCGCGCTTGCTGATGGCGCCCGCCATCTGATCGAGTTGTTGCGCGGACAGAAGCGGCGGATTGAGCGCCGAGCGGCGCAGCAGATGCATTAGCCCGCCACCTTTTTGCACGTGCGCCATGCCGTCGATGAAGTCGTCGTCGATCTCCGTGCCGAATCCGGCGGGCGCGATCAAGGTCAGGCGCCGCACTTTCGACTTGAGCGCCGTTGCGACTTTCGTGGCGACCGCCGCACCCAGCGAATGCCCGGCGAGTTCGATGCCGCCGAGCCCTAGATCCTCGATCAGCGCGACGATCGCGGCAGCCATGCCATCCACGTCGGCGCTGTCGAAATCGGTGGCGCCGTGAGAAGGCAAGTCCGGTGCGATGACGTGCTTGCCACGCCGCTGCAACTGGCTTGCGAGCGCGGACCATACTTGCGCGTCGCCGGAGAAACCGTGCAGCAGCACGAGCGGGGCGCCGCTCGCGTTCGGCGCGCGCCATTCGCGATACGCCACGCGACCGCGCGGCAGATTGCGATAGAGCACGCCTTCTGCCGAGACTTCGCGCGCCTGATTTGCATCGCCGACGTTACCCGTGCCGTTCACGCGCGCTTCGACATCGTGGCGTTCTATGCGCCCGCGTCGTCCCGTTCCGGCGATGTCGTCGAGCGCAATACCGCCTTGCCGCGCCACGCGTCGTGCGGCAGGCGTGGCGCGCAAGCCGGTCGTGACGTCCTGGCGGGTGCTCGCTGCCTGCGAACGCATTTCAGGCGCAGGGGCAGCGGCAACGGCAGGCGCGGCGGCGGCGGCCTCCTCGGGCACGGCGCTGCTCTCTTCGCCGATCACGTCGTATTCGCCGAGCATGCCGCCGACATCGACGTCCTCGCCCACTTCGGCGACGATCTTGCGCAACACGCCATCGGCGAGCGCGGGCATCTCCACGACCGTCTTGTCCGTTTCGATTTCGACGAGCGTCTCGCCGCGCGTGAAAGACTCGCCCGGCTTCTTGAACCACTCGACCACGCGCCCCTGCTCCATCGTTTCGCCCAGGCGCGGCAGCAACAGGGACTTGCTCATGCCGGCACCATGTTCGAGATCATGTCGACGATGAGTTGCGCCGTCGGAATACTCGCGCTTTCGAGCGCGGGCGACACCGAGATCGGCACGTCTTCGCCCGCGAGCCTGAGCACCGGATCCTCGAGGAAGTCGAAGCACTCCTCCGAGATGCGCGCCGCGATCTCGGAGGCGACGCCGCACGTCGAAGCCGACTCGGTGACGACGACCGCGCGCCCCGTGCGATTCACCGACGCCACCACGGTTTCCATATCGAGCGGATTGAGCGTGCGCAAGTCGATCACTTCGACATCGACGCCATTGCGCGCCAGCGCCTCGGCGGCTTCGAGCGCGACATACACCATGCGCGAATAGGTGACGAGCGTGACGTCCTTGCCGCTGCGCCGCACCGCTGCCTTGCCCCACGGCGCGATGGGCGTGGTCAAGTCCGCGTCTTCCTTGCGTGCATAGAGCGCCTTGTGCTCGATGAACACTACTGGGTCCGGCAAAGTCAGGCTGTGACGCAGCAGATGGTAGGCATCGGAAGCCGTGGCGGGCATGGCAAGGCGCAAGCCGGGCGTGTGCATGGCGAGCGCTTCGAGACTCTGCGAATGCTGCGCGCCCGCCGACCGGCCCGTGCCGCCTTGCGTGCGCAAGACCATCGGCACGCCGATCTGTCCGCCGAACATATAGCGGATTTTCGCGGCCTGATTGCCGACCTGATCCATCGTCATGCCGAGAAAGTCCACGTACATCAATTCCGCGACCGGTCGCAGGCCGGTCATCGCCGCGCCGACCGCCGCGCCGACGATGGCGGGCTCGCTGATCGGCGTATCGATCAAACGCGCGGCGCCGAATTCCTTGATGAGGTCTTTCGTGACGCCATACGCGCCGCCGTACACGCCGACTTCCTCGCCGATCACGACGACGGTGTCATCGGCCTGCATGGCGTCGCGCAACGCCTGGCGCAGCGCGTCGCGGTAAGTGATTCTGGTCAGACTGGACATATCAGCTCCTTGCCAGCACGCGTTCCAGACGCGAGCGAACGGATTCCGGTTGCGGCTCGCCGACGCCGTAGACATCCTCGAACATGGTGTCGAGCGCAGGCGCGGCGGAGTTCGCGGTGAAGTCGATCGCGTCGCTCATCTCGCGGCTGATCTCGGCATCGAGTGCGTCGATCTCGGCGGCGGTCACCGCGTGGCGCTCGATCAGCGTGCCGCGCGCACGGACGATCGGATCGCGCTTGCGTCCCACTTCTTCTTCATCGGGCGTGCGGTACGGACTCTTGTCCATGCGGCCATGACCGAAGAAGCGGAAGCACGAGATCGCCATGAAGCCGGGCTTGCCAGCGCGCGCGCCCGAGACCAGGTCTTCCGCCACGTCGAGCACGGCTTCGACATCCTCGCCATCCACCATGCCCGTGCGCAGGCCGAACGCCTCGGCGCGCTTGTCGAAGGCGGTGGAGCGTGTCGCCTTGTCGATCCGCGTGCCCATGCCATATTGATTGTTGATGCACACGAAAAGCACCGGCAGGTCCCACAGCGCCGCCATGTTCATGCTTTCGTAGAGGATGCCTTGCTGCATGGCGCCATCGCCGAAGAACGCCACCGATATCGCATCTTTCTTCAGGAGCTTGTAGCTCAGGCCCGCGCCGACCACATGCGAGATGCCGCCGCCGACGATCGCATTCGCGCCGAGGTGACCCAACGCCATGTCGGCGATATGCATCGAGCCGCCCTTTCCACGGCAGTACCCGGAAGCCTTGCCGCCGATTTCCGCCATCATCCGGTTGGGCTCGGCGCCGCGCGCGAGAAAGATGCCGTGGCCGCGATGGTGCGTCGTGAAGCTGTCCTGCGGCTGCAACGCGCCGACGACACCCGCCGCCGCGCCCTCTTCGCCGATGGACAGATGCAGCATCGACCCCGCCGACAGCTCGCGCGCATACAGCTCGGCGACATGTTCCTCGAAGGTTCTGATGCGGCGCATCGTGCGATAAAGGTCTAGCAATGGAGGCTTGGATTGCGAAAGCATGGTTTCGACTCTGATGGAGGGTTCTCGATGAATGCGCGGACCGGTATCTCGGCGTGCGGGCTTCGACCGGCCTCGCTTACGCGGAAGGTCGCTCGCTAAAGCCGCGCAGGGCCGGATAAAGCTTCTGATACCGTTCGTAAATCTCGTCGTAGCGGGCGGCTTCGGCTGCTCTCGGTTCTATGCGGCGGCCCGGTTTCACCATGGCCGAAATACCTTCGTCGATGGAGCCGAAATGGCCGACGCCCGTCGCGGCAAGAATGGCCGCGCCGAGCGACGGCGCTTCGCTCGCCTTGGGCACGCTCACCGGCAAGCCCGCGATATCGGCATGGAGTTGCAGCCACAGGTCGGACGCGACCACGCCACCGCCGATGGTGATTTCACTCGCGGGAAAGCCCGCCTGCGCCATGCGCTCGAAGATCAGGCGCGAGCCGAAGCAGATGCCTTCGATGGTCGCGCGAAACAGATGCGGCATGCCGTGCGCGAGCGTCAGTCCGACGAAGGCGCCGCGCGAGAGCGCATCGACATGAGGTGTGCGGTTGCCCTGAAAATGATCTAGCGCGAGCAGACCGTCGCAGCCCGGCGCGATCTCGCGGGCTTCGTCGTTGAGCGCCTTGAGATCGAGATTGCCGCCCGCGAGCCGCCGCAACCAGTTGACGATGGAGCCCGTCGATGTCTGTCCGCCTTCGATGATGTGCCGGCCAGGATAGACGGCATCGGCATACGTGCCCCACAGGCCCTTGGCGGCGGCCGAGCGGTCGGAGACGCCGAACATCAGATGCGACGACCCGGTGATGAGCGCCACTTGTCCCGGCTTCGCAACACCGATTCCGATCATGCCGATGAGCGCATCCGCGCCGCCTTGCACGACCTTGACGCTCTGCGGCAACTGCAAATGTTCGGCGGCACGCGCGCTCAACGTGCCGACCACTTCGCCTGGCGCGATAACGGCGTCGGGCCACTTGTCGAGCAGCGAATCGAGCTTCAGCGCCGCGAGCAGACTCTTCGCGTAACCTCCGCGCTCGGTCGAGTAATGCCAGCGAATCGACGCGTTATCGAGGCTCGCGCAACGCCGGCCCGTGAGCCGCAAGTTCATGAAGTCCTGATACTCGCAGATGGTCGCCGCACGCTCGTAGATCTCGGGCTCGTGACGCGCGATCCACAATGCTTTCGGGATCATCCATTCCGCCGATACCGGACCTTCGCCCGCGCCGTTGACGACGAGCGCCGGATCGCCGGTGGCGAGCACGTCGGCGGCTTCGGCTTCGGCGCGTACATCCATCCAGATGATGGCCGGACGTAGCGCCGCGCCTTGCGCGTCGAGCGCGACGACGCTGCAACTCGTGGTGGCAAGCGCCACGGCATCGATGTCGGCGGGCGCGATACCCGCTTCCTTCACGGCCTGCCGAACCGCCGTGCCCATGGCATTCCACCAGTCTTCCGGATTCTGCTCGGCGCGCGCGCCCGCCGAAAACTGCGTGGCGTACGGCTGCGCGGCCGATCCAAGACAGGAGCCGGTCAAATCGAACACGCGTGCACGAATGCTTTCCGTTCCACCATCGACGCCGATTACGTGGCTCATGCTGTCTCCGTGTCTCCAGCCATCGTCTTGCACATTTGTCGTCATGCGCGACATTTGTGATGAGTTTGATTTTCGGGGTGGGCTTTGTCAAGATGGTGTGCATAAACAGAGGGGAAACACCTAAATGCTGGAGCTGAACCTTGCGCACGAGTCCGACGACGCGCTGATCGTCCGCGCTGCGTGGCTGTATTACGTCGGTGGTTTGAATCAGGAGCAGACGGCCTCGCGGCTCGGTCTGCATCGCAGCCGCGTCAATCGCCTGCTGTCCGAGGCGCGCGATCGCGGGCTCATCAACGTGACGATCAACCACGAATCCGCGCGCGATATCGAAGTCGAACAGGCCATTGCGCGTTGCTTCGGCCTCGACTTCTGCATCGCCACGCCAACCTTGGGATTCGCCGACGGGCCCGCCGATCCCAAAGCGGATCGCATTCGCGCGGCCATCAGCCGGCGCGCGGTCGGCGCGGCGGGCGCGAGCTTTCTGAAGGGCAAGCTGCTGGACGGGCCCATTACCGTGGGCGTGAGCTGGGGACGCACGATAGAACAAGTGGCGACGCAGCTTGCGGGCGTGCGCAATCCGCAGGCGCGATTCGTCTCGCTGCTCGGGTCGCTCAAGCGGAACTCGACATCGAACCCGTTCGAAGTCGTGCAGTTCTTCGCGGCGCGGACCGGCGGCGAGGTGCACTTTTTGCCCGTTCCGTTCATCGCCAATTCGGTGGCGGACCGGAAGGTCTTTTTCGAGCAGCGCATCGTGCAGGACGCAATGCATCTCGCGCAGAACGCCGATCTTTATCTCATCAGCGTGGGCGAACTCGAGGAAACGTCGGTGCTGCGGACACAGGACATCATGACGGCGGACGAGCTGCGCAATATCCAGGAAAGCGGCGCCGTCTGCGATTCGCTCGGCAAGCTGTTCGATATCGACGGCCGCGAGATCAAGCATCCGCTCAGCGAACGGACGGTCGCCATCGCCACGGACGAATTACGCGGTCGCAATGTCGTGCTTCTGACGGGCGGTCTGGAAAAAGTACGCGCGACGATTGCGTTGCTGCGCAGTGGCATCGTCAAGGGGCTCGTTATCGACGGCGACACGGCGCTCGCGCTGGCGAAGTCGATGCAGTTGACTGACGGATTGGCATGACGCGTGAATTGGGCGCTCGGGGAAGGCAGAACAATCCGTCCAAGCCGGGCGCCCAGCAAACAAAGCGGTTGCGCTCCTATAATCGCGACTTCCCAATCCGCGAATTCCTACCATGAGATTGCTTGGACGCGCATCGCTTGCTGCTGTCGTGTTTGCCATGTTTGCCGTGTTGCCGGCGTTTGCGCAGCAGGTTCCACCTCACGATGAATTCTTCTGGCTCGGCGAGATCAACAAGGCGACCGTCGTCATCAACACGAGCGAAGGCTTGCTCGACAAATCGATGGCGCCGCGCCTGGCCGCTGGCGTCGCCAAGGTGATCGCCGACGCCGACCAGCCTGGCGCGAAGCGACCGCGAACCGTCATTACCTTCGAGCCGCTTCTGATCAAGGCAGCGGGCGAAGACATCACGCTACTGCACGCCGGACGCTCCAGTCAGGACATGCACGCGACTTACCGTTCCGCGATCCTGCGCGACGACCTGCTCAATCTCGCCGATCAGCTCAACACCACGACCGCCACCATCGTGCGCCTCGCCGACAAATACAAGAGCGTGGTCGTGCCGAACTACACGAACGGCGTGGCCGCGCAGCCCAACAGCTATGGCCATTACTTGCTAGGCTTTGCCGCCGGCCTCGACCGCGACGCGCAGCGAATTCGCGAGACATACAAGCGCGTGGACCGTTCGTCGATGGGAACGACAGTGCTGAACGGTACGAGTTGGCCGCTGGATCGCGAGCGCATGGCGCAGTATCTCGGCTTCAATGCGCTCGTCGACAACGCGTACGACGCGTCGCAGATTTCTTCCGTCGATGAACCCGTGGAGGCTGGTGCGGTCGTCACGAGCGTGGCGCTGCATACCGGCGCCTTCATTCAGGACGTGATGACGCAATACGCCGAATCGCGCCCTTGGATTCTCTTGCAGGAAGGCGGCGCCAATACGTACGTATCGAGCGCCATGCCGCAAAAGCGTAACCCGGGGCTTTTGATTCGCACGCGCTCGGACGCATCGACGGCGATCTCGCAGGCGGAAGGCGTCGTGATGCAAGCGCATAACCTGCCGCCGGGCATGAGCGATCCGAAGGACGTGAAGGCCAACAACGAGATGGTCGAAAGCGGCATTGCAGCGCTCAAGGGCTTCGACGAGGTGCTGAACTCGCTCGTCATCGACCCGAACCGCGCACTTGAAGAGCTCAATAGCGACTGGACGGCATCGCAGGAAGTGGCCGATGTCCTCATGCGCAAGTACAAACTGCCGTTCCGGGTCGGCCATCATTTTGCGTCGAACGTGGTGGAATATGCGCGGCAGAAGGACATCAAGCCGCTCGACTTTCCGTACGCCGATGCGCAGCGCATCTACAGGCAAACGGTCGAAGGCACGCCCTACGCCGGCGATTTTCCGATGAGCGAAGCCGAGTTTCGCTCGACGCTGGACCCGGTGGCGATCGTGAACGATCGCGCGACCGTGGGCGGCCCGCAGCCTTCGGAAATGACGCGCATGCTGAAAGATGCGAATGCGCGTATCGCCGAGCAGGACAAGTGGATCAAGAGCAATCGCGCGCATATCGCGAGTTCGCTGGCGCGGCTCGACAATGACTTCGGCAAGATGATTGGGCATTGAAGCTGCGCACATGCTCGAGCGTATCGCGCTGATGAGGCTTGTCGATTTGCCGGTGACAATCCTTCTTTTCGGGGCGCTCTGCTACGGCTTCGCCAATCCGAACATCTGATGAATGCGGTAAATGCGCTTGAACCCGCGTTTGCCCAATACGCGCGAAAACGATAGTCCGCCAATATTTCGTCATTACGACAGCGCGCTCGACCGCGAGCCGAATCGGCGATATCGCAACATCTTCATCATGTGTTCAAGCGGCTATTTTGCATTTGACGATTCGGTCGCTAACCTCTCGACAGAGTCCCCGTCAACTCGTCCGGAGTTCAGGCATGAAAAAATCGCGAATCGCATGGATGCTGCCATTGCTGTTGATCAGCGCTGGCGCGCGGGCACAGAGCTCAGTCACGCTGTACGGCTTGATCGATGCAGGCCTGATGTACACGAATAACGTCGCCAAAGGGGGCTCGCAAGGCTCGCTTTGGCAGGCCACGAGCGGCAATATCAACGGCAGCCGCTGGGGACTGCGTGGCTCGGAAGATCTCGGCGGCGGATTGAAGGCCATCTTCGTGCTCGAGAACGGCTTCAACCTGCAGACCGGCCGCCTGGGCCAGAACGGACGCGAGTTCGGCCGTCAGGCATATGTGGGCCTTGCATCGAGCGACTATGGCGCGCTGACGCTGGGACGCCAGTACGATTCGCTCGTCGATTTCGTCGCGCCGCTGTCCGCAACCGCAGGCTCGTTCGGCGACACGGGCTTCGCGCATCCGTTCGATAACGACAACCTCAATCACTCGGTCCGCATGAGCAACGCGGTCAAGTACATGAGCAGTTCGTACGCCGGACTCAAATTCGGCGCACTGTACGCGTTCTCCAACAGCACCGACTTTTCGATGAACCGCGCCTACAGCGCGGGCGGCAGTTACAGCTACGGACCGTTCAACGTCGCGGTCGGCTATCTGCAGATCAATGGCTCGAACGGCGCGAACACGGCCGGAGCCATCGATGTCGCCGAATCGACCGCCAATGGCACCGGCGGCTTCGTGGTCGGTGCATCGCGCGAATGGGTGCTCGGCGCCGGCGCGAACTATGCGTACGGTCCGGCGCTCATAGGCTTCGTGTTCACGCGCAGCGTCTATCAAGGCACGACATCGTTCAACTCGGTGAACGGCGCGATGAGCTTCTATAATTACGAAGTGAACGCGAAGTATGCGCTGACGCCCGCGATCAGTCTTGGTATAGCCGATACTTATACCGACGGCCACGCCGCCAACAGCCGCACTTTCGGCGACGATCCGAAATACAACCAGGTCAATCTGCAAGCCATCTATTCGTTCTCCAAGCGCACGGACGTGTACGCCGAAGCGATGTATCAGCACGCAATCGGCGCGCAATACGTGGCCTTCATCAATACCTCGGGCGGCGCTTCGTCCACGGCCAACCAGGTGGTCGGAACGGTTGGGCTGCGGCATCGGTTCTGATTGGTTCGAGCGCTCGTCGGGATGCAGCCACGATAGCTGGCTGCATCTTTACCGAGCGTCGCTTTGCTTGGCCGTCACGGTCCGCGCGCATAACGGCACGAGACACAGCAAAACGACGACGACCCAGAAGGCGCCGGGAAGGCCCACTTGTCCCGCTATGAAGCCGATTCCCGCAGGCCCTGACAGAATCCCGGCGTAACCCACTATCGTCACCGCGGCTACCGCAAGCGCGGGTGGCATGAGCCGCTGCGTTCCGCTTCGACGATAAAGAATCGGGACCGTGTTCGATGCTCCAAGCCCCACCAGCACGAAGCCGCCCAGCGCAACGAAGGCGATGGGAACCGTGAGCAGAAGCACGAACCCGACGATGGTCAGCACGCCGCCCCAGAACATGACCGCGCGCTCGCCGAGCCGCTTGATGACGGCATCGCCGCATAAACGCCCGCCTGTCATTGCAATCGAAAAGAGGACGTATCCGAGCCCCGCTTCGTTCTTGCCGACGAGACCCGTGTCCGAGACGAGCAGCGCGCTCCAGTCGAGCACCGCGCCCTCGGCGAGGAACGTGATGGCAGCGAGAATGGCGAGCAACAGCACGATGCCGCGCGGCACGGCAAAGATAGGCCCGCCTTCGCTCTTTGCATAAGGCAGAAGTCTGGGCGTTGCGAGGACCAACGTTCCGAGCACGAGTGCCGAGCAAAGGAGGGTGCCCGCCAGCGTGCCGACATGCATCGACAGCAGGAACGTCATGAGACTCGATCCGGCGAACCCACCTACGCTGAACAGGGCATGGAACCCCGACATGAGCGGCCGTCCCGCGTCACGTTCGACTTCGACGGCATGAACGTTCATTGCCACTTCGAGCGAGCCTAGCGATGCACCGAACAAAAACAGCGCTATGCCTAATTCAGCCGGCGTATTGACGACCGTGAGAAACGGCAAGGTCAGGACGAGACCCACGCCTCCCGCCACGATCACCGGCTTGCTGCCGTAGCGCGCGGTGAGCATGCCCGCGAGAAGCATCGCCAGGACCGAGCCTAAGCCGATGCACAAAAGCAGCAGGCCGAGTGTGGTGTCGTCGACACCGAGCCTGCTCTTCGTGAACGGCACGAGAGGCGCCCACGACGCAATGCTGAAGCCGGCCACGAGAAACGCAAGACGTGTGGCAAGACGCGTTCCAGAGCGATTGGACGATACTCCCAGATTGGCCTCGCTCATGATTTTTCCACCGCAGTCATCACCGTTGGGCCGGACTTCGACAGCGCCGCGAGCACATCACCCGGTGCATCTTCCTCAATGATAAGGAAGTCGATTTCCTTCATGTTCGCCACGCTATAAGGCGCGCGCGCATGAAGTTTCGCGGTCGTGGCGAGCACGACCTTCTGCGCGCTTGCAGCGACGACCGCGCGTTTGAACGCAGCGTCGCTCAAGCCGAATGCGCCGATGCCGCGTGACGTCGATACCGCGCACGCGCCGATGAAGCACAGATCGAAGCTCATGCGCCTGACGAACTCCACCGAAGTGGGATCGACGCTGCCGCCTACGTGTTGATCGACCAAGCCGCCGGTCATGACGAGTTGCAGGTCCGTTCGTCGCAACATCGCAGCAGCGATATCGACGGAGTTCGTGACCACCGTGAGCTCGAAATCCGCAGGCAGGATGTTCGCGAGCGCGAGGTTGGTGCTGCCGCTGTCGAGGAACAGGAACTGGCCCCGCTGAATGAGGGACGCGGCCGTTTGCGCGAGGATGCGCTTGCGGTCGGCGTCCATGTCGATGCGCGCCGCCATGGGAAACGCAGCCGGCAAAACCGGCAGCGCGCCGCCGTATACGCGACGGCATTTGCCTTCGGACGCCAGCGCCCGAAGATCGCGGCGGATGGCGTCTTCCGATACGGCGAATTCGACGGCGAGATTAGCGGCGACGAGCGACTGGCCAGAAGACAGACGGCTGGCCAGTTCGTCGCGACGGGCGAGTGGGAGATCGGGGTTCATGCGTGCAGCATACCGTGCACGAACAAGAATGTAAACGTGCATGAACGTGCATTCCCCAACTCTTTATCTCGTAGCAAGCACCTCCGCGGCGACCTCTCGATGCGGCCGCGCGCAAAGTATCAGCACGCCGCCGAGCGCCCCGAAACACGCCAGGACCGAGAACGGATACTGAAAGTCACTGCCCTTCCCCGCGAGCATTCCGACGAGCGTGGGCCCGACGAAACCCCCGACGAGATTGCCGAACGCACCGATGACGGCAGTCGCGACGATCGCATCGGCGGCCGACAAAAGCTCGGTCACGTACGTGAAGATGAGCGGAAGGAACATTTCGAGGAAGAAGCCCATGGCGGTGAACAACGACATTCGCAACACGAGCGATGTCGCCGGCACGTTGGCCGCCGCGAGCAACAACACACTCGCAAGGATGATCGGCACGCCCGCATGCAGCCGCCGCTCCTGACGTGCATCCGAACTGCGCGTCGCCACTAGAATGCCGACGATGCACGCCGCCCATGGGCACGCCGAAAGCAAGCCGACTTCCACCGACCCCAGGTTCGGCGCCGCCGCGGCAATCGAACTCGGCAGCCACAGCATGAAGCCATAGACCACGAGGTTGATCATCGCGAAGCCGAATCCGAGGAACCACGTCGCCTTCAGCCCCAGGACACGACGGATGCCCGATTGCGATGAGACATCCACGAATTCGGCCTGCTCGTCGGCGAGCACGCGCGAGAGTCCGGCCTTCTGCTCGTTCGTGAGCCACTTGGCGGCCGTGATGTTCTTCGGAATGCTCGACCACCAGACCACTGCCCAAATCCACGCGGGCAAGCCTTCGATGATCATCATCGCGCGCCAGTCGTGATGCGCGAGCAGAAAGCCCGAGATCGGTCCGGCAAGCAGCGCGCCGAGCGGCGAACTGACAGTCCAGAAGCCGAAAGCCTTGCCCCGTTCGCGGCGCGTGAACCACGACGCCGTGAGACTCGAAGCGGATGCCCACACCGGCCCTTCCGCCACACCGAGCACGAGCCGCACCGCCATCAACTCGTTCATCGTGCGCACGAGCCCGGTGGCCATCGCCGCCGCGCCCCAGCAGATGAGACACACGAGCACGACCTTGCGTGCGCCGAAGCGCGACACGAGCCATCCGCCCGCCAGAAAAGTGATGACGTAGCCCCAGAAAAAGATGCCGCCGACAAGGCCGGCGTGGGTCGCATCCATGCCGAGATCGCGCCGGATCAACGGCAGCGCGAGGCCGATGTTGGTCCGGTCGAAATACGAAATGGTGTACATGAGAAAGATCACGAGCGTGATCCTGATCCAGCGAGCTGAACCCGATGACTCGGCTCTCTCGAGGGCTGCATCCTTCATCGCTTGTCTCCTTCGTCTCGTGTCTTCGAGACTTCTTCGGCTGCTTGTGATTGGGGCGGGCTTGTCTGCTGTCCTCGATGCGTTCGGGCATGACGCACTTCATCGCTTTCCTTTGTTCAAACTTTTGCTTATACCGGCGTTGCTTCCTCTCTTTCGAGCCGTGTCCACATGTCGGCGACCAGGCCCTTGAGCAACTGCGCTTCTTCCCAACGATCCGATAACTCGTAGCCATTTCTATCGGTCATCGCGTATTCCTTCGGGCCGAGTTCGCAGAGAAACGTGAGCACGGCATCGCTTTCCGCACGCTTTCGCCAGCTGCGAAAACCGTATTCCCACCAGCCGAGGAATAGATCGAGCCATTCCTTGTGATGCGCAAAGCTAATCTGCACCTGTATCTGCTCGCGGCTTGCCACGCGTCCATGGAAGCCCCAGCAGTTGTCCAGAATGCGATGCATGAGCCGATGGTTGTCATCCGATACCGGCCACGCGAACTCGCGTCCCACGAGGTAATGCGAGATGTCGCCGGTCAGACGCAGGTCAGGAAAGCAATCGAGCAGACGCAGCGTGAATAGCAAATCCGTCGTCATGCGGTCGCGATGCGTTTCGATATGAACCGCGATGCCCGCATCGTGCGCAAGCCGGCGCCATCCTTCGATAAGCGGAATGCACTCCTCGATCGAGTACGGCCGCACGTCCGGCTGAAGATTGATGTGATCGGCACCGAGCGCCTGCACGTGCTCGATGATCGGCTTCAGGTCATCCACGGTTTGCGGATAACACTGCGCCTGCCACGTCATGCCGTATTCCTTCAGCGTGTGCGTGACGCGGCTCGCATACGCGTAGTCGAAGAAGCGCACGCCCACGCCGTCGAAGCCGGCATCGCGGATCATGCGCAACTGCTCGTCGAGCGGCCACTCATGTCCGTCCGGGCGGCGTCGTTCCATGGCCCATAGCGACTGATACACCTTGAGTTGCTGCATGCGGTTTCCTTTCCGACGCCGCGCTACATCGCCTCTGCTGTCGTGGCGAAGAAGCGATTCTTGAGCGATGTCTGGTTCTCGTAGATCGAGCCTTGCTTCGGCGCGGGCGGCAGCGGCAGGATGACCGGAACGTTCTCCATGCGCGGCACGATAGTCGGCTCGCCCGCGATGATCCGCTCGTTGAACTCCGCGAGACTCTTGTCCTGCGTGGGACCGCCGATAAGCGGCCAGGCATCGACGGCGGCAATCTCATACAGCAACAAGCGGCGCGGCCGGTTCGACGTGTTTTCCGCGGAACCGTGAATTGCGCGCGCATGATGAATCGAGAACGATCCCGCCTTGCCCGTGCACGGCACTGCCTTGCTGAAGTCGACGTTGGACGTCGTCGGGTCCATCGCGCCGCAAAAATAGCCGTCCGTGTGATGACTATGAATCTCGCTCTTGTGGCTATCCGGAATGATCAGCAGCGGGCCGTTTTCCAGTTCGCAATCGTCGAGCATCACGCCGACAGCGAGCACGTCCTGATTCGTGTGCGGGTAAAACGCCCAGTCCTGATGCCATTCAACCGGGTCGCCGACATGCGCTTCCTTCAGGTTCAGCTTGGTGTTGCGCACGCGCAGATTTGGCCCCAGAAGACTCGTCAGCGCGGCAATCAGCTTGGGATGCTTGAGCGCTTCCATGAACACCGGATCGACCTTGATCGGGTCCTTGATGCGCCGCACGCGCGGCTTTTGCGCGGTATGCGAGGGCGCGAGATCGAATACATCGTTCGATGCCGTGAGCACGCGAGACTGCTCGACGAGTTCATCCGTGACGCGCCGCATGCGCGCCACGAGGTCATCGCTGAAAACGTCGGTGACGACTACGTATCCTTCCTTGGCGTATTGCTCTACTTGCTCGTTCGTAAGCACTTTCATCTCCTGAAAGAACGGACCTGCCTTTTGGGAGCGCTCCCATTTGCTAGCGGCGACGCGGCGCCTTGGCAAAGTCATTGCACTGCATCATGCTCGGTTCGCAACCTGCTATGTGCGCGCTCCCATTCAAGGTAAAGTGGAATTGTCGGAGTGTCAAGCAGCGGTCTTCCCTGATCGACCCTTCGCGCACGAAACACAGATCACCAACGAAACGAAACGAAGCACCATGAAAACAAGCGCCACCGCGTCCGAACCCACCTTGCCCCGGCCCACCATGGAAGACGTCGCTCGCGAGGCGAAGGTCGGGCGCATGACCGTTTCGCGCGCGTTGAATCAGCCCGAGCTCGTATCGCCCGAATCGTTGGCGGCGGTGCAGGCCGCCATCGAAAGACTCGGTTACGTGCAGAACCTGAATGCAGGAAGCCTGGCGTCGAACCGGTCGAAGATCATCGGCGCGGTCATTCCGACTATCGAGAACGCGTTCTTTTCGGACACCATCAGCGGGCTGTCGCAAGCGCTGGCCGACAAGGGCTATCAGTTGCTGCTCGGTCAATGCCGTTACGACGCAGCCGAGGAAGTGCGGCTCATCGATGCCTTCGTCGGGCGACGCGTCGACGGCATCATGCTTATACGCACATCGACGCCGGCGGAAGTGGACAAGCGCATTCGCCGTTGCGGCGTTCCGGTGATCGAGGCATGGGACACGTCCAACGATCAGATCGACATGCGTATCGGTTTCTCGCATCGCGATGCCGGTGCTGCGGTGGCGCGCTATCTCGCAAGCAAGGGACGACGCAATCTCGGTTTTCTCGGCAGCATGGATGTCCGTTCGACCGGCCGCTTGCAGGGCTTTCGGGCGGGCGCGAAGCAGTCGGGGCTTCACAAGATCGAGGCCATCACGC
This sequence comes from Caballeronia sp. TF1N1, assembly GCF_022878925.1. NCBI lineage: Bacteria > Pseudomonadati > Pseudomonadota > Betaproteobacteria > Burkholderiales > Burkholderiaceae > Caballeronia > Caballeronia sp. TF1N1. The sequence goes on from NZ_CP084628.1 coordinate 207,577, forward strand.
TCGACCGGCCAATGGGCATCAACGACGCGCCCGAGATCTTCGACAGGCTGCTCGAACGCCGCCCGGACCTAGACGCCGTGTTCTGTTCCAGCGACATGCTCGCCGCGGGCGTGCTGTTCGAGTGTCAGCGGCGCGGCATACGCGTGCCGGAAGACGTCGCCATCATGGGCTTCGTGGACTTGCCCATCGCGGCGGCGACGCATCCGGGCATCACGACGATCCGCGTTCCATCGCTTGAAATCGGCAAGCTGGCGGGCGACATGCTGCTCGATTATCTCGAAGGCAAGCGCCCCGCGAATCCGCGTATCGACCTGGGCTTTACCATTGTCGAGCGAGGCAGCGCATGAAGCGGGACATGACGGGCATGCAGCACTATCGCACTGTCTGATCGACGTCGGCTTCGAGCTTGCCGATGCGCGCCATATCCGCATCCGACTTCATCGACGGCGGACCCGCAAAGGTCTTGCGCACCCCGAAGCCGTACCAGATGACGAGCAACGCGATCACGAATCCAACAAGCACGTACAGCACTTTTTCGTTCGGCGGCTGAATGCCGACATACGCGAGCACGCACGCGCCGACCGTCGCCAGCAACGCGAGCGGCTTGGACCAGAGGCCGAGCTGGAACGGTCCCTTCTCGGTCCAGCCATGGCCTTCGGCGAACATGCCGAGCGCAATCGGCATCGCGTAGGAAATGTACAGGAAGACCGCGCTGCCGGCGCTGAGCACGGAGAAGGCATCGCCATACAGCGTGATGAGAATGGCGAGTATGGCGCAAGTCCAGATCGCCGCGCCCGGCGTGCGATGCTTCGGGCTCACGTGACGCAAAAACTTCGAGCCGGGCAGCCCGCCATCGCGCGCGAACGCGTACATCATGCGCGAGGTGGACATGATGGCCGCAAGCCCGCAGACATAGTTGATGAAGAACATCGCGAGTTCGAGACACACGCGCAACGTCGTCGGAATCGGCGCGAGAATGGCTTCGAAGAAACCGGTGCCCTGTTTCATGCCCGCCGTGAGATCCGGCATGACGAGCACGAAGGTGCAGACCATGACGTAGCCAAAGACCGCCGACCAGAACACCGAGCCGATGATCCCTTTCGGCACGTTGCGCGCGGCATCGTGCGTTTCCTCGGACGTGTGCGCGGAAGCGTCGAAGCCGGTGATGGTGTACGTCACGAGCAGCAAGCCCGCGAGAAACGCGAGCGGCGTCGATTGCTTCGGCCACGCGCCGCCATCGACGCCCGTGAAGTTGGTGAACGTGACGAGCCGATGCAGATCGAGCGGCACGGACGAGTAATAGAGCAGCGCCACGACCAGAACGATGGTGACGACGAAGATGAGATAGCCCGAGAGATCGGTGATCTTGCTGGCGATCTTGATCCCGCGTGCATTGAGCAGCGCCTGCGACAACGTGATGATCGCGAGGAACGCGGTCTGGTGCCACCACGTCAGGCTTTCGGGCGCAACGCCGAACATCGGCGCGATCAGCGTCTTGAAGAACGGATCGTAGGTGCCGAAGTTGATCGCGCTGATGACGAAGATCAGACCAATCAGGTTGAGCCATGCCGTGAGCCATCCCAACTGCTTGCCGCCGAGGATCGAGCCCCAGTGATACAGCCCGCCCGCTGTGGGAAACGCGGACGCGATCTGCGCCATCGACACCGCGACGATCAACGCGAACAACGCGCCAAGCGGCCACCCGAGCCCGACGGACGCGCCGCCCGTCGCCGAAAGCGCCAGCTGGAAAGCGGTGATGCCGCCCGACAGGATGCAGATGATCGAGAACGAGACCGCGAAGTTCGAGAAGCCGTTCATGCGCCGGGACAACTCCTGCGCATAACCCATCTTGTGCAACAGGCTCACGTCGCTGTCGCTGCTTGCTTCAGACTGGTGCTTTGCGTTCATATTCACTCCGTCACGAATGCCTGCCGGGAAGGAACCAGAATTCGACGTCCGTATTGCCTGTCACGCTGACGCGCGACGCGCAACAGGCACGGTAAGTAGCCAAATTTCGAAGCGCTACCGGATTCTTTACACGGCGGAGAAGCCGTTATCCACGAAGAGATGCGTTCCGTTGACGAAGCTCGCTTCGTCGGATGCCAGAAACAGCGCCGCAGCAGCGACTTCGGACGGCTCGCAAAGCCTGCCCTGCTGAAGCGCGATGGCGGCCTCAGTGGCATCGACACCCATTGCCTGCAGGTCGCGAAGCTCGCGCATGCCGTGCGGCGTGCGAATGAATCCAGGCGCCACGGCGTTGCAGCGAATGCCCCGATCGCGGTATTCGACGGCTATCGCGCGGGCGAACATGTGGCATGCGCCCTTGGTCGCGTCGTAGAGCACTTCGCCGGGCGTGGCGTAGACCGCCGAGATCGACGAGGTGCACACAATGCTGCCCTTGCCCTTTTCGAGCATCTGCGGCAGGACAGCCTGCGTCATGAGGAACATGCTTTTGACGTTCACGCCCATCAGCCAGTCCCATTCCGATTCCTCTATTTCGAGGAACGGTTTGACGATCAGCGTGCCGGCGTGATTGAAGAGGATGTCCGCGTTGCCATATTGCTCTTTCGCGGCTGCGACGGCTTTCTGGACATCGGCTTGACAGGAGACGTCCGCACCCAGACCTAGCGCTTCGAATCCCGCTTCGTTGAGCCGGGAAGCGAGCGCAATGGCGGCATCCACGTCCCGGTCGATGATGGCGACCTTCGCGCCCTGTTGCGCGAACAGTTCCGATGCCGCCGCGCCGCATCCACCCGCGCCGCCGCTGATGATCGCCACCTTGCCGGCGAGGCGGCCGTCGTTTCTGGAAACCATATCGTTGTCCTCGGTAACGTTGAGCTGCGTCCGACAGAGGGGTCGCTCCGTGCATCGACGTTACTGCGCCAAAATGCGATCTACTACTAGATTTTCGGCGCAGCGGACTTCGGGCGAGGCCGCGCAACGGGGAACGACAACGCCGGAACCGGCCTGCGCCCGGCGTTTCATCGATGTCCCTAGGTAAGCATCGGCGTCAGGTCGGGATCGCCCTTCTTCATCGCTCGCCGATACGCCGGGCGTTCGCCGATTCGTTGCAGATATGTCCGTATGTTGGGATACGGTGAAAGGTCCAGCGGCTGAAAAATACGCATGGTGGTCAACGAAAATACGCTCATGATGTCGGCGGCCGTGAAGTCGCTACCCGCGAGATAGTCCGCCTGTCCCAGCCGATCTTCGATGAGCGCCAGCACTTTATCGAGCCGTCCCTGCACGGCGGTTTGCACCGGATGATCCGGCGGCAAACCGGCGCGGCCGATCATCATCGAGCGTCCCATGACCGGCTGCAGGTTGCCGTTCGCGAAGTGAAACCAGTAGAGATAGGACGCGAAGTCGGGATGATCCGGCGCGTGCTGCAATCTGCCGTCGTCATGGCGCGCGAGAATGAACTCGACGATAGCCGCGGACTCGGCGAGCAACATGCCATCGACTTCGATGAGCGGCGCCGCGCCCAGCGGATGCAACGCGACGAGTTCGGGCGGTGACAGCATGGTGCGTGCATCGCGCGTGTACTTGACGAGCTCGTATGGAACATCGAGCTCCTCGCACAGCCAGACGATACGCTCGGATTGCGAGTGCCCGAGGTGATGGATTTTCAGCATGAGTGAGTTTCCTTGAGTACGAGTGAAGTCGAAGCGCGATGAACCTGGCGTGCAGCGCAAGCAGCGAGCCTGGCGCCCGCCGTCCGAAAGGCATCAAGCCTACCGAATTTCGAACGACTTTCTTGAACCTTCATATTTCTGCCAAAAATTACCTTTACATTTCCGTCAGAAATTAGGCGCCTGCTTACGAACATGGAATGTCCGGCCGGAAAATTCCATCCAGTTTCTCACTCGTTCTTTTTCTGATGACGACAACCATGCCCCACCTGACTGCGCTCGGCAGACCGTCGCTGGCAAGCGCGCTGATTTGCATCGCGCTTACGCTCGCCGCTTGCGGAGGAGACGACAAGTCGGCAACGCCCGCCTCGACCAACGCGTCGTCCTGCAAGATCAGCCACTGCGCGCCGGCTCCCTGAGTCGCATTCCCACATCAAAAACTCATCAATGGCATGACATTCAGTCCATCTAAACGAAGTTTCATCAAGACGTCGCTTGGCACCGCCGCTTCCGCCGCCGTGCTTTCGACGTTCCCGCCTGCTATTCGGCGCGCGCTCGCCATCGACGCGAACAATGTCACCGGCACGATCAGGGACGTTCAGCACGTCGTGTTGCTGATGCTGGAAAACCGCTCGTTCGACAGCTATTTCGGCACTTTCAAGGGCGTGCGCGGTTATGGCGACCGCTTTGCCATTCCCTCGCCGAACGGCGCAAACGTCTTCTATCAGAACTACACGAGTTCCGGCTCGACGAGCACGCTGATTCCCTATCATCTCGACGAGTCGAAAGGCAACGCACTGCGCGCGGGCAGCACACCGCATACGTGGTCCGACTCGCAGGCCGCATGGGACAACGGCCGCATGGCCGCATGGCCGACCGCGAAGAAGCCCTTGTCGATGGGCTATTACGAAACGGTCGAAGTGCCCTTTCATCGCGCGCTCGCGGACGCCTTCACGCTGTGCGATTCGTATCACTGCGGCATGCACACCGGCACGATTGCAAACCGTCTCTTCTACTGGACCGGCACGAACGGTCCCAACGGTTTGAGTCCGTCGACCAACGCGCCGGTCAAGGTGGCCGCATTGAACAACGAGTTCAATGGCGGCAATGACATTGGCTCGTCGTCAACCGGCTGGACCTGGACGACCTATGCGGACCGTCTGCAAAACGCGGGCGTGAGCTGGAAGGTGTATCAAAGCCTCATCGACAATTTCGGCTGCAACGAGATGATGAGCTTTCGCCACTGGCGCACCGCAATCGAGCAGATGCCCGCCGCACGGCGACCGGTGTACGTGGCGAACACGGACATCACGCAACCCGTGACGGCGGCGGGCGCGTTCTACGATTCATCGATCGACGACGCCCTGAGTCCGCTCGCGAAAGGCTTCGGAAACACCATGCCACAGGGCTTTCTCGAAACGTTTCGCGACGACATCCAGAAGGGCACGCTGCCTGCCGTATCGTGGATCATCCCGCCGTCCGTATATAGCGAGCATCCCGGTCCGTCGAGTCCCACGCAAGGCGGCTGGTACGTGCAGGAAGTGCTCGATGCGCTGACCGCGAACCCGGATGTGTGGAGCAAGACCGTGCTGCTCGTCAATTACGACGAGAACGATGGCTTCTTCGATCACCTTCCGCCGCCGAGCGCGCCGTCGCACGCAAGCGATGGCACGCTTGCGGGTGCGAGCACCTTGTCCGACACCGACATGGCGGTGGAATATCACAACTTCGCGCCGGCAACGAGCAATCAGCCGAAGACCGACGGACGACCTTACGGCCCCGGCCCGCGCGTGCCGATGTGGGTGATTTCGCCGTGGAGCCGTGGCGGCTTTGTGAACTCGCAGGTCTTCGATCACACCTCGACGCTCATGTTCCTCGAAAAGCGCTTCGGCGTGACCGAACCGCAGATCAGCAGCTATCGGCGTGCGATTTGCGGCGACCTAACCTCGTGCTTCAACTTCGTCAATCCGAACGATGCCGCGCTGCCGACGCTCTCCGGGCGCACGACGAAGGACTCGGCCGATGCGCTCGCCAAGTCGCAGGCGGCGGCATCCGCGATCCAGGCGCAGTCCGTGACGGCGAGTTCGCCGTTGCCCGCGCAGGCTACCGGTACACGTCCGTCGCGCGCCTTGCCTTACGAGCTGCACACGACCGCGCATGTGAACGCCAACGCAAGCACGGTCGCGCTCGAATTCGCGAATGGCAGCACGAACAACGCGGGCGCGGTGTTTCATGTGTACGACAGAAACCATCTCGAACTCGTGCCGCGCCGCTTCGTCGTGGAGGCCGGCAAGTCGCTGACGGGAACGTGGACCGTGCCTGCCAGCGATGCGGGGCGATACGATCTGTGGGTGCTTGGACCCAATGGTTACCACCGCGAGTTTGCGGGCAATCTGAAGGAAGTGAGCGCATCCGCGAATGCCGAGATTCAGGTTTGCTATCAGCCGTGCGATACGTCGCTCGTCAGCGTGAAGCTCTACAACCGCGGCAATCAGTCGTGCACGTTCACGACGGCAGCGCTGGCCTATCTCACGAATGGTCCGTGGGTCACGACGGTGGCTGCGAATTCGGTGGTCGAAGTGACCTGGCCAATTGCCGATAGCGGCAACTGGTACGACTTCATGGTCACGTGCAGCGGTCTGAACGCGTTCAAGCGACGCTTCGCGGGACGTGTGGAGAATGGCAAGGACCTCGTTTCCGATCCGGCCATGGGGATGGCTTCTTAACGTGCATGAGCGGGTCCGTGTCGTCTCGACGATGACGCGGACCGCTTACGCTCTTTATGCCGATACCGGAAAAGCCGGCCCGCGCCGCAAGCGAATGGGCCCTTGACCCATTGCATCGGGGTCCAGCGTAACGCCCCCTTGTGTGATCAGCACTTTGCCTTCACGCGCCATTTGCGCGGCTACGTCCCTGACCGAAGGCATCAGCGCGCGCCATCCATCTTCGTCGCTCACTAGATTGCGTGCCACATCCGATGGACAAATGGAAGAAGTCGCCGCACGTCCGCCAAGCAAATCCAGCGCGCAATTTTCGATGTCCCGCGTAGATACGCTCATCACGCAACCGGGCGCGCAGGCGCCGGCTTGCCCGCTTCCGCCGCGATCCGGCATAGCTCATCGAACGCAGGTCCACGCGACGGAATCTCGACATGGAACACTTCGGCCATCACGCGTGTCCAGCCGTAGATGAAGTAAGTCCACCCGTCTTCTATCTGCAATTGCTTTTGAAGCGCCTGCGCACGCGCCTGTTCGAGAAAGACCAGATCGCCGCGGTAATTCAGCTCCCAAACCACGGCGCGTTCCGGGAACACGGCTGCGTCGCTGAGCGGCGAACCTGGCGCGTCCTTGCCAAGTCCCGTCGCATTGATCACCAACGCGCCCGGCGACATTCGCGCGAGCACCGCGTCATTGTCCTTTGCGTCCTGCACGAGCACGTACTCGCATGCAACGCCAGCGCCGACCTCTCGATGAATCCGCTCGATCTCCTCGAGCCGCGCCGCGGAACGGTCCGATACGATCACCTTCGACGGCCGATTCGCGCCACGGCCTGGTTGCATCAGATGCCATGTCATCGCAATGGTCGAGCCGCCCGCGCCCATCGAGAACGCTTCCGCGCCCGTCGTTGCGAAATGCTGTTGGGGCAGGAAGCCATCGAGCGCGAAGCCGGAAGTGATCGGGTCCTTGGCGTGACAGACGAACTTGCCATTGCGCTTGGAGAGGCAACTCGTTTCGCTCATCATGAGCGCGTGAGGATCGATCTCATCGAAGAGATCGCGGCATGCAGCGTACAAGTCGATCTTGTGCGTGGTGACGAGCGCGCCAACCGACAAGGGATCGTCACGCAAGAACTCGACGGCTTCGCGATACGCATTCGCCGACGAATGCGGCTCGAAATCGATACCCTTCATCTCGACATTGCCGAGCCCGAGATGTCTTGCCCATGCGGGAAACACGCGCATGATCGAACTTTGCGCGGTCGTCACGCCGATGAAGTAAAACGTCGGCCGTTGCGCGGCTTGGTAACTCATCGCGCCGCTCCTTCGGCACGCGTGCCGCGCGCGATCAGCGCTTCCACGTCGGCTTGCGAACGCTCGCGATACGCAGGATTCGCTTCGCTGCGCCAGCCGCCCTGACCGTCATCGACGATACGCAAGCGCATGCCGCCCGCTTGTTCGATGATCGCGTAGTCCTGCCCCGAATCCGCCGGATAGCAGAACAGCATCACGAAGTCTTCCGCGCCCGTGTTGACGGAACGATGAATCCAGCGCGGCGGCACGTAGCACACGGTATGCGCGTGTATTTCGACGATGCGTGTCTCTCCGTCCGGCGACTCCATCGACATGAGCCCGTCGCCCTTCAGACCAAAATACAACTCCGGCCGGTCGATGTTCGCGTGAATATGCCCGCGCGTCATGAAGTATTCGCGGCCGACCTTCCCTGGCGACATGCGCGTGACGCCGGTGATGAGGTCGCCCGGCTGATCGCTTGGGCGATGATCGGTCACGTCGTACACGACATCCTTGCCGCGAGCGGAAGCCAGCGCGTCGAAGGCGGCTGCATCGGCGTACAAGCCGGCGAGATCGTCGAGGCGCTTCTGGTAGCGCGTGCCCGTGCCTTCCATCAGCCCGGTATTCAGGTTCACATCGAATGAGCGCGGTTCAGGCCATTGCATGAGCCATCTCCAAGGAAGGTTGGAAAAGCGGAAGGGTCAATGCTAACTTAAGTGGCGTCATGCGTGACCGTGACGCATGACGCCGTCACGCAATCGACTTCGGCAAGCGCGGATTGCGCTGCAACGAAGGCGAGCGCTCGGTGATACGCGGCCCGGCGTGCGCCTCGGCAACATCACCGGCTGCGAATTGTCTTCGATAAGCGACGGGCGTGAGGTCCTTCATCGCCTTGAATTGCCGGTTGAAGTTGGCGACATTCGGAAACCCGGAGCGCGCCGCGACGACGGACACCGGCGCGGACGTATGCGCGAGCATGCGGCAGGCATGTCCGATTCTGACCCGCGCGATGTATCGTCCGACGCTCTCGCCCATGTGCTGCTCGAAGTAGCGCGCAAGCGAACGTTCCGACACGTTGGCCGCCTCGCAAAGCTCGGAAAGACGCAGCGGTTCGGCAAAGCGCGAGTCGATCATCGAGAGTACGCGGTTGATGCGTTCCGGTTCGTGACCCGAAGGACCGTCCGTACGCTCACTGAACGCAGCAGGCGATGCAAGCGGTCGACCAGGCGCTTCCGCCAGCGAACAAAGCACGTTCAGCGCGGCGGCCAGGCGTTCGCGAGGCGCGTTGCAAAGCAGCTTGTCGAGTTGCGTGCGCATCGCGGCGCCGACTTCCTCACCGAACGCCAGTCCGCACGCTGCTCGGCGCAAGAGGTCGCGCAAGGGTGTGTATTCGGGGCAGACATCCGCGAGCCGCCGCGCCCATTCGCCACTGAACCAGATCACGATGGCGACCTGAGGCACGCTCGAATCGATCGAACGGTTCGACGCCCACGTATGCGGGAGATTCGGTGGCACGAGCACCAGATCCGCGTCGGAATAACCCTCGATCGAATCGCCGATATAACGCTTGCCGTGGCTGTTGAGCGTGAGCGTCAACTCGTATTCGGGATGATGGTGCCATTCGAAAGGAATGCGCGGCAGACGCCGGTGGTAAACCCTCACCGAACATTCATCACCGAATTCGACGTGTTCGTATGCGGGTTTCATGGCAGAAGACGCGAAGAAGTTGTCCGGATGGTATCACTTCTGCAGGCGTGATCGGCCTATTCTGCCGGTATGGCAAAACCCATACGGAGACAACCATGGCACTTGAAATCGACGATTTGCCGGCAACCATCCGGCAAGCCAAACGAGCGCTTCGCAAGCGGCTGCCGAACTATCGCGAAGTCTTCGCCGAAGTGGAAGAAGCAATCCGCGCCGAGGCCAGCGAGATTGCCGAGCGACGTAATCGCGGCGAGAACGTCATTCCTGAAGTCCAGTTCTCCGAGATCGCGCAGCAGCGCGTGAGCGCGGAGCAGATCGCACTCATCAAGTCGCGTGGTGCGTGCGTGATCCGCAATGTGTTCGAAGCATCGATCGTCGAACAATGGGACCGCGATATCGCGGAGTATGTCGAGCGCAACGACCTCGATACGCGACTGCAGAACCGCGCCGAGGACAAATACTTCGGCCAGCTCGCCTCGAGCAAGCCGCAGATTTACGGCGTGTACTGGTCGAAGCCGCAGGTGCTGGCACGGCAGGCGCCTTCCTTGACTGCGGCGCGCTTGTTCCTCAACCGCTTGTGGCGCGTCGAGAGCGAAGGCCGCGTTCATTTCGATCCCGAGCGCGTGCCGGTGTATGCCGACCGCATGCGCCGACGTCCGCCCGGCTCCGAGTCGTTGGGTCTGTCCGCGCATTGCGACGGCGGCTCGGTCGAACGATGGATCGAAGCAAATTTCCGCAAGGTGTACCGGCATGTGTTCGACGGCAACTGGCGTCAATATGACCCATTCGACGCCGCGTTCCGGCCGGATGTCGAGGAGATCGCGTCGCCCGCGGTGTGCTCCATGTTCCGCACGTTTCAAGGATGGACCGCGCTCACGCCGCAAGGTCCGGGCGACGGCACGTTGCAGCTCGTGCCGATTGCGAACTCGATGGCGTATATCCTGTTGCGCGCCCTTCAGGACGATGTCGCCGACGACGACCTGTGCGGCGCCATGCCCGGCCGCGCGCTTTCCATCAAGCCCGAATTTCATGCACCGCTTTTCGAAGCGTTGTCTTCGATCCCGCACATGCAGGCGGGCGACACCGTCTTCTGGCACAGCGACGTGATCCACGCCGTGGAAGACGCGCATCGCGGCGCGGGCTACAGCAACGTGATGTATATCGCTTCGGCGCCTGCGTGCGCCAAGAACGACGAATATCTCAAGCGCCAATTGCCCGCTTTCCTCGAAGGCAGAAGCCCGCCCGACTTTCCCGCCGATCACTTCGAGGTCGACTTCGTCGGACGCGCCACGATGCAAGACCTGACGCCGCTCGGCAAAGCGCAACTCGGGTTCGATCTTTAAAGCTCATGAGTCGTCGATAACACGGGCGCACGCCATCGCAACCAGGACCGAATAAAAGCCTTCAAATCCGCTTCCACTGCCCGTACTTCGCCACCTGCGATTCATCGAAGGAGAAACCGAGACCCGGCGCGTCGTGCAGCTTGACGCGCCCGTTCTCATGCGACAACTGGCGGTCCACCAGACGGCGGAAGTTGAGCACCTGATCGTCCCAGAAATATTCGACGTAGCGCGCGTTCGGCGTGGCAGCAACGAGCGGCGCGTGCAGGTCGTGGAACCAGTGCGGACACATCACGACGCCATGACTTGCCGCCGTCGCCGCGATCTTGCGCCATTCAGTAATGCCGCCGCACACGGCCGCATCCGATTGCAGAATCGCGGCCGCGCCCTGGTCGAGCAATTCCTTGTGATACCAGCGGCCATAGCCGATCTCGCCCGTCGCCACTGGAATGCGCGTGGCTTTCGCAAGCCTCGCGTGATTGTCGACATCGTCTGGCGAAAAGGGCTCTTCGATGAAGTACGGATCGTATTGCTCGATGCGGCGCACATGCTGCAAGGCCTGCGTGAGATCGGTCCAGCCGTTGTTCATGTCGATCATCAGTTCGACGTCGGGCCCGACGGCTTCGCGTGCCGCTTTTACGCGCCGCTCCTCTTCCTGCGGCGACAAACGCCCGCCTTTCATCTTCACCGCCCGAAAACCCATCTCCACATAGCCGGCCATTTCCTCGCCGAGCTTTTCTGGTGTCTTGCCGTCGAGATAGTAGCCACCGCTCGCGTACGCCGGCACGCTTTCGAGCTCGTTCGCGCCGAGATATTTGTGCAAGGCCACGCCATGCGTGCGCGCGTTGAGATCCCACAGCGCGACATCGAGAATGGACAGCGCACGCATCACGGTGCCCGCGCGTCCTTGCAACAGCGCTTCGTTATACATCGTCTGCCAGAGTCCTTCCACAGCGTACGAGTCGCGGCCGATCAGCACCGGCGCGAGCAACTGCTCCACCGCCACGGTCAGCAATTCGCCCGCTGCGCTGCCGATATAGCAAAAGCCGATGCCTTCGACGCCATCGGTGGAGCGCACCTTGACGAGGCCGTAATGACGCGTGGACACCGTGCGCGTCGAAAAGGACGTGACGCGATCGAGCGGCACCGCGGCCGCGCATACGGCGATGGATTCGATGATAGGCATGGCTGTCTCCCTGTATTGTCGTCAAGAACCGCAAGAACGAGTCTGATGACATGCGCGCCGCAGAAGAAGTATCCTTTGGCTTCTTCAAACCCAAAATTTTTTATCGATGGACTCGCGCTATCTACAGAGCTTCGTGTTCGTCGTCGAACTGGGTTCGATCGCGGAAGCCGCGCGCAGGCTCGATCTGACGCCCGCCGCCGTCGCGCAACGCGTCAAGATGCTGGAAGCCGAACTCGGCGCCACGCTCGTGCGTCGCTCGGGCCGCACGGTGGGCGCGACGGAAGCCGGCGAGCGCATTCTCGCGCGGGCGCGAGCGGTGCTGCACGACATTCGCGACTTGCGTTCGGACATCGAGGACACGGATCAATTAGGCGGTCAACTGCGTCTTGGCGGCATGGCGACGATGATGGGCAGCCTCATTCCCGACGCGCTCGCGGTACTGCTCGGTCATCATCCGCAGATGGACTTCTACCTGGAGCCGGGCACGTCGCTCGATCTTTATCGCAAGGTGACGGCAGGCGATCTCGATGCCGCCGTGATCGCGCAACCGCTTTTCAATCTCCCGAAAAGCTGCGACTGGCATACGTTTCGCACGGAGCCGCTCGTGCTTCTGACGCCCGCCGCGATGAACGTCAACGACGTCCACGCCACCTTGCTTTCAGAACCCTTCATTCGCTACGACCGTAACGTGGTCGGCGGCCAACTCGCGGATGCGTATTTACGGCAGCAAGGCATCAAGCCGAATCAGCGCTGCGAACTCGATGGCCTCGCGGCCATCGCCACGCTGGTCGATCGCGGGCTGGGCGTCTCGCTCGTGCCGGACTGGGCGCCGCACGAGTATCCGGGCATTTCCGTGCGCAAGTGGGCGCTGCCCAATGCCGCGCCCAAGCGTCTCGTCGGCTTGTTATGGGGACGTTCATGCGCGCGCATCCGGCTCGTGCAGGCGTTTCTCGGTGCGGCGGACTCTATCGAACGGACGCGGCACGGGTCGGGCAAACCGAAGCAATAGTCACGTCCGGAAGCAAGAAGTTCTATGGTTTGAAGCAAGCGCGAACGTGTCGCGGCAACGCAAGCCAGCCGCGATAATGCGGACACACCTACAGGAGACGCCAGCAACATGAGCGACACATTCAAGAAAAAGTCCGGCGCTGAACAAGACCCGCAACCCGGCGGCCTGCGCAAATCGCTGACGAGCTACGGCGACAGCGGCTTCTCGCTCTTTCTACGCAAGGCTTTCATCAAGGGCGCGGGCTATACGGACAGCGCGCTCGACCGGCCGGTGATCGGCATTGTCAACACAGGCAGCGCGTATAACCCGTGTCATGGCAACGCGCCGCAGCTGATCGAGGCCGTCAAGCGCGGCGTCATGCTCGCGGGCGGCCTGCCAATGGACTTCCCGACCATCTCCATTGCCGAATCGTTCTCGCAGCCCACCAGCATGTATCTGCGCAACCTCATGTCGATCGACACCGAGGAGATGATTCGCGCGCAGCCCATGGACGCCGTCGTGCTGATCGGTGGATGCGACAAGACCGTGCCCGCGCAACTGATGGGCGCGGCATCGGCGAATATCCCGGCGATACAGCTCATCACCGGTTCCATGCTGACGGGCGCGCATCGCGGCGAGCGCGTGGGCGCATGCACCGATTGCCGCCGCTATTGGGGACGTTTTCGCGCGGAGGAGATCGACGAGACGGAAGTCGCGGCGGTCAACAACCAGCTCGTCGCGAGCGTGGGCACGTGTTCGGTGATGGGCACGGCAAGCACCATGGCGTGTATTGCCGAAGCGCTCGGCATGACCGTTCCGGGCGGCGCCGCGCCGCCCGCGGTGACATCGGACCGCATGCGCGTCGCCGAAATGACCGGCACGCAAGCCGTGCGGATGGCGAAGGACGACCTCACCATCGACAAGATCCTCACCGCCGATGCCTTCGAGAACGCCATGCGCGTGCTGCTGGCTATCGGCGGTTCGACCAATGGCATCGTGCATCTGACCGCCATTGCCGGACGCATGGGCTACGACGTCGATCTGAAAGCGCTCGACCGCATGGGCCGCGAGACGCCCGTGCTGCTCGATCTGAAGCCGTCCGGCTCGCATTACATGGAGGATTTTCATAAGGCGGGCGGCATGGCCACGCTGCTGCGCGAACTCAAGCCGCTTCTCAATCTGAACGCGCTGACCGTCACGGGCCGCACGCTCGGCGAGGAGATCGAAGCGGCGGGTCCGGCCTTCGTGCAGGATGTCGTGCGCTCGTTCGACAAGCCGATCTATCCGCAAGGCGGTATTGCCGTCCTCGAAGGCAATCTCGCGCCGGGCGGCGCGATCATCAAGCAGTCGGCGGCGAACGCCGAACTCATGGAGCACGAGGGCCGCGCGGTGGTGTTCGAGAACGGCGCGGACTTGGCCACGCGCATCGATTCCGCCGATCTCGACGTCAACGCCGATGACATTCTGGTGCTCAAGAACATCGGTCCGAAGGGCGCGCCCGGCATGCCGGAAGCCGGGTACATTCCGATCCCGCGCAAGCTCGCGACGGCGGGCGTCAAGGACATGGTGCGCATCTCCGATGGCCGCATGAGCGGCACCGCATTCGGCACGATCGTGCTGCACGTGACGCCCGAATCGGCGATCGGCGGGCCGCTTGCGCACGTGCAGACGGGCGACCGCATTCGCCTGTCCGTGTCGAAGCGCGAGATCAGCCTGCTCATCAGCGACGAGGAACTCGCTGCGCGTGCGGCCCGACATCCCGTGACGATACCGACAGCGGAGCGTGGATACCGCAAGCTGTTTCTCGATACGGTGACGCAAGCGGATAAAGGCGTCGACTTCGATTTCTTGCGCGCGACGGAGAAGCGCGGCACGACGCCAAGAAGCTAGACGCGTCATGCTGAAGCACGCCAGGGCCGCTTTCGAGCGGCCTTTTTGCGTTCACGGGAAACGTCCGCATAAGACACAAGAATTTTTTGTCTTTGAAGCAAGCGCACCCTTGTTCTTCCATATCCAACCCACGGCGATACTGGCGCGAACCTCGAACGACACCGGAGACGCTTGCCATGACTACATCAAAGACCTTTCAGGGCGCGCTGTCGCCCGTTCTCACGCCATTCGACGATAACGGCGCGCCATCGGCCGAGCGTCTGATTCGCCACTGCCGCGCGTTGCTCGACGACGATGTCGGGCTGGCCGTGTTCGGCACGAATTCCGAGGCCAACTCCATGTCCGTCGCGGAGAAGCGCGGACTGCTCGATGCGCTCATCGGCGCAGGCCTGCCCGCTGCACGCATGATGCCTGGCACCGGCGCGTGTGCGTTGCCGGACACCATCGAACTCACACGCCATGCGGTAGCGAACGGCTGTGGCGGCGTGCTGATGCTGCCGCCGTTCTACTACAAGGGCGTGAGCGACGAAGGCCTGTTCCGCGCATACGCCACCGTGATAGACGCTGTCGCCGATGCGCGTCTGAAGATTTATCTCTATCACATTCCGCCGGTCGCGCAGGTGCCGTTGAGCCTTGCGCTCATCGAACGCTTGCTGAAGGCGTATCCGGGCACCATTGCGGGCATCAAGGACAGCTCGGGCGACTGGAACAACACGTCGGCCGTCATCGATGCTTTCGCGTCCACGGGCTTCGAAGTCTTCGCGGGCAGCGAGACGTTCCCGTTGCGCACGTTGCAAGCGGGCGGCGCGGGTTGCATCACCGCGACGGGCAACGTGAATGCAGCGGCCATCGGCAAGCTCGCGCGCGAATGGCGCGCCGTCGATGCGCCCGCACAGCAACGCCGCCTAGACGAAACGCGCGCGGTGTTCCAGCGCTTCCCAATGATCGCCGCGATGAAAGCGGCCATTGCATGGCAATCCGGCGATGAAGGCTGGGCGAATTTGCGCCCGCCGCTCGTCGAACTCGATGGCACGCAACGCGTGCAGCTTGAAAACGCGCTGGACGCCATCGGCTTTTCCATTCCGCATGCCGATCAGCTCGGCGTTCGCGAACCCGCGCACTGAACCGCCGTACAACCATACGAATAAAAACGGAGACAAATCTTGTACGACAGCCCTTCACTTCCCGCATCGATAGCAACCGACGACGCCGACTCCATCTTTCGCCGCGTTGCGCTGCGCTTCATGCCGCTCTTGTTCGTCAGCTACGTGGTCGCTTATCTGGATCGCGTCAACGTCGGCTTCGCCAAGCTGCAGATGCTGAACTCGTTGCATCTGAGCGAAGCCGTGTACGGCCTCGGTGCGGGGTTGTTCTTCGTTGGCTACTTTTTTTTCGAGGTACCGAGCAACCTTCTGCTGCATCGCATCGGCGCGCGGCGCTGGATCGCGCGGATCATGATTACCTGGGCCGCGTTATCGATGGCCACTGCTTGGGTCTCCACGCCCATGCAGTTCTACGCCGTGCGGTTTCTGCTCGGTGTTGCGGAAGCGGGCTTCTTTCCGGGCATGGTGCTGTATCTGACGTACTGGTTCCCGTCGCATCGGCGCGGCAAGATGATTGCGCTCCTGATGGCGGGCAATCCGGTGTCGGGGCTTATCGGCGGACCGGCGTCCGGCTGGATCATGCATTCGATGAGCGGCGTGGGTGGCTTCGAGGGTTGGCAGTGGCTCTTCATCATCGAAGCGGTGCCGTCCATCGTGCTCGGCTTCGTGATCCTGAAGCATCTCGATGACCGCGTCGCCGACGCCACCTGGCTCTCCGAACCCGAAAAGCGCGTGATCCTCGATGAAATCGCCGCCGATACCGCCACGCAAACGCACGGCTCGGTGCGCGCGGTGTTCACGTCGGCGCGCGTGTATTTAATGTGTCTGATCCTCTTCGGCATTGTCATGGGTTCGTACGCAATCGGCTTCTGGCAGCCGACCATCCTGCGTTCGACGGGTATAGAAGACGCGTTCATCATCGGCGTTCTGACGATGATTCCGTACTCCGTTGCCCTCGTCGCGATGATCCTCACCGGCAAGCACGCCGACCGCACACGCGAGCGGCGCTGGCACGTCGCGCTGCCCGCGCTCATTGCCGGAGCGGGCTTCGTGCTGTGCGCGCTCTTCGGCGCGTCATCGGCGATCTCGGTGGCCGGCCTCACACTCGCGACTGCGGGCGTCATCACCGCGCTGCCGATGTTCTGGGCGCTGCCGACGGCGTTTCTCGGCGGCACGGGCGCGGCGGCGGGCATCGCGCTCATCAACTGCACGGGCAATCTTGCCGGATTCGTAAGCCCGGCCGTGATCGGCTGGCTCAAATCGATCACGCATTCGCTTTCGTCGGGACTGTTCGTGGTTGCGGCTTCGCTTGCGTTGTCCGCGTTGCTGATCTTCGTCTTCGTGCCGGCGAAGCTCGTCAACAAGTAAGGATTCGACGATGACCGCCAACGACACGAATGTGCCACCCGTTTTGCGGATAGGCGAGTTTCCTGCCATTGCCGAAGCCTTGCTGAAAGAGCGCCTCGCTCTGCATACGCTCGCCGAGATCGGCGCTGATGACGCGCTCCGCGCGCGCATCGGCGCTATCGTCACACGGTCCAACTACGACATCGACATCGCGCTCATCGAACGATTACCCGCGCTGCGCATCATTGCGACGAGCGGCGTCGGCTTCGACCGCATTCCGGTCGAGTTTGCGCGCGAACGCGGCATCGTCGTGACCAACACGCCCGATCTGCTTAACGCGGCCGTCGCCGAACTGACGATAGGACTCGTGCTCGCGATGCTAAGGCAACTGCCGCGCGCCGACCGCTTCGTACGCGAAGGCGCGTGGTCGAACGGCGTACTGCCGCTCGGCTCGAACCTGGCGGGCAAGCGCGTCGGGATCGTCGGCATGGGGCGCGTCGGCAAAGAGATCGCGCGAAGACTCGCGCCATTCCATGTCGAGATCGCGTACTTCGGGCGCACGCGTCAGGCGCTGCCGTTCGAATGGTTCGAGATGCCCATTCAGCTTGCGCGCTGGTCGGACATTCTGATCGCGAGTTGTCCAGGCGGCAGCGCGACGCGTCATCTGATCGATGCTACCGTGCTCGACGCGCTTGGGTCCAAGGGCATACTCGTGAACATTGCGCGCGGTTCTGTCGTGGATGAAGCGGCGCTGATTGCAGCGCTGGAACGCCAGGCGCTCGCGGGCGCCGCGCTCGATGTCTTCGATCACGAACCGCTCAACGATTCGCCTTTGCGACAGTTGGACAATGTCGTGCTGAGCCCGCATATCGGCAGCGCGACGCATGAGACGCGGCTTGCAATGGCCAAACTCACCGCCGACAACGTCGTCTCGTTCTTCACGACAGGACGGGCATTGACGCCTGTCCATATCGAATGATTAGAACTGATACAGCGTGGCGGGCGTATCGACGAGAATGCGCTTGCGCGTCGCTTCATCCGGCACGACGTTGGCAAAAAGGTCCGCGAGCAAGGCATCATCGGGAATGCGGTTCAACGGCTGCTCCGTCGGATGCGGCCAGTCGCTTCCCCACAGCACGCGCTCCGGCGCGACCTGAGCAAAGCCCGCCGCGAGCGCGACGCTATCCGCATACGAAGGCGGCCCGACCTGCGTCTCGTTGTAGAAGCCGATCAGCTTCACGTACGCCTTCCCGCTCGTCAGCAACTCGGAGACCATCTGAAAAGAAGCCTGATGCACCGCATCGGGTTCCGGCACGTGCGCTAGATGATCGAATACGACCGGACACGGCAAGTCGTACCACGTGCTTCGCGCCTGCATCAAAAACGCAGCGGGTGCGTTCACCTGCACATGCCACCCCATTGGCGCAATACGAGCCGCAAGCGGCTTCACCATATCGAGCGTGGTCGTTCCCGGTGGCGCAAGATTGAAGCGGATACCGCGTACGCCAGCGCGATTCAAGGCTTCGAGTTCCGTCTGCGTCACGCTCGTATTGACGACCGCGATGCCGCGTGCGCGTCCGTTGAAGCGCGCGATGGATTCGACGAGCAGACGGTTATCGACGCCATAACTCGACGGCTGGACGATGACATTGCGCGTCGTGCCGATGCGCTTTTGCAGTTGCCGATAATCGTCGACGGTTGCATCGCCGGGCTTGAGCGTCGCTTCGGGCGCCCACGGATAGCGATGATCGTAGATGTGATGATGGCAGTCGGTCGCATCGGGCGGCATCGCGAGCTTCGTGCGCTCGGTGCCGATGGACCATTTCACTTGCTGCGCGTCACTCTGTACTCGCGTTTCTGCGCATCCGCTCAATGCCAAACCACCCGCTGATGCAACGAGCGCACTCAGCGCCTTCAGCGTCTCGCGACGCTTTCCATTCCACTTCGACAAGGCTGTCTCCTGTTTTATTCGAATGTGCCTGCACGTATCAATCGATGCGCCGCGTGTCTCCCTCGAACTCGCGAAGACAACCGAAGCCGCCATGAAACAGCGCCTCGGTCGCGTCTTCCGCTTCGCGCGACGAGGAGATTTCCAGCGCATGCGTCTGCGCATCGTCCTGCGGTCGATAGCCGAGCGCACGCGCATTCGCATTACTCCAGCGATTGCGCGCATTGTCGGACACGCCATAAACGATGACGAAGTGATAGTCCGGCGCATCGATAGCACAACGCGTCAGTTGCACCATGTCGCGATGGCTGATCCACGAATAAAGGTGGCGCGGCTCGGTCGGCTTGTCGTCGGGACGAAACGAACCGATGCGCAAACACGCCACCGACATGCCGTACTTGTCGGCATACAAACGCCCGAGCGCTTCGCCGAACGCCTTCGACACACCATAGCGGCTGTCGGGACGAACCATGACCGTCTCGTCGATCATCCTGTCGCGCCGATGGAAGCCCACCGCATGATTCGAACTCGCGAACACCACGCGTTTCACGCCCGCCTCGCGCGCCGCCTCGAAGACGTTGTAGCAGCCGTCGATGTTCATGTCGCGAATCTTCTGCCACGTGTCCTCGTCGGGAATGCCCGCGAGATGCACGACCACATCGACGCCCTCCATGATCTCGCGCAAGCGCTCGAGACGCGTGATGTCGGCAGTGACGATTTCCTCATGCTCGCCCGCGCTCGCTTGCGGCGCGATGTCCGCAAGGCGTAGCGCGTAATGGCCCGCGAATCCGGCGCGTAGCACGCGGCCGATGAGTCCGGCCGCGCCCGTGATCAAAACCCGTTTCATGCGTTGTCTCTCCGTGTTTATCGCAAGGATTGGCTTGCGATGCCGAGTTCGGATGCGCGGCGGTTATGCACGAAAAGCACCATGGCGATGACGCCGGTGAAGTCGATCAGCGCGCCGAACAAGAACGCGCTGTGATAGCCGCCGAAGTATTGGATGAGAACCCCTGTCAGCGCCGGTCCGATGATGCCCGACAGGTTGCTCAAGAAGTGGATGAAGCCGCCCACGCCGCCCTGCCGATGCAGCGGCAGAATCTCGTGCTGGATCGCCCAGATGGCCTGGCACGAACCGGTGAGGAACAGGAGCGCTGCCGCGATGAGCGCGACCGCCGCCACGAGCGAAGTGGCCGACGTGATGCACAGCACGGCGACACCGGACAGCGCGAGCGGAATCGTCGCGACGAGCTTGCGCGCCTTCACGGGATCGTCCATGCGACGATAAATCCAGTCGCCTACCAGCCCGCCGCCGAAGTAACCAATCGCGCCGCAAATCCACGGAATGGACGTGATGATGCTCATCTGCTTGAGGTCGAGATGCATCACGTTGGTCAGATAACTCGGCAACCACGAGATAAACACGTACTGTGTGTAGTTCACGGCAAAGAGACCCGCGCCGAGCGCAAGCGTGCTCGGGCGGCGCAGATACGCGCCGAGCGTCATGCCGTCGTCCTCCACGTTCGCGGCTTCGGCAATGGAACGGCTCTCGTCGATCATGCGACGTTCGTCATCGCGCACGCGCGCGTTTTGCGCGGGTTTGTCGGTCACGAAGATGCGCCACACCACGAGCCACAGGAAGCCGAGCACGGCGATCACGATGAACGACGTGCGCCAGTCGAACGCATACGCGATCAGACCGACCACCGGTCCCGCAATGGCATTGCCGAGTGTCTGTCCGGAGAACGTGAAGCCGATCATTGTCGAGGTCTCGTGACGCGGAAACCAGTTCGAGATCGTGCGATTCGTGTTGGAGCTCATCGGCCCTTCGCCAATGCCGAAGAACACGCGGCATACGAGCAGCGAGACGAATCCGGTCGCGGCCGCTGTGAGTCCGCAGAACAGCGACCAGATGCCCATGGCGTAAGTGAACACGCGCACGGTGCCCCACTTGTCGGAGAAATAGCCGCCGAGAAAGGAGAAGATGGAATAGCCGATGAAGAAGCTGCTGAAGATGATGCCGAGTTGCGAGGGCGAAAGATCGAGCGTCTTGCCAACGATGGGCGCGACGATGCCGAGCGCCGCGCGATCCATGTAGTTGATCGCGCCTGCCGTGAATAGCAGGCCCGCGACCACATAGCGGTATTTGCCGGTCTTCATATGTCTCCTTGACTGCTTTAGTTATGGAGCGGCCATGAAGCCCTCGGCCGCGAAGGTCCTGCCTTGCCGATGCTGTCGCGTCTAAATCCTCACTCTCAACTCATGATGCCGATCTGCCACGGCACGAATTCGTGATCGCCGAGGCCGAGCAGTTCGCTCTTGCTGCGCTCGCCCGAAGCGGTGGCGAGCAGCGCTTCGAAGATGACCTGCCCCATGCTTTCGATGCTCGCTTCGCCATCGAGAATGGCGCCGCAATTCAGGTCCATGTCCTCGGTGAGACGGCGATACATCGGCGTGTTGGTGGCGAGCTTGATCGATGGCACGGGCTTCGCGCCGAACATGGAACCTCGCCCTGTCGTGAACGCGATGAGGTTCGCGCCACCCGCGATCTGTCCGGTCGCGGAGACGGGATCGAAGCCCGGCGTATCCATGAAAACGAGGCCGTTTTGCGTCACGGGCTCGGCGTATCGATACACCTCCATGAGCGGCGTGGTGCCGCCTTTCATCGACGACCCGATCGATTTCTCGAAGATGTTGGCGAGGCCGCCGACCTGATTGCCCGGACTCACCTTGCCGTTGATCTGCACATCGCGACCGACCGAATATTCTTCTTTCCACCAGCGGATGCGATCCACAAGTTTCTCGCCCACCGCGCGGCTCACGGCGCGGCGCGTCAGCGTATGTTCGACGCCATAGACCTCGGGCGTTTCCGACAGGATGGCGGTGCCGCCGTGGCGCACGAGAATGTCCATTGCGGCGCCGAGCGCGGGATTCGCGCTGATCGAGGAAAAGCCGTCCGAACCGCCGCATTGCAGGCCGATCTTCAGATGGCTCGCATCGACCGTGCTGCGCGTGACGTCGTTGGCGCGGGGCAGCAACGCCTTCACAGCTTCAATGCCCGCCTCGATGGTTTTGCGCGTGCCGCCGGTTTCCTGCATCGTGAAGGTATGCAGTCGCGAACTTGCGCTCAAATGCTCCTGATCGAGCAGGCCTTGCAACTGATTGCGTTCGCAACCCAGTCCGACGATAAGTGCCGCCGCGAGATTCGCGTGGCGCGCGTAGCCGGCCATCGTGCGGCGCAGCAGTTGCATGGGCTCGCCGCTCATTTCCATGCCGCAGCCGATCGAATGGCTGAACGCCACCACGCCATCCACGTTCGGGTAATCCGCAAGTCGCTCGGGCGTGAACCATTCCGCGATCTTGTGCACGACCGTGGCCGAGCAATTCACGGTGGAGAGAATGCCGATGTAATTGCGCGTCGCCACGCTGCCATCCGCGCGCACGATGCCCTGAAACGTCGCGCGCTTCCCGACGGGCAACTGCTCGACCGCGCGATAGTCCTCGCCATAGGCGTAGTCGCGATCGAAGTCGCGGAACTCGACGTTGTGTCCGTGAACCAGCGTGCCCGGTGCGATATCGGCGGCGGCGAAACCGATCACCACGTTGTATTTGCGGATCGGCTCGCCTTGCCGGATGGCGCGGGCGGCGATCTTGTAGCCTGCCGTGACCTGGCTTCGGCTCACGAAGTCTTCGGCATCCACGCGCGTGCCCATCGCTACATCCGTGCGGGCAATCACGACGTTGTCATTGGAATGAAGACGGATCACCGGGCCGGCGACGCGTTTTTCGGACTGCTCGATCATGGGTTTCGTATAAGTTATGCGCCGCGAGTACGCGCCTGATGGACCGCTTCATGAAGTACTGGATGGACCACTCGCTGCGCCAATCATACGGATCGGGGATTTGCTATGGTTTGCTTGAGAAGCAAGAAATTTTTTAGTCCGGCGCGCTAACCTGCGGGCTGAGACACCGGGAGCGCCGGGACAGCCGCCGCGCCGACGCTGATAACAAGGAGACATCTCATGTGGCAACAGACGGAACGCTATCCCGACCCGCGCGTGATTTCGCTCGATCCATCCTTCGATCGCTATCGCGTTGCGTTCTCCGCGGTCGAGCGGCTTGCAACGGGCTTTCGGTTCACGGAAGGTCCGGTCTGGTTCGGCGATGGCCGCTTCCTCTTGTTCAGCGATATCCCGAGTAACCGCATGCTGCGCTGGGAAGAGGAAACGGGGGCGGTGAGCATGTATCGCGCTGCATCGAACCATGCGAATGGCAACACGCGTGACCGGCAAGGACGGCTCATCACGTGTGAACATGGGCGCCGCATCACGCGCACGGAATACGACGGCCGCATAACCGTGCTGATGGATTCGTTCGATGGCAAGCCGCTCAATTCGCCTAACGATGTCGTCGTCAAGTCCGACGGTTCGATCTGGTTCACCGATCCGCCCATGGGCATCTGGGGCCACTATGAAGGCAACAAGGCCGAGCCGGAACTGCCGCATTCGATCTATCGCATCGACGCAAAGACGCTCGAAGCGAGCCTTGTCACGGCGGATCTGAAAGGACCGAACGGTCTGTGTTTTTCGGCCGACGAGCAACTGCTTTACGTGACTGAATCGCGCGGCGTGCCGAACAAGCTCATCCACGTGTACGACGTGTCGGAGGACGGGCGCGGTATCGGCCGGGGACGCGTGTTTTACGACGCGGGCGTGGGAACGGTGGACGGCATACGCGTCGATGTCGACGGCAACTTGTGGTGCGGCTGGGGCATGGGCAGCGACGAACTCGACGGCGTGATGATTCTTTCGCCTGCCGGCAAGCCGATCGGACGCATCGCCCTGCCCGAGCGATGCGCCAATCTTTGCTTCGGTGGACCGAAGCGCAACCGTCTCTTCATGGCGGCGTCGCAGTCGATCTATTCGGTGTACGTGAACACGCAGGGCGTCGCGAACGTTTAGCGCGAGCGCCCTGTTTCATCGCTTAGAACGTGGCCCAGTCGCCGTCGCCGGCTGCGACCGCGGGTTCTGCGCGCTTCTTCGGCGCGGCAGGCTTGACGGCCTTCACGATCGACGCGGGCGCAGGACGGCGCACCGGCGCTGCGTTCGCACGGCTCGCGGCAACGACAGTCTGGCCCGTGCGAAACACGGCGACGGTCGTGCGCAATTGCTCGGCCTGATCTTCCAGCGACCCAGCCGCTGCCGCCGCTTCTTCGACGAGTGCCGCGTTCTGCTGCGTGACCTCGTCCATCTGCGAGATGGCCTGGTTCACTTGCTCGATACCGCGCGTCTGTTCTTGCGATGCCGACGCGATCTCGCCCATGATGTCCGTCACGCGTTGTATCGCCGTGCCGACCTTTTGCATGGTTCCACCCGCGCGGGCAACGAGTTCCGTGCCCGCCTGCACGCGGCCGCCCGACGTCTCGATCAACTCCTTGATCTCCTTCGCGGCACTCGACGAACGCTGCGCGAGGCTGCGCACTTCGCTTGCGACGACGGCGAAGCCGCGACCCTGCTCGCCAGCCCGAGCGGCTTCGACCGCGGCGTTCAACGCAAGGATGTTGGTCTGGAACGCAATGCCTTCGATCATGCCGATGATCTCCGCGATCTTGGCCGAACTCTGCTCGATGCCCGCCATGGTCTCGACGACCTGACCGACAATAGCGCTGCCTTCGTTGGCGACGGCGTTCGCGTTGTCGGCGAGGCCGCTTGCCTGCATCGCGTTCTCGGAGTTCTGCTTGACCGTCGCGGTGAGTTCTTCCATGCTCGCGGCCGTTTCCTGCAGCGAAGCGGCCTGCTGTTCGGTACGCGATGAAAGATCGGTATTGCCCGCTGCAATCTGCTTGCTGGCGCTCGCAATGGCCTCGCTGCTCGTGCGGACGGAGCCGACGGTCGCCGCGAGCTTCTCCTTCATGGCGGCGACGCCGGAGAGCAACTGGCCCATCTCATCGTGGGTCTTGATCGTAACCGTGCGTGTCAGATCGCCTGTCGCGATGTGCTCGAAATGCTCGAGTGCATCGGCGAGCGGCGACATGATCGCGCGACGCAGGAAGTACCAACCGAAAGCCGCGCCCGCAATACCCACGACGAGCGAGATGAAGCCAACGGTACGCACGGTTGCGTAGCTGCTGTCGTTTTCCTCGTCCTGGCGGGCCGCGTCGATGAGTTGAAATTCCTTCAGCTTCTTGAAGGCATCGCTCGTGCGATTGTAGGCATCGGGCACGTCTTTCTGTGCATAGCGAATGATCTCGGCCTGATCGCGTTTCTC
This sequence comes from Caballeronia sp. TF1N1, assembly GCF_022878925.1. Lineage (NCBI taxonomy): Bacteria > Pseudomonadati > Pseudomonadota > Betaproteobacteria > Burkholderiales > Burkholderiaceae > Caballeronia > Caballeronia sp. TF1N1. Next base: position 232,988 of record NZ_CP084628.1, read on the forward strand.
GATGGCAGCGCCAAAACCTTCGACTGCCTTGCGCATTTGAGCGCGGCCTTCGACCACGTCCTTCGCGAGGACGTCTTCATCCGCGCCACGCGGGATGACATCGTACTTCTTGTACCACTCGTCCGAATCGGCCAACGCTTTCTCGGCGCGAGCACGCAGGTCTTCCCCTCCGGTGCCTTCGCGGTCGAGCGCAAAGCGGTCGAGCAGCACGCGTGCGCGGTTCAGGTACACATCCGAGACACCCAGCGCGTTGACGGAGGGTAACGTGCTCAGACTCACGTCTCTTGCGGACGCCTTGATGGTCGCCATGCCGTATAGACCGATTCCCACGGACAGGCTGAGCAGCACGCCAAGGAAGATCATGGTGAGCGCGAGCCGCGCCCGGATTGTCAGGCTCTTCATTCGTTTTGCTTCCAGAGTGGTCGTAGGTGGAGACGAGGCGCGATGCTTATCGACGCCTGTTGCAAGCTTGTCCACCTTCTTATCGGCGTAAAGCAGGGAAACTGTAATGAGGATGTAGGTATGACGGCCGCCGTTACGTCACGGCGCCCGCTGCAACGACACAGCTCGGCTCGGGCGCGAGCGTCGAAAGTCCCACGACGAGTTCCGGCGCGACCGGCCGGCTCAGCAAGTAACCTTGCACGAAGTCGCACTGCGCTTGCCGCAGCATGTCCAGTTGCGTTGCGCGCTCGACACCTTCCGCCGTGACGCTCACGCCAAGCGCATGCGACATCTGGATGATGCCGCACACGATGCCGTGCGTCGCGGCATCGCTTTCCAGGCGAGCGACAAACGAACGGTCGATCTTGAGCGTATCCGGCGCGAAATCCGCGAGGTAACGCAGACTCGAATAGCCCGTGCCGAAGTCATCGATGGCAATGCGCACGCCGAGTTCCTTCAACGCACAGAGCGTGCGTTGCGCGAGCTCTGCATTCTCCATCAACGCACTCTCGGTCAGTTCCACTTGCAGGCTCGACGGCGGCAGTCCGTGCCGGCGCAAAGCGTTATCGACGACATCGACGATAGCCGTATCGCGCAACTGCCGCGCCGACACGTTCACGGAGACGCTGAGCGCGCTCGCACCGTTTCTGCGCCAGTGCGCAAGCTGCCGAAGCGCGTCTTCCATGACCCATGCGCCGACCTCGATGATGAAGCCGCTCTCTTCCAGAATCGGAATGAACACGCCCGGCGAGACGACACCGCGCGTTGGATGACTCCAGCGGATGAGCGCCTCGACACTGCGGACCGCGAGCGAATGCGGCTCGTGAATCGCCTGATAGTGCAGCACGAACTGGTCGTTGGCGAGCGCGGCGGGCAGGTCGCGCTCCAGGTTGAAGTCGACGATACGCTTGCTTGCGTCCTTGTCGGCGAAGCGAAAGCCGTTGCGCCCGGCCTTCTTCGCGGCATACATCGCAATGTCCGCACTCGTGAGCAAGGTCTCGTGATCGGCGCCGTTCTCGGGGAACACGGAAATGCCGATCGACGCGGTGACGAACGCGCCGGCGCGAGGCGCATCGCCTGTTTGTGCGAGCACGCCGAGAATGATTCGCGCGATGCTCGCAAGCCGTTCCTTGTCGCGTGCCTCGTCGATCAGCACGGCAAACTCGTCGCCGCCGAGTCGCGCAAGAAAGGCATCGGCCGGGAGCGCCGCCTGAATCACTTCGCTCAGCGACTTGAGCAGACGGTCGGCGGCCGTATGGCCGAGCGTGTCGTTGAGCACCTTGAAGCGGTCCAGATCGATGAACATCAGCGCGAACACGTTGTCCTCGCGGCAGCGTTCCTCGATGGCGCGCAAGAGCGCAACGCGATTCGCGAGCCCTGTCAGCGAATCCGAGAAAGCCAGCCGGTCCAGTTCCGCGACACGCTCCTGCTCCGCGGTAATGTCCTCGCTGATGCCGATGATGCGCGCCACGCCGCCCGCCGCATCGCGCACGGGATAGCCCGTGCTTTGCACCCAACGCACGCCGCCGCCGGGCCGCTCGATGCGGTATTGCACGCGCCCGCCAATCGCGGTGTCGACGATGCGGCGCATCGCGGCTTCGACTTGCGGACGGTCTTCGGGCAGCACGACATCCATCCACGCTTGCGGACGTTCCAGCAGCGTCGGCGCGTCCACGCCGAACAGGGACGCGCAGCCTTCGCTCAACCGATGGAAGTGGCTGAAATCCGCGCTATACGAGTAGAAGCAGAGACCGGCGTGCGCTTCCATCTCGGTCATCAGCGCGTCTTTCGCGCGCAGATCGGCGGCGAGGTCGGCTTCCTGAGTGACATCGAGCGACGCGCACAAAATGCCGTAGACGCCACCCCTACCGTTTTCGATAGGGATCAATCGCGACTGCCATACCTTCGGCTCACCTGTCGTCGTCGGGCACGCGCCAGTGAAAGACGTGCGCGCGCCTTGCAGCGCGGCGGCGAATGCGCTGCGAGCGGCGATGGCGTCATGGTTCGACCAGAAGCTCAGCCAGTCGGCGCCGGCAAGCTGTTCCGGGCCGCTCGCCTGCATCAACTGCGCGCCATGCTCGGAGATGCGCAACATGCGCCCTTCTCCGTCCAGCAGCTTCAGGCATTCGCGATTCGCGTCCAACAGCGCCCGTGCGAGCGCGCGGGTGGCATTCTCGCGCCCGGCGGCGCGGCATGCACGACCAAGACCGATCGTCAGCACGACGCCGCCGGCAAAGACGCCGACGCACGACGCCGCAACGTTCGACACGGACGCGAGTGGCCAATAAACGAGCGCGAACGCGCCCACCGCACCGAGCATGTGCTGCGCGACGCAGGCAGAGGAAAAAGTTGCGCTACGTGCCTGAGTTTTCAGGAAGAACGACAGGAAGCCCTGGTTCTGCGCGGATCGAGTCTCCGACCGTGCGCGGTCGACTGAACCCTGGGTGGAATGATGGGACATGGGCATTGCAAAACCAGGCTTTCGGTGGACGTGGTGGACGAGTCGACCAAGCCTCGTGCTTGATGGAGCCGATCAGGCGATTCCTGGTTTACGACGCACGAGTGCAAATGCTTTAGCCCTGTGCGGACGAAGAAATACAAGGTGCGGGCGATGGAGCCTTCAGGGAAGGTGCGAGAACAAGGCTCCAAGCGTGCCTTACCGATACGTGAAGCGCCGGTGCGTCCTCTTCGTCCGAGGGACGCCCGTGCATGCGCTTCGAAACGAGCGTGCGGCCATTCGTCGAGCCGCTTCTGCGCGCTCGAATCGTTCACCCATGACACGCTCCAGCAAACATGCTTGTATATTAACGGGACGCATCGGCGTCGCGTCGGCGAACCGGGACCAATGATCGACCATCCGGGCTAACCATGAAATACAAAGACTACTACGCGGTCATGGGCGTTCCGCGCACGGCGAGCGAAGCGGAAATCAAGACCGCTCACAGAAAACTCGCGCGCAAGTTTCATCCCGACCTCAACAAGGACGCGGACGCCGAAGCGCGCTTCAAGGAAGTGGGCGAGGCATATCAGGTACTCAAGGACCCGGAGAAGCGCGCCGCGTTCGATGCCCTCGGCACCGGGCTCAAAGATGGCGACGAGATCCGTCCGCGTCCCGACGTCGGCGATGGCTTCGAGTATCGCGGTGGCGAAAGTCAGCAAGACGCCGACGACTTCTTCAGCGACCTGTTCGGCGCACGCAGCGGCATGCACGGCGGCGCACGCGCGCGGCATGGGACACGGTCGCGCATGCCCGAGTGGCCTGGCGAGGATCATCATGCAAGCGTCGCGGTCAGCCTGGAAGATACCTACACCGGCGCGCAGCGCACCTTCAGGCTACAAATGCCCGTCATCGACGATGAAGGACGCGTGACGTATCAAACGCGCACGCTCGATGTGACGATACCGAAGGGCATTCTCGACGGCCAGCGCCTGCGCCTCGCGGGTCAGGGAGGCGCCGGTTCGGGCAATGCGCCGCCAGGCGACCTCTATCTGGAAGTGACGGTCGACAAGCACAAGCGTTATACCGTCGACGGCCGCGACGTCACCGTCGAATTGCCGCTTGCGCCATGGGAAGCCGCGCTTGGCGCAGAGGTGGTCGTGCCGACGCCATCCGGCGATGTGACCGTGACCGTTCCGGCCGGGTCTGCCGCCGGACGACGTTTGAGGTTGCGCGGTCGAGGCATTCCCGGCAATCCGCCCGGCGATGTCTACGTCATGCTCGGCATCGTGCTGCCTCCCGCCGATACCGACGCCAAAAAGGCTGCCTATCACGCCATGCGCGATGCGTTCGACTTCGATCCGCGCACGCACTTTTATGGGTGAACCATCATGAATGAAAACGAGCCGGTTTATCTGCAGGGCGATATCGTCGAGGAGCACGTCGAGTTCACGATGATCGAACTATGCCGCATCACGGGCGCTTCGGAAGATCAGCTCGCGCTTTGGGTGCAAGAAGGCGCATTCGAGCCGCGCGGTGCGCGTATCGAGGAATGGCGCTTCAGCGGCACGTCGTTGCGCCGCGCCATGACCGCGCAACGACTGACCAGCGATCTCGAACTGAACGCGCAAGGCGTGGCGCTTGCACTCGATCTGCTCGATCAGATCGATGCCTTGCGCTCGCGTCTCGCACGCTACGGCGACCGCGATTGATACGCATGAGCCTTCGTGCGGCCTTTCCCCGAAACGTCGCACGAGCGCTTCGATGGTGCGCCGATCATCCGGATTTGGTGCACACGCATGGCTGAATCATGAAACATGCGCTCATTTGCGATGGCACGCTTATCGCTTATAGCTACAGCAAGGAGCCGGCGCTTCATCCGGTTTAGCACCAACAATTTTCAATAGATAACTAGGGTTCCGATCCGCGTAGCGTCCATGAGGGACGATCCATACGCGCGATGCTGGTCCGAGAGTTGTCGACCTCAAGGTTCTGCGCGAGGTTACACGGCGGGATAAAAGCCCGGGAGAGAACGCGATCGAGAGTCGCGCCGCTCCCCGCCGTCGATAACCCCTTCGAGGTCAACCTCATGCGCAAGCTATCCCGTTTCATCGGCATCGCCGCCCTCTCTCTCGCCGCGTTTGCTTCCACCGCTTCTTCCTCGTTCGCCGCCGGTCGTCAGGACTTCAAGGTCTGCTGGACCATCTATGCGGGCTGGATGCCGTGGGGCGAAGCAAAAACTCAAGGCATCGTTTCCAAGTGGGCCAAGAAGTACGGCATCAATGTCGATGTCGTGCAGCTCAACGACTACGTCGAGTCGATCAATCAGTACACGGCCGGCAAGTTCGACGGCTGCGCCATGACCAACATGGACGCACTGACGATTCCCGCCGCGGGCGGCGTGGACTCGACCGCGCTTATCGTCAGCGACTATTCCAACGGCAACGACGGCGTGCTCGTAAAGGGCACTGGCAAGAAGATCGCCGACATCAAGGGTCAGCAGATCAACCTCGTGCAGTTTTCCGTATCGCACTATCTGCTTGCCCGCGCGCTCGAATCCGCCGGCATGAGCGAGCGCGATCTCAAGGTGGTGAACACATCGGATGCCGATATCTCGGCCGCGTTTGCGACACCCGCCGTAAAGCAGGCCGTCACCTGGAATCCCATGCTCGCCGACCTGAAGGCCAAGCCCGATGTGACCGAAGTCTTCGATTCGAGCAAGATTCCCGGCGAGATCATGGACATGATGGTCGTCAACACGAAGACGCTGCAAGAGAACCCCGCACTCGGCAAGGCACTGACGGGCGCATGGTTCGAGATGATGTCGCTGATGCGCGCCAACAGCGCCGACAGCACCGCCGCCCTCAACGCGATGGCGAAGGCATCCGGCACCGATCTGCCGGGCTTCAAGGGCCAGCTCTCGACCACCGCGCTCTTCTACACGCCTAAGTCCGCGCTCGACTTCGCGACGAGTCCCGAACTGCCGCGCACCATGACGCGCGTCGCGAAGTTCTCGTTCGATCACGGTCTGCTCGGTCAAGGCGCTCCGAGCGCGGACGCAATCGGCATGGCGTTCGACAAGGGCGTCGTGGTCGGCAGCAAGAGCAACGTCAAGCTGCGCTTCGATCCGACCTACGTGCGCATGGCCGCCGACGGCAAGCTTTAACGCCTGCGAACCGGAGGCTGCGCGATGCGACTCATCAACCGACACCCGAGCAAGAGCGGCGCCATGCTGCTGCTCTTGATGCCGTTCATCGTGCTGTTGGCGGTGTACTTCACCAGTTCGTCGCTGCGGCTCAAGGACAATCCCGGCGACAAGGTGCTGCCAAGCGCGAGCCAGATGAGCGAGGCGATCACTCAGTTCGCCTTCACCGAAGACAAGCGCACGGGCCAATATCTGCTTTGGACCGATACGCTCGCAAGCCTTAAGCGCCTTGGCATCGGTCTTGTGGTGAGCGCGGTGATCGCGCTCGTCGCGGGCATCGTGACGGGCAGCATTCCGCTCGTCACCGCAACCCTCTCGCCCTTCATCACTGTCGTCTCGATGATCCCGCCGCTCGCGGTGCTGCCCATTCTCTTCATCGTGTTCGGCCTCGACGAGTTGTCGAAGGTCGTGCTGATCGTGATCGGCATTACGCCCATGATGATCCGCGATCTTCAGCAGCGCGCACGCGAGATTCCCGACGAGTTGTGGGTCAAGGCGCAGACGCTCGGCGCCACGAGCTGGACGCTGATGCTGCGCATGATCCTGCCGCAACTCATGCCGCGCCTGCTTGTCGCACTGCGTCTCGCGCTCTGTTCGGCGTGGCTCTTTCTCATCGCGGCGGAAGCGATCGCATCCGTCGACGGCCTCGGCTACCGCATCTTTCTCGTGCGCCGCTATCTCGCGATGGACGTGATCCTGCCTTACGTCGCGTGGATCACGCTGCTCGCGTGGCTTATCGACGAGAGCCTGCGCCGTATCACGCTGTGGGCGTTTCCCTGGTACGGCGGAGGCGCAAGATGATCGAAGTCCGCAACGTGTGGAAAGAGTACGGCAACCAGGTCGTGCTCGAACGCCTGAATCTCAAGATTGGAAAAGGCGAATTCTGTTCGATGGTCGGTGCGTCGGGCTGCGGCAAGTCCACGTTTCTGCGCCTTCTGCTCGGTCAGGAACGCGCGACACGCGGCGAGATCCTGCTCGATGGCGAACCGCTGCCGGGTGAACCGGACGCGCATCGCGGTGTCGTGTTTCAGCGCTATTCGGTGTTCGAGCATTTGAGCGTGGCGCGCAACGTAATGCTCGGTCACGAGTTGCGCGAGTCGAGGCTCATGGGCCGTCTTTTCGGCGCGCGTCGACAGGCTGCACGCGACGAAGCCGTGGCGATGCTCGAACGCGTCGGTCTTGCCGCCGCGCTCGACAAGTATCCGCATCAGCTTTCAGGCGGCATGCAGCAGCGTCTTGCCATTGCGCAGGCGCTCATGATGAAGCCGCGCATCTTGCTGCTCGACGAACCCTTCGGCGCGCTCGATCCGGGCATCCGCCGCGATATGCACGAACTGTTGCTCAAGCTCTGGCGCGAGTCGGGCCTCACCATCTTCATGGTTACGCACGACCTGAAAGAAGGCTTCACGCTCGGCAGCCGCGTGCTCGTGTTCGACAAGGTACGTGTCGATCCGCAAGCGCCCGGCGCGTATGGCGCGCGTATCACCTACAACATTCCGCTCGACCATAGCCGCGACTCGGCTTCGTCGATCCACGTTGCACGGGCGGCCGTCGAAGGCGCCGCGCGTGCGGAAGCGATACCTGCTTAAAGGAACCCAGGAAGATGGACTTGCTACTCGAAGAAACCGTTCCCGGCGGCGGACATGCGTCGCTGATCGTTAAGCGGGGACAGTCGTTGCGCGTGACCGATATCGATGGCGGCGCGAACGTCAGCATCATGATGTTCAACGCCGCCGAAAAAAGCGAACGCTTGAATCTGCCCGATACGCTCAAGTGCCAGCACACGGCCAAACTAAGCGCGGGCCATTGCCTCTACTCCGACATGGGCCGCGTGCTTGCCGCCATCGTCGCGGATACATGCGGGTGGCACGACAGCATCGGCGGGGTATCGAATGCCGGGGAAGTGCATGAGAAGTATGGCGCGGGACGCTATCAGGAACTGCGTAACGGCTTTTATCGCAATGGCATGGACAACCTGCTCGTCGAGATGGGCAAATGGAATCTCGGCCTCTCCGATCTCTTGATGACGCTGAATCTCTTCAGCCGCGTCGACGTGACGGACCAGGGGGCGCTTACCTTCGTCAGCGGCAATTCGAAGCCAGGCGATTACGTCGAGCTCTATGCGCCGATGAACACGCTCGTCGTGCTCACCGCCATTCAGCATCCGCTCGATCCGAACGCGAACTATGCGCCGCAACCCGTGAAGCTCTCGTTGGCAAATGCGGATCGAGAAGTGGCTGAACTCTGCCGCACTTCGTGCGAGGAAAACGTGCGTGGCTTCATCAACACCGAGCGCTTTTATCTTTGAGCGGAGACCGACAAACATGACGACCTACCTCACCGCCAGCGACCGCCGTGCAGAAGATGCGATCCACCGCGAAACGCTCGGCGCCGGCGAGCCGTGGCTCAAGGAACTGAAGGCCGGACAGACGCTGCGCATTCGCGATATGGAAGGCAATCAGGCTGTCGATACGCTCTTCTACAGCCTCGACAACCCGCGCGAACGTTTCGATCCGCAACGCACCCTGCGCCGCCAGAAGAGCCTCTATCTGACGACGGGAACCGTGCTGTATTCGAACCTCGGCAACCCGATGCTGACCATCGTTGCCGATACATGCGGCCGTCACGACACGCTTGGCGGCGCATGCGCTCAGGAGAGCAATACCGTTCGTTATGCGCTCGAAAAGCGCTACATGCATAGCTGCCGCGACAACTTCCTACGCGCCTGCGCGCACGACGGACGGCTTTCCAAACGCGACCTGAGTCCGAACATCAACTTCTTCATGAACGTGCCGGTGACAGCCGATGGCGGACTCACGTTCGAAGACGGCATCTCCGCGCCCGGCAAATACGTCGAACTGCGCGCGGAGATGAACGTCATCGTGCTCATCTCCAATTGCCCGCAGTTGAACAACCCCTGCAACGCCTACAACCCGACACCCGCGGAGTTACTGATATGGGAATGATGCGAATGAACCGCCTGCGTGAATGGTTCTATCTCGTGATGATGATTCGCGCGGGACGACTCGGCGCCTGTTCGTGCGACTCGCTAAAGTCTCATCGAACGAAAGTCTGAGGACGCTGCCGGGGACGACCCCGGCGTGCATCTTTCAATCGACGGGACGACCCGCCGACGCATCCGCCCCTGTCATGTTCGACAAAGTCCTGATTGCCAATCGCGGTGCCATTGCGTGCCGCATCCTTCGTACCTTGCGTTCGCTCGATATAGCAGGCGTCGCGGTCTATAGCGAAGCCGATCTCGCGAGCCGCCACGTCAGCGAAGCGCCCATCGCGCATTCGCTCGGTCAGGGCGCGGCTTCATCCACGTATCTGGATGTCGCGAAGATCCTCGAGATCGCGCGCCGCGAAAACGTGCAGGCCATCCATCCCGGCTACGGCTTTCTCTCGGAAAACGCGCTATTCGGGGAGGCGTGCGAAGCAGCCGGCATCGCGTTCATAGGACCGACGCCCGCGCAATTGCGCGCCTTCGGGCTCAAGCATACGGCTCGCGCCATTGCGGCCGAGCAAGGCGTGCCGATGCTCGAAGGCACCGGCCTTCTCGAAGACGCCGAAGCCGCGTTGCAGGCGGCTGGGCGCATTGGCTATCCGGTGATGTTGAAAAGCACGGCGGGCGGCGGCGGTATCGGCATGCGTGTGTGCTGGACTGCCGATGAACTCGCCGCGCAGTTCGACGTGGTGAAGCGCCTCGGGCAAAACAACTTCAGCGATGCGGGCGTGTTCATCGAGAAGTACATCGAACGCGCGCGGCATCTCGAAGTGCAGATTTTCGGCGATGGCCGCGGCAACGCGCTTGCACTCGGTGTACGCGATTGCTCGGTGCAGCGGCGTAACCAGAAAGTGCTGGAAGAAACGCCCGCGCCTTCGTTGCCCGATGGCATGGCAGAGGCATTGTGCGAAGCGGCGTTGCGGCTTGCCAGAGCGGTGGCTTATCGTTCGGCGGGGACGGTCGAGTTCGTATACGACAGCGGTGCCGCGCAGTTTTATTTTCTCGAAGTGAACACGCGGCTGCAGGTCGAACACGGCGTGACCGAGCAAGTCTGGGGCGTCGATCTCGTTCAGTGGATGATCGAACTCGCGGCAGGCACGCTTGCGTCGCTCGACGAACTCGGCGCCGCGTTGAAGCCGGTTGGTCACGCTATTCAGGCGCGGCTCTACGCCGAAGATCCCGGCCGCGATTTCAAGCCGAGTCCTGGCTTGCTGACCGAGGTCGCGTTTCCCGAAGCGGATGGCAGCGCGCTGCGCATCGACACATGGATCGAAGCCGGCTGCGAAGTGCCGCCCTATTTCGATCCGATGCTCGCGAAGCTGATCGCGTGGAAACCGACACGCGAAGCCGCGCGCCACGCGCTCGCCGAAGCACTCGACGCCACGCGCATCTACGGCGTGGAGACCAATCGCGTGTATCTGCGGCAGATCATCGACGACACGCCGTTCGCTTCGGGCGAGCCGTGGACGCGTTGTCTCGAAGGGCTCAAGTATCGCGCGAGCACCGTCGAGATCGTGAGCGGCGGCACGCAGACCACGGTTCAGGACTTTCCCGGCAGACTCGGGTTTTGGGCGGTTGGCATTCCGCCCTCGGGCCCAATGGATGATCGAGCGTTACGCCTTGGGAACCGGCTTCTCGACAATTCGCCGGATGCGTCCGCGCTCGAGATCACGATGAGCGGTCCCACGTTGCGCTTCAATACGGACGCGGTGATCGCTATCACGGGCGCGGCGTTGAGCGTGACCGTCGATGGCATCGAGCAGCCGATGCACACGACGCTCTTCATTCCGTCAGGCGCGACACTCGCACTTGGTGCCATTCGTGGAGCGGGCGCACGCGCCTATTTGTGCGTGCGTGGCGGCTTCGATGTCGCGCAGTACCTCGGCAGCCGCAGCACGTTCACACTGGGTCAGTTCGGCGGCCACGGCGGACGTGCGTTGCGCGCGGGCGATGTACTGCATCTGCATCCCTCGATGGATCGCGCACATGGCGTGCGCCTTTCGTTCACGCCCGCGCTCGACCCGGTTCGCACACTGCGCGTGATCTATGGTCCGCATGGCGCGCCGGAGTACTTCAGTCCGCAATACATCGAGACCTTTCTCGACACCGAATGGGAAATTCACTTCAATTCGAGCCGTACCGGCGTGCGCCTGATCGGACCGAAACCCGAATGGACGCGCGAGGACGGGGGCGAAGCGGGACTGCATCCGTCGAACATTCACGACAATCCGTATGCGGTCGGCGCGATCGACTTCACTGGCGACATGCCTGTGATTCTTGGTCCCGATGGCCCGAGCCTCGGCGGCTTCGTGTGTCCCGTGACGATCATCGAAGCGGACCTGTGGCAGATCGGGCAGTTGAAGGCGGGCGACAAGGTGCGTTTCGTGCCTGTGCGGATCGATGAGGCGCGCGCGGCGGCACGGGCGCGTCTCGTCGAATTGAAGACGCTTGAGCCGCTTGAAACACTGCCTGCGAGCGCTGATGAAAGACGCGCGTTGACATCGCCCATCGTGCTGCACATCGGCGCGAATCACGACCGGCTGGTTGCGCGTGTGTCGGGCGATACGCACCTGCTGCTCGAACTCGGCCCCGCGGAACTGGACCTCGTCCTGCGCTTTCGTGGCCATGCGCTAATGCAATCGCTCGAAGCGCTCGAGTTGCCCGGCGTGATCGATCTAACGCCCGGCATCCGCTCGCTGCAGGTTCACTATCAGCCTGAGCGCCTGCCGCTTGCAACGTTGCTCGATACGGTCGCGCAGACGTGGCAACGCGTGTTGTTGCAAAAGGACTTGCGCGCGCCTTCGCGCATCGTGCATTTGCCTTTGTCATGGGACGATCCCGCTTGCCGCCTGGCCATCGACAAGTACATGACCACCGTGCGGCCGGATGCGCCGTGGTGCCCGAGCAATCTCGAGTTCATCCGGCGTATCAACGACCTCGAATCGATCGATGACGTCAAGCGCATCGTCTTCGACGCAAGCTATCTCGTGATGGGCTTGGGCGATGTCTATCTCGGCGCGCCAGTTGCAACGCCGCTCGATCCGCGCCATCGGCTGGTGACGACCAAGTACAACCCGGCGCGTACATGGACTGCGGAGAACTCCGTTGGCATCGGCGGCGCGTATCTTTGCGTCTATGGCATGGAAGGTCCGGGCGGCTATCAGTTCGTCGGGCGCACGTTGCAGATGTGGAACCGTTATCGCGCGATTGCCGATTTCGCGGGCCGTCCGTATCTCTTGCGCTTCTTCGATCAGATCCGCTTCTACGAAGTCCCGGCCGATGAACTGCTGCATATTCGCGAGCATTTTCCGCTTGGACGTTATCCGCTCAAGATCGAGGAGACAGAGCTGTCTCTCTCCGACTACGAGGCGTTTCTGAAACGCGAGGCGGCTGGTATCGATGCATTCCGCGCCCGTCAGCAAGCCGCGTTTCAAGCGGAACGCGAGCGTTGGCGTGAAGCGGGACAAGCACAGGAGAGCTTCGAGCCTCCGGTTGTAACCGAAGGCGAGACCGTGCCGCTCGAAGACGGTCAGACCGCGGTGGACAGCGAGATCGCGGGCAATCTCTGGCAGGTGCGCGTGAAGGCGGGCGAGCGCATTGCGGCAGGCGACGTGATGTTCGTGATCGAATCGATGAAGATGGAGATCGCCGTGTGCGCGCCCTGCGCGGGCATCGTCGCCGATATCCATGTGGCGCCTGGCACGCCCGTGAAGGCGGGACAGCGCGTGGCGATCATCGGGAACGTCTGAATGTCGTAGCCAAGGGAGCCGCAAGTCCCCGTTGAATTTCATTCAACATGTCATTTTTTTTTTGAACTGGCAGCCCTCCCCCTGCGAATCTAATCTGAACGCGGATTGAGAACACGCGGCTACCCACGCCGCGACCGCATTCACTTCGCAGAGGGTTCAAATGAACGGACTGAAAAGACTAGGTGCTTTCTTCGCGCTGAGCGCCGCATTCACATTGCAAACCCCTGCGTTTGCCGTCGATTGGGACTTCGCCACCGCGAATGCGCCGGGCAATTACCAGACGAAACTGGACGAGAAGTTCGCGGCTGAAGTGGCCGCCGCCACCAACAACGAAGTGAAGATCAACATTCACGCGGGCGGGCAACTCGGTTTCAAGGGCCCGGAAATGTTGAGCGTGATTCGCGATGGACTCGTGCCCATCGGGTCGTTTCAGTTCGCGCAGCAAGTCGGCATCTCGCCGATTCTCGGGGCATCGTCGGTACCGTATCTCGTATCCGGTTTTGATGAGATGAAGACCTTCCGTTCCGTCTCGAAGCCCTACTACGACGCCGAATTCAAGAAGTTCAATCAGAAGCTGCTGCTCACCATTCCCTGGCCCGGCCAGAACGTCTTTTCCAAAGTCGAACTGTCGAACTCGGACACCTTCAGGACCATGAAGATCCGCACGACCGACCGCAACGGCAGCGACTTCTTCCGCAGCCTTGGCGCATCGCCGGCGCAGATTCCCTGGGGTGAAGTCGTGCCCGCGCTGTCGACGGGCGTCATCAATAGCGTGTCGACATCGACATCGTCTGCCGTGGATGGCCAGTTCTGGGACTTCCAGAAGGCGTGCAACGTCGTCAACTGGCAATCGAACTTCGAAGGCGTGTCGGTCAATCTCGACGCCTGGAACAAGCTCAGTGCGAAAAACCAGAAGGCTATCGAAGACGTCGTCGCACGACTCGAACCCGTGTTCTGGGACGCGGCAAAAGCGGAAGACAGCAAGAACTTCGAGACCCTCAAGGCGAAGGGCATGGAAATCTACACGCCGCCCGCGGCCGTGCGCGACGCCATGGCCGCCAAGGGCAAGCCGAGTTGGACCGCCTTCGAGGACGCGGTGCCCGCCGCCAAGCCACTCCTCAAAAGCTATCTGACCGCGGTCGGCAAGCAGTGAGCCGCATCCGCTCTTCGAAAACCACGGTCACAGCGGAGTCAATGCCCATGGAAAACATCGACACAAGCGCGCATGTCGAGATTTCGAAGGGACGTGCGTTCGTGCAGAAGGCGTTGTTCTCCATCGATATGCTCGCCCGTCTGGATGGCTGGCTCGGCGCCCTCTGCCTCTGCCTGCTATGTCTCTTGATGATTGCCGGCATCGTCGTGCGGACGCTGTCGACCGTGGTGAGCTGGTTGCCCAAGGACATACCCATCGCATGGGAATACAGCTCGTATCTGATGGCCGTGACCTTCACGTTCGGCGCCGCGCTCACGCTTCGCGCAGGCGGCCATATCCGCGTCAGGGTGCTGTTGTCGAACGCATCGCCTCGCGTCGTCAAGGGCCTCGAATGCGTATCGGCGGCCGCGGGCTTCGCGTTCGCGGCGTTCTTCTCGGTCGCCATGACGCACTTCTCGTATCAGGCGTTTCTCACCGACGAACGCTCGCTTGCCAGCAGCACGCCCTTGTGGATACCCAAGGCATTCGTCGCGTTCGGCGCGATGCTGCTTGCGCTGCAGTTACTCGCCCGTCTCGGCCAGTTGTTTCTGGACGAGCCTGTCGAAGACAAGAACCTGATTCATTGAAGGCTGAGACACATGGGAACGATACTCACGACAATGGCCGTGCTGCTGTTCGGCGGCCTGTCCATCGGCATATGGGTTGGATTGACGCTTGCCATTACCGGGTCGCTCGTGCTCTTCATTTTCAGGTCCATTCCGGTCGACCGGCTGATCGCTCAGTACGCATGGAACGTGATGACGACGCAGGAGCTGCTGGCCTTGCCGCTTTTCATCGTCATGGGCGAGATCTTGTTTCGAACGCGCATCTCGACGTCGCTCTTCAAGGGACTCGCACCGTGGGCGAGCTTGCTGCCTGGAAAGCTCCTGCATTCGAATGTCATCGGATGCTCGATCTTCGCCGCCATCTCTGGCTCGTCGGCGGCGACGACGCAGATCGTGGGCCGCGTCACGCTTGCGGAGCTCAATCGCCGCAACTACGACAAGCGGATATCCATGGGCAGTCTGGCAGGCGCTGGTACGTTGGGCTTTCTCGTGCCGCCATCGAACATCATGATCGTGTATGGCGTGCTGGCGCAGGTTTCCGTGCTCAAGCTCTTCGCCGCAGGACTGATACCGGCCATTCTTCTCGCGTCGTGCTTCATGGCGTGGATCATGATTCACACCACCTGGAACAAGAGCCTGATTCCCGAGGAAGAAAGTTTCGCGACCATGCCTTGGCGCGAGCGCTTTGCATCGCTTAAACATCTTGCGCCGGTCGCGCTATTGATCGGCGCGGTTCTCGGCAGCATGTACGGCGGGCTCGTCACGCCATCGGAAGCGGCTGCGGCCGGTGTGGTCGGCGCGCTTGCCATCGCGGGCTTTCAAAAGGACCTGAGCGTTGCAAAGCTGAAGGAAGTCGGACTTGGCGCGGTAAAGACCTGTTCCATGATCGCGCTGATCATTCTCGGCGCATCCATTCTCGGCAGTGCGTCCGCGTTTCTCGGCGTGGGACAGGCGGCCGCCACGTTCGTGCAGGAACTGCACCTGTCGCCGGTTGCGCTGCTGTTCGTGCTGTTCATCGGCTATATCCTGCTCGGCTCGTTTCTCGAAGGCTTTTCGATCATCGTCATTACGTTGCCTATTGTTCTGCCGATGGTTCTCGCAGCCGGATTCAACGCCATCTGGTTCGGCATCTTTCTGGTGATCGCGGTGGAGATCGTTCAGGTTCACCCGCCTATAGGCTTCAATCTCTTCGTGATTCAAGGCATCACGGGAGAGAAGCTCTCCGTCATCACCAAGGCCACGCTGCCCTATCTCGTGCTGCTCATTCTGTTCGGCATTGCATTGATCGTGTTTCCGCAGATCGCGCTTTGGTTGCCGGAACAACTCGGCTTGAAGTGAGCATGCGCTGTTGTATCTCGCTGATAAATGGAAAATATGATGACGTCTAGGTTTGCCATCTCAGTCGATATCGGTGGCACGTTCACCGACTTCGTATTGCTGGACAGCAAGAAGAAAAGTGTCACGACCGCGAAGGTCCTGAGCACGCCCGAACGCTCGGAAGAAGCGATATTTTCCGGCTTCGAGCACTTACGCCGCGATGCGGAACTGGACCTCGCGGATTGCGATGTCTTCCTGCATGCGACGACGGTCATCACCAACGCCGTCATCGAACGCAAGGGGCACGACTTCATTTTGTTGCATACCGAAGGCTTCGGCACGACGCTTGAAACCGGCCGTGAGCATCGTTACAACGTATCGAACTTGAGGCTGGCTTTTCCGAAACCGCTGACCAAACACCGGTTGAAGGTATCGGTACGTGAACGCATTGCCTACACGGGTGATCTCGTGCGGCAACCCGACCAAGCTGAACTCATCGCGGACGTGCGCCGTCTCGTCGATGAAACGGGCGTGACGAACTTCGCCATCTGTTTTCTGCATGCCTTTCAAAACCCCGCAAACGAGCAGTTGGTGGAAAGCTGGCTTGCAGAAGCCTTCCCCGATGCCGTCATTTCCACATCTAGCGCCGTGGCCCCGCGTTCGGGCGAGTACGAGCGCTGGATGACATGCGCCGTGAATGCGTTCACCAAGCCGTTGCTGAGTCAGTACGTGAAGCGCCTGGAGACGAGAGCCGCCGACGCGGGCTTCAATGGCCGCCTTTTGATGATGACGTCGTCCGGGCTGCCGTTGCCCATCGGTCACTGCGTCAGAGCGCCCGTCCGTTTGATCGAGTCGGGTCCCGCGGCAGGCGTTCTCGCCGCGAGAGAGATCGCCGCGCGTAATGCACCAGCGCCGCAAGACAGCGGTGCCGTGGACGATACCGTGCTCGCCTACGACATGGGCGGCACGACCGCCAAGGGCGCGTTCCTCATCGCCGGCAAGGTCGATGTGCAAGCGGGCCTCGAAGTGGCGCGCGAGGGCGCATTCGAAGCCGGCAGCGGCTTTCCGCTCATCATTCCCGCGCTCGACTTGATCGAGATTGGCGCGGGCGGCGGCAGCATCGCCGAGATCGACGAACGCGGCGCCATCTCCGTCGGACCGAAGAGTGCGGGCGCCGTTCCCGGCCCGGCATGCTATGCGCGCGGCGGACAAGCCGCGACCGTCACCGATGCGAATCTCTTCCTCGGCTTTCTCGGCGAGGCGAACTTCCGCAATAGCGGCATCGACGCCACCCGGGTTGAAGCCAAGCGTGCGATTCAGCAGAACATCGCGGAGCCGCTGGATATCTCGGTGGAGCGCGCGGCTATCGGCATTCATCGCATCATCAACGAAAACGTGGCACGCGCGTTTCGCGTGCATGCAGCGGAACTCGGTGTCGACTACCGGCGCGCCACGCTGGTCTGCACCGGCGGTTCGTCGCCCGTGCATGCGTTGCCTATTGCGCAGCTGCTGTCCATCCGGCGCGTGATCTTTCCGTTCGCCGCGGGCGTGGCTTCCGCCATGGGTCAGTTCGCGAGCAGCGAAGGGATTATCCTGCAGCAAACGAGAAAAATGAGTCTCGCCGATGTCACCGATGACGTCATCGCGCAAGAAGTCGCTCGACTCGTGCAGGCCGAACCATACGCAAGCCAGCTCGTCGATGGCGGCGCGCGGACCATCGTGAAACTCGGCATGCGCTACGAAGGACAAGACTCGGAAGTCACCGTCGAGATATCCGATGAAGGGCGTTATCTGAATGCGGCAAACATTCGCGCCAGATTCCTCGATGCCTACAAGGACATCTTCGGCCTGAACTTTCCGGACTACGGTATCGAGATCAGCACGTGGGTGGTCGAAGTCTCCTTGCCCGAGCATCTCAAGTCCGTGCGCGACTTCAGCTACGACGCGCTCACGCCATCAGCAAGGATGGAGAAGGAACCCAGGTCCTGCTACATCAGCGACGGCGCAACGGAAGTCTGGACCGAAGTCCCCGTCTTCAACCGATACGCCTTGCCGGTTGGCTGGAAACGCTCCGGCCCCGCGCTGATCGAAGAGAACGACACCACCATCTACGTTCCAGCGTTTGCCGAAGCACGGATTGCATCGACGCTGGATCTCATCGCGGAGCTCAAGTCGTGAATGCTACAGTCAAGATGGACCCGGTCGATGCCGGCATCATCTGGTCCCGTTTCGTCTCGGTTGCGGACGAAATGGTTTCGGCCATGGAACGCACCGCTTTCTCGACGATGGTGCGCGCAAGCGGCGACTTCTCGTGCATGATTTTCGACGCACGCGGCAAGCTGATTGCGCAAGGCGCGACGAGTGTGCCGTCGTTTACGGGAACCGGCCCCAGCACGCTTGCTCATATCCTCGACGTGTTCGACGCGGCCGCTCTGCGCGACGGCGATATCATCGTGACCAACGATCCCTGGATCGGCACGGGTCATACGTTCGATATCAACGTCGTGAAACCGGTGTTCTTCGAAGGACGCATTGCCGGATACTGCCTGACCGTTTCGCATCTTGCCGATGTCGGCGGCGTGGGAATGGGTTCGGTCGCGAAGGACGTCTACGAGGAAGGCTTTTCGCTTCCGCCCGTGAAACTCTTCGAAGCGGGCGTGGAGAATCGCTTCGTGTTCGACTTCATCAGAAACAATGTTCGCACCGTCGATTACGTGTTGGGCGACATCTATTGCAATGTCGCGGCATGCAACGTCGGCGCGCAAGGGCTCGTCAAGATTCTCGTGGAGCATAAGCTGTCCACCACCATCGACGCCGCCGATGCGATCTTCGCGCTCACGCGCAAGTCGATCAACGCGAAGCTCGAACGCATGCCCAAGGGAAGTTATGCGGCGACCATACCCGTCGAAGGCGGAAAGGACTTCCCCGACATCTCGCTCTCCGTCACCGTCACGTTGAGCGACTCCGGCTTCGCGTACGACTTCGCCGGAACGGACCCGGTGGTGAATCGCGGCGTCAACGTGCCGATCTGCTATACACGCGCGTTCTGCTACTTCTGCACGAAAGTGCTCGTCGCGCCCAGCATTCCCAACAATCAGGCCATACTCGATTTCGTCACCATAGCGGCGCCCGACAACTGCATTCTCAATGCGCTCAGGCCGAACCCGACCGGTGCGCGGCATGTCTTCGGCCATTTCGTCGGACCGCTCATTTTCAATGCGCTGGCCGAGGCCTTCCCCGACGACGTGCAAGCCGACTCGGGGATGGTGTTCCAGATGAATCTTCGCGGCCAGACGCGCGCGGGAAAGCACTATTCGTCGATCTATTTTTCGGCGGGCGGATACGGCGCGCTAGCAGGTTACGATGGCCGCCCTGCCTTGCCCGCACCGGCCAACATCATCGGCGGCTCGGTTGAATTCTGGGAGCAGCAGATTTGCTGCACGTTCCTCAAGAAGGAGATACTCAGAGACTCGGGCGGGCCCGGCGAGTTTCAAGGCGGCAACGGTCAGATCTTCGCCATCAGGAACGACACGGGTCATCCCATCGAGGCATCGTTCATGGCGTCGCGGACCAAGATAGCCGCGAAAGGATTTGCAGGCGCGGGCGCCGGCGCGCATCGGCTCATCTTCGTGGACGATGTCGAGACCGATCCCAAGGCGCGCGTGCTCATTCCAGACGGCGGTATCGTGGAGATTCGCGACGCGGGCGGCGGCGGATACGGCAACCCGGATCGCAGATCGCTCGATGACATCGCAGCCGACCTCGAAGCCGGGCTGATCAGCGCGCAGTTCGTCGACGACAACTATCCCCGGCAGGCGCGTCAGCTCGCGCGCTCCGTGGGTGCATCGTGAAGCCGGCTTTTTGGCCCGATACAATGCACAACACGCACCTTCACTTCGAAAGAGAACCGACATGTCAGGCGTGATAGACCTTGGCGGCAAGTCCTTCACCAGGCGCTTCGTGCGAAGCGGAGACATCCGCTTTCATATGGTGGATGGTGGCGTCGGCCCGACGGTCGTGCTCGTGGCGGGCTTCCCGCAGACCGCTTATGCGTGGCGTCGCGTGCAACCGCTTCTGGCCGATTCCTACCGTACCATCGCCATCGATTTGCCCGGTCAAGGTTACTCGGACAAGCCCACCACCGGCTACGACACCGAGACCGCCGCCGCGCGCATCAATGGTCTCTTGCGGTCGCTGGGTGTCGAGCGTCACTTCTATGTGGGCCATGACATCGGATCGTGGATTGCTTATCCGTACGCGCATCGCTATGAGGCCGAGCTCGACGGCATCGTGTTCATCGATGGCAACATCCCCGGCATCACGCTCAAGCCCGAAGTATCGGTCACCGCGCCTTCGAACTGGAAGAGCTGGCACTTCCTGTTCAACGCGGTGGACGACCTGCCTGAAGCGCTCATTGCAGGCAAGGAGCGCGTGCTGATCGAATGGTTCTTCAACAAAAAGACCGCCAACGCAATGGCCACGTTCGAGCCTGCCGACATCGACGAATACGTCAAGGCGTATGCGTCGCTCGGCGGCCTGCGCGGCATGCTCGGCTATTATCGGGCCGTCGAAGAGGACATGAAGCAGAACCAGAAGCTCTTTGCCAGCAAGATCAAAAAGCCCGTGCTCGCGCTTGGAGGCGATGTGGGCAGCGCGCCCACCATCCATGAACTGATGAAGCCGCTCTGCGAAGACCTGAGCGGCGGTGTGATCCAAGACTGCGGGCATTACATTCCCGAAGAGCAGCCGCAAGCGCTGGCAGCGGAACTCAAACGCTTCTTCGAGACATGTCTCGGTTGATCGATGTCGATGCTGCGAATGTCTTCCGCCCTGCAATGCTTTATCCTTGCCGTCATTGGGGCACGGGGGCATAGATGACGGCCGGTTCGAGAAAGAAGGAAAGCGATGAAGCCGAAGCCGTGCCGGACACGCGCCGTGCGCGCTTTCCGCCGCTCAAGTCGCTGATCGCGTTCGAAGCGGCCGCTCGGCACGGCAGCTTCACGCAAGGCGCGGAAGAGATCGGCATTACCACGTCGGCGGTGAGTCATCACATTCAGCAACTCGAAGACTTTCTCGGCGTTCCGCTCTTTCAGCGACATGCCGGGCGCGCGGTGCTGACCGTCGCGGGCCGAACCTATGCGCGCGAACTGGAAAAAGCATTCGGCATGATCGCCACTGCGACGAGTCTTATCGCGCCGCAATCGTGGGGCGGTCATCTGTCGATTGCCGTGCCCAATAGCTTCTCGGTGAAGTGGCTGCAACCGCGTTTGCAGAACTTCCTGAAAGCGAACCCGCTGTTTCGCGTTCGACTTGCGACGCTTCACACACATGAACTCGATGCCAACCGCTACGACATAGCAATTGCGCATGGGCCTCAAACGCCGGGATTGAAGCTTGCCGAGCCATTGCTCATCGAACGGCTCAGGCCGCTTTGCAGTCCGCAACTCGCGGAGGAACTCGGCCTGAAAAACCCGAAGGATCTGGCTAAGGCCACGCTCATCCACTCCAATAATCCGCTGAACTGGGTCGATTATTTTCGGCGCATAGGCAACCTTGTCGTCAAGCCCGCGCACGACTTGTGGCTCGACCGCTCCGCCATGGCAATCGAAGCCGCGGTAAAGGGCTTGGGCGTGGTGCTGGAAAGCGAGATTCTCGCGGAAGAAGAGTTACGCGATGGCCGGTTGATCGAGCCATTCTCCGACCCGAAGTTCCACGTCGAAAATATCTCTTACTATCTGCTGCGCTCGTCGAGTCTGCGCAATTCGGCCGAAGCGGCCGTGTTTGAAAAATGGCTTCGAGCTGAATTCGAGTTGGCCAATCTAAGAACGATGTTCTGAGTGCTTGCTCAAGCCTGCGGCTTGCGTAAAGGCTTGACGCCAATCGAGTCCGGCGGCAGTCGTTCCACGCGGACGGTACTCGCATCCTATCCAGCCTGAATAGCCGCTATCGGCTATCGCTCGTGCAATCGTGGGCCATGACATGTCGCCCGTGCCCGGTTCGTTTCGTCCTGGTACGTCGGCGACCTGAATGTGCGCCACGTCACGACGATGCATGGCGAACGCATCCAGTACGTCCATGCCGCTCATTGCCGCGTGATAAAAATCGAAGAGGAGTTTGACGTTGCCTTGCGGGATGTCGCGGACGTAGGCGCTCGCCTGAGCGAGACTCTTGAGGAAGTAACCCGGCACGTCTTGCTGGTTCAGACATTCGAGCACAAAGGTTACGTTCTGCCCTTCCGCGCGCTTTGCGGCCCACGCGAGATTCGAACGAAAGACGGCTTCGGCCTCGGCTGGCGAGCAGCCGTCTGGCACTCGGCCCGCCATCAAGTGAATCAGGCTGCACTCCAGCGCGTTAGCGTAGTTCAACGCGAGATCGACACCTTCGCGAAAAACATCGACATAGCCTGGAATACAGCCAAAGCCGTTGGAGCCTACGGCCCCTCTTTCGCCCGCCGGCGTGTTGATCAACACTTGTTTCAAGTTCCACTGGCTCAACACGTTGCGAAGCTCGGTGGCATCGTAGCCATATGGCGATGCGTATTCGACTGCCGCGAAGCCATGCAACGCAGCGGCTTCGAATCGCTCAAGAAATGGCAACTCGGTAAAGAGCCATTTGAGATTAGCCGCGAAGCGTACGCGCGAAGACCGTGCAGTCATTTCAACCCCACGATCATTTCGACTTCCACTGCCGCGCCATGCGGAAGCTGCTGCACGCCGATCGCGCTTCGTGCATGCTTGCCGCGTTCTCCGAGCGTTTCGATCAATAGGCGGGACGCGCCATCGATCACCGCGCCCTGTCCGGTGAAATCCGCCGCCGATGCGACGAATCCCGTGATCTTCACGATCTGCGCAATGCGCTCATGGCCGCGGAGCGCGTGCGCGAGTGCATCGAGACATGCTTTTGCACATAACGCTGCCGCTTCTCGTGCGTCTTCAGCCGATAAGTCCGCGCCGACCTTGCCGCTGTATTTGATCGCTCCGTGCTCGCGCGGAAGCTGGCCGCTCACGAATGCGAGATTGCCGAACACCGTAACGGGCGTGATGAGTTGACTGGGCATTTGCTTGTCGTCTGCGCGCTGCATGAATATCGTCTCCTCAAAGAATCGTTAGGCCAAGCCGCTCATACGCGTGGCGCGCTGTATCGGAAAAAAGGGATTGCAGCAAGGCACATGCATCTTCCGATTGTGCGCAACCCGAAAACATCCCGACATAAAAGTCGGTATGGAACTGAATCTCTTCCGGAAGCGGGCCGATGATCTCGATGCCCGCCACCATGGCCAGTTCGCTCATCTGTTGAATGGCGACGTCCGCCTCGCCACGCACGATGCATTCGCCCGTAAAGCCCTTCTCGATGATGTTCGCGCGCTGATTGACCTGCTCCGCGATGCCCATCTCTTCGATCAAGGTGGCGAAATAAACGCCGCTTGCGCCGGTCTTCGAATATGCCACCGATCGCGCGGTCAAGAGAACCTCGCGCAAGTCTTCAACGCTTCTTATCGACCGAGGCACGTCCCGCACAGATGCCGCCACACCCACGCCGGTTCTGACCAACCCGCGCACCGTCGGTACATCCAGTACGTTTTCATCGGCGAGACGCTTCACATAGGAGCGAGTCGCAATCAGCACGTCCGCTCTTTCACCGGCAGACACGCGCTCTTGCAGCACGTTGGTTGGATCGAACATAGCTTGCACGCGGATGCCGCTACTTCGTTCGAACGCTGGAATGACGACATCGACGAGCGCGCTCTTGACCGCGAGCGTGCTCATCATCGAAACGGCTGGCGCGAGCGATGGAGTAGGCATCGTTGAATCCATGACGGTAAAAGACTTCAGCGCGACAAATGCAGGCGCTTCTTGAGATCGGCAACCGCGCTGCGCGGTGCGGAAAATACCGGACAACTCGCGACTGAAGTCACGGCATCGAGTGCCTGAGCGGTTGAGAAATGGGCCAGCATGATCGCGTCGTAGCCATGCAGGCTCGCGGCCTTTTCTGCGACGAGACGGTTGTGTGTGTCGCGGTCGCCCGCACGCAGCATGTCGATTGCATCGTCGACCACGAAGGTGGCCAGCGTAGCGTGCGGGTTCATGTTCGATGCTTCCTCGAAGAACTCCGCCACCATGGTCGGCAGGGCCGGCGCGAACGTTGCGATCATCGCGATGTTTCTGCCTTCTGCAAGCGCATCGGCGAACATGGCGGTGTTCGGCTTGCAGACGGGTATGGGAAGCGCCGCGTCCGCGGCATCGATGGCGGGACCGAAGGCCGAACACGTGGCGAGGACCGCATCCGCGCCGCTTTCGTACCCGTATCGCGCGAGATTCACAAAGCGTGTCTGCAACACGTCGGGCAGCTCTTTGCTGTCGCCTCTGGCGGACGTCAGACCGTCGTCGAGAAGATTGGTGAGCCTGGCTTCTGGCCAGTCGCGCAGAAACGCGTCGTGTATCGGCGCGATGGCAACGGGCGTGGCGTGCAACAGCACGATGGAAAGGTCATGTCTCATGGATGTCGATTCGCCGCTGGTCGGCTGCCGGGTCATGCGCCCGGCATCGATTCAAGCGTAGCGAATGACGCGTTGGCATTCCAACGCAAAGAAATCAACACCCGTTGAGTCAGAGTCACGACAGCAGGCTTCATGCGTTAATACAAGCGCGCGACTCACGCCGCCTTGCCGCCCATCACCTGTTCCTGTTCGATCCAGATCTGGCTGTCGGGAAACCAGAACGCGTCAGGCTTTGGCGGTACGGCCAAGGTAGTCGGCAAATCGGGATTGAATATCTTCGACCATGCCGACAAGTAAGAAGGCATCTTCACGAGGTATCCGCACTTCGAAAGCAGCAGGCTCGATACCAACGCTTCGCGCCCGATCTCCAAACCAGGATAACCGCTGAAGTGCACCGGCATGTCGCCTGTGGACAGCAGCTTGGCCGGTGCGACACTGACCGGCCGATTGAACGGCCACGCGCGGAAGAAGTCGATGAACGCCTGCTCATCGCTCGAAACGAAGATATTCGTCAGAAGCGGATTGAGCGCGAGGGTCTGCTCGACCAGCCGGCAGAAGTCGGCCCAGGGCAAGGTCATCGCTTCGAACTTCTTATCCGTGCCTCGGTAGTGAACACCGAGTGTCGATTGGCCGATATCGAGTTTGGCGCAGGTTGCATCGACTTCATCGCGAATGGCTGCAACCGGCCGGTAATGCGAGCGAAACAAGTCGCTCGAACTTTGCAACCGCAGACCCGCTTCATGACGTTGCCGCAAGCCGAGTTGCACGAGATCGCGCACGGTAGAGGTTCGCACTCTGCGCGGCAACTTCACATCGCCGGATGCCCGCACGCTTTCAAAGAGCGCCGAGAACCAGTCTATTTTGCCTTCCGGGTCGCCATAGAGACCGCCGCGTGCCGAGATTTGCGGTGTCAGCCGTTTCTCTTCGCAATGCTTGAGGATGAAGAGCACCATCTGCATCACGGAAAAAAAGCCGGAGTTTTCCCTGATCTCGATAGCGAACACATTGCGATTCAGCCGCTGTCGCGCATGCAGCGACAAACGCACTGGCGCGGCGAGGGAATGCTTGAAGCCTTCACTGCGCCGAAAGCGCCTGACACGATCGACCACCGTTCGCAACATGTGCGGTCCCCGACTCGGATTTGTCTTTTGGAATGACCGTATGGTCCAGCGCTACGGTAACTATGACGGGAGAGTAGCACCGTGCAACATGTAACGGATCCACCCTCGTCGGCGTTCTGTTGGCTAGCTAACGTGAGGGGCGGCAAAAGTTACTGGCGAAGGTTCAACGGCGTCCTATGGATGCGACATCGGCGACGGAAGCGATAAACGCATCGGCCGTCATTGGCTTGCCGAGCAAAAACCCTTGGAGAATGTCGCATCCCAGTTGCGTGAGAAAAGCCTGCTGTGCAGTGGTTTCGACGCCTTCCGCCACGATCCTGAGATTGAGCGTTTGTCCGAGCGCCACGATGGCCGAAACAATGGCCGCGTCTTCCGTACCGTGAGCAAGTTCACGCACGAAGCCGCGATCGATCTTGAGTTCGTTGGCGGGCAAGCGCTTGAGATAAAGCAGACTGGAGTAGCCGGTGCCGAAATCGTCGATAGAGATCTGCACGCCTTCTTCCCGCAGTCGTTGCAAGACCTTGAGGCTCACTTCGACATCGCGCATGGCCGTCGATTCAGTGATCTCCAGAATCAGCGATTCCGCTGGCAGGCCATTGCGCCGCAGCGCGCCGCGAACCGCTCGTACGAGACCCGAGTGAACGAACTGCAATGGCGAAAGATTGATCGCGATGGTCCACTCTGTGTGACCGCGATCGTGCCACGCCTTCAATTGCCGGCATCCTTCGCTCAGCACCCATTCGCCAATAGGCACGATCAACCCTGTCTTCTCCGCCATCGGAATGAAGCGGTTGGGCGCCATCAGTCCGTGCACGGGATGGTTCCAGCGCAATAGCGCTTCCGCGCCCACCGCCGGACCATTTGGCGCCTTGAATTTGGGTTGATAGTGCAAGGCGAGCTCACCGCGCGTCAACGCCACGCGAAGCTCGTGCGCAAGTTGCATCTGCTCGTAAGAGTCCGCATGCATCGACGGTTCGAAGAAACAAAAACCGCTGCGGCCAAGGGCTTTCGCGTGATACATGGCGGTATCGGCATTGCTCAGAAGCTCTTCTTGAGTCGCACCGTCGTCGGGAAAGATCGCAATGCCCACGCTCACGGAAATCTGCACTTCCTCGCCTTCCATGCGAAACGGCTTCTCAATGGTCTCGGTCAAGCTCGCGGCGATTTGCGCGGCCACGGTTGCGTCGTCGACGTTCGAGAGCAGCACGAACTCGTCGCCGCCGACCCGCGCAATGGTGTCGTGTGACCTGACGTTGGCGCGGATGCGCTTCGACACTTCGATCAGCAACAGGTCGCCGACATGATGTCCGAACGCGTCGTTGACCGCCTTGAAGCCATCGAGGTCCATGAACATCAACGTGAAGCGACGCTTTGCATCGCGCGCGCCATGCACCAGTTGTTCGAGTCTGTCTTCGAGCAAGACGCGGTTCGGCAACTCGGTAAGGCTGTCGTGAAGCGCCAGATAAGCGAGTTCCTTGTTCGCCTCCGCGAGCGACGCCGCGAGCACGGCGGTGCGCGATTCGAGCCGCAAGTCCAGAACGGAGATGATCAGCGCGATGGCCAGCACCGAGAGTGTCACGACGATCACCACGACCGCCAGCCATCCGGTATCCGCGCCTTCTTTAGCGGCACCGCATATCGCGCCCGTGGGAAAGCGCGCGGCCGCCATTCCGGTGTAGTGCATGCCGACGATGGCAAAGCCCATGAGGAGCGACGCGCTGCCGCGAAAAAACAAGAGCCGCGACGCCTGCTGACGTAAGCGAAAGGCAATCCAGAGCGCAGCGCCCGAGGCGACGATGGCAATGGCCACCGACACAATGGTGAGCCATGGGTCGTATTCGATCGGCGGCCGCATACGCATGGCGGCCATGCCCGTGTAGTGCATGCCGGCGATAGCCGGTCCCATCAATAGCGCCCCGATCACGATCCTGAACGCGGGCAGCGTCTTCTGACAGACGAGCCAGAGCGCGAACATCGATGCCGCGACGGCAATCAGAAGCGATGCAAATGTAATCAGCGGGTCGTAGCCCAGTTTGATGGGCAAGCTGAACGCCAGCATGCCGACGAAGTGCATTGCCCAGATTCCGAGGCCCATTGCACAGGAACCGCCGATGAGCCACCAGCGCGCCGCGGGCCCCCTGGCTTGCGCGATACGCCCTGCCATGTCGAAAGCCGTGTACGCGGCTAGGATCGCCACGAGAAGCGAGCAGACGACAAGCAAAGGGTTATATGAGTAAGCGAGCATTTAGCGCTATTTTCGCAGGCTTTCGTTGTCGCTCCCGGGTAGAGAACAGCATCGCGGTGACGAATGGAGACCTGTCATCGACAGGAGCCCATATCTTAACCAAGGCATGGACAAATCCGGGCTCGATTCATCCCATTCGTCGAAGAAAGCCTTGCCCACCCTGCGACACATCCTGGACAGGGCGATGTAAAACGTTTGCTAACATCGTCATACTTTCGTTCATCTTCATATTTTCCCGACGCTGCCGTAAGCGATGCAAGAAAGAACCCGTGCTCGCCGCGCAAAGGACGGCGAGCGTCAACGACAGCGCTGCCATCAAAAAGGAAAAGAACGAGATGAACCTGCAACCCATGCGCATGAAAACGAAGCTTTCCATTGGCTTCGGCCTGCTCACGGCGGCAGTGCTGATCGTCGCCGCGCTCTCAATCGAGACGCTCGGCGAAGCGAACCAGCGCTTTACGTCCTTTGTCAACGGCATCAACGCGCGCGCGCATCTGGCCGAAAGCATTCGCACCGCAGTGGACCGGCGCGCGATCGCCGCACGCAATCTCGTGCTCGTGACGAAGCCCGCCGATCTCGAACTCGAGAAAGCAGCCGTCCTTCAGGCGCATGAAGACGTGCAGCGCGATTTGCGCCGCTTCAAGGAAATGGTCGCGAGCGCGCCGGATGTCTCAGCCGAAGTGAAGACGCGCGTTGCGGAGATCGACCGCGTCGAATCGCTTTACGGACCGGTGGCGCTCGCCATCGTCGATCTGGCGCTGAAGGGCCAGCATCAGGAAGCGATTACGAAGATGAACGACGAGTGCCGTCCGCTGCTCGCCGCGCTCATCAAGGCCACGCAAGATTACCTGGACCTGACGAGCCAGCGCGAAGCGAAGCTCGTGCAAGAGTCGGCAGAGGATTACGCGTTCTCGCGCATGCTGCTGATCGCCGCGTGCATCGCGGCGGCCTCGTTGGCCGTGGGCGCGGGATTCATCATCACGCGCAGCATCTTGCGAGCCTTGGGCGCGGAACCCGATGCACTGAGCCAAGTCGCGCAGCGCGTCGCTTCCGGCGATCTGAGCCCGGTCGCGCACGCGGATAACGCCCCGCAACACAGCGTGCTCGCCTCCATGCGCACGATGCAAGGCAATCTCGTCAGTCTGATCGGCAATGTCCGCTCTTGCGCCGATGGCATCGCCACGGGATCGAGTCAGATCGCCACGGGCAACGTCGATCTGTCGACGCGTACCGAACAACAAGCGGCATCGCTGGAAGAGACGGCGGCGAGCGTCGAAGAGTTGACCTCGACCGTGCGGCAGAACGCCGAGCACGCGCAACAGGCGAATGCGTTGTCGGCGGATGCATCGGCGGTGGCGCAGCAGGGCAATGCCGCCGTGGGGCGCATGGTCGCGACCATGACGGAGATCAGCACGCGCTCGGAGAAGATTGCGGATATCACCGGGATCATCGAAGGCATCGCGTTTCAGACCAACATCCTCGCGTTGAATGCGGCGGTTGAAGCGGCGCGCGCGGGCGAGGAAGGACGCGGCTTTGCCGTGGTCGCTTCGGAAGTGCGCAACCTGGCGCAACGTTCGTCGTCCGCCGCGAAGGAGATCAAGGAGTTGATTGGCGCGTCGGGCGTGCGTATCGCGGAGGGTTCTTCGCTCGCGGGCGAAGCCGGGACGACGATGGCCGAAGTGCTGCAGGCCGTCTCGCGCGTGAGCAGCATCATGGGCGAGATCGCGGCGGCATCGAGCGAACAAAGCCGGGGCATCGAACAATTGAGCCAGGCGATTGCGCAGATGGACCAGGTGACACAACAGAACGCGGCGCTCGTGGAAGAATCGGCGGCGGCTTCGCAATCGCTCGATCAGCAGGGGCGCAAGCTCGTGGATGCGGTGTCGTTCTTCCAGGTCGCAGGTTGATGGTCGGGGCGCGGCGCGTCGGAGAGTTTTCTCGTCGCGCTGCGCTCACCAAAAATACGCTGGTATAACGCAAAAATTGGGAATAGTACGTTCGTACATGTGTAGAGGTAATTTGTTCACTCTCGCGCAAAACAACGAAAAATGGGCAAATACTCCTATAAAGCACTGCAGCAGAGTCGCACTATTTTCCTCTTCCATACGGCAACGCCATGCGTTCGTTACTTTTTGCCCGAAAACGTTCGAATTCTCACACGCTTTTTGTAACATTGCGTAAAATCCAACCTATCGTATGAACTTTGAAGAAGGTGGTTGTGAGACACAGGCGCGGCGGCTTCGCATCGCGTGTCGAACGAAGTTAGGGCAACACGGCAGGCCGGTGGTTACTGCACGAAGTTCGCTCTTTCCCTGCTACAACGGCCAACTTTGAAGCATCCCAGGTAGGCAAGGCAAACACTGCTGCATCCTTGGCTCATTCGTTAGTCGTCCTTACTTAATAGGACATTGATATCGATCTCTGACCTTAAGGAGTGTTCCGCCAGACCAGCGGAACTGCGAAATGATGATTAATCGACGTAAATTTCTGGCTAGCATGAGCGCGTTGTCCGGGACCTATATGCTTTCCGCATGTGGCGGCGGCGGTAGCGATCTACCGCAAGCGGCAACCAAGGCTTCCGACGATTCCACGCAACTGGATTCCACCGCAAAGGCCGCGGTAATCACGCCTTCCGCCGATGGCACGACCATCCCGAGCGGTACGTCGATCGTGGACAAGACGGGTGCGGTTTGGACGGTGACTGGCGCCATCGTGTACAAGAACAAGACGGCTGTTTCAATCGCCAATGTCTCGATGCTCCTCTGGTCGGGCGGCAAGATTTACCAGAAGAACACGAGCGGCCAGTTCTACGTGTGGTCGAACAAATGGCTCATCTGCCGTGACCCGCGCATTGCGATGGCAGCGACGCCGGGCATGTTCTTCGGGATGAACGGCCATTACGACTACACCTACACCCCTCCGCAACTCATCGCGATCCTGAAGGGCATGGGCTGCAACATGTATCGGGTGGGCTGCAATTCGACGTCGAAGCAGATCAGCGCCGTCGCCAAGCTGGCATCGGCCTTCAACGGAACGGGTATCAGCATGCTTTGCCTGATTCAGCAAGGTTTGACCGATGCTTCAGGCGCGCTGTATGGCAGCGAAGCCGCCGCTTACGCCGACGCCTACAACACCGGCCTGACGGTTGCCAGCGCGCTCAAGCCTTACGGCGTGACCATGTACGAATGCGGCAATGAGTTGACGCGCCGCTCGCAAACCGTGCTGTATTCGAACCGCGCGGGAACGGACGTAGCCGACTTCAACAACGCAAACTGGCCCGTCATGCGCGGCGTCATGCGCGGTCTCATCGCCGGCGTGAAAGCAGTACAGCCGGACGCGAAGTGCGGCATCAACTTTTGCGTGGCGGACATCGGCGCATCGGATGCATTGTGGGACGGCTTCCAGCCGGATGGCACGAGTGGCTATCCGAAGGTCCGCTGGGACATCACGACGTGGCACAACTACGAAGTGTATGGCGACCTGTTCGACATCGGCTCTGACGGCGCGGGCCCGCATTTCGATCTACCGCAGTACTGCAAGGCGCGCTACGGCGTACCTTTCATGATCACCGAGTGGAACGCGAACCCCGAGCAGACGGATGCTTATCGCGCGACCTTCGTGCAGTCTCGCCTGCAATCGTTCTACGACGCACGCAAGACGCACAACATTCACTCGGCCATGTACTACGTGCTCGACAGCGGCAATCACACGTTTGGCATCATGATCAACGGTGCGCCGATCACGCCGACGTACAACAGCTATGTGAACTTCACGAGCACGCATGCCGATGTCTGAGCGTCTCTGAACAAAAGCCCACGGTTTGCGCATCGCGCAAAGCCGTGGGCCTTATCGTTTCAGCTCATCTTTCACGCGTGCCGCATGAACGCGCGCGCTAGCGCATGTCGTCGGCAGGCTTGCCATCGAGGCCACGACCGCCACTAAGCGGGCCTTCATAGCCAAGCCCCCAGAAGGTCCCGTTATCGTCGATGCGCATCACGCGGTCTCGTTCGATGTGGTGCGGGCGATCTCAGTCGCCCCGACATGGCGTCATCCATCTTCCTATGAACAGTCGCGGCGTCATCGTGACTCTTCTGCCTTGTTCGGGCTTGCGGGCATCTCGTCCTTCGTGCGTTCGCCGACGGCCCAATGCGCGGCGGGCACCGCGGTGGCATACACGCGGATGGTGTCGAGCGGTGCGCCCAGCGTTTCATGGACCGTGCGCGCGACCGCCTTCACGCAGGCCTTGACGGCGGCTTCATCGCGTCCTTCGACGAGGGAAATATGTACGATAGGCATGTCGGTTCCTCAATGTCCGGTGCGTTCGAGCACGGTTTGCTCGGGTCGCGGACCGGTTGTCTTGCCAGTGATAGGCGGCTTCGGTAGCCTGGCTTCGCCGGGTTCGATAACGAAGTGATGATCGAGCGAATACCACGGCCCTTGAACGTCCGCGCCGGGTGCGGTCTCGCCGTCATGCAGCACATATTGCCCGACGAGCGCGCGCGTCACGCCGAACTGCACATCGGTCTCGAGATTGGGATCATCGCTCGAATAGACCTGCGAAAACTGTGTCTTGAAGCCCGGCTTGTAGATCATGAAATGGATATGCGCAGGCCGCATGTTGTGCCGGCCTTGCGCGCGTAGCAGCGCGCCGACCGGGCCCGACAGCGGAATGGGATAGCCCGCCGGCTTCACGCTGCGAAACGCGATGTGGCCGTTGGCATCGGTAGTGAACTTGCCGCGTAGATTCATATCCGCCTGCGCGGGGTCCTGATTCTCGTAGTAACCATCCGCCGATGTATGCCACACGTCCACCTCGGCGCCTTCCACCGCACGCCCGCTCGAATCGCGCACCCATGCGTTGACGAAGATAGGCGCGCCCGGCGTCGGCGAGCGCACGATGCTGCCGCCGCTTTCAGTGCGCGGCGAGTCCATGCGCCAGAACGGGCCCATGAGGTTCGCGGTCGTATCGGTCTGACCGCGATCGCCGTTGTTGAGCAGGCACACGAGCGCGGACAGCCCAAGCGATCCGGCGATCAACACGACTTCGTTATGCGATTCGGTGGTCAACTGCCCGAGCTTCGCGATAACCGCGCATGCCTGATGAAACTCCGGCTCGGACAGCCGCGCCTCGCGCGCGAAGCCGTGCAGATGACGCACCGCCGCCGACATGATCTCGCGAAAGCGCGCATCCGGCGCGCGGCTTAGTTCGGCAAGCACGGCTTCGGTCACTTCCTGCTGACTGCTGACTATCATTGCTGTCTCCATGGCGGCTCATGCTTCGTTAGCAAGCCGGTGCGGCTGTAGTAACGCATCTGCCCGAGTTCCATTGTCTGCCTCGCAATGGTATCGCGGACGGCGGGAATGCATCGTTCGCTACAACGGGGCAACTGCATTCCAGTCATCGACGAACACGACGTCACAACATCCCCACCCAGACCCTGAAAAGCAAAGCAGAAAAAACCGTTTGTCATTGCAATGCCGCGCGGCTTTTAATAACAGGCTCGCTTGGCGCCAAATGCGTCACCGCTCAAGCACCTCTTTCACGGCATTTCATGGAACCGACATGGCGGACCTGACATCCACTCGCAACAGCTATGTCGCATCGAAACGGCAACGCTTCGGCGTGTCGAAAGGCACGTTCTACAAGCTGCTTTCGTGGCTGGTCCCCGCATGTGTCGTGGTGATCTGGGAAGCGGCAACACGCGCAGGACTCATCACGCCGCAAGTGCTTCCGGCGCCCAGCAGCGTTCTTGAAACCGCGCTCGGTCTGATGCGCTCCGGCGATCTCTTCGTTCACCTCGGTGTGTCGCTTCTGCGCGCCGTCACGGGCTTCGTTATTGGCGGGACGGTTGGTCTCGTGCTCGGAATCGCAGTCGGGTTTTCGCCGCTCGCGCAAGCGCTTCTCGATCGCTCCATTCAGATGGTGCGCGCCATTCCCTTCCTCGCCATGCTGCCGCTCGTGATCGTGTGGTTCGGTGTCGGCGAAGTCGCGAAGATCTTTCTGGTCGCGCTCGCCGTGTTGTTTCCCATCTATATCAACACCATGCTCGGCATCCGTCAGATCGATCCCAAGCTGATGGAACTCGCCAAGGTGGTCGGCCTCGACTGGACCGCGATCGTGCGACGGATCATTCTTCCCGGCGCCATGCCGTCGATCCTCACGGGCGTGCGCTATGCGCTCGCTCACGCGTGGCTCGCGCTCGTCATTGCCGAGACGCTCGCGACGACCAAGGGAATCGGCTTCCTCGCCATGGACGCCCGCGAATTCCTGCAAACCAATGTCATCGTGCTGACCATCGTCATCTACGCGGTCATCGGCGTGGTGGCGGACGCGTTGGTGCGTCTGCTCGAAGCGCATTTCTTATCGTGGCACGCGAACTACGCCAAAGGAGCAACCCAGTGACCGAGAGCATCGCCCTGTCGCGCGACTCCGACATCCGCGCGCGCGCCGCCGAACGCGTGAGCCACGCCTCCCTTGCCGTATCGGTGCGAGGTCTGCAGCGGCGCTATGGCAAGCGCGTCGTCATCGATGCACTCGACCTCGATATACGCAAAGGCGAATTCGTCGCGTTGTTAGGCGAAAGCGGCTGCGGAAAGACGACGCTCTTGCGCGCGCTCGCCGGGCTCGACCGGCCGGATGCCGGCGAGATTCGCGCGCCCGAGCGGCCGTCCGTCGTGTTTCAGGAGCATCGGCTGCTGCCTTGGGCGACGTTGTGGGAGAACGTCGCGCTCGGCCATGAAAGCACGGTAGGACGCACGGGCGCCGCGCGCGCGCTGGGCGAAGTCGGACTTTCGGGCCGTGAAGATGACTGGCCTCGCAATCTTTCCGGCGGTCAGGCGCAACGCGTGGCGCTCGCGCGCGCTTTGGTTCGCGACCCCGCGCTCCTGTTGCTCGATGAACCATTCGCGGCGCTCGACGCGCTCACGCGCATCAAGATGCACGGGCTCGTCAAGGAACTCGTCGCGCGTCATCTGCCGGGCGTGCTGATCGTGACGCATGACGTCGATGAAGCGCTCACGCTCGCCGACCGGATTCTCGTGATGCGCGCGGGTCGCATCGCTGCATCGTTTCGGCCCGGCGATCACGCGCCGCTGCAATTGCGGCCGATTCTGCTCGATGAACTGGGCGTCCAGTCTCACTGATCCACCAATCGTTTCCTGCAAAACTCGAAAGGTACCAACAAGAATGATCGATTCCTCGCTGAACCGCCGCCAGTGGTTGCGTGCGGCAGGCGGCCTCGTGGCCGGCGTCGCCGCAAGCAGCCTGATTCCCGCGCGCGCTGCCGAACCGCGCAAGCTGACGCGCAACACGGACACGGTGCGCATAGGTTGGGGTTACGGCAGTCTCCCCGATATTGCGCGGCAACGTGGCGTGTTCGAAAAGACGCTCGCGGCCAAGAACATCAAGGTCGAATGGATCGGTCCGTTTCCGAATCACGCGCCCTCGCTACAGGCCGTGGTCGGCGGCAGCGCGGACTTCGGCTTCTGGGGCTCGACGACGCCCGCGCTTGCGTCGATGCTCGCAGGCTCGCCACTCGTCTTCAATGCGTTCGATGTCTATTCGCCGCGCTCGACCGCGATCATCGTCAAGAAGACGAGCGGCATCCATTCGGTGGCGGATCTGGCCGGGCGCAAGGTCGCGGTCAACCGTTCCGGGCTCGGCGAGTTTCTGTTGATCGCAGCGCTGGAAAAGAATCACATCGACCGCGGCAAGGTTGAATTCGTTTATCTGAATCCGCCCGACGCAGCGCCCGCCTTCGCGCAAGGCAAGGTCGATGCATGGTCGATGTGGTCGCCCGCCGTGGACATTGCGCGCAACGCCAACGACGCGAAGGACATCTTCAACGAAGGACGCGATCTGGATTTTCTGATCGACTACAGCTCGCTCGTGACGCGCCGCAAGTTCACCGAGGAAAACTCCGAGCTGATTCGCGCGGTCATCGACGCGTATTACGTCGAAGGCGCATGGCAGTCGAGTCATTCCAGCGAATCCGAAAAACTCGTGCAAGGTGAAGCGAAATATCCCGATCAGGTGCGCGATTATCTGGCGAGTCTCAAGCGCGTGAATCAATTCCATGAACCCGATGACGCTGCCTTCATGGCGCAGCTTCAACGCGCCGCCGACTGGCTCGCGGAACGCAAGATCATCAATTCGCGCATCAAGGTGGCCGACTACAGCATCAAGGTCTGACGAGGCGAGCCATGAACATGCGATACACACTGGCCTGCGATCACGGCCGCAATCTGTCGAACGCGTGGTCGCGCAACTTCGCACGAGAGCGATCCCATGTCTGATACGAAGAACATCGACCCTATCGCGCCGAAACTGGTCTCGCCGCTGTCAGCAAGGCTCGGTTTCGCGGAGATCATCGCGGACATTGCATCGACTGCGGCTGCACGCGAGCTTGCGCATCGCCTGCCGCACGAGGAGATCGCAAGGCTCAAGGCGGCGGGCTTCGGCCGCTCGCGTCTGCCCGTCGATGCGGGTGGCCTCGGCTTGTCCTTGAGCGAACTGCTCGTCGTCGCGCGAGATGTCGCGGCGGCGGATTCGAACATCGCGCACGCGTTTCGTAACCATCTCTGGCAAATCGAGGCAGCGCTCAGGCGGCGCGACCTTCCGTTTCATGCGCACGTTCTCGACCTCGCAAGGCAGAACAAGACCGTCGGATTGAGCTTCACGCAGACCGATGTGACTGCCGTTGGCGCGCGACCGACGCAGGTTCTGAGCCGTTTGGAATGGGACACAAGCCGCGATGTCTATGTCGGCTCCGGCGACAAGGTTTATGCCACGGGCAACCTCTACAACGATGCGTTCATCGGCCTTGCCGTGGAAAGTCGCGCGGGCCGCAACGTGCAATACGTGCTCGATCGCGGCGAAGGCGTGGACGACGCCGACGACTGGCAAGGCTTCGGCCAGCGCTTGACAGGTTCGGGCACGGCCAGGTTTCGCGCCGTGACGGTGCCGGCCGCGCATGTCTATCCGACTGACCCGCCAAGGTCGGATGAAGCCGCGGCTTGGGGATACACCTTCCATCAGGTTTATCTGACCAACTGCATTGCCGGCATCGTGCGGCGCGTGGCGCTGGATGCCGTCGAGGTGCTTCGTTCGCGCGGCCGCAACTTCTATCATGGCGAGGCCGCGCATCCGGCAGACGAACCGGTGTTGCAGACCCTGCTCGGGCGCATCCGTGCTTATGCGGCGAGTGTCGAGGCGACGGCGGACCGCGCGGTCGCGGCGCTGCAGCGTGCATCGGAAAGCTACGGCACGCGCGATGAATACGACACCACGCTCGCAGCCACGTTCGCGGCGGCCGAAGCGAAGGTCGTCATCGACGATCTCGCGCCGCAAATCGCGTCGTGGCTGATCGATCTGGGATCAGGCTCGGTCGTCTCGCGCACGGGCGCTCTCGACCGGCACTGGCGCAACATCAAGGTGATCGCGTCGCATAATCCGCGGCTCTACAAGGAGCGCTTGCTTGGCCAGAACTTGCTGAACGGACAACTGCCGCCGACGGGCGCGTTTTTCTGATCTCGGGCTGCGGCGTTCTCGCTCACCAAGCGGGAACGCGCTGCGCGGCCCCAGCGGCGCACGTCCGCCAAAGCGCGCCGCAGCGCTCCTCACGCATAAACAGAAGCGCTACCCCTTCGTTTTACGCAGCAAGCAATCGACGCACGCGCGGCACGACCTCTTCCGCAAAGCCGCGCATGTCGGTTTCGAACGGCTGGAACTGCAGCATGAAGAGTTCGATTCCCGCCCGGTGAAAGTCCGCCACGCGCCGCGCGACCGTATCGTAATCGCCGACGAGACCCGCCGCCGTGCCGCCGTTCGAACCCACGCGCGCCGTCTTCGCGAAGGTCTTGTGCATGACCGTGTTTGGATCGGTATTGGCCTTCTGCTGTTCGCGCAGCGGCTTGTCGAGTTCCGCCAACGCAAAGAGATGGTCGAGATGCGCCTCGGCCTGCGCCTGCGTCTCACGCGCGATCACGAAGGCCGACAAGCCGAAACGCAAGGCATCGGCGCCAGCGGGACGCACGCGCGCACCGACATCGGCGATCAGGCGAGCAACATCTTCAGGCGGCTGGCCGTTGATGAACCACACGTCGCCATGCGCGGCCACGAGCGAGCGCGCCGGTTCCGATTCGCCGCCGACATAGAAGCGCGGCCGCGCGCGAAAAGGATCGGCGGGACGCAAGCGGTATTCGTCGATACGAAAGTTCTCGCCATGATGATTCACGACCTCGCCGCGCAAGAGCTTGTCGAGCACGGCTATCCACTCGCGGCCATAGGCATAGCGTTCGTCATGCTCCGGAAAACCGATACCGGCGCGCTCCAGCTCCGGACGATTCCACGCATTCACCAGATTGATGGCAAAGCGCCCGCCGCTGATGTGCTCGATCTGCTGCGCCATCTTCGCGAGCACCACCGGATGATAGAGATAAGGCTTGATCGCCGTGATGATCTCGATGCGCGAGGTCAGCGCCGCGAGCGCAGCCGATGCCGTCCACGCTTCGATCTGATCGAGCGAGGGATCGTGCGGATTGATCGTGTGCTGGGCGACGAGCACCGAGTCGTATCCGAGACGCTCGGCTTCGAGCACGAGTGCCTTGTTGCGCGCCCATGATGCGTCATAAGGTTCTGCGGGGTCCTGCAGCGCCGCGCGGCTGCCGTGCACGAGCGCCCAGACGCCGAAGCGTGGAAAGTTGGAAGGCATCGATTCGATACGCGAGAAGACGCAATGAAGGAATCACATGCTAACGCCGCACGCGTGCGCGCCTTCGAATTTCTGAAGATAAGCAACTGCGCGAAACGCATTAAGCGAGCATGACTTTCGTTCATGCCCGGCGCAGAAAACCTCACGAGCGCAGGGCTCATATGCATATTCGATTTGCTCGCTTCGCAATAGGCCGGGCGCGCGTCATCATTGCTTACTCACCTGCACGTTCCCTACCTAGCTCCCATCCATGCGCACGTTTTCGTCGGTCCTTCGCGGACTGGTCTTCGCCGCCGCTTTGTCCGGCGCGTTCATCGAACCTTCACTGGCGGCGAGCACGGCTCCCGCCGTCGATCGCGATACGGTCGTGATCGGCGTCGAGAAGGAGTTCTACAACCTCGACGGACTCGTGGCTGTCAGCGGCGATTCGCTGCGCTACGGATGGCAGATTTACGACACGCTCTATGGCTTCGACCTGAAGGGCGATCTCGTGCCGCGTCTCGCCACGAGCGTGAAAGTATCCGACGATGCGCGCGTCTTCACCTACAAGCTGCGTCCCAACGTCAAGTTCCACAACGGCGCAACGCTCACGTCGCGCGACGTGAAGGCATCGCTGGAACATGTGCTCGATCCACGCAGCAAGAGCACGCGTCGTCCGTTCTTCGCGCCGGTAATCGATTCGGTGGAAACGCCCGATGACCTCACCGTCGTCTTCAAGCTCAAGGCGCCGGACGGCGCCTTCGCGAACAAGATCGCGGGGTATTTGTATATCGTGCCCGCCGACTATCTCGCGAGTCTGCCGAATCCGGATGCCTTCGCGCAGAAGCCGGTGTCGCTCGGGCCGTACAAGTTCAAGTCGCTCGCGCCCGGCGGCAGCGAACTCGTTTTGGAGCGCTTCGACGACTACTGGGGCGAAAAGCCCCGC
This sequence comes from Caballeronia sp. TF1N1, assembly GCF_022878925.1. Lineage (NCBI taxonomy): Bacteria > Pseudomonadati > Pseudomonadota > Betaproteobacteria > Burkholderiales > Burkholderiaceae > Caballeronia > Caballeronia sp. TF1N1. The sequence goes on from NZ_CP084628.1 coordinate 272,402, forward strand.
GTGAAGACGCTGATCTTTCGCGCGATCACCGAGCCCGCGAGCCGTGTCAATGCGGTGCTGCGCGGTGAAGTGGATATCTCCGTCGCGCTGCCCTTCTCCGACTATGCGCGGCTCAAGAAGGAAAGCGGGCTGGACGTGATCGAAAGCCGCGTCGCGTCGCCGGTGTACGTGCGCGTCTACACGACCGACAAGAACTCGCCGTTCTCTAACGTCAAGGTGCGCCAGGCGCTGAGCTATGCGCTCGATACGCAAGCCATCATCAAGAGCGTGCTCTATGGCGTGGGCGAGCCGCTTGGCACGATGATCTCCAACTACTATCCGTACGGCGCGGATCGTTCGATCAGGCCGTATGCCTACGACCCGACAAAGGCGAAAGCGCTGCTTGCCGAAGCGGGCTATCCGAAGGGCTTCGAGACCACGCTCAACATCCAGGGCGACATGCCGCAAGGCGTGGCCGAAGCGATCGCCGCGTACTGGGGGCAAGTGGGCGTGAAGGTCAAGCTCAACCGCCTCACCTATGCGACCTTCCAGCGCCTGAACAATACGCACACGTCCGGGCCGCTCGCACTGAGTCAGTTCACCAATGCGTTGTATGACCCGGTGCATCCGGTGGGCGGCGCGTTTGCATCGAATGGAAGCTGGTCCGACTATTCGAACCCGAAGGTCGATGCGCTGCTCGCCGATGCCTCACGCGTCAGCGATACCAAGAAGCGCGGCGAGATCTTCCAGCAAGTCGGACGCGAACTGCACGACGACGCCGCTGCGTTCTTCATCTCCGAATTCACCTACGTGTATGCGAAGAAGAAGACGTTGCAATGGCAACCGCAGCAAGGCGGCGGCTTCCTGAACTTCCGCTCGGTGCAATGGGCCGCGCCGACCGTGGCGGGGAACTGAGATGATCGCCTACGGTCTGCGGCGGGTGGGCTCGGCCTTGATCACGGTCTGGCTGATGTCGGTCCTGATCTTCGTGCTGGTGCGCATGGTGGGCGACCCCGCTTACTTGCTGATGCCGCCCGAAGCCACCGAAGCGGACCGGCAGCTCTTTCGCGAGCAACTCGGTCTTGCCGATCCCGTGCCCGTGCAGTACGCGCGTTTCTTGAGCGGCATCCTCCACGGCGACATGGGCAACTCGTTTCACTTCGGGGCGCCGGCCCTCACCATGGCGCTCAGCCGGCTTGCATCCAGTCTGCTGCTCGTGGGTGTGTCGCTGGCGGTGGCGCTCGCGCTCGGGTTGACGCTCGGCGTCGTCTCGGCGGTGCGGCGCGGATCTCTCTTCGATCGGGCGGCGTCGTTTTTTGCGGTACTCGGTCAGGCCGCGCCGCCGTTCTTCGTCGCGCTGCTGCTCATCCGTCTTTTCTCCGTGCAATGGGGCTGGCTACCGACCGGCGGCCACGGCTCGTGGCGTCATCTGATCCTGCCCGTCGCCGCGCTCTCGTGGTATTCGGCCGCGGGCATCGCGCGGCTCACGCGCGCCAACATGCTGAGCGTGCTCGAAGCCGATTACATCCGCATGGCACGCATCAAGGGCTTGCCGGAGCGCGTCGTGATCGTGACGCACGCGCTGCGCAACGCGGCGCTGCCGATTGTCGCGTTCACGGCTTCGCAGTTCGGCGTGTTGATAGGCGGCGCAGTGGCGATCGAGACCGTGTTTTCGTGGCCGGGCTTCGGCAGCCTCATGGTAGAGGCCATCAGCACGCTCGATTTTACCGTGGTGCAAGCGGCCGTGATCGTTTCCGTGCTGCTGTTCGTCTCGATCAATCTCGCGGTCGATGTGCTCTATGCGCTCATCGACCCACGCATCCGGTATCGACAATGAGCGCGCGTTTTCCCTCCAATAGCGGCCAGCACGCATGGGGCCGCCTGGCATGGCTGGATAGCGGCGTCGCGATCAACGCCGGCGTGCTGGTGCTGATCGTCGCGGGCTCCGTGCTCGCGCCGTGGCTCACGCGCGTCGATCCCAATGCCATCGACCTCGCGGCGACGCTTCAGGCGCCTGGTATGCATCACTGGTTCGGCACGGATCAGATGGGTCGCGACGTCTTCACGCGCACGCTCCATGGCGGACGCATCTCGCTTTCCATCGCCTTCTGCGCGGTGCTGCTGGCGGGCTTTTTCGGCGCGCTGGCGGGGCTCTTGTCGGCATATGTCGGCGGACGTTTCGATGCCGCGCTCATGCGTGTCGTCGATGCCCAGTACGCGCTGCCACCCGTGTTCCTCGCCATGCTGATCGTCGGCATATGCGGGCCGAGCATGACCAACATCGTCATCGTGGTGACGCTCGCGAACTGGGGGCGCTTCGCGCGCATCATCCGCGCCGAGGCATTGAGTCTGCGCGAACGCGATTTCATCCTGATCGCGAAACTGGCCGGCGCCACGCCACTTCATGTGGTCCTGCGTCATCTGCTGCCGAACGTGCGCAATACGTTCATCGTCTTGCTGACGCTCGACATCGGGCTCGTCATCTTCATGGAAGCAGCGTTGAGCTTCGTCGGACTCGGCGTGCAGCCGCCCGATCCTTCGTGGGGCGGCATGATCGCCGAGGGCCGCAACTATCTCGATACCGCGTGGTGGCTCTCCGCGCTGCCGGGCCTCGTGCTGATTGCGACGGTTCTATGCAGCAACCGCATCGGCGAGAGTCTGCAACGCGGCGAACGCGCCGGGGAGGACTGGCGATGAGCAACGAGCCCGTGCTTGCGATCGACGATCTCGTGGTCGAAGCGCCCGGCGCGAACGGACGCGTGCGACTCGTCGACGGCGTGAGCTTTTCCGTGCACGCGGGCCGCACGCTGGGTCTCGTCGGCGAATCGGGTTCGGGCAAGAGCGTGACGTGTTTGTCCGTGCTTGGTTTGCCGCCGCGCGGCGTGCGCTTGAAGTCGGGCCGCATTTTGCTCGATGGCGTCGACTTGCGCGACAAGACACCCGCCGAACTGAACGCGCTGCGTGGCCGAGATATCGGCATGATTCTGCAAGACCCGATGACCTCGCTCAATCCGCTTCTGACCATCGGCCGGCAGATCACGGAGATGTTTCGTTATCGGGAGGGCGTGACGAGCCGCGCCGAACGCGAGGCGCGCGCCATCGAGTTATTGCGGCGCGTACGCATTCCCGCGCCCGAGAGCCGGCTCAAGAGCTATCCGCATCAGTTCAGCGGCGGCATGCGCCAGCGCGTGGCAATCGCCATGAATCTCGCGTGTAATCCGCGCCTCCTGATCGCCGATGAACCGACCACCGCCCTCGACATCACCGTGCGTCTGCAGATACTCGACCTGTTGCGCGAGGTGCAAGCCGAACGCGGGACGGCGATCGTGCTCGTCACACACGATCTGCATCTCGTGCGCGGCTATTGCGACGACGTCGCGGTGATGTATGCGGGGCGCATCATCGAGCAGGGTCCGGTGGAAGAAGTGTTCGCGCGGCCGCGCCATCCTTATACGAAAGGGCTGCTCGGCGCGGTGCCGCGACTGTTCAGCTTGCAGCATCGGCTGACGGTGATTCCCGGACATCCGCCCTTGCCTGGCAGCATTGCAGAAGGTTGCCGCTTCGCGCCGCGTTGCCCTCGCGCGCAAGCCGATTGCCTGAGCACTTATCCCGCGACGCGCTCGCTCGATGCCGGCCGCGAAGTCGCGTGCTGGCATCCGCAAGAGTACGACGTCACCGCGCATCCTCCTCTTGCGACGGCCACGACATGAGTGCTTCCGACACGCAAATCTCAGCGATAGAAGTGGCGCGCGTCGCCAAAACGTTCCCGGTGCGCGGCGGACTTTTCGCGCGTCCGAAGATGCTGCGCGCCGTGGAAGACGCATCGTTCGTGCTGCCGCTTGGCGGCACTTTCGGACTCGTCGGCGAATCGGGATCGGGCAAGTCCACGCTGGCGAAGATCATCCTCGGCGCGGACGATGCAAGCCAGGGCAACGTCTTCTTCGGCGAACGCGTCTTCGGCAAGCACACGCAGGCGAAGGACGTCCGCTGGCGGCAACGCGCCGTGCAAGCCGTCTTGCAAGACCCGTTCGGCTCGCTCGATCCGCACATGACGATCAGCGACATCGTGCTGGAACCGCTGCGTATTCAGCGCAGCGGGCTTGCTCGCGCGGTACTCGACAAGCGTCTCGAAGAACTCCTCGCGCAAGTCGGCCTGCCTGCGGAATTCAAACGGCGGCGCCCCGGCGAGTTGAGCGGCGGCCAGCGTCAGCGCGTGGCCATTGCGCGCGCGCTCGTGCTGGAACCGGAGATTCTCGTGCTGGACGAGCCGGTTTCCGCGCTCGATGTGTCCATTCAGGCGCAAGTGCTCAACCTGCTGAAAGACCTGCAGGATGCGCTCGGCCTGTCCTATCTGCTGATTTCGCACGACCTCGCCGTGGTCGCGTTCATGAGCAGCCATATCGGCGTGCTCTATCTCGGACGCTTCATGGAACGAGGCACGCGCGAGGATATCGTCGAGCGCGCGGCGCATCCGTACACGCATGCGCTGATCGCCGCGTCCGAGCCGGATTCGTTCGCTGTCGAGCCTATTGGTGGCGAGATTCCATCGCCGTTAGCGCCGCCTTCCGGCTGTGTCTTTCATACGCGCTGCCCCGCCGTGCGCGACGTCTGCCGCACGGAAGCGCCGCCCGAATTTCAGTTGTCCGCGACGCATCGCGTGATGTGTCATTTTCCCATCGCATCGAAGCAGACATAGGACGCACGCCATGTCGAAGGAAATCCGCATCAACGCGTTTCTGGCCTTCGCGCCGACGCACCTTTCGCCCGGGCTATGGGCGCATCCGCGTGACCGCGCGCTCGACTACAACTCGCTCTCGCTCTGGACCGATCTCGCGAAGACGGCGGAACGCGGCGGCTACGACGCGCTCTTCTTCGCCGATGGCATCAGCCAGTACGACGTCTATGGCGGCTCGAACGCCGCGGGCGTGCGCTGGGGCCTGCAGTTCCCGCGCCTCGATCCGCTCTTGCTGGTTTCCGCGATGGCGCAGGTCACCGAGCATCTCGGCTTCGCGGTGACGAGCAGCGTGAGCTACGAAGCCCCGTTCCTCTTCGCGCGGCGCATGTCCACGCTCGATCATCTGACGCGCGGGCGCATTGGCTGGAACATCGTGACGAGTTTCGGGCAGAGCGGCGCGCGGGCGATAGGACAGGACGGCGCGCGGCCGCACGACGAGCGTTACGATCTCGCCGACGAATACATGGAGATCGTGTACCGCCTGTGGGAAGAAAGCTGGGAAGACGGCGCGGCGGTACGCGATACCGAGACCCGCGTTTTCGCCGATCCGGCGCGCGTTCACGAGATTCGCCATGAAGGAAGATTCTTCTCGATGCAGGGCACGCATTACTCGGAGCCTTCCCCGCAACGCACACCGCTTTTGTATCAGGCAGGCACGTCCGGTCGCGGCAAGGACTTCGCCGCGCGTCATGCCGAATGCGTGTTCCTGAGCTCGCCGACCGCGCATCTGGTCGCGCGCGATGTCGCCGATGTGCGCGCACGGGCCGCCGCGCTCGGCCGCGATCCCGCTTCGGTGTTGTTCTTCGCGCTTGCCACCGTGATCGTCGCGCCGACCGCCGAAGAGGCGCAGGCGAAGTGGCAGGACATTCAGCGCCACGTGAGTCTGGAAGGCGCGCTTGCATTGTTCTCGCGCTGGAGCGGTATCGACCTGTCGAAGTACAGCCCCGACGATCCGTTGCGCTACGTGAAGAGCGAAGGCATGCAGTCGGCGATAGAAGCATTCACCGTGGCCGATCCCGAGCGCGTGTGGACCATAGGCGAACTCGCGATCTTCAATGCCATTGGCGGCAAGGGACCGGTGTTCATCGGTTCGCCCACCGAAGTCGCCGATGCACTCGAAAGCTGGATGGCGCAAACGGGCATCGACGGCTTCAATCTCAGTCACGCGCTGTTGCCCGGCACACACGAAGATTTCGTCGATCTCGTCGTGCCCGAACTGCGACGTCGCGGCGTCTATAAACCGGCCTATCGCGCAGGCACCTTGCGCGAAAAACTCTATGGCGAGGGCGCGGCGCACCTTGCCGCGCCGCATCCCGCCGCATCTTTCCGAAGCGCTCACAGCGTTTCGCCCATCGAGGACGAAAGCCATGCTTGATACCGCATACGAGACCATCACCGTCGAGCCGCTCACGCGTCATATTGGCGCGCAGATTGGCGGCATCGACCTGACGCAGCCGCTTTCCACGCAGCAGGTGGCCGACGTGCGCCGCGCGCTGCTCGCGCATCAGGTGATCTTCTTTCGCGATCAGCCGATCACTCTGGACCAGCATCTCGCGCTCGGCCGGCATTTCGGCACGTTGCACGTGCATCCGAATAGTCCCGGTCCCGAAGGCTACCCGGAGATCCTGACGATCCACGCAGATGCCGGTAGCAAACGCGTCGCGGGTGACCACTGGCACTCGGACGTGTCTTGCGACGAAGCGCCGCCGATGGGTAGCATCCTGCATCTGCACACGCTGCCATCGCATGGCGGCGACACGCTCTTTTCCAGTTCCTACGCGGTGTATGAATCGCTGTCGCCCGGCTTTCGATCCTATCTCGAAGGACTGACCGCCACGCACGATGGCGAGCCGACTTATCGGCAGCGCAATCGCCTGCGCGGTATCGACGATACGGGCAAGCGCTTTCCGAAGGCATCGCATCCGGTGGTACGCACGCATCCGGAAACGGGACGTCGTGGCGTATTCGTCAATTCGAACTTCACGACGCACATCGATGGCGTGTCCGAGGCGGAGAGCGAAGGCATTCTGCGCCTGCTTTACGCACGCTTCGCCGCGCCCGAGTTCCAGGTGCGCTTTCGCTGGCAGCCGCATTCCATCGCCTTCTGGGACAACCGCGCGGTTCAGCATCTCGCCGTGTGGGATTACTACCCGGAAGTGCGCTCGGGTTTTCGCGTAACGATCAACGGTGACAAGCCTTTCCTATGAGCCACGACGCACAGCGCATCAAGAAGGAAATCCGCGTCAATGCATTCGCCTTGCACAGCCCCGTGCATCATTCGCCAGGCATGTGGCGGCATCCGCGCGACCGCTCGCTCGAATACAACACGCTCGATTACTGGGTCGATCTGGCGAAGACGCTGGAGCGCGGGCTGATCGATTCGCTCTTCATGGCCGACAGCATCGGCGTGAACGACGTGCACGGCGGCAATATCGATACGGCCTTGCGTCACGGAGCGCAGGTGCCGAAGCAGGACCCGATCATGTCGCTCTCCGCGATGGCCTACGCCACGCGCGATCTCGGCCTCTGCGTCACGAGCAACGCCAATCACGAGCCGCCGTATGTGTTCGCGCGCCGCATGTCCACGCTCGATCACCTGACGCGCGGACGCATCGGCTGGAACATCGTCACGGGTTTCGCACAGAGTAGCGTGAGAGTGCTCGGCAAGGACGGTGTCGCCTCGCGCGACGAGCGCTACGATATCGCCGACGAGTATATGGATGTCGTCTACAAGCTATGGGAAAGCAGCTGGGAAGACGGCGCGAGCGTGCGCGACCGCGACACCGGCATCTTCGCCGATCCGTCGAAGGTGCATCGCGTCGATCATCACGGCAAGTACTTCAAGGTGCAGGGCATCCACATGACCGAGCCTTCGCCGCAGCGCACGCCGGTGCTGTTCCAGGCGGGATCGTCGGCGCGCGGGCAGCGCTTCGCGGGACGTCACGCCGAAGGCATCTATCTGAGCGGGCCGAGCAAGAAGGTGCTGACGCCCGTGGTGTCGGGCACGCGCGCGGAAGCGGTCAAGGCGGGACGCGACGGCCGCGACATTCAGTTCTTCACGATGGCGACCATCGTCACCGGCCGCACCTCGCGCGAGGCGCGCGACAAGTACGAGGATTATCGCCGCTACGTGACGCCCGAAGCCGCGCTGGCGATGTTTTCCGGCTGGACGGGCATCGACTTCTCGACTTACGACCCCGACGAGCCGATCCGCTACATGCAGCTCGATGCGGGCACGTCCTCGGCGCTTGAAGGCTTCACACGGCTCGATCCGGAACGCGTTTGGACCGTGCGCGAACTCGCGTTGCATAACGCCATCGGCGGACGCGGTCCGGTGTTCATCGGCGCACCGGACGAAGTGGCGGATGCACTCGAAGACTGGGTCGATGAAACCGATATCGACGGCTTCAATCTGAGCTATGCCGTGACCCCCGAAGCCTACGAGGACTTCGCGGAATTGATCGTCCCCGAGTTGCAGGCGCGCGGCCGCTACAAGACGCGCTATGCGCCGGGCAGCCTGCGCGAGAAGCTCGGCGGGCAAAGCAGCTTCCTGAACGCGCGTCATCCCGGCGCCGCATTTCGCCGCTAACACCTTCCACGACTCCACCATGAGCACTTCCAGACGACTCTCCGACGCACTCGCCGCCCTGCCCGCACTCGCCGACGAAATCGGCGCCGATGCCGCCCAGCGCGAGCTGCGCCGGGAACTGCCGTTCGCGGCGTTCGACGCGTTCCGCCGTTCGGGCCTCGGCGCGTTGCGCATACCCGCCGAACGCGGCGGACTGGGCGGCTCGCTCGAAGACGCTATTCACGTCGTCACGACGCTCGCGGCGGCCGAGTCGAACGTCGCGCATGCGTTGCGCGTGCATTTCGATGTCGCCGAATCCATGCGTCTTGCACCGGACACGCCGTTTCACGACCGGCAAGTGCGCCGTATCGTCGAAGGCGGGTTGTTCGGCGGCGCATCGGGCGAACAGGGCACGGCGCGCGCGGGCGAAATCGAAACGGCATTGCGGCGCGAGGGCGACCACTTCCGCGTCACGGGCAAGAAGTACTACACGACCGGCACGGCGTACGCCGACTTCGTGCGCACCAATCTGGTCGATGAAAACGGCAAGGGCGTGACGGCCATCATTCCGGTACGCACGGAAGGACTCGAAGTGCTCGACGACTGGGACGGCATGGGTCAGCGCATGACGGCAAGCGGCAGCGTGGTGTTCGACAACGTGAAGGTGGACGCAAGCGAAGTGATCGAGAAAGGCTATCCGTCGCTCGTCGGCCGGCACGGCGGCGCGTATCGGCAGTTGCACCTCGTCGCGGTGGCGGCGGGGATCGTGCGCAATATCGTGTCCGATGCGCGCGGCTATGTCACGGGACATGGGCGGCCGGTCATGCACTCCACCGCGGCCACGGCCCGCGAGGACGTGTTCATTCAGCAGGTGGTGGGCGAACTTTCGGCGTTGAGTCACACGATCGATGTGCTGGTGCGGGACAACGCGCGCACGCTCGATGTGTCGTCGAACGCCATCCGCAATGCCGATCCGGCCGCGGATGAACTCGTGCTGCAAAGCGCGCTCGCCACGGCGCGCACACAGATCGTCGTCGGCAAGCTGGCCTTGCAGGCGGGCGAGCGTCTCTTCGATGCGGGCGGCGCGTCCGCGACTTCGCGCAAGCATAACTTCGATCGGCACTGGCGCAATCTGCGCACGATCTTCAGCCATAACCCCCTGCATCATAAGGCGAAGGTCGTGGGCGACTACGTGCTCAATGGCGTGAAGACGCATTTGGTGGAGGGCCGGACGTTTTAGGCGCGCGTCGCTTGTTGCAAGGAAACGGGTCGACCGGTAGTTGCATTTCGCCCCGATGCCACCGGAAGTAGCGGCACTTTTAGTCATGCGCGACGCCGCTTTGGTCGCAAGAGGTTGAAGCCAGCGCAAACGACACCTGACTCTCCCACGTGATAAGGTCACAGGAAACCTTGGGAGCGAACATCATGCAAAAACTGACTCCGGCTGGCGAGCAAATCATCGGAGAAATTGCCCGGCGACACGGCTTTAGCACCAATGCCGTGATGAGCATGCTCGAATCCGTGATTCGGGGAAACGGCGGCATGGCGCAATTCAGCCACCCTGAGTTCGGAGGTTCCGGCCAGTGGATGCTGGGTGGCATGACCATGGTCTCGGACCTGTTCAACAACCACCTGAAGGGTCAGGTGAACGGCTTGTGCTCCGAGCTTTCTGGCCTGATCGCCAGTCAGCCCGACCTGATTCGCAGCGGCAGTTTTCAGTCGCAGAGCCAGGGTGCTCAGTATCAGCATCACGATGGGGATGGTCATCGACAGCAGACTGCAGCCGGCCCCGTCGGCTCGGTGAGTCTCTTCGTTCCCGCCGATACGAGCAACTTCGACAACTGGTGGCCCGCCGATCTAGGCTGGCCGAACAGCACCGGCGCACAGAACGGCATGCGCTACGCGTTCTTCTCTCAAGCCAAACGCCTGGCGATAGAAGTGAACGGAAAGACGACGCTTTACGACACGATCGATCACGAGATCGGCGGCTTCTCGCAGCAGCAGTCGCACGGTGCGTCTCTTACGTTTGGAAGCCAGCACGGTTTGGTCGATGTCGGGAGCCTTCCTGTTGTCTCCTCAAGCGGGGGCTTGCCTGTGCAGGAGGCGCCGGTGAGTGCTCGGTCATCGGCGGCAGAGTCGGATGTATTTGCCACCATCGAGAAGCTCGCTCAATTGCACGCTAAAGGAATTCTTAGCGATGAAGAGTACGCTTCGAAGAAGGCGGAGTTGTTGGGACGGTTGTGAGCGTCGGGCGGTGTTTGCTAATTGGAAGAGTACGTGGTGGGGACGGAGCCACGGGGCTGGTCGTTGAGACGTGAGTGCGGTCCCGCTTCCTGCCTTGATGCAATTCGTTGAGCGCAACGCGTGGTTGGTCAGGCGCGTAATCGTCGACTATGCGCTTCAGTTGGTTCAACGGTTTCGCATCGATACGTCGGTTTCAACTGAGAATTGGCGACGCTGGTTGGGCTACCCGATCGATGGAATCGATCCGGGTTTCGTTTGTTGCCCTAGTCGCCGGCTTCCAGCCCGGTGCGTTCGGGTTCGTCGCCTGCACCTTTACCTTCGATTGCTTCGCGCCGTCCCACCACTCGTAGCTATAAGTCGAGGTCGTGCGCGTGTCGTTCGAGTCGTCCGGCGTCGAGTCGATCTGCGTGAGCGTGCCATCGGCCATGCGCGTGTAGCTCGTGCTCATGCCGTTCAAAGCATCGCGCTCCGATATCTGCAGGCTGTCGGCATCCCACACGCGCGTGACGTTCGACACCACCTTGCCCGTTTTTACATCGCGCTCGATCTGCGAGGTCACCCGACCCATCAGGTCATTGGTGCGCTCCTGCGCCACGATACCGTTGATCGTCTGCGTCTGCAGATAACCATTCGCGTCGTACGCATAGCGCTCGGTGCGGCCGTCCTTCGCGTACACCGCGAGCACGCGCTCGCCCGCTGCGTTGTAGCCGAGCTGCACGCCATCGCTTCCCATCGGTCCGGCGACGATGCGATCGCCCGCGAGCGTGCCCATCGTCACCGTGAAGCGATTCAGTGCGTCGTATTCGTACCAGTAATCTTGCGTCTTCTGGTGGTAGCCCACCATGTCCATATAGGTCGCCGTCATGCGACGCCGGTTGCCCACCGCGTCGTATTCGTACTTCACCTGATAAGCGTTGTCCGTGATCGATACCACGCGATTGAGCGCGTCGTACTCCACCCGCGATTGCGCGAACACATACGAGTCGCCGAAGTTGGTGAAGTATTCCGCCGTGCGATTGCCGTCGCCATCGTATTCGTACAGCGACTGCGTCTTGGTCGCGTGGTCCACGATCGAGCGCACCAGGCCATGCGAGTAGTACGTGTAGTCCACATCCTGTCCCGTGCTGCCGGTTTGCTTCGTAACCAGACCGGCCCAGTTGTATGTGTACTGAAACACGTGGCCGCCCAGGTCCGTGTGTTTCGTCACGCGGCCGAACGTGTCTTGCTCGTCGATCGTGGTGCGGCCGTTGGCGTCGGTCATGGTCTTGATCCAGCCACCCGTCACCGATGTGCCCACCGAGGCGATGCTGTTCGCCCACTTGTAGTCGTACTGAACCGTGCGGCCCGCGGCGCTCACGGTCTTGACGATACGGCCATCGGCATCGTAGTACGTCTTCTCGCGCGCGCCCAGCGCATCGGTATGCGCGATACGTTGGTCCAGATCGTCGTACTCGTAGCGCTCGACGCTGCTGGCCACCGTCCCAGGACAAGCTGACCCGCTCGAAATCGGGCAAATCGAGCTCGTGATGCCAGGCGACACGCGCGCCCTTCAGTCCGAAGGCAACGGCGTCTATCGCGCACCGGATGACGGTGTCGCGCTGTCGCGCGTTCGTTCGGGCGAGGATAACGCGGGCACGCTGGTGCAGGGATACAGCGAGGCATCGAACGTCTCGCTCTCCGATGAACTCGTCAACCTCATGATGTATCAACGCGCCTATGCCGCCAACGCGCGGCTCGTTCAGGTGGGCGACGAACTGATGTCGATTGCCAACGGCCTGAAGCGCTAGGACGCCGCAAGATGATTCCATACAGCCTACGCATCATCTTCGTGCTCTGTTGCGCGTTCACATCGCTCGATGTGCATGCCGCGAACCTGTTCAGTGCCGAGGCATATCACTCGCTGACGGCCGACCGGCGCGCGTCGAACGCCGGCGACATCGTGACCATTCTCGTCTATGAAAATTCGTCGGCCAGCAATAGCGCGGATACCTCCACCAATACAGGCTTTGCCATAAACGGCAAGGTTTCGACGCTCTACGCCGGAAACAATATGGCGCAGGTGGGCGCGGGCGATAACTACGGCGGCAAAGGCAAGATCGAGCGCGCCGGGCGCCTGCTGGCGCAGATCAGCGCGAGCGTGACGGATGTCATGTCGAATGGCGACTTGATCGTGGCGGGCGATCAGAACATCGATGTCAATGGCGAGAAGACGCGCATCCATCTGAAAGGGCGTGTGCGTCCAGTCGACATCGCGCAGAACAACACCGTCCTGTCGAACCGGCTTGCCGATGCACAGATCGACTACACCGGCGAAGGGTTCATTACCGACCGCTCGCGCCCCGGTCTGATTCCCCGCTTCTTCGCATGGCTCGGGCTCTGGTAATGCGCAGACCTCCACTTCTTTTTTCAGCGGCAGGCCTCGCGCTGCTCGTTCTAATCGCCTTCTCGTCACAAGCCAGCGCGGTGACCTCTGAAGTGCGTCTCAAGGATCTCGGCCGTTTTCTCGGCTGGCGCGACAACATGCTCGTTGGATACGGCCTCGTTTCGGGGCTTGCAGGATCGGGCGATACACCGCGTTCTCAGGCTACCCGTCAGGCGCTCGCCAACATGATGTCGCAGTTCGACATGGCGATTACGCAGGACCAGATTCAAAGCCGCAACGTCGCGCTCGTCACGGTGACAGCGACGCTGCCTCCCACTGCCGACACCGGAGATCGAATCGACGTTAACGTGACCTCGATGGGTGACGCACGCAGCCTGGCCGGAGGAACCCTCATCATGACCTCTCTCCGCGGCCCGGATCGCAAGATGTATGCACTCGCGCAGGGCCCGCTTTCGGTCGGTGGTTATCGATACGACGCCAATGGCAATACGAAGCTCAAGAATCACCCTACCTCTGGCGTCGTGCCACTTGGCGCTACCGTCGAAGTTCCGGTGCGCGCCGATCTGGTCACCGACGATGGCTATCTGCGCTTCGTACTGAAGGACGCGGACGCCAGCACTGCCCGACGCATCGAACAACGCATCAATCAAGGTCTTGGCTTAGGCGCCGCGCGCGCGCTCGATGCGAAGACCGTACAGATTCGTGCACCTGGAAGCTCGCTCGCCTTGAACGACTATGTCGCTCGCATCGAGACGCTTGCCGTCGAACCAGATCAGGTTTCGCGCGTCGTCATCAACGAACGTACCGGCACGGTCGTGTCGGGCGGCGACACGCGCATCTCGCCGATCACTATCTCCCATGGCGACATAAGGGTATCCATCTCCACCGAATACACCGCTTCGCAGCCGGGGCTCGTCAGCTTCACGGGACCGGGCGTGCGCAGCATGGTCGTTGGCAATACGGATCTGACGGTCGAGGAATCAGGTCCGGCGGTTTCCGCATCGTTCCCGCGTGGCACGGTGGGCGATCTCGTCCGCGCGCTCTCCGCATCACATATCAGTACCAGAGATGTCATCTCCATTCTTCAGGCGATTAAGACTGCCGGAGCGCTTCATGCAGAACTCGTCATCCAGTAATCATCAAGGCAAAAGAGGAGGCGCAACATCATGAGCATCGACCTCGTGTCTGCCATCGCGAGCAAGGCGCTTGACGGACTTTTCGTCAGGCAGATTGCGACGGCGAATAACATTGCGAACGCCAGTTCCGAAGGCTTCATGCCGACGAGCGTGTCGTTCGAGGACGCGCTGCGTAACGCAGCCGAAGTCCACGCAGGCGACGACACCGCACGTATCGCGACGCGTGTGGCGAACGTCACGCCTCTATTGACCATCGAAACCACCGGCCTAACCCAGGGCTCACGACTCGATCGGGAGATCGCGACGGCATCCGAGACCTCGGCGCGATACGCCATGGTGACCGGCATGCTCGACCGCACCCTGCAAATGCAGATGCTGGCGATCAAGGGAGCCTGACGCGATATGTCGACAGGAATCTTCGCTATCGCCCGTTCCGGCATGGATGTCGAGCATCAGCGCATGGAAGTCATCGCGCAGAACCTGGCCAACGCAAGCGCCACGCGTGCGGCCGGCAGCCAGCCGTATCAGCCCATGCGCCTCGTGTCGGGACCACGCGCATCTGACGCATCCTCGCTGGCATTTTCAAGCGAGCTTTCGCATGCTGCGCTAGCGAATCTCAGCGGCGCGCAGACGCTGTCAGTCGAACCGGTCGATGCCGCGCCTCGTCTCGTCCATGACCCCGCGCACCCCCATGCCGATGCGAAGGGCTTCGTCCGCTATCCCGGGATCGATCACGCCGGTGAAATGGCGTTGATGGTGCAAACGCTGCGCGTTTATGAAGCGAACACGGTGATGTTCAACGCAGGGAGATCGATGTACATGCGCGCGCTCGAACTGGGGAATAAGGGATGAACATTGAAAGCATCGGATTTTCGGGCATGCCGGAGTCCCCGGCGGTGCAATGGCCGGCCGGTTCGTCGGCTGCCAATCAGGACTTCGGCACGATGCTGGCGAGCGGCGTGGTCAACGTCGACCGCGCCGTGCAGACAGCGCAAGACGCCGTTACCCGCTTCGCTATCGGAGACGATACTCCGCCTCACCAGGTGATGCTGGCACTCGAAGATGCGCGCTTGCAGTTGCAGTTCGCCCTGCAGGTCCGCTCGAAGCTGGTCGAGGGTTATCAGGAACTAATGCGGATGCAGATCTAGCATGAACTCAACCTCCTCGCGCCTGTTGGAGCGCTTCACCGACGCGTCGTTCATGCGCCGCTGCGCACTTGTCGCCGGTCTGCTGTTGATCATCGCCTTCGTGGCGTTGTCGGCATGGCTGCTCGTGCGGCCATCATACGAGGTGATGTTCAGCGATCTAAAGCGTCAGGACGCGGCCGTCATCGCTACCGAACTCGAAAAGCAAAAAATTCCCTTCCGCTACGACGAGGAACACGCGGCCATTCTCGTGCCGAGTGGCGACACGCGCGCCACGCGCCTCAAACTCATGAGTCGCGATCTGCGTTTGCAAGGCGTCGTGGGCCTTGAGCTTTTCAATAACTCGGATCTCGGTCTCACCGAATTCGCGCAGAAGGTCAATTATCAGCGCGCATTGCAAGGCGAACTCGCGCGCACCATCATGACGCTCGATGAGATCGATCTTGCGCGGGTCCACATCACCTTGCCCGAATCATCGGTCTTTCATCGCGATAATGCCCGGCCCAAGGCGTCCGTTGCCCTTTTCATGCGCGACGGCCAGACGCTCGGCGTCAATGCGATTCGCGGCATCCAGCGTCTCGTCGCGGCGGCGGTCCCCGAACTGACTCCCGCCGATGTTTCGATACTCGACGCGAGCGGCGCACCTGCCAGCGCTACCAGCAGCGAAGTCGACGATCAAGCACTGCTATTGAAGCAAGCCATCGAACAAAATTATGAACGCAAGATCGCGGCGCTGATCGCAGCCGTGACCGGCCCAGGACATGCATCGGTGAGCGTGGAGGCATCGATCAATACCGATCAGGTGCGCTCGACGCACGAATCGACGATAAGCCGGCCGGGTTCATCCGATTCAAGCTCGAATGTACCGCTTCCTTCTTCGCGCGCCATGCCCGACGCCGGCAAGCCGCCGTTGCCCGCGCCGCAGTCACCGGCCTTGCGCGAAGACGCCCGGACGGTGCACGAGACCGAACAGATCGTGCGAACGCCGGGCGCGGTGCGTCGTTTGTCCGTCGGCATCGTGTACGACCGTGCCTTGCCACAGGAACAGATGCAGCGCCTGACAAGCGTCATCTCGACCGCGATAGGACTCGATGCGTCGCGCGGCGACGTCCTCTCCACGTTCGTTCGCGACGCGCAAGTTGGCGCTTCCACGACCGACCAGGATATACGAACCCTGCAAAACGCGAAGCAGGCCGAGAGCATTCAACCGGAGGAAGCAGCGGCTTCGGCTCCCGTGCATGCGGGCCAGCCGGGCTGGCTGAATGCATCGCTCGGACTGCCCGCCGTTGCAATGACCCTCGTCTTGCTTGGAGCGCTATTGATCCACGCTCGCTCGCGGGTCAATGCGTCGAATCGCTCGAAGCGGCTTACCGCTTCGGAACGCGATCGACACGTGGCACGCCTTCGCCAACTGCTCGCCGTCGAGGAGTCCACGCATGAGTAAGCGGCAACGCGACCTGCGCCGGGCCATGGCGGATTTGCTGTCGAATCCGATCGAAGACGTCGAGGCAATCTGGAATGCGCTTTCTCCGGACGAGCGCGAGCGACTCAAACCCATGATGGCATCGGCCTCGGGACTGCATCGGGAAGTAAACATGACCTGGGCCGCAGGCACCGGAGATCATGCTAAGTCCAAGACATCGAATACGAGCGACGATGACATCGCGCGCCTCGTGCATCGAATGCAAACAATGCCGGACATGCTTGCGCGAAGTCTCCTTTGCAGCCTCGATCCAAAATCTGCGAAGGCCGTCGTTGGCTGCTTGCCGGAGAACCGTCGCCGGGATCTCGAGAATCGGGAGGACGCGCGGTTGTTGACCGCACACGCTCGCGCAGCCTGGATCGAAGCTTGCCTGCAAGGCGTGGCGCAGGCCGACATCGATCAGCCCTCTCGCGACGTTGCGAAGCAGCCTGGCGCACCCGCACGGCTGATCAAGCACTTCCTTTGCGTATTGCGCCAACGAACGACAAGGAAAGCATGGGCTCGGTGATCAAGGCTCGTAGTGTGCGCTATTCCTCACTTTATGCGACGGTCGAGTCCGTGCGCGCTGAGGGCTCTTCTGCATCCGATGTGTCGGCGAGCGACGCAATGCCCGATACTCGCGATATCGAGTTGCTCGCCTTGCAGCAGCAGGTTGCCGACCTTCGCGGGGCCTATGCCCAGCTCGAACTCGATGCCGTCGCCACCCGGACGAATGCACGTGAAGAGGGCTACGCCGAAGGGCTCGCGACCGGTAAGGTTCAGGCCTCGCTGCGTCGCGCGGAACGCGAGGCAGCGCTGCGCGATGGCTTGAATACCGCGATGGCAAAGTTCGACGCGACGCTGCGCGCGCTCGAGCCGCTTTCCATCGAGATCGCTTTGACCGCACTCGATAGAATCTTCGGCGATGCGGAAGGCCTGACTCGACTGGTCGAACGGACTGCCCGGCACCATGTGTCACAGCTATCGGCGAAATCGATCGTCATGCTCGAAGTATCGGCGGAGGACTTTGCCTCGGATGCGGAAGTCGCAGACGCAATGTCACCCACCTTGCGTGGTGACTCCGTTCGACTCCGCGTCAATTCGCAGCTTAAGGCAGGACAATGCCTCGTCCGGCTCTCGCTTGGCACGCTCGACATTAGTCTCGACAGTCAGCTCGGCCGCATCCGCGATGCACTGCAGGAAGCGGCCACGTGACTTCGCCCAGCAATCCCTCTTCGCATCGTTTCGTGGAAGCAGTGCGCGCCGCCGACGTCCTGACGCGTAAAGGCGCCATCACACGCGTCATGCCAACCTTCATCGAGGCGGATGGTCCCGGTGTGCCGGTCGGCGCGTTGTGCCGCATCGAAGGGACATTGCCGATTCTCGCCGAGGTGGTGCGCACCGAAATCGGCCGCATCACACTGGCACCGTTCGCTCCATTGAATTCGATACGTATCGGTGACGAAGTCTGCTCCGTGCGGACGGAAAGCGAGGTGCGCGTAGGCGACGGCCTGCTTGGTCGCGTCATCGATCCGCTCGGCCAGCCACTGGACGGCGCAGGCGCCGTGGGTCTTCTCGAAGCCACCTGGCCTCTTGCTGGAATTGCTGCCTCGCCGCTCGAACGGACTTCGCCGTCCGTGCCACTGCAAACTGGAATCCGAGCCATCGATACCCTGCTCACCCTTGGCATTGGCCAGCGCGCTGGCATTTTCGCGGGAAGCGGCGTCGGCAAGTCGACCCTGTTGGGAAGCCTCGCACGGAACATCGAAGCCGATGTCTGCGTGGTGTGTCTGGTCGGCGAACGTGGACGAGAGGCCGAGGAGTTCTGGCGGCGCACTTTATCAGACGAGGCGCGCGCCCGGTCGACCATGGTCGTTGCCACCTCTGATCAGCCCGCCATCCTGCGGGCCCGCTGTGTCCTTCATGCACTCGCGATTGCGGAGTATTTCCGCTCGAAGGGCCTTCATGTCCTGCTGTTGCTGGACTCCGTGACGCGTTATGCGCTTGCGCTGCGCGAGATCGGCCTTTCCGCTGGCGAACCGCCCACCATGCGCGCCTATACCCCTGGCGTGTTCGCCGCCTTGCCGAAAGTCGTCGAACGTTGCGGCGGACTGCTCTCCGGCGGCGCTATCACCGCGCTCATGACGGTGCTTACGGAAACCGACGAGATCGACGACCCAATGGCGGAGACGATGCGCGCGCTCCTCGACGGACACATCGTGCTCACGCGTTCTCTCGCGGAACAAGGACACTATCCGGCAATCGATGTGCCTCGCAGCATCAGTCGTGCGTTTCAGCATGTCACGACCGCTGCTGAACGCCACACTGCCAGCGAAGCTATCGCACAACTCTCCACGTACGAGTCGTCGCGAACGTTGATCGAGTCCGGTCTCTATGTGGCGGGAAGCCAGCCTTTACTTGACAGAGCGCTTGCCACACGCAGTCGAATGATCGAATTCCTGCGTCAGGACTCGGACAAGCAGATATCCCGCGCCGATGCCAACGCCGCGCTCGCCGCACTGCATGGACATGCCACATGAACAAGCACGAACGCCTGCGCACCGCGAAGCAAGTCGCGCACATTCGCACGTTGCAAGTCGAGCGGCTGCGCGCCGAATATGAGCGCATGAAAGTCGAGGCATCGGCCGCGAAAACAGCCTGGCGCAACGCAAAAGACTACGTGGACCTTCAACGTGCCGCCTTGCGCCATGTTCTGGAAGCTCGCGGCGGAATCGATTTGACATTGGTCGTCAATCTGAATCAATTGCTCAGTTCAGCGATGAACGCCGCTGATGCTGCCCGGCTTGAAACTGATCGCAGGAACGAGCAGGTGAACGCACAGCGTCAGGCATGCACGCGAAGCCAGCAGTTAGCCGATCTTGCCGATACTCTCGCATCCCGTGCCGCCTTGTCGCATGCACGCAATCGCGAAGCGAGGCAAGCCGATGCTATCGAGGACAACATGCGCGCCCGGTGGAACCTGCCGTGAAGATCGACACAAACCTCATCCCGGCAAGCGAACTCAAGGTAACTAAGCAGTCAGTTGGTGATGCAGTCGCGTTCTCCAGTACATTGCGCAGCCTCGAGCGTGACATGTGGCGCGGCGCCGCGTCGGGCAGCAAGCCAGGCGCTGCGGCGCTGCGCCTTCATTCATCGATGCGCCTCGAAGAACGCGCTCGCGTACACATGGGCGCTATCGTGCCGCACGAACGAGCGTCCGAGCTCCTTAAGGAACGAACGCGCCCGCCGGCAGACGACGGAGAGCATGAAGGTGTTGCCAACACGCCCTCTTCAGACGATCCGTCGGCTCGAAGCGACGATGTCAAACCTAATCAGTACGGCATTTCATCCGCGGCCTCGCCATCGCCATTAGAGGCACGCGCCAGTCGGACTTCGCCGGCATGTGGGACTGAACCACGAAGACGCGCTGAAACGCTGACCCTCAGACGCGCGCCCGACACCGATGTCCAGTTGAGCCTTCTCACTGGCGAGTCGGACACCACGCTCGCAATTCGTTGCCACGCCGACGCATCTCACGAACAGGATGCACTCGTGCGACACGCACTCGAAGCCTTTAGAAGACACGGCGCGCAGCCTTCGAAAGTCATCGTGAACGGCGTCGCACGTGAGATTGTCCACTTCGATCAACCAATTCATACCTTGACGAACAGAGGAAAGCATGGCCATCAGCCCTATCGGCTCTACCCAGAACGTGAACACGCGCGAAAGACCACCGTTCGCATATGGCCGCCTCGGTCGCACCAGCGACAAACTCTCGATTCAATTAGCCACGCCCACATCCCTGTAGAAAAGCATGACGAATTCCGCCCAGAACGCTCGCGCCGCGATGGCGCAAGACGAGGACATGATCACGGTCGATGCAATCGACCTGCCGATGTTCGACCCTTCTTCGAACCCGAACAGTATTTCGTCGCCCAATACGCGCTCGCTCGATCTCGTCGGCGACGTGAAGATCACGCTCGACATTCACCTTGGTTCCGCAACAACATCGATTGGTGAACTGATGGCGCTCACGCCAGGCTCGGTCGTCGAACTTGAACGGCATCTTGGCGATCCGGTGGACGTTTTACTGAACGATCGCGTCGTTGGCCGCGCAGAAATCGTCGCCGTCGGCGACTGCTTCGGCATCCGCATGGTCGAGATACTCAATGGCGCCCGTGGCAGCGTCTGAACTCGCGGCGAGCGCTCCGTCCGCGGCAGCCTGGCGGGGCCTCCCCCTCAAAGACGCCGCCCAGTCCATGCATGCGCTCGGCGGAGTACTGGGGCATGACGGCGTGAGTCCGCTACGAGTCGTCGCGGCGCTCGCATCGTGTCTCTTGGTGGGCATCGTGATCATCGTATTGATGCGGCGAAGCGGACATTTCGCCATTGCCCGGCGCAGCGCCACCGCGTCGCACGTCCGGATACTGCAAAGCGTGCGCCTCAATTCCCGAACCACGCTCTATGTACTGGCTCATGGCGATGTGGAAATCATCATTGCCAGCGACGCAGGCGGCGTCAAGACCCTTCACACCGCTAGCTCATCGAAGCAGGAGCCAAGGCCTTGAACTTCTATCGCCTGATACATACGCTGGCGTTGTGCCTGATCGTTTGTTTTTCGTTTGCAAGCGCGCCACGAGCCGTAGCCCATGCCCGTCCTGCGCAAGCGCAGCCGCTGACTTTCTCCATCTCCGACTCCGTCAGCAAACAGTATTCGGCCGGCGACGCCACCTCGAACACCGTGCGCATGGCCGCGCTTCTGACCGTGCTCAGCGTGGGTCCCGCGCTTGTGATTTCAATGACGGCGTTCATCCGGATCATCGTCGTGTTGTCGATGATCCGTCATGCGTTCGGCATGCCGGAAACACCGCCCACGCCGGTGCTGATCAGCCTTGCGCTCTTCCTTACCGTTTTCGCGATGTTGCCCACGCTCGAGGCCGTCAATCACGATGCTTTTCAACCCTTCATGAGCGGCCATATCGGTCTCAATGACGCGCTGGCGCGAGGTGCCGCGCCCTTGCGCGACTTCATGCTGAGGCAAGTCCGAGACGACGAATTGAAGCTGACGTATGAGTTGTCGGGTAAAGCGCTGCCTCAGACACCTGCGGAAGTGAGCTTGTTGCAATTGACGCCGGCGTTCATCCTCAACGAACTGCGCGTTGCATTTCAGATTGGTTTCGTCGTCTTGCTGCCGTTCTTGTTGATCGACCTCGTGGTATCGAGCGTACTGCTCTCGCTCGGAATGATGATGGTTCCACCGGCAACGATCTCCTTGCCGCTCAAGGTGCTGATGTTCGTGCTCATCGACGGCTGGGGACTCGTGCTGCGCGGCGTCCTGGGCAGCTTCCGATGACGGATCCCGACAGCGAGGCCGTTACGCCTTCTGCTCGTTCGGGCGATGCGCTATTGTGGGAGCGTTTCACAGCCACGCGCTCCGTGGAGGCGCGCGAAGCCATATTTCTGCGCTACATGCCCTACGCTCGCGCGCTCGCGGCGCAGTTGTACGCCGGACGACATCGCAATGACGTGGACTTCAACGATTTCAGACAACTTGCGTTGGTCGGCTTACTGGAAGCAATCGATCGTTTCGATAGCGTGCGGTCCGTTTCCTTCGAGACCTTCTGCACGCAACGCGTCAAGGGCGCGGTGCTGGATGGCGTGCAGAAGCTGACAGATGCACAGGAGCAGATATCGTTCATGCGGCGCGCGCAGCGTGAGCGTATTGCTTCGCTCGAAGATCGATCCGACCGAGACATCGACGCGAAACGCGACACCTTCGACCACTTGACGCAGCTTACCGCCGGGCTCGCAATAGGTTACATGCTCGACGACACCGGCATGCTTGCCGGAGAAGAAGACAAACCAAGCCCGGCGCCTGCGCCATGGCACGGCGTGGCATGGCGACAAACGCGTGACCGTTTGCTCGACGCCGTTTCCGGCATGGTCGAACGTGATCGAAAGATCATTCAGTATCACTATTTCAACGGCATGCGTTTCGAGCAGATCGCGAACATACTAGGCATTAGCCGCGCGCGAGTCTCGCAACTGCATCACGCCGCGCTGGCACACCTGCGTGAAGAGCTCGGCGGCTCACGTCACCTCTATACGATCGGATAACAATGACTGACAACCTGCCTTCGCGTTTGCACGCGCATATCGACGAAATCAGCCATGCGCTGACACGACCGGGTATCGATGGAACACGACTGCTCCACGATGCACTAGAGCGCTTTCCCCACGACGATCGCCTATGGTTTTTTCTCGGCGCGCACCTGGCCAGCGCCGGAGACCAAGATGGAGCGCGCGACGCGTTCGTGCGCTGCCTTGCCGAAAACCCCGAGTTTCACGCTGGTTCATTCATGCTTGGCTTTTTGGAACTCATGACTGGACACGTGGATCGAGCGAAGCATGTCTGGTACCCGCTCGATCAACTTCCCGCGCAAGATTCTTTGAAGCTTGTCGCGCAAGGCTTGACGCTGCTCACCCACGACGATCTGGACGGAGCCTCGGAACAGCTCTCGCGCGCCCTCCAGGCCAATACCGCTTTTCTGCCTTTGAACGGTTATGTGAGCGCGGTACTCGCGGGAATCGAAGAGAGCAAGGCCGACGCAGAAACCGACGGGAAGGTTTCTGCTAATCATTTGCTGCTGGCGGGCTATCTCGGCAGTGTCGCGAGACATTAAGAAGGTATGGAGATGGATTCCGTGTCTACTTTGAATCAGGTCATGGCGCTGTTACGCCAGCAAGCGCGCGGACATGATCGGACGCCAAGCGGCGCCCGCCCGTTGTCCGGTGAGCCAAGCGATCCTTCGAGTCCGTTTGCACATCCGGGCGCCAAGGACGTCGGCTCCACGTTGAAGGAGAAGCTGGCCACACTGCAGGCAAGCGGAGTCACCGATGCGCACACACTCACGCGCTTCGCCGTGGAAACTGTTCTGGACCAGGCGTTCGGTCAGTCTCTGAGAAACGATCCACGATTTCAGGCGATGGTAGATGTGGTTCATCTCGCGCTCATGGACCACGAAAACGGTCGCGCGTTGTTCGAGCGTTTGTTGGCGGGGTTGGCCTGAGCGCTGCACCCTCTGTCCGCTGCGTCGGGAAACAGTATTTCTTCTTTAATTTGATTTGTTAGATTGATCTCGCAGCGAGCCCATGAGGCAAACGCACTTTTTTCATGCGCTAGACGCATGCATCTGCCCGCTGCTCGTCTGCCGCAGCCGGAAACGGAGCACCCGCCGCGAGGAATTCGATCATGGATATGCATCGCACTCAGCGCCAATTTCATCGCGCACAAGCTGCATCAGCATCGAGCTTGAAAAAGCCCGCTATCCATATGATTGCCCGCTCCCTCACCTCGACACCGGATACCCGACTCATGAACGAACGCCAGCTTCGTATCGATCTCGCTGCCGCATTCCGATGCTTCGCCCGGCTGGGCATGCACGAGGCCGTCGCGAATCATTTCAGCGCGGCCGTATCGCCAGATGGACGCAAGTTTCTAATGAACCCGAAGTGGGTGCATTTCTCGCGCATCCGCGCAAGCGACCTGCTGTTGCTCGATGCCGACGACGCCGACGACCTGGCCGGCCGCAACGATATCGATCCCACCGCGTGGGCCATCCACGGACAGCTTCACAAGCTCGCTCCGCATATCCGCGTCGCAATGCATCTGCATCCGATTCACGCTACCGCGCTCGCATGTCTCGTCGACCCGGAGATCAAGCCGGTCGAACAAAACACGGCGCGTTACTTCAATCGCGTTGCGCTCGATACGTCCTTCGGTGGCATGGCCGATACCGCGGCCGAAGGCGCGCGTCTGGCCGGCCTACTCGGTGACAAGTCGCGCTTGATGATGGGAAATCACGGCGTCATGGTGACATCTTCGACCGTTGGTGAAGCGTATGACGACATGTACACACTCGAACGCGCCTGCCAGATTCTGTGCATGGCGTATGCAACGGGACAACCGCTGAAACTGCTGTCGCCAGAAGTCGCCGAGAAGACGGCGCGCGACTGGGAAGGCATCGCGGATTTCTCCCTCGCGCACTTCGAAGAGATGAAGCGCATTCTGGACAACGAAGACCCGTCCTACGCCGACTGAGATGAAGCCGTTTCGCGACACCGCGGCAACTCGAACGGCCTCGCCCAGCGTCGAGGCAAGTACGCTTCAAACGCCGACCGCAGGCTCGTAACCAATCTCTCGCTTGTCGGCGGTGATCACTCGAATGGGCTTGCCTTCGATCCACGCGCGAATATTCTCGACCGATTCGCCATAGTAGATGGCGTACGAGTCCTCGGTCACGTAACCGATGTGGGACGTCGCGATCACGTTGTTCATCGAGCGAAGGGGATGCCCGGCGGGCAGTGGCTCCATATCGTAGACATCGAGCGCCGCGCCCGCAATCTGTCCGCGCTGCAACGCGTCGATCAACGCTCGTTCGTTGACGATGGGTCCGCGCGCCGTGTTCACCAAAAGCGCATTCGGCTTCATGGTGGCGAGTTCCGCCGCGCCTATCAGGTCTCGCGTGCGCTCCGACAAGCGGACGTGAATGGAAAGAATATCGCTTCGTGCAAGCAGTTCTTCCTTTGTCACATAGGTCGCGCCATGCTTGGCGGCCGCCTCCAGCGTCATGTTCTGGCTCCACGCAATCGTCTTCATGCCGAACGCCTGTGCCACGCGGGCGGTCACGCTGCCGGAATAACCCAGCCCGAGAAGACCGATCGTCTTGCCGTTGAGATCGCGGCCGACCGACACTTGCCAGCCTCCTTCGCGAAACGAAGCCGCCTCGCTGGGAATGTGGCGCGCCGCCGCGAGGATGAGCGCCCAGGTGTGCTCCGCCGCAGCCGTCAACGAAGAAGCCGTCGCGCAGACCGTGATACCGAGTTGGTCGGCGGCTTCGATATCGATAGCCGCATTCCACGGCCCCGTGCTCGCAAGCAGCTTCAGGTTCCCGAGCTTCGACAGGACGTTTCGCGTAAAGCGGGTGCGCTCGCGCATGACGCAGAGAATGTCATACGGCCGAAGACGTTCGATGAGTCCCGCTTCGTCATCGATATGATCGGTGAACACATCGATTTCGGCGTGCTCTCGCAAGCCGTTCCAGTTGCCGAACTTGAGCGATGTATTCTGGAAGTCATCGAGAATGGCGATCTTGTGCATGAGCGTCGTGTCTTCGTGAGAATGTATGGAGAGCGTGTCGGTCATCTCAAACCGGCTTGCTTGTCTGCGGCTTGAACCCTACGAGCATGACGATGATCCCGAGGACGAGTATCGCCGTCATCACGTAGAGGCCGCTCACGAGCGTGCCGGTCATCGTCTTGAGCCAGCCGATCACGAATGGGCTGCAAAAGCCGCTGAGCAAGCCGATGCAATTGACGAACGCAATGCTTGCCGCCGCAGCAGGCGAGCCATGAAGATAATCCGCGGCGAGCGACCAGATCAGCACGTTGGTCGCGAAGATGCCGATCGATGCGAAGGTCAGCAAGGCGACGGTCAAGGCCGGCGAGTTTGTCGGATGCGACACGAGAAGCAACGCCACCGCACCCACGACACCGGCGCAGGCCGCGTGCCAGCGCCGTTCGAGCATGCGGTCGGAACTGCGGCTGATAGCCACCATGCCGATAGCGCCCATGGCGTAGGGAATCGTCGAAAGCCAGCCCAATTGCGAGAGGTTCGAGATGCCTGAATCTTTCATGACGGTAGGAAGCCAGAAAGTCACCGAATACGTTCCGCAGACAAACGCAAAGTCGATGAAGGCAAGCATATAGACCTTCGGGTCCGCAAGCGCATCCGCAAGGCGTCCGTGACCGCGATGTTCATTCTTGCGCTTGCGTTCGGTCTCGACGAGAAAGCCGTCGCGAAGCACTTTCTTTTCTGATTCGCTGAGCCAGCGCGCCTTGTCGATATTGTCGTCCAGCAAGAACAACGTGACGATGCCAAGCGCCACGGCCGGCAACGCCTCGACGATATAAAGCCATTGCCATCCCGCCATGTTGGCGACATGCGCGAGTTGCGTCATCGCCCATCCCGAGACGGGACCGCCAACCAGACCCGCGACCGGAAAGCCGACCATGAAGCAGGCGATGATCACGCCGCGCCGCTTCTCCGGAAACCACGAGCTCAGATAAAAGATGACGCCTGGAAAGAAACCCGCCTCGAAGACGCCGAGCAGCAACCGCACGGCGTAGAACTCGGTGACGTTCGTCACGAACGCCGTGCACATACCGACGATTCCCCAGCAGATCATGATGCGCGCAATCGTCTTCTTGGCGCCCACCCGCCTGAGCAACATGGCGCTCGGCACTTCCAGCAGACAGTACGAGAGAAAGAAGATGCCGGCGCCGAGGCCGTAGACGCTGTCGCTGAAACCGAGCGCGTCCTGCATCTGCAGTTTCGCAAAGCCGACATTGATGCGGTCCAGAAAAGCCACGACGTAGCAAACGAACAGCAATGGCACGATGCGAAGCGTGACGCGCAGATAGAGCGCCCGCTCTTCGGCGCTCGACGTCGAGACGGTTGATGATTCGTCGGATACCGCCGGCTCGGGTTCAACAAAGGTACGATTCACAGCGTGTCTCCTTCGTTCGATAGTGTCTCTCTCTATCCCGACGTCTGCGCGGCTTTCAATCGGCTGCCGCTGCGCGGAACCTTGGACCGGTCCAGTGTAAAGAGGCCGCGCTCAGGCGAGATAATGAAACCTTCCGATCAGGTGAGATGCGCGGGTTATATCGGTGATAACCAGTATCGAACGTAATGACAGGCAGCGCGGATTCACTGGCTATTCGCGCTTTACAACTCACGCGCAGCCGTCGCAGAATGCGGCCTTCAGTGCTGACGTTCACGCATGACCGCTTCCGGAGCCAGACATCGATGCATGATTCATCGGCAGAGCAGGTTCGTCCCACCGCACCGCGATACACCTTCGTCCTCATTCATGGCGCGTGGCATGGCGGCTGGTGCTGGCGCTTCGTCGCCGACAAGCTGATCGCGCGCGGTCATCGCGTCTTCGCGCCGACACTGACGGGCTTGGGCGAACGGCGGCATCTGCTGGAAGCCGCGACGTCGCTTGATGTCTGCATCGAAGATATAAAGAATCTGATCGATGCCGAAGAGCTCTCGGACGTCGTCATGGTAGGTCACAGCTTCGGCGGACTGGTGGCTTCGGGCGTCGCGGACCGCATGCCTCACGCGATACGTTCGCTCGTCATGTTGGACGCGTTGCTCGTCGATAACGGGCAAGCTGCTTTCGATGTGCTACCGCCGGAGGTGGTGCGCGAGCGCATGGAATCCGTTCAGGCGAGCGATCAGCCACTGGCGATGCCCGTCAACGGATTGAAGGGCACCGGAATTCCGGAAGATCATGCACGCGCCGCGTGGGTGCAAAGGCGCCTGACGCCTCACCCGCTCGCAACCTACACCACACCGCTCGACTTACAGCATCCGCTCGGCAATGGGCTGCCGTGTACCTACGTGCATTGCACGAACCCTTCATACGAGACGCTCGAACCCGTGCGCGAACGCATCAAGGGTTTGCCCGCGTGGAATTGGGAGACCATCGACACGGGACACGACGCGATGGTGCTCGCGCCGGATCTGCTCGTCGATCTGCTGGAGAAGCTCGCCTTGAACGCGTGAGGGTGAACACCAGCGGCGAGCCCTAAGCCGCCACTGCTTCCCCTGCTCGCACGAACGTCTTCGGCAAGCCTGCACGCGCAATGGCGCCTGTGAATGGTTCGCCCGGCAACCACGCGGCAATCGTCTCGCGTATCGCCAGCAGCTTGTCTATGTCGATGCCCGTGGTCATGCCCTGCGCTTCGAGCATGAACACCGTGTCTTCGGTGTTGATATTGCCCGTGGCGTTCGGCGCGAAGGGACATCCGCCGAGTCCGCCGAGCGAAGAGTCGAACGCACGCACACCCGCATCGAGTGCGGCCATAACGTTGGCCAAACCGAGTCCGCGTGTATCGTGGAAATGACACGCAACCGGCAAGGGCCCCGCAAGCTCCATGACGCGACGCATGAGCGCATAGACCTGCGCGGGATTCGCATAGCCGACCGTATCGGCGATGGTGATCTCCTGCGCGCCCGCCTCGATCAACGTTTCGACCAGCCCGAGCACGATGCCTTCATCCACCTCACCTGCAATGGTGCAGCCGAACGCCGTCGCCACGCCTGCGCCCAGCACGACGCGCCGGCCGAGTTCATCGCGCGCCGCCGCAATGCGCACGAAGTCTTCGACGGATTCCGCCGTGCTGCGCCGAACGTTCTTCAGGTTGTGCTCGTTGCTCGCGGACAGCACGTAGTGGACCTTGTTCAAACCGACATCGAAGGCACGCTGCGCACCCTTCAAGTTCGGCACGAGCGCTGCCGCGTGCAATCCGTCGATGGCAAGCGCGCCCGTCGCCACCTCGACCGCATCGGCGAATTGCGGCACGATCTTCGGCGGCACGAAGGACGTCACTTCGATATCGGTCACGCCCGCATCCACCATGCGCGCGCACCATTCGAGCTTTTGCGCGGCGCCGAGAATGGTGCGGACCATCTGGAGGCCGTCGCGCAAGCCGACTTCACGTATCTGTACTGCTACGTCTTTCATTTTCACTCCCTTCGTTCAGATGGTTGCATCCGGTACGCGTTCACCGCCTTCTTCGGCGCGTCCTTCGCTCACGGGCGCGCTCGATGTGGACGGCGCAAGCACGACAGCCGCGATGGCGCCGAGCACCATCAGCGTGGCAATCGCGCCAAGGCCGCCTGCCATGCTGTTGGTCATCGTCTTGATGGAGCCGATGATCATCGGGCTCACGAAGCCGCCGAGCAGACCCACGCAATTGATCACCGCCACGCCGCCCGCCGCGCCGCTGCCACGGATGTAATCCGTCGAGATTGCCCAGATGAGCGGGTTGGGCGCGAGTATGCCCGCGGTCGCCACCGAGAGCGCCGCAAGCGACAGCGCGAGATTGCCGGTCGTGAACGCCGCGACGACGAGTCCCGCGGCACCGAAGATCATGGCGATGGCGCAATGCCAGCGGCGCTCCATCGTGCGGTCCGAATGACGGTTCAGCATGATGAGCGCGACCCAACTCACGAAATACGGAATGGCGGAATAGCAGCCGATCTGCAACGCGCTCGACACGCCCGCGCTCTTGATGAGCGTCGGCAGCCAGAAGCCGATGGCGAACACGCCGGCAATCTGCGTGAACCACACGAAGCCCATCACGTAGACGCGAAAGTCCGTGAGCGTGCGTCCGAACGTGTGCTCCTCGTGCTTCGCCGACACGCTCGAACTCTTGCGGATATCCGCGAGCACGACGGCCTTTTCGCTTTCCGTGAGCCACTTCGCCTGCTGCGGGCCGTCATCGAGATAAAAGAACGCCACCACGCCCAGCACGGTCGCGGGCAAGCCTTGCACGATGAACATCCATTGCCAGCCGTGCAGACCGAAGTAGCCGTTGAAGTACGTCATGAGCGCACCGGACAGCGGCCCGCCGAACAAGCCCGCAATGCCCGTTGCACACGTGAAGAGCGCGATGACCTTGGCGCGCCGTTCGACCGGATACCAGCGCGTGAGATAAAAGATCACGCCCGGATAAAGTCCCGCTTCGGCAAGCCCGAGAAAAAAGCGCACGGTGTAGAGATGCGAAGGCAGCGTGACGAATGCCGTGCCCGCCGCGATCAAGCCCCACAGGATCATGATGCGTGAGAACGTCCGCTTCACACCGATGCGCGCCAAGAGCAAGTTGCTCGGCACTTCCATCAGCACGTAGCCGAGGAAGAAGATGCCCGCGCCGATGCTGTATGTGAGATCGCTGAAGCCGACATCGTGCTTCATGTCGAGCTGCGCAATGCCTATGTTGATGCGGTCGAGAAACGCGAACACATAGCACAGGAACAGGAACGGGATGAGCCGGCGCGTGATCTTGCCATACGTCGCTTCGGCTTTCGGCATGTCGAAGCTGCCGATGTTGGGGGTCATGTCTGTCTCCTCCGGTTATCCGGGTATAGGTATGCCGGCTGTTGCGTTCGAACTAAACGCCCTTGAATCGCGGTGCGCGCTTCTCGTTGTACGCGCTGATGCCTTCTAAACGGTCCGCCGTCGGAATCAGCCGGTTATAGGCTTCGATTTCCAGATACAGGCCCGTGCGCAAGTCGCCCTGCATGCCGAGGTCGACCGCCTTCTTGGCTTGCGCCACGGACAGCGGTGCGCTCGTGCAGATGTCGCGGGCGGCGTCGATGGCATCGGCGAGCACGCGGCCCGGCTCGCAAAGACGATTGACGACGCCCCACGCCAATGCTTCCTGCGCCGTGAATTTCGCTCCCCGGAAGATCAGCTCCTTCGCGCGGCGGGCGCCGATGGTGCGCGGCAATTGCTGCGTGCCGCCGCCGCCCGGCATGATGCCGCGCTTCACTTCGGTGAAGCCGAAAACGGCATGTTCCGATGCATACGCGAAATCGCAGGCGAGCAGCAGTTCGAGTCCGCCCGCGACCGCCGCGCCGTTCGCCGCGCAGATGATCGGCACGGGGCAATAGGTGATCGCGCGGTTCATGCGTTCGAACAAATAGTGCTGCACGCCGAAGTGCTCGTCGGTCATGCCTTCGCGTTCCTTGAGATCCGCGCCGCCGCAAAACGCACGCTCTCCCGCGCCCGTCAGAATGACGCAGCGATAGAGCGTGGGATCGGCTTCCAGCGCGCCGAAAACGCGGATGATCTCTTGTCCCATCGTCGTGCTGATCGCGTTCGACACATTCGGGCGGTTCAGGGTGACGACGAGAATTTGCTGATCGATGTCTTCGAGCGACAGCGTGTCGAGCGCGCCGCCAAGTTGCGATGCGAGTTTCAAGATGTCTCCAGTGGCGTCTTCGCCAGCAGATGGTTATGTTCGCCGAGCTTGGGCGTGATGCCCACATGCGCGGGCCGTGCCCCGCCGAACGATATCGGCACGCCGACGACCGTGGCCGCGCCATCGTCGGTCGTGCGCAAGAGGTCGAGCGCTTTCGTCTGCTCGTGCGCGACCACCTGATCGATGGTCTGGATGGGCCCGCACGGAATGCCCGCCCCGTCGAGCGCTTCGAGCCAGTGCGCGGTTCCGTGCTTGCGAAACTCGAGATGCAGCAAGTCGATGAGCGCGACGCGATGGCTCACGCGCGCGCCGTTGGTCACGAAGCGTGCATCGTCGGCGAGTGTCGGGATAGACAATACGGTGCAAAGGCGGCGGAACAATCGGTCGTTACCGGCCGCGACCATGATCGTGCCATCCGCGCATTCGAACGCCTGATGCGGCACGATCGCAGCCGTTCCCGATCCCCAACGGCCCGGCAGCACGCCGGAGGCGAGATAATCCGCGATCTGAATGCCGGCCCAGCTGATCGCGGTTTCGTACAGCGACACGGTGACGACCTCGCCCACGCCAGTCGTCTGGCGTCGGAAGAGCGCGGCCAACACGCCGATTGCCGCCCACAAGCCGGTGCCCATGTCGTTGACCGACACTGGTATGCGCGAGAGCGGCTCGCCCGGCTGACCCAGAAAACTCATGAGACCCGAAAGCGCCTGCACGAGCGGATCGTAGCCGGGCTTGTCGCGCAGCGGTCCCGCCGTGCCGAACGCGCCGAGATTGCAATAGACGAGCGAGGGCTTCATGCGCAGCATCTGCTCGCCGCCTAGGCCGTACTTCTCCGTGCCGCCGGCCTTGAGATTCTGCAGAACGACATCGGCGCGGCGCTCGATCAGCGCACGCAATGCCTCCGCGTCGTCGCGATTCGATAGCGTCATCGCAATGCTCTTCTTGCCGTGGTTCACCGCATGAAACAGCGCGGCGGCGCCATCGACGAAGGGCGGGCCCCAGTCGCGCGCATAGTCGCCGCCTTCCGCGCTTTCGATCTTGATGACCTCCGCGCCCAACGAGCCGAGGATCATGCCCGCATAGGGCGCGGCAAGACTATGGCCGATCTCGACCACGCACACGCCCGCGAGCGGCAAGGTCGGGCTCATGGCTTCGCCCGCGCTCATTCCGCCGCCACCGCGAGCGATGCCACTGCCGGCTCTTCCGCTGCCGGCTGTGCGCTCGGACCGTAGCGTTGCGCGGCGGCTTCGGCGCTGACGTAACCATCGGCGATATCGGCTGCCACGAGCAACGGATCGCGCTCGTGCGGATCGCCATAACCACCGCTGCCTGCCGGCTGCACCGATACGCGATCGCCGCGATACACCACCGTCTGTCCGCCCTTCGCCGCGACCGCGTGCTCGCTGCCGTCCGCCCGCTGCACGATGCATTGAAAGCGCGTGCCCGCCATCCCGCCAAAATGGCCTTCGGGCGCCGAGCGTCCGCGTTCGCCGGAGACGGTGAAGGTCGCCTCGTCGTATTCGACACGATAGACGCGCCGCGACGTCAGGCCGCCGCGTCTGCGTCCCGCGCCGCCGCTGTCGGTCACGAGCGACCATTCCTCGACGACGAGCGGCGATGTCGCCTCGATCATCTCGATGGACTGGCTGCCCGCGTTGCCCACGTACACACGCACACCGCTCACGCCATCCTTCTCGGCGCGCGCGCCCATGCCGCCCGCGTGGACGTCGTGCATCGTGACGAACTCCTGGCCGGTGCGGCCAATGCGCGCCGGGTCCGTGTCGCGTCCGCTGAAGATGCCCGCGCACGACGCGCAGTTGCTTTGCCCCGTGATGCGCTTGGGCACCGCGGGCGCGAGTGCCTTCAGAAGCAGATCGATCACGCGTGGCGACGTTTCCGTATTGCCCGACACGACCGAGGCCGGATAGCGGCAGTTCAGCACGCTGCCTTCGGGCGCGATGATCGTCACCGGCCGATAGCAACCCTGATTGATCGGAATGCCCGGGTCGGTCAGCGCCTTTACCGTGAACCAGGTGCTGTTGCAGGTGACCGACAGCGGACAGTTGATGCCGCCGCGCACTTGCGCGCCGGTGCCGGTGTAATCGAACGTGATGTGATCGCCCGTCTTCGTCACCTTGACCTTGAGAAGCGGACGCTCCTGCTTCCAGCCCGGCGCTTCGATCGGATCGAGATACTCCTCGGCTTCGTAGACGCCATCGGGAATACGCGCTATTTCCGCGCGAATCAGCTTCTCCGAGTGATCGAGGCTCTGGCTCATCACGTCGCGCAAGGCGTCGGCGCCATACTTCGCAACCAGATCGCCGATACGCCGATCGCCGACGAACGTGCCCGCGTATTGCGCCTGAATGTCGAGCCGTAACTCGTGCGCATTGCGGCTATTGCGCGTGAGCAGGTTGAGCATGTCCTGCACAGGCTCGTCATTGCGATACAGAAACACCGGCGGAATGCGGATACCTTCCGCGAACACGTCCCATGTGGTGACCGTATAGCTGCCCGGAGACTGCCCGCCGATATCGGTCCAGTGGCCGCGCGTCATCACGAAGGCGACGATCTTGCCATCGGCGAAAACGGGACGCGTGAACTGCACGTCCGGTTGATGATTGCCGCCGCCGACATACGCGTCGTTGCTGACGATGACATCTCCGGGGCGCAAGTTCTCGCGTCCCATCGCCTCCACCGAGACGCGCGTCGAGATGACGGCGGAGCCGAGCATCGTCGGAATGTCGTTGCCTTGCGCGACGAGCTGCATGTCGGCGTCGAAGATCGCGGCGGACGAGTCGCCGCTCGCATGCATGAGCGGGCTGCCGGCGGTGCGCATCATCGCGATCTTCATTTCACGCGCGACGGCGAAGAGACTGCTGCGGATGATTTCGTAAGTAACAATATCCATGAGGATGTCCGTTTATTCAGGCTGCCAGTTCGATGACGAGATTCAGATCGGGATCGACGCGCGCGACGTGCGACGCCTTGAGCACGGCGCAACTGCTGTGCTCTTCGATGACGGCGGGCCCTTCGATCGTCGCGCCTATGGGAATCTCCATGCGCGCGAACACGGGAAGCGTGCGCACGCCGCCGTCGAAATAGACCTCGCGCGTACGCACCGGCTTCGGCATCGCGCCGCCCTTGCTGCTTGCGACGCCGCCGCGCCAACCCGTCGTCGTGACGAGTTGCAGACGCACGTTGGCGACCACGACCGGCTTGTCCTTGCTGATGAAATTCCATTGCCGCTGATGCGCGGTTTCGAAGGTTTGCGCAAGCGCGGCGCGAATGCCTTGCGCATCGCCCTGCACTTCGACGGTGATGACATCGGGCTGACCGGCATAGCGGCAATCCGCGAGACGCACCACTTTCACGCCGTCTGCATCGACACCATGACGTTGCAGCTCTTGCATGCCTTCGGCGGTGAGTTCGTCGAGCGCATGCTGCAAGGTGGCGTCGTCGATCATCGCGAGATCGCTTTCCAGCGGGCGCTGATAGTCGTATTGCTGGTCCGCGACCGTCATGCCGAATGCGCTGAAAAGCCCCGGCAGCGGCGGAATCACGACTCTTCGAATGCCCATCTCGTGCGCCAGATCGACCGCGTGCACCGGCCCCGCGCCGCCGTAACAGATGTACGAAAATTCGCGCGGATCGTAGCCGCGTTCCACCGTCATGATGCGGATGGCTTGGGCCATCAGTGCATTGGCCACCGAGCGCACGACTTGCGCAGCTTCCGGCACCGAGACGCCGAGCGGCTTGGCGATGACCTCTTCGACCACGCGCCACGCCGCCTGTGCGTCCAGTTTGAATTCGCCACCGAGGAAGCTGTCGGGATCGATATAGCCGAGCACGAGATTGCAGTCGGTCACGGTCGGACGCGTGCCGCCGCGCCCATAGCACGCAGGGCCCGGATCCGCGCCCGCGCTTTCGGGACCGATCCGCACGCCGCCGCCCGCATCGATCCAGACGATAGAGCCGCCGCCCGCGCCCACCGAGTCGATATCGATGCTGGGCGAGCGCACGGTATAGGTATGCAGCAGGCTTTTGTTGCGCAGCTCAGGTCGAAACTCGCGGATCAGCGATACGTCGAACGTGGTGCCGCCCATGTCGCCGAGAATCGCGTTCTTGAGATCGCTTTTCTCGCAGTTGCGGATGGCCGCGGAGACGCCGCCCGCGGGACCGGATTCGAGCAGCACGATCGGCTTGTCGGCGACCATCGCGGGGCTTGCCAGACCGCCGTTCGACTGCATGAAGAGGAACTTGCCCGCGAAGCCGTGTTGCGCGAGCGTGTTGATGAGCCTGCCGATATACCGGCCGCAGACCGGACCGAGCATTGCGTTGATGACGGTCGAGCTCGTGCGCTCGTATTCCATCGCTTCGGGATTGACCTCGTGCGATGCGCAAATGAAGCGGTCGGGCAGCAAGCGGCGCAACGTATCGACGGCTTCGCGCTCGTGCTGCGGATTCACATGCGCATGCAGGAAGCACACGGCGACGGCTTCGATATCCGACTCGCGAATCTGTGCGGCAAGGGCTTCGAGTCCGGCGTGATCGAGCGGCATTTCCATGCTGCCGTCGTAACGCAGACGCTCGCCGACTTCGAGCCGCCAGCGCCGCTCGACGAGCGGACGCGGATTGTCGAACAGCAGATCGTATAGATCCGCGCGGTCGTGACGCGACACGCGCCGCAGTTCGAGGATGTCGCGAAAGCCGCGCGTCGTGACGAGTGCGGTTTTAGCGCCCGTGCCTTCCACGACCATGTTGGTCGCCATCGTCGTGCCGTGGCCGAGAAAGGCGACGTCTTCGCTTTGCGTGCCTGAAAGCTCCAGAATCTTGAGAAAGCCTTCGATCGTTCCGACGACGCGATCCTTCGGCGTCGTCGGCACCTTGGTCGACCAGATTTGCCCCGTTTGGTCATCCACCATCACGACATCGGTGAAGGTGCCGCCGACGTCGATACCGATTCTTTTCAATTTGCTTCTCTCCATAGGGATGCATGATTCATCACGCCGCCCGCTTGTTCGCTTGCTCGTTCGTCGATCAATGCGGCTATGATCGAGCCGCGTGGCCGAGCATGGGCGGCGACGTCTGAGCCAGTGTAGGGAGAGAACGCCCTGGCCAGATAATGAAACCTTCGGATCAGGTGACAGGCTGGAGTTATATCGGTGATAACCAGTATCGATGCGATTTTGCGTAGATTGCGCGGCAATCACATTGCGTTGTTGATCGCGCTGGACGACCACGGCTCGCTGCGCAAGGCGGCGCATCAGGTCTCGCTTTCACAGCCCGCCACGACCAAGTCGCTGCGCGAGATCGAGTCTTTGTTCGGCGCGGAGCTTTTCGCGCGCTCGCCGCGCGGCATCGTGCCGAACGAACTCGGCCGCTGTGTGATTCGCCATGCGCGCGCGGTCCGTTCGGAGATCGGCGCATTACGCGATGAACTCGCGGCCCTCTTGCGCGGCGGCGGCGGCACGCTCGCGGTCGGCGCGGTCATGGGCTCGGTCCCCGTATGGCTCACGCCCGTGCTGCGAGAGTTGCGGGGCATTCAGCCGGATATTTCCGTCGAGGTCTGGGAGGACAACAGTGCGCGGCTCTTGTCGATGCTCGATCAGCGGCTGCTCGATCTCGTGATCGGTCGGCCGAGCATCAGCGTTCATCCCGAGGCTTACGACTTCATTCCGCTCGAAGTGGAGGAAGTGTGTTTCGTCGTCGATGGCGCGGACCCGCTGGCCACGGACGCGAACGTGACGTTCGCGGGCATCGGCGAGAATCCGTGGATCGTCCCTCAGGCCACCCTGCCAATGCGCTCGCTTCTCGAACAGCTATTCGACGATGCGCAAGTGCCCTTCCCGCGCTATGCGATCGAGACGTCATCGACGTTCGCGACCTTGTCGCTCTTGCGCTCCGGCGCGGGGACGGTGGGATTGATGCCGCTCAAGGTGGCGAGATACTTCGAGGAACATGGACTGGTGGCGGTGCTGCCCATACGAATCGACAGGACAGGCGCGCCTTATGGAATTGCCACGCGGCGTGGGGCGACGCTTACGCAGCCGGTGCAGCGGTTCATCGAGTTGTGTGTCGCGAAGCGGGACGCAATGACGTAAGTGGGAAGTCGAAGCCGTGCGGTGGGTGCGTGTGCCTGGCGATGATGGCGAACATTTCCACCGATGCCAAAGACCTCCACCAACACGCAGCCCGACAACTCAAGTCCCCGCCAGCTCGCGCCGAAACAAGTCATAGGTCCGTTCATTCGCAAGCTCTGCCGCGGCCGCATCGTAATGCAAACCTGTGTGCCGCGCGAACGCATGACTGCATCCGGGATACGCGTACACCGTCACATTCGTCCTGTCTTTCATCACCGCCTTGATTGCGGCCTGTGCATCCGTCGATATGAATTCGTCTTCGGTACCGAGATGCATGATCATCGGCGCTCGTATGCTGTCTGCTTCGCCCAAGTACTGATCAGTCTGACCGCCGTAATAAGCCGCGGCGGCATCGACACCCTCGCGTGCGGTCGTCAGGAAAGTCATCAGACCGCCGAGGCAAAAGCCCATCAACCCGCACTTACCGTTCGACTCGGGCAAGGCACGTCCCATGGCAACCGTGGCGCCGACATCTCGAACACCCAGATCGATGTCGAATGCCTGATAGAGCGCAAAGCCCTTTTTCCATTCCTCCTCGGACCAGCTATTCAATTCGACGCCCGGTTCTAGCCGCCAGAAGAGATCGGGACACAGCGCGATGAATCCTTGCCTCGCCAACTCCTGACATGTTTCCCGCATGTCCGCGTTGATGCCGAAAATTTCAGGCAGCACCACGACGGCGGGCGCCGGCGTGTTGGCGGGAAGTTCGACATAAACGGCGAAGGTGCCATCGTCGGTATGCAGTTGCCTATATTCGCCCATGAGATACCTCTCCAAGAGATTTCAAAAGATGCCGAAGGATGGCCTCGTTCAACGCGACTACGTGTCTTCGCTCAAACGCCTCTTCTAAGCGGACTTGTCGGTCTGCTTGACCTGAGAAGCTTCTTGCAACGCGTGCCGAAACCAGACCTTGTCCAACAACCACTGAAACAGCGATGTGCCTTTTTCTTCTTCCACCGGCATGGGATTCGTCAACTGGCCGAGCTTGTCCTGACGATAAGCGAGGAGCTGACACAACTGCTTCGCGACGTCCCGATGATCTTTCAGGAACGACGTCATATCGTCCTTACCGAGTTGATATAGCACTACGGGTGTGAGCGTCGAGATGGATACGTGCATCGGCAAACCGGCAAGCAGCCCGGCCTCCCCGAAGGCCTCTCCAGGACCGACGCGGGCAACTTCGCGATCTCCTGTCGCTTCGTGATAAGTGACCGACAGCACACCCGAATGAACGATAGAGAGACTGTCGGGCACCGTGTCAGGCGCGAGTATCTGCTGCCTTGCCTGATACTCGTGCCGCAAGAGCCGCTTGGCAAGCCGCTCTATTTCATCGCTCGTCAGACTGTCGAACAGGCTCACGCGTCTGAGCAAGGCTTCTCGTACATCGTGCGCGGTCACGGCGGGC
The DNA here is from genome assembly GCF_022878925.1 of Caballeronia sp. TF1N1. Lineage (NCBI taxonomy): Bacteria > Pseudomonadati > Pseudomonadota > Betaproteobacteria > Burkholderiales > Burkholderiaceae > Caballeronia > Caballeronia sp. TF1N1. The sequence goes on from NZ_CP084628.1 coordinate 311,440, forward strand.
GCGGGAATGCCGAGCGCGCGCAGCGCCACGGACGAAGCCGCGAGATGCCGGTAACAAAGATCGAACAACTCGTTGGATACGGATGACTTCTTGTTCATGTCATCGACGAACGCCACGACTTCGTATTGCACCGAATTGAGCGTGGCGCGCTTCATCCGCGCATAAGGTGCGGGGCTGTCGAGAATGACATTGCAGCCGGTCAGGGCACGGCCCAAGGCATCGAGCACGGTCTTTGGCCGGGCTTCGGGATCGATCTCGAGAATGAGAGAGATTCCGTGGATGTTCGCCGGCCTGCTGTTATTCGAAATCTTGGCTTTCGATGCAACCGCGTTAGGCACGATAAGCGTATTGCCCTGGCCCGTGAGCAAATGCGTGGCGCGCCAGTTCATTTCGATCACTTTGCCTTCGACGTCATCGATCAAGACCCAGTCGCCAACCGAATAAGGCTCCGTGGTGTTGAGCACGATGCCCGCGAACACGTCGCTCAACGTGCTTTGAATGGCGAGACCGAGCACGATGGCGAGCGCGCCCGACGTCGCAACCAGCCCGCGTACCGGCAATTCGAGCACGAAGCCGAGCGCTGCCACGGCCGCTGCGAGAAAGACCACCGCACCGAACACATCTGAAAATAGCCGCTGCTTGCGCCAGGCGCGCGGCAACAGCAAGGTGTCGAGCGAAAGCGTGAGCAACCGCGCGCCCGTCAGCCACCAGATGATTTCGAGCACTTGTCCAAGCCAGTGCAATTCGACGACGGCAGCGTAAGGCGCCTGAGTGAACGGATTCAGGTCAGAGGAAAAGAGGTCCCAGCTCAACGCGACGAAAAGCGCGAGCCGTATGAACAGCCGCGCGAGGTCTTGCGTGGGCAGACGCGCGCGCCACACGACGACATCCAGCGCGACGATAGCGAAGCCCAGTATGAGTGGGTATTTCACAGGGGCATCCTCGAATGACGACATCGAGAGGATACACATCCGCAAACGCGCGTGCGTTGGTCCGTGCCATGGCATATTAACGCTGCCTGCGCACGCATTTGCGCACCCGACGGTAAAAACACGGAAGCGATATGAACGGTCCATCACTCGACGAGCACGTTCGCGCCCTTTCCAGCGAAGCGGACTTCCACTCGGTGCGCTTCGTCGATGAACGCACGGACGATCACAAGGTCCGCAACGACGTGATCCAGCCACTTCGCACCGCGCGCGATCGCGGCGCAATGCTCACTGCATGGCACGGCGCCGGCGCGGGCTATGCGGCGACCGCCGACTTGTCCCCGGCTGGCTTGCAGGCGGCGCTCGACCTCGCCACGCGCCGCGCCAAGGCAAGCGCACGCGTCTCGCTCGTCGATCACAGGCTCGCCGCGCGTCCATCGCAAAGCGGCGAATACGCGTCGCCCGGCATCGAGGCCACGCTGCCGGCGCGGCGCGAATGGCTTGAACGGCTCGCGGAAGAATGCGCCGCGGCGAGCATCGACCCGCGTATCGTCGAGCGCACCGCGTCCATGCAGGTCATCGAAAGCGAACAAACCTTGATCACAAGCGACGGCGTTCGCATCGAGCAGCGTTTCCGGTTCGCCATGCCGCAATTCGCGGTCGCGGCGCACGCCCACGGCGATACCCAAGTCCGCACGCTGGGCGGCGATTACGGAACCATCGCGCAAGGCGGCGTCGAAATCCTCGATCGCTTCGCTTTCGATGGCGCCGGCGAGCGGCTGGCCAACGAAGCGCTCGCGCTTCTCGCCGCGCCGAACTGCCCGAGCGGCGTGCGCGACCTGCTTCTCATGCCCGATCAGATGATGCTGCAAATCCATGAGTCGATCGGTCATCCGCTCGAACTCGACCGCATTCTCGGCGACGAACGCAACTTCGCCGGATCGAGCTTCGTGAAGCCCGAGTTCTTCGGCACCTACCAATATGGCTCGCCGCTCTTGAACGTGACGTTCGATCCCGACGTGGCCGCTGAGGTCGCCACCTACGCATTCGACGACGACGGCGCCGCTGCGAGCAAACACCATCTGATCCGCAACGGCGTGCTCGAACGCGCGCTCGGCGGCACGCTCTCGCAACAACGCGCGGGCATCGGCGGGGTCGCGAATTCGCGGGCATCGAGCTGGAACCGCCCGCCTATCGACCGAATGGCGAACCTCAATATCGAAGCTGGCGAGAGTACGCTCGACGAGATGATCGCGAACATCGAACAGGGCATTCTGATGCGCACGAACACCTCGTGGTCCATCGACGACTATCGCAACAAGTTTCAATTCGGCTGCGAGTTCGGGCAACTGATCGAGAATGGCCGGCTTAAGCAAGTGGTTCGCCAACCGGGCTATCGCGGCATTTCGGCGAATTTCTGGCGCAGCCTGGTCGCGGTCGGCAACGAAGCAACGCGCGGCATCTACGGCACGGCAATGTGCGGCAAGGGTGAGCCAATGCAGATCGTGCGCGTGGGCCATGCATCGCCTGCATGCGTGTTCAGCAACGTGGATGTGTTCGGAGGCACGCGATGACGGCCGCCGCGGCAAACTGGGAACATCGCTTCATGCGGCTCGCGGATGTCGTCGAGCGTCGGCTCGTCACAGGCGAAGTGGCATTGACCACACTTGCCGCCGAGGAATCGGACTTCGTGCGCTTCAATGCAAGCAAGGTCCGTCAGATCGGGCACGTCTCGCAGGGCGCGTTGACGCTGCGGCTCATCAGGAACGAGCGCCAGGCTTATTCGACGCTCACGATAAGCGGCGACGCGCATACCGACGACGAAGCCATCGCCGGGACGCTCGCCGCGCTGCGGGCCGCGCTCGAAGACGCCAGCGCCGATCCGCATTTGCTCGTCGATACGGCGACATGGACCCAGGCCACTCGACGACGCGGCACGCTGCCGGAGATCGAATCGCTCTTGAGCGTGGTCGAACGATGCGCGGCACGGCTCGACTTCGTCGGCTTCTATGCCGGTGGATCGATGGCGCGCGGCTTTGCATCGTCGAATGGGAACCGTGGCTGGCATGAACTCGACAACTTCAACTTCAGCTGGTCGCTTTACGATGCAAGCGGACGCGCAATCAAGACGACCTACGCGGGCGAGCAATGGAGCGACGAAGTCTTCGCAAGAAAAGTCGAAGAGGCCGCGGCGCGCATGCCGGTGTTGGCCCGGCCCGCGCGCACGCTTGCGCCGGGGAATTATCGTGCATGGCTCGCGCCGGCCGCGCTTGCCGAACTCATCGGCACGGCGTCCTTTACGGCGTTTTCGGCACGCAAGCAGGCAACATCGCGTAGCGAGTTTCATCGCCTGAATAGCGGCGAGGCTTCGCTGGACGAACGCGTCACGCTCACCGAGGACATCGGTCTCGGCATTACACCGGGCTTTAGTGAAGACGGCTACGAGCGCGAGACCGTCCCGCTTATTCGAGCCGGCCGCGGCGCGCAGCAACTCACCAGCGCGCGCACGGCCCGCGAATACGGCTTGCGTCCCAACGGCGCGCCCGCGAATGAGATGCCCATATCGCTTTCGATGCAAGGCGGCGATCTCGCCGACAGCGACGTGCTCGCCGCGCTCGACACCGGTCTTTATGTCGGTAACCTGTGGTACGTGAACTTCTCCGACCGGATGGATTGCCGCATGACCGGCATGACGCGCTTTGCCACGTTCTGGGTGGAGCATGGCGAGATCGTCGCGCCCATCGAAGCCATGCGCTTCGACGACAGCCTTTATCGGCTGCTAGGAAGCGAACTCGACCGGATAGGCGCCACGCCCGAACTCCTGTTGAACGACTCGACAGGGGGCCTGCAATTGCCAGGAGTGCTGGTGCGCGGTTTCAGGCTAACGCTTTAGTCATTGCCTTGAGTTCATTCGAGCGTCTGCGCGCCACGCCATATCTGACATTGCTGCCGCACGACTTCATGCAAGGAGTCATGCGCGCCATAGACGCGGCGCAACCACGTGGCATCGCTCGTGCCGGTCGTCACCGCACGCCTGATCGATTCGAGGCCTGCTTGGCCGCCGAGAGCCTGAGCGTGGTCGCTGATCGCATCGAGCGTGGCGAGGATGTCGTCTCTGATTGGTTTGCTTTGCCCCGTCTCCGGATTCACGCATGTTGCATCGAGACCAAAGCGGCAAGCCATGAACCGGTTCGTCCGATAAACCTCGTAGTCGCGTTCACTCAGCGTCAAGGGTTTATCGATCAGCAGATAGCGCGAAAGCGCCTGAATGTAAGCTGCGATGGCGGCGGCTCGTTCCACGCGTAACGGCGTATCCATGACGCGTACTTCGATCGTTCCGAATCCAGGACTCGGACGAATGTCCCAGTAAAAGTCCTTCAGACTCTTGACGAGACCCGTGTTGGTCATGCGCTCGAAGTACTGTTCGAACTCGCTCCACTTCGTCACGAAGGGCGCCTGGCCCGACAAGGGGAACGGCGCGACCGAATTGAGTCTTGCGCACTGGAACTGCGTGTCGCTGCCTTGCACGAACGGCGAGGAAGCGGCGAGCGCGATGAAGTGCGGGACGTAGCGCGAGAGCGAGTGCAGTAGGACGAGCGCCGAGTCGGCGTCCGGGCAACCGACATGCACGTGCTGACCGAAGATGGTGAACTGCTGATAAAGCGCCCCGTATAGGCCCATGAGATATTCGGAGCGTTCGCGTCCATCGGAACGTTGGTCGTACCAATTCTGGAAGAAGTTGGTGCCGCCACCGCATACGCCGACGTTGAGAAAGTCGGCGGCGCGAACGAGCGTATCGCGAAGCACCTGCAACTCGTTACTGACCTGGTCGAAGTTCCGGCACACGCCAGTGGAGAGTTCGATCATCCCTTCGGTCGTCTCGGGGTCGATGGCCCCCGCGAAGGTTTCCTCTCGAACGCGGTTCAACAACTCCGTGGTCGCCTTCGTCAGGTTGTAGTCATGCGTATTGACGACCTGGACTTCCAGTTCGACGCCAATCGTGAACGGTTCTGATGATGCAAACGGCTGCAACATAGGGTGTCCTGTCATTCGAACGAAAGAACGGCGGCAAGGCGATTTTACGCGAGCGCGTCCGATGCAACGGCGTCATCGGCTATTGAGGGTTAACGCGTATTTAACAATAATTACTTGTTCAGTCCGCACTTAATTCCCAAGCACGTGCCGCCTAGACTTCAAGCACTGAAACGCAAACGGGTGTTTGCGCAAAAACGAAGCCTGGAGGTAAGCATCATGAAACTCGTTCAATCGCTCATCGTTGCCGCTGCTCTTGCAATCCCTGCCGTGTCGTCGTTCGCTCAAACGAACCAGCCGGTGACTCGCGCTGAAGTGAAGGCGCAACTGGTTCAACTCGAAAAAGCCGGCTACAACCCCACCGGCGATCAAACGCAATATCCGGCCAATATTCAAGCCGCGGAAGCTCGTGTGAACGCCCAAGGCAATAACGCAACGGATGTCGGCGGCGCCGCGGATGGCACATCGGCTTCGGGCGCACACCATACGCTGCGCAATTTCGACCATGCAGTGGCTCGCGTGGGACACAAGATCAGCGCTTCCGTCCGTCCGGATGCCAACGACGGCATGAAGCCTGTATTCTTTGGCTCCTGATCTGTTCAGTTGTTTTCGTTCAAGGTCTGGCGCGCAATCGTCTTGTGCGCCTCGTCTCCAAGATCCTCCTCCGGTGGCCTTCAATCACTGGATTGCCCAGCGCTTAGTGGCTGGGCTTTTTTGTGCGCTAAGCGAAATAGCTTGATTTCGTTTGTCTGGCGCGTGGGCTTTATTGCCAAGCGCGTGCCTTCTTAGCGTGTCACGGCAAGACGCGCTCGTACAGGTCGCAAGATATTCCCTAAAGTAATTCGATCAAGCGCCAAGCCGTGTCCTAGCCTTGAAGATTGCCCTCGCAGTCTGCCCAGTACCGTAAAGGATCGCGATGGAATGGATAATTCGAGTTAAGCCACGTCGACAGCCGTGTCCAATCGGGATGGTTAGTGCCACTTTGCGCGGACCAGGTCGACGATCTTTCGAGAATTTGACCGTTCGATCGATCGCGGACGAGCAAACTGCCCAGCCCATTTGAACCGTTGGTCTGCGATTCAACGGAATATCGCGGCAAGATTCGCAACTCGGCATCCTTGGCCCAACCAAACACGGCGCGCACCACGCCCGCCGGATCTCGCACTTCGATAGGACCGCTCTCCGGGCGAAGCGCCGACCATCCTTCAGGAAATTCCGTCACGATTTCGTGACCGCTTCCCCTCACCCATCTCAGGCGCCATGCTCGTGCCATCGCATCGCGCATGCGTGCGACCGATTCATAGCCAGCGGGCAACTTGACCGCCATCGGCAGCGTGATCAGGTTGTCTTTCCAGAGCTTGGCTTCTTCGTCGATGCGCTCGACAGGCTCGAACGCACCAGCTTCGAATGGATTCTCGGGCCGGCCGGATTTACGCTCGCTCGTGCTGGATTTCGGCAGACCTTCGAAGAGACGCTCGGCGTCGTCGCGGGTGAGCTTGGGTTTTCCTTTCTTCATTTGTCTCTCTGCGGCAAGGGGTCTTGTCTAGCGACGGTGCTTCATTCGCGCGCGGTTAAAAGCGCTCATGGCGTCATTGTGCACTGTTCGCTTGCACTAGCCCGTGAGGGAAGCTTAGGCGACGAGTTTACACAGCGCTCAAAGTCCGCTAAACGCCACCGCGATGCCAACAGTCACTCCACGCCAGCACGGAGCAGCGCAGCGATAGCGGCCGCCGCATCGCTCATTGCCTCGCTTCCCGCTGCGCAAGACTCACCGTGAAAATACCCATTTCATCGATACGCTGTTCCAGCTTGCGGAAACCTGCGCGCCTGACGAGTTCATCCATCTCGGCCTGCGAGCGACGCCGCATGACCCGGCTTGCCTCACCGCGATGAGTATTCGACGAACGCGCGATAAATTCGCGTCGCGGATGCCACGGCTGTGCCGTATAGACGAGATAACTGCCCGGCAGCACTGCTTGCGCAAGCGCATGCAGCGAGCGTTCGATCATCGCGTTGTCGCCGTAAAGCTCGTATAAACCCGCCGCGATGGCAAGCGTCGGACGGGGTTCGAGCGTGGTGAACGACCCTTCATCGAAGGCATCGGCTTGCTCGAAGTCGGCGATCGACTCGAGTCCCCGCCGTGCGATCGAAGCACGTCCCGCTTCGACATTGATCGCACTCACATCGCGCAGCACGATGCGATCGACGGTCACGTTGGCGTCGTCGGTTGAATTCGCGATCGCGTCGAGCACGTGGCGTCCATGCCCGGCCGCGACATCGACGAGACGCACGGGTGAGCCCTCACGAACCAGCCGCGCGATAGCCAGACCCAGGAGCGCTTCGATATGCGTCTTGCGCTGCCGCATACCCTTGCACCCTGGCGCATTCAAGTAAAAGCGATCGATGAGACGTCCCATGCCACCGCATCCACGCGCCTCGTTGCGGTAGACATAGTCGAGCGTCGCGTCCGAATCGAACCCAAGCGAAAGACCAAGCGCGATGCCTTCCGAAAGCGCACCGCCCGCCCTCAGCGCGAGCCGGTTCATCCACCAATAAAAACGTTCGAACGGCTTTGTTGGAGGCTTCAGCAGCGCCTCGTACTCGTCGCGGAATGGTCCGCGCTTGTTCGCGTGAACGAGTGATACACGCGGGCTGCGCGCATTGAATTCACGCAAGATAAATGCGCGCAATGGTTCCAGCGCCTTGGCGCGATCCCGCTCGCCTAGCGTATCGTGACGAAAACGCGGCAGCACGACGCGCTCTTTGCGAGCCGAACGCAGCCGCTCATAAAAAAGGTCCTGCGGCGCACGCTGCACGACCCGGTCCGCACCTGAAATCAACACTTGCGTAGGCGCGGTGATGGCAGCGGCATCGTCGACGATACGCTTCGACGTATCGTGCAGGTCCAGCAACATGTTGACGGCGATCGACCGCGTAATGAGCGGATCGGCCGCATAGCTCGCGATGCGTTCTATATCTTGCGTGAGCAGCTCGGGCCTCACTAGACTTTTCACATGGAACGAGCCGCGCAGCTTGTGCGCGAGCCGTAACCCAGCCCGCGCAAACGGTATATACCGTTTCATGCGAAATGCGGGCGATGCCAGCGCGAGACAGCGCACAGGCGGCGCGTAATCATGCACCCACGTCGCTGCAAGCACCGCACCGACGCTTTGCCCGACAACAGCGATGTCTTCCACGGCAATGCCGTGCGCATCACGGATATGATCGATGAAGCACTGCAGGTCACGCACCGACGCAGCCACGCTCGGGCTATATCCACGTGGCCCCGGCGACTTGCCATGTCCGCGCGCGTCCCATGCGAAGAAGGAGAAGTCACGCAACTTCAGCTCATCGACGAGATGCGCGACGCGTGCCGAATGTTCGTGTCCGCAATGCAGCAAGACGATTGCGCCACGACGACGCGATTTCGCCGCCGGCCAATGACGGTAGAAAAGCTTCTCACTGTCGTGCGTGATGAATTCGGACTCGTTGATTGTACGTTTGGTCATAGTGCTCTTTGACTTCGTGTTTGATTTGCTCGCAGATGCAAGTTCAATGCACCTGCTTCACTCCGGCGCTACCGCGCATGAAGACGTTTGTACGCGCCTGAAGTCTTCTTTCGCCGATGCTGCCCGTAAGGAGTCTGTCGATAGCGACGAGTGCCATGCGAATGAATAGTCACGGCGGTATCGACATAAAGAATGCCGCTCTTGCGCGAACAAGTGCGCCGCATTGTTGCTCGGGCATGTGAAGCGTTCACATGCCCCGGTGATCAGCGACGCATGACTTCGACGACCGATGCGGTCGCATCGTCGGCTTCATGGAACTCGAAGCGCACCGGCAGAAAGCGCTCGATGACTTCCGCATTCGTCCTTGCGTGCATCGATATTTTCTCGACCGTGAAGCGGCCGCCGCCCGCGAGCGCGAGTGGCAACAGGAGCTGATCGCCGAGATGCTCGCCAATGGCCGCAGCGGATGCCAAATAGCGATCCGCCATTCGAACCACGGTCTGCGCAACCTTATCCGCCGATACCGCGCGTTCGCCAAACGCCGTAAATACCTCGGTGACGCGCGCATGTTCGAGCGTGACGAGCAACGCGTTGCCCGGCCCCGGTTCGGCTTCCAGACCACGCACGAGCAACTGCGAGTCGTCCCATCCCATGCCGGGACGAACCACGTCGAGTTCATGTTGCGCAACGCCGGCGGGCGCCGCCGCGATAAAGCTCTCCGCATACGCGGTATCGAGCGCGCCACGCGACATCCACTCGCACGGACGCAAGCCCTTGCACGGCTGCACCGTGGCGACAATCTCTCCACCGCCGCCCGGATAGAAGCCGAAGCGCTTGAGCTCGATGTCGATGACCGCTCCCATGTCGCCCATCGCGCGACGCCATGCACGTTGCAGAAAATGCGCGGGCGGCGCCATCGGATTGTGTGTGCCGCCGCGTATACGCACGGTAGATGCTTTATCGGCGAATAAAAGCGCCGGCAGAATCGTTTGCAAGACGAGCGTGCAGCTTTCCGCCGTACCGATATCAAAGCTGTACTCGCCGCTCTTGATCGGCCCCGGCGCGAACATCAGCATCCGCGATCCGACTTCTGCTCCGGAACATTGCGCACCGGATATTGCTTGCGCTGCCGCCACCGCTAAGAGATGTCGATGCAACAGCCCTGGCTCACTTCGCCTTGCGCGGATATTCCCGATCCCGAAAGGCTGCCCCGTGAAAAGCGAAAGCGTGAGCGCCGTCCGTAAAACCTGGCCGCCACCTTCGCCGGCCGATCCATCCAGTTCAATCATTTGCTTGTTACTTGGTATTTAGAATTCGTTCCGAAACCCCGGCGGCACGCATTCTCCGCTGTCGGAGCGTGATTCTGCAACCCTCCGTGCGCGCGACAACCTTTGGTCTTGCGTGCAACATACAGCACGCCGGTACACAAAATGCAAAACACTAAGCCATGCGCACAAAAATAGACTAATCTCCATCTGGCGCAACGGCCCGTACCGCATCGTCCAGCCAGCAAGCGCCCGCGCCCCGACGCCAGGAGACGCCCATGAACGACGCCTCACGCCCCGCCGCCTCCGACTCGGGCAACCTCGAGCAAGCCACCAACCTCCCCATGGAGCCGCGCGTTCAGAAGATCGTCGTGGCGATACACGGCATCGGCAATCAACTGCACAGCGATACCGTGCGTTCGGTCGCGAGCCAGTTCGGCGCACGCTACGATCCGCCATTGCCCGTCATGCCGTTGGGATACTTCGATATTGCAGGTGTCGGCGAAGTGGATGTCCGCCAGCTCGATCTGCCGCAAGGCGGTCCTTATACCGCCGAGCAGCGCGAGTTCTATTCCGCGCTTGGCTTCGCGGAAGTGTATTGGGCCGACATCCCGCGCGAAGTGGTCAAACAGGACGACACGCTCGAAGAGAGCAAGGCCTGGGGGTTGTCCATCGTGAGCCGCGCGCAGGCGGCATACATGCTGACCGTCGCGGATCGCAAGCTGGAGCCAGCCGATTTCTCGCTCGCCGCGGGTGTGGTGGAGGAAGTGGTCGAAACCGTCGCCATCATGCAGAGCCTGCTTGCCGTGACCGAGAAGGCCGGCATCTTCAAGTTCGATCTAGCGCCCGTGCTGCGCGACTATGTGGGCGACGTGCAGCTTGTCGCGGATTTCAAGCAGCATCGCGACACCATCGTGTTCCGGTTTCATCGCGTTATGGAGCGTCTCGTCGCGCTCGTCACCGAGCGCTGTCAGTGTCCGCCCGAGGTGTATATCGTCGCGCACAGCGAAGGTACGGTGATCAGTTTTCTGGGCATTCTGCAGGCGCTTTCCGCTCCGACGGCAGCGGACCCCAAAGACCACAAGCAAGTCATCGATACGAGCTGGGTGCAGAGTCTGCGCGGCTTCATGACGATCGGTTCACCCATCGACAAACACATCCTCTTGTGGCCAAGACTCTGGGACGGCATGCAACTTCGAAGCGAAGTGCAAGGAGAGTGCATCACGCAAGTCGATCGTCCGGGTGGGCCATTGACACTACCCTCGCGTATCCGCTGGCGCAACTACTATGACTTCGGCGATCCGGTCGGCTTCGCGCTCGATACCGCCCGCGACTTTCTGCAACAGCGCGGCTGCGAGGCTTTCGAGTTCGATGCAGACAAGCACGACATCGGCTTCTCGCGCTATTGGCTGCCGGGCAAGGCGCATACGGATTACTGGACGGACTCGAATGTCTTCGGCCATTTCATCGAAGACGTGGTGCTGCGCAAGAACACCGCGAAGGCGCCGGGCAATCTGCCGTTACGCGGCATGGTCGGCACGGCGATTCCTTATCTGCTTAGCTTCGCGCTTCATCTCATGGCCGTGTTCTTCATCTACAAGGCAGTCACGGCCACCTCAGGTGCGGGCGGCGCGAGCACGGCGCCAGCGTTTATATACCTGACGCGCTCGGTGTTCGCGCTCGCGTGTCTTCTGATGGGCACGACGGTGGCCGCGCGCATACCGCGGCTCGTCAAGGCGAGCGGCGCCACGCATCCGGTTGCACGGCTACGTTGGCGTCTCGTCGCGCTTGCTGCGTTCGTCGCGGGCGTCGCCATTTTCTGGCTCGTGATCCTGAATGGCGTTGCCGAGTTCCTCGCGAGTCCAGTCACGCATGATGGCGATGCGCCCAGCGCGCTCACTGGGAAAATCATGTTCACCCTGGCCGCGCTGATCGTCGCACTGACGGGATGGTTCGCGCCGCGCAAACCGCGATGGGGACGCCGCGTGCTCGTCGCAGCGGGCACGTTGATGACAATCCTCATCGTCGGCGTGCGACTCTGGGGCGACCTCGCAAACAAGCCGTTATGGCCCGTCGTGATCGGTGCGCTGCTGTTTCTCTACGCGTGGTGGCTGGCCATTCTGATATTCGATCTCGCCTTCGTATGGCATCGCTATGTACGCAACTCAGTCGCGCTCGATACGCTGCGCGCATGGCGTGAAACCGGCAAGGACCCGCTGCCCAAACCGATCATGTCGATGCGGGGCAAGCAAAACCGAGCGTAGCGTCTATGCATGAAGCACGAGCTTCTGCACGCGCCAGTTGAGCAGTTCCGCGACGAAGAGCGTGTTCTCCGATGGACACGCCATCTCGTGAATCCAGCCGAACTGCTTCAACTGCTTGCCGGCACGGCCAAGCACGCCGAGCAGCTTGCCGTCGAGCGAGAGCTTGTAGATGCGGCCTGGAAAGGCATCGGCGCTATAGAGCACCTGGTTCGGTCCCGGTGAGATGCAGATGGCCCAGGGCGATCCGGGCGCGAAAGTGCCCGCCGCAATCGCGGCTTCATCCGGCATGTTGCCAATTGCAGGACGCGCATCCGGCGGTACGGGTACGTCGATCGTGAATTGACGCTGAAAGTTGCCTTCCGTGTCGAAGACCTGAATGCGACGGTTGCTGCGATCGGCAACGTACACCATGTTGTTTGCGTCGACGGCAATGCTGTGCGGCGTATGAAACTGCCCCGGCGCCTTGCCGCGCTCGCCCCACGACTTGATCCAGTTGCCGTCGTTATCGACCTTCGCCACGCGCGAGTTGATATAACCATCGCTTATATAAGTGTTGCCTGCCGTGTCCCACGCGACGTCGGTCACTTGCCTGAAGCGTCCCGGCTCCGAAGCCAGCGGCGGGTTCGGATGCTTGAGCGGCGCGGTTTCTTCGTCCGCTGCTTCCTGCTTGCGGCCGAACACCATCGCCACGCGTCCTTCAGGCGTGAACTTGATGATCATGTCCGAGCCTTTATCCGTCACCCAGATGTTGTCGTGCCGGTCGATCTTGACCGTATGCGCGAACGACCACGCATAGAGGTTGTGGCCGATCTCGCGCACGAAGCGGCCATTGCGATCAAACTCCAGGAGTTGCGCGGCCGCCGCGCCATACGCGGGACCTGTGCTGTTACCGCGCGAAAGAACGAAGATGTGCCCCGCCGAATTGACCGCAACGCCCGAGCATTCGCCGAGGTACATGTCGGTCGGCAAGCGCACGGGATCAGGTATGGAGTCGAATGACAGAGATGGCACACTGTCGTCTGCATAAGCAAGATGCGGGAACAGTGCGAGCGCCGCTGCGCTCTGCGTGGCCATCGCGAGAAAGCGACGGCGGCTTGCGACGCCCGGCTGCATGACTTCGCAGCATGGGCAGAACATCGAGTGCTGAAGGCTCATCGTTACCCTCCTCTTGTTCGTCGCCTGCATGGACGGGCATCGTCGCTTCAAGCTTCCGACGATGCGAGAGGAAGTGTAGTGTATTTGAAGCGAGACGCGCACGCAGTTCGCGCAACGGCTTTCGAATCTGAAAGGACTAAACGGAGAAGCGCATCATGAGCGATGCATGGCAATATCAGGTAAGAATCAGGCTCGCGCCGGACTATGCGACGAAGGCTCGCCAAAACATGGATGACGTTGCGCTCGCGCCGCTCGCTTCGCTATTGCGAACGCATGACGCTGAGTTGCAATGTCAGTTCGATGCCTTCGCGGGCTACGTCGCCGAAGCGGAACGCGAGGGAACGGAACACTATCCGCTCTATCAATGGACGCGCGACACCATTGAAGATCCGGTGAAGAAGGCCAAGTACATCGAGTGGTTCACCTTCCATGTGCAAGGGCAAGAGGTCTATGACAAGCCGCTCGCCGATGCACTCGAAGCCGACCTGACCGCGCTGAACAGCGAAGCGATCAGCGAGATCAGAAAGATCGATACGAACCCTGCACGCAATCCGCAGCCGCCGAAGCAATCATGACTGCGCCTTGGTTGCATCCATCCATTCGACGATATTGCGCACCGTGTCTTTGTAGAACGTGCGATACAACTCTTCCGTGACATAGCCGATATGCGGCGTTGCAAGCACGTTTTGCAGCGAGCGCAGTGGATCGTCCGCGGCGAGCGGTTCTTCGTCATACACGTCGAGCCCCGCGCCGGCGATTCGCTTCGACGTGAGTGCATCGAGCAAGGCGGCATGATCGACGATAGGCCCGCGCGACGTATTCACGAGCCGCGCCGTCGGCTTCATCAGCGCGAATTCAGGCGCGCTCACGAGATGCCGCGTGCGCTCCGATAGCCGCAAGTGAATGGACACCAGGTCCGACGTGCGAAAGAGCGCTTCCTTATCGACGCGTTGCATACCCTTCTCCTGCGCGCGTTCCTCGGTAAGGTTCTGGCTCCACGCGATCACGTTCATGCCAAACGCGCGGCCGATCACGCCGACTGCCGAACCAATACGCCCGAGACCCAGAAGCCCGAGCGTCTTGCCCGCGAGTTCGGTGCCGAGGCCAACCTGCCATCCGCCGCTTTGCAACGAACGATTCTCGGCGGGAATGTTGCGCATCGTTGCGAGGATGAGCGCCCAGGTGAACTCGATAGTGGCCGTCGACGAGTAACCCGTGTGCCTGACCTCGACGCCACGGTCGCCAGCTGCGTCGAGATCGATGGATGCATTCGCCGCACCCGTCGATGCGATCAGCTTGAGCCTTGGCAAATGCTCGATGATGTCGCGCGTGAGCGGCGTGCGCTCGCGCATGGCGCAGATGACATCGAAGGGTTCGAGGCGCTTGAGCAAGGCATCGCGCTCGGCGATGTGATCGTTGAAGACGGTGATCTCGGCGCGGCCTTCGAGCGGCGACCAGTCTGCGAGCTTGAGTGCGACATTTTGGTAGTCGTCGAGTATGGCGATGCGGATCGAAGAAGAAGTAGACGCGATAGACATGATGAATGGCTCTGCTGCTAACGAAGAGGCCCTAGTGTGACGCAAAGCGCGATTTCGCGTCGGCGCGACATCTCGTGAAATAAGTTCGGAAGAGACCGCGCGAGACGTTTTCCCTATAGTGATCTGCATCGCCACCCACGAATCGAAGGGACATCCCGTGAAAAGCAGATCAGACATCACCGTATCGAACCCATCCGGCACGCATGCGACTGCTCGCGCGCTGCGTCATGTACTCGTGATTGTCACCACCGCGGCGCTCGCATTTGCAAGCAGCTCGGCCTTCGCGGGCTGGACACGCTCAGGCTCCGCCTACACCGGCCGTGGCGAATATAACGGCGCGCACGCGGGTTCATGCGGTGGCGGCAGTTGCTCGCATGCCGGCGGCTATATGAATCCGTGGGGCGGCGTGGCGACCAACACCGGCACGGTCACGCGAACCGGCACGGGGCAGTTCGCGAACTCGGGCACCGCCGTGGGTCCGGAAGGACGATCCGTGCAGCACTCCGGCGATACGAACTGCGCGGGCGGCAGCTGCAATCACACCGGCAACATGACTACGCCGAACGGCAAGACCACCACCACCGACAGCACCGTCACGCGCAACGGCGTCGGCCAGTACTCATCGACGGGGTCGATGACCGGACCCAATGGCAACACCTCGACGCATAACGCATCCACGAATTGCGCGGGCTACACCTGCAATCGCTCGGGCACGGTGAACACCGCGAGCGGCGGCAGCGTAACGCACTCAGGAAGCGCTACGAGCGTCGCGCCGGGCGTCGTGGTGACATCGGGTACGTCGGGTGCTTATGTGGCCAGCAGCGGCTCGCATGGCGCCACCGTGGTCACGGGTAGCACCGTGACGGCCAGCACGACGACGGTGATCGCAGCGCCCGTCGTCGCGACTCCGCCGCCGCCCGCAGCGACGGTTTATGTCGCACCGGCGCCGCGCCCTGCCGTGTGGGTTCCCGCGCACTGGGTCGGCAGATTCTGGGTGCCCGCGCATTGGGCGTGATGCGGCGAGCATGACGGGCATGACGGGCATGCCTTACCGCCTGTAAGCGGTACACTGCAGGTCAACGCCGCTCATCAACGAGACTCGCCATGGTCAATCATGCCTGTGCTTGCCGGACCTTCAGGGTCGCTCACTCATGAAGCGGCAAGACGCGAAGCGCCCGTATCTGCCACACGAACATACGCATAGCGTGCTGCACGATCTCACCTGGACTGCCGGGCCTGTCGTGCTTGCGCTTGCCATCGCCGGGGCGCTGGTCTTCTGGCTCCTCGATCCCGCGCCGCCTCGCACCATCACCATAAGCGCGGGACAAACCGACAGCTCGTTCTACTATTACGCCGAAGAGTACGCGAAGATCCTCGCGAGAAACGGCGTCACGCTCAAGGTAATGCCATCGGATGGCTCGGTGCAGAACCTGCATCGTCTGCTCGATCCGAAGGAGAGAATCGATCTCGCGCTCGTGCAGGGTGGCGTGGCGAGCAAGGAGCATGCGTCATCGTTGATATCGCTCGGCAGCGTGTCGTATGTCCCGCTCGTCGTGTTCTATCGCGGCAAGGGGCTGACGCAGCTTTCTCAACTCGAAGGCAAGCGCATTGCAATCGGCCGTGAAGGCAGCGGCACGCGCATGCTGTCGCTCAAGCTGCTCGAAGCGAATGGCATCAGACCAGGTGGAAGCACGGAGCTATTTGCAACAGACGGCCTGGACGCGGCCACGCAACTCGTCAGCAATCAGGTCGATGCCGTCTTTCTAAGCGGCGATTCCGCCACACGCGCACTCATGCTGCGCATTTTGAAAGTACCGGGCGTCTCGGTAATGGACTTTCAGGAAGCGCGGGCTTATACGCGTGTTTTTCCCTATCTCGATGAGATCGACCTGCCGCCAGGCGTGCTCGATCTGGGCCGTCGCGTGCCGTCCGAGACCGTGCATCTGGTTGCGCCAACCGTCGAACTCGTCGCGCGTCCAACGCTGCATCCTGCCCTATCCGATCTATTGATCGAAGCCGCGCAGGAAGTGCATGGCAAGCCCGGGCTCTTGCAACGCGGCGGACAGTTTCCGAATTTTGTCGCGCATGAGTTTCCGATCAGCGAGGACGCCAACCGTTATTACCATTCCGGCAAGGGCTTCTTTTACCGCGTGCTGCCGTTCTGGCTTGCGAATATCGCGGATCGCGCGCTCGTGTTGTTGCTGCCCGTGGCGGTGCTGATTTTTCCGGCGCTGCGGATCGTGCCAGGCTTGTATCGATGGCGCGTGAGGTCGCGAATCTATCGTTACTACGGCGCGCTGCTGGCCGTTGAACGCGGCGCCATGCGAATGTCGAACGATGAAGAGCGCAAGGGCCTGCTGGTCGAACTCGATTACATCGAGGAGTCGTTGAACACGCTCAAAGTGCCGCTTGCGTATGCGGATGCGCTTTACGTTTTGCGCGAACATATCGGCTTCGTCAGGTCGCGGCTTTCGGCCGTCACGCGAAAAGCCGCGAGCGAGGTTTAGCAGCCTCGACGATGGCTGCGTCATCTCATGGACAACGCAGCCATTGACGCCGAAACGCTTACTTGAACCCGGCCACCGCGTGCGGTACGTAAGGCTTTTCGAGTTGCGCGATTTCCTCGTCGGTCAGGTTCAATTCGAGCGCAGCAACCGCATCGTCGATATGTCCCACCTTGGACGCACCGATGATCGGCGCACTCACAGGCGTCTTCTGTGCAACCCAAGCCAATGCAACCTGCGCACGCGGTACTCCACGCGCTTGAGCGACGGCGGCAACGGCTTCGACCACTGCACGGTCCGCATCGTCCGTTCGATACAGCGTGCTGCCGAATGCATCCGACTCTTGTCTTGCGCTCGTCGCATCCCAGTCCCGCGTCAGGCGTCCTCGTGCAAGCGGACTCCACGGCAATACGCCGATGCCCTGATCCACGCAAAGCGGCAGCATCTCCCGCTCTTCTTCGCGATACAGCAGGTTCAAGTGGTTCTGCATCGTCTTGAACTCGGTCCATCCTTTGGCACGCGAAAGATAGAGCGACTTGCTGAACTGCCACGCATACATTGAAGACGCACCGATATAACGCGCCTTGCCCGCCTTGACGACATCATGCAGCGCTTCGAGGGTTTCCTCAATCGGGGTCGTGTAATCCCATCGATGAATCTGGTAGAGATCGACGTAATCCGTTCCGAGTCTGCGCAAGCTGTTATCGATCTCGTTGAAGATAGCCTTGCGCGACAAGCCGCCACCGTTCGCACCGGGACGCATGCGATTGAAGACCTTCGTTGCAATGACGATATCGTCGCGTCGCGTGAAATCGCGCAATGCGCGGCCGACAATCTCTTCCGATGTGCCATCCGAATAAGTATTGGCGGTATCGAAGAAGTTGATGCCCGCGTCCAGCGCGTGCTGAATGATCGGGCGGCTCTTTTCTTCGTCGAGCGTCCATGGATGCGTGCCGCGCTCCGGCACACCGAACGTCATGCAGCCGAGACACAGGCGCGAGACCTCGAGTCCGGTCGAGCCCAGTTTCACGTATTCCATCGTGTGATTCTCCATTCAAGGCGAACAAGCGTGTAGGCAACCAAGCCCTCTACCTTAGCGCATGCAGCCCCGGCGCGCTTTCAGCCAGCCTTAAAAGCCTGCATGGCAATTCGCGCTTGACGCATCCCTTCACTCCTGCCGGTAGCGTCCGCTGCTGCTAACATGCCCTGCTTCGAAGCGCCTTTATCAGATGTTCAAGCTCGCGTGCTTGCAAGGAAGCGCCGATATTCGTTCGAGGAATGCGTGCATGCATCAGGATCAGCTGGACGGCATCATGACGTTCGTCGCGGTAGCCGAGGAAAAGGGCTTTTCCGCCGCTGCCGTGCGGCTTGGCGTGTCGCCTTCCGCCGTAAGTCAGGCTATTCGCACACTTGAGAAGCGCGTGGGCCTCGCGTTGTTCTCGCGCAATACGCGCGGCGTGAGCCTTACCGAAGCCGGAGAAAAATTCTTCGAACGCGTCTTGCCCGCAATGCGCGAACTCGCGCTCGCTTCGGAAGAACTCGGCGCGGCGGCCGAACGACCGTCCGGAACCTTGCGCATAACGGTGGCGCGCTCGGGTCATATGATCGTGCTGCAGCCCGTGTTACGCCGCTTTCTCGATCGTTATCCGGAGATTCGCGTCGACCTGTGCATCGACAATTCGCTCGTCGATATCGTGGCGCGCGGCTTCGACGCGGGCATTCGTTTTGGCGATCGTGTCGAGCGCGATATGGTGGCCGTACGGATCGGGCCGCCCATCGAAGCGCATATCGTCGCGTCGCCTGACTATCTTGCACGGCGCGGCGTTCCGAAGCATCCGCATGATCTGGCGGCGCACGACTGTATAAGCTTTCGTCTGATCAGCACCGGACAGATCGAGCGCTGGAGCTTCAGGAAGAATGGCGAATCGCTCGATCTCGTCGTGACAGGTCGGCTCATTCTCAATGACTCGGCTGCGCTCGTGCAATCGGCGCTGGATGGCATCGGCATCGCTTATATGATCAATGGTTATATCGAGCGATTCATCGAGGAAGGTCGGCTCGTGCGCCTCCTCGCCGACTGGAGCCCGCCACTGCCCGGCTATACGCTGTACTACCCGGACCGCCGTCATGTCGCGCCGAAGCTGCGCGCCTTCATCGACTTTCTTCGCGATGAGCGTGACGGGCTCGCGACTTCGCAGCAAGACATCGAACATAGGCCAAGCGTCGATATGCTGATTCGTCCGGCGCTTTGAAGTCTTTGTCTGTCAGCGGCGCTTATAAGGGCTTGAATCTCCAGACGCTGTCGCACAAGCGGGGAATGGATCATGCTCGCGAATTGCTCATGAATAACGTTTTTTAACGGAGAATCGCACATGGCAACGACCGCTGACAAACCCGTCTGGTTCATTACCGGATGTTCGACCGGCTTCGGCCGTGAACTCGCCGCCAAGACCTTGGGCCTCGGCTACCCGACCGTGATCACCGCGCGCAACGTCGCGGCCGTCGAAGATCTTGCAAAGGAGTACGGCGATCTGGCGCTTGCGCTCACGCTCGATGTCACCGACCCTGCTCAGGTCAAAGCCGCAGTGCGCGATGCGACGGCCAAGTTCGGCCGCATCGACGTGCTCGTGAATAACGCGGGCATCGGCTACTTCGGCTCGCTGGAAGAAAGCGAAAGCGAAGAAGTGCGCAAGATGTTTGAAATCAACGTCTGGGGCTTGGTCGATATGACCCAAGCCGTGCTACCGGGCATGCGCGCGAAAAAGAGCGGGACCATCGTGAATATTTCGTCGGTCGGCGGGATCATCGCGTTCCCGGGTATCAGCTTCTATCATGCGACGAAGTTCGCGGTCGAAGGCTTGTCGGAATCACTGTCGCAAGAAGTAAAGCCGCTCGGCATCAAGGTGCTCATCGTCGAGCCGGGACCGTTTCGCACCGACTGGGCGGGCCGCTCGGCGAATCAGGCGCCGCATACCATCGACGATTACGCCGAGACCGCGAAGGCGCGCGTCGATATGGTGCGCAACTACAGCGGCAAGCAGCCGGGCGATCCGGTGCGTGCCGCCGAAGCGATCATCAAGGCGGTCGAAAGCGACAATCCGCCGTTGCGGCTCTTGCTCGGCAAGGCCGCGCTCACCAACGCGCGCCTGAAAGTCGAAGCCCTGCGCAAGGACTTCGATGGCTGGGAAGCGGTGACGCTGGGCGCGGACTTCCCGGAAGGCGAATGAGTGCGCTGATGAATAGGGCATTCTGCATGCGGTCTGTTGAATGCAAAATGCCAGACTTACAACGCCAGCACGTTCACCGCCACGTCTATGTGGTGCGACCCGCCGCCGAGGATCATCCCGCGCAATAACGACACGTCCGTGTAGTCACGCCCCGTGGAGAGCGTGATGTGATCGAGATCCGCCAGCACGTCGTTGGTCGGATCGAGATCGACCCAGCCGCTCTGCGGGCAATGCACTGAAACCCATGCATGCGAGGCATCCGCGCCGATCAGCCGGGTCTGGCCCGGCGGCGGGTCGTTGCGCAAGTAACCGCTCACGTAGCGCGCCGGCAAGCCGAGCGAGCGCAGGCAACCGATCATCACCTGCGCGAAGTCCTGGCATACGCCGTGACCCAAGTCGAAGGCGCGCGTGGCGGGTGTATCGAACGCAGTCGACGACGGGCGGTATTCAAAATCCGCATGAATGCGATGCATTAGATCGATTGCACCCACGACGAGCGGTGTGTCGGCCTCGAAGCTCTGTGCGCCGTACTCGCGCAACGCCTGATCGAGCGCGATGTTCGGCGACGCATAGCAAAACTCGCTCTCCGCGTAGAACCGCGCGCCCGCGTGGTATTGCAGGCGTTGCACGACCTTTTCCCACGGCGGCGTTTCGGCGGGATCGAACGCATTCCAGCGCGGCACGAGCCGCACCGTGGTCTCGCTCGTCATCGAAAGACGCTCGTGCGGCGCATCGAGCGAAAAGTACAGCACGTCGTTGCCGAACGCATCGACGCGGCTGTGCACATAGGACGGCACCGGCTCGATCCGCTCCGTGTGCGCGATCACCTGCTGCCACGGGCAATGCAATGGGCGAATTACCGCGAGATGCTGCGCGATCTCGACAGGCGTCGAATAACGATACGTGGTGCGATGCGTGACCGCGAGCGTCGTGGCTTCGGGGTTGCTGGATACGGTCATGAAGATACCTGCGAGGCCAGCGTGTTCGCATGGCTGAAGTAACGCGCGCTTACCTCGTTCGAAGCCACGCCCACGGCGCTCACGAGCCGGTCGCACAGTTCGATCAGATTGGCGAAGCGGCCGTCTTCGTCCGTCTCGCACAGCGACTCGAGACTCGGAAATGATTCTGCATGCGGCATGATGAATGCAAAATGCGTTCGACGCGCGCCGCCCGCCGCCGCCGCGATTTCATCGAGCTTTTTGCGCAAGCGGACATACACGCCGACGAGGCCGCGCGGATTGGTTTCATCCAGCACGATCATGTCGATGAGCGCCGGCACTTCCAGCCGTCCCGGATAGCGCGATCGATACGTCAACGTGCTGTCGAAAAGCTGCAGCAACAAGTCGAAGCCTGCCGGTGTGGTCAACGTGCCGTGCTCAGCAGCCACGCGCACGAAGCTCGCCATGTTCGCGACGCGTTCGATATGCCGGCCAATGAAGAGCAGCCGCCACGCTTCGTCGCGCGTCATGCGGTCGCCTTGCGCACCGCTGATGGCGGATAGCTGCGTAGCCAGATGTTCGAGCGCATTCGCGAGCATTACGCGGTCGTAGTGCCTGCTGACCGGTGGCGCGGACTCGCCGCTTCCGCTCGCATTCGGACTTCCGCTCGCCGAAGGCAGCGCAAGCCGCGCGAGGGCATCGCGGAAATCGTTGCGCGACGCGAGAATGTTGCGCCAGTGATCGTTGGAAAGACGGTCGCGAATTTCGCCCGAGGCGCGCGCCTGATCCGCGAGATTGCCGCCAATGCTCGTCGACCGGTTTGCAAGACCCATCACCAATGCGCGCTCGAAGGCTTGCGGCGAACTGCGCGCGGGCGTATCGATCGATGGAATCAGGCCGCATTGCGCCGCGAAGTCGGCAAGCGTCGGGAACAGATCGCCGTTGTCGTTGACTTCGAGCGTGCCCAAAAGCAGGCGGCACAGGCGCACGTTGTTCTCCGAGCGCTCGCTGTAGCGGCCCGCCCAAAAAAGATTTTCCGCCGCGCGGCTCGACACCGTGCGGCGCGCGCGCACGTCCCCCGGTTTCATTGGCGAAGGCAACAGCGATGCGGCCGGCACCGGTTGACTCGACAGCACCCACGTATCCACGCTGCTGCCGCCGAACTGCATGGACACCGTGGCACGCCGGTCGGCGGCAAGCCGCGTGAAGCCGCCCGGCACGACGCTGAAGCCGCCGTCGATGTTCGCAATGGCATACACGCGCAGCACGCAGGGACGCGAACCCAATGCGCCATCATTGAAACGCGGTGCGTTCGAAAACTGCAGGTTCTCCTGCACGGTGAAAACATCCGGCGAGCGTTCAATCCGTTCGCGCCATTCCGCCAGGTCCTGCACGCCCGCGTCGATGCCCGGCGGATGGTCGGTTTGCGCGCCCGGCCACGTCGGCGCGAGCAACGCTCGGTCCAGTTGCTCGAATGCTTCCTCGCGCGCGGCGGGCTCGCCGCACCACCACGTCGGCACGGTCGGCAAGTCGAGCGACTCATCGAGCAAGGCATCGGCGATACCCGGCAGGAATGCATTGAGCGCGGGAGATTCGGTGAAGCCGGCGCCCGGCACGTTGGACACCATCACGTTGCCCGCGCGCATAACCTGCAGCAGTCCCGGCACGCCAATGGTCGAGTCTCCGCGCAACTCGACTGGATCACAGAATGCATCGTCGAGCCGCCGTAATATTGCATGCACTCTCGACAAACCCGCGAGGGTCTTGAGATAGAGCTTGTCGTGCCGCACCGTCAGATCCTTGCCTTCCACGAGCGTCACGCCCAGATAGCGCGCAAGGAACACGTGCTCGAAGTAAGTCTCGCTGAATGGTCCTGGACTCAAAAGCGCGATATGCGGTGCATCGGGAGAAGTCTCTTCGTGTTCGCCATCGTCGTCGCGCATGGTGGCGCGTGCGGCGCGTGCGAGCGTCGCGATGAGTTGCGCATAAGCGGGCGCGAGACGGCTCACACGCATGGCGCGAAACGGATCGGCAAATAGACTCGCGACGATGAGCCGGTTTTCGAGCGCATAACCGAGGCCGGAAGGCGCCTCGGTCCGATGCGCCATGACCGTCCATGTGCCCTTTGGCGTGCGCGCGAGATCGACCGCGACGATCTGCAGAAAGCGCCCGCCAGGCGGTACGTAGCCCTTCACGGGACGCAGATAGCCAGGATGTCCGAACACGAGCGCGGTGGGCAAGAGACCACGATGCAGCAGCGTCTGCGGGCCGTAGATATCGGCCATGATCGCTTCCATGAGACGCGCGCGCTGAGCGACGCCGCGCTCGATCACGGCCCACTCTTCTTCGTCGATCAGAAGCGGCAGCAGGTCGAGCGACCACGCGCGCGGCTCGCCGTTATCGGCATAGACGTTGTACGTGATGTCGTTGTCGCGAATCTGCTGCGCAACGGCGGCCACGCCTTCATCCAGATGCTCGATACCGTCTTCACCGAGCAATTCGAAAAACTGGCGCCAGGGCTCGCGCAACTGGCCGGAAGAATCGCGCAATTCGTCCCAGTGCCCTTCGCGCGCCGGCAAGGTGCGCATCAGCGCGAGTGCGTCGACACGCGCACCGGACGTGTCGAAGGGCAAGGTCGATTGAAACGGCAAGATCGTCTGGTTCCGTGAATGAGCGCTTCTTAACGATAGCGCAGGTCGAGCGTGAAGGGGAATTCGAGGCTGCGTTGCTGCGGCTCGATCTGTGTTGCGCCCGGCGTATGTCCCGTCGCGAAGAAACGCGCGCGCCGGCGGCTCTCCGCTTCGTATGCATTCACCGGGAACGTCTGATAATTGCGCCCGCCCGGATGCGCGACATGATACTGACATCCGCCGATGGCGCGGCCCGTCCAGGTATCGACGATATCGAAAGTCAGCGGCGCATGCACGTCGATGGTCGGATGCAGCGACGCCGATTGCGACCATGCTCTGAAGCGCACGCCGGCCACATATTCACTGACGCGTCCCGTGGGCTGCATCGGCAAGGGGCGGCCGTTCACGGTAATGACATGCCGGGCGCCGTTGAGCCCGAGCGCCCGCACTTCGAGCCGCTCGACGGAAGAATCGACGAAGCGCACCGTGCCGCCTATCGCACCTTCCTCGCCCATCACGTGCCACGGTTCGAGTGCATTGCGCAGCGTCAGTTCGATGCCATTGGTGTCGTAGGCGCCGACGAGCGGGAAACGGAATTCAAAATGCGGATCGAACCAGCTCTTCTCGAATGCGAAGCCGGCTTCGCGCAAGTCGGCCAGCACGTCCTCGAAATCCATTTCCACGAAACTGCCGAGCATGAAGCGGTCGTGCAGCTCCGTGCCCCAGCGCGTAAGGCGCGCGGTGTAGGGCTTTTCCCAGAAGCGGGCGACCAGCGCGCGCAGCAGAAGCTGCTGCACGAGGCTCATGCGCGCGTGCGGCGGCATTTCGAAGCCGCGCAGTTCGAGCAGGCCGAGGCGGCCGGTCGGACCATCGGGCGAATACAGTTTGTCGATGCAGAATTCCGCGCGGTGCGTGTTGCCGGTCACATCGATCAGGATATTGCGCAGAATGCGGTCGATGAGCCAAGGCGGCACGGTGGCGCTGTCGCGACCGCCCAGCAGATCGAGCTGGCGTTGCAGTTCCTTGAATGCAATTTCAAGCTCGTAGACCTGATCGTTGCGCGCCTCGTCGACACGCGGCGCCTGGCTCGTCGGACCGATAAAGAGACCCGAGAACAGTGTGGATAGCGACGGATGGTTGAGCCAATAGGCAATCAGGCTCGCGAGCAGATCGGGCCGTCGCAGGAACGGGCTGTCGGGCGGAGTCGCACCGCCAAGGACGAAGTGGTTGCCGCCGCCCGTGCCGGTATGACGGCCGTCGAGCATGAATTTCTCCGGGCTCAGATACGTCTCGTGCGCCGCGTTATAGAGAAATTCGGTGTGCTCGACGAGCTGTTTCCAGTTAGATGCCGGATGAATGTTCACCTCGATCACACCAGGATCGGGCGTGACTTGCAGCACCTTCAGACGCGTGTCGCGCGGCGGCGGATAGCCTTCGACGATCACCGGGATACGCAGGTCGGCGGCCGTGGCTTCGACGGCGGCGAGCAAGTCGAGATACGCGTCGAGCGAGGTCAGCGGCGGCATGAACACATGCATGAGCTTATTGCCGTTGCCGTGTTTCTTGAGCGCATCGGCTTCGGCTTTCGGACCTGCGGCGCGCGCCGGATTGCGTGCTTCGACGCACACGGCGGTACGCGCGATCCACTTCGCGGATTCGCCTCGTTCGGGCATGCGAGTGCTTGCCGAATACGCCGATGCATCGCCCAAGGCTGACGATCCGGTCAATGCTTTCCCCGGACCTGCCGCATCGCTGCCGAGAACATCTGCGCCCGGCTCGGCATTTTGCACACCGGATTCAAAATCCCGGTCGGCGGCATATTGCATGCGAAATTCAGCCGCCCGGCGCAAGGGCATGGACGGCGCAAACGGGTCGTGCTCGTGCTGATACGGATAGTCGCTCTTGGCCACCCACGGCAGCGAATCGAGCGGCATGCGGTAGCCCATCGGCGAATCGCCCGGAATCAGATACATGCGCTCGTCGCGGAAGAACCACGGGCCGCTCGCCCAGTGCGCCGGACGCGTGCCGTCGGCGGCTTCGCGGGCAATGGGCAGCGCGTAGCCGGTCACCGAGGGCAAGCCGGAATCGAACACGCGGAAGAGCCGTGCGCGCTCCAGTTCGTCGTCGAGACGCGAGTCGAACGGGTCCACGTTGACCGGCAGGCGACGCTCGCGCCACAGGTAGTACCAACTGTCTTCGTAGCCCGCCTGAACGTATTTTGCATCCAAGGAAAGCTTGCCCGCGAGATGGCGAATGAAGCGCTCGGCATCTTCGGCGGTGTAGTTGGCGGGCTCGCGTTCGTCCGCGAAGAGCGTGGGATCGCTCCAGCACGGCTCGCCGTCCGCACGCCAGAATAGCGACAGCGCCCAGCGCGGCAACTGCTCGCCGGGATACCACTTGCCCTGGCCGATATGAAGGAAGCCGTTCACGCCGTACTCCGCGCGCAGCTTGTCCATTAGCGTGACCGCGTAGGCGCGTTTGGTCGGACCAAGGGCGTCGGTGTTCCATTCGGGCGCATCGCGGTCGCGCACGGCGACATAGGTCGGCTCGCCGCCCATCGTCAGGCGCACGTCGGAAGCATTCAATTGCGCATCGACCTGATCGCCCATGCGCAGCACGTCACTCCAGTCTTCCTCGCTGTACGGCTTCGTCACACGCGGCGTTTCCAGCACGCGCGTGATGGTCATGGTGTGAGTGAATTCGACTTCGCTCTCATCGACTGCACCTGAAACGGGCGCCGCGCTGTCCGGCTCCGGCGTGCACGCCACCGGAATGTGGCCTTCTCCCGCGAGCAGGCCCGAGGTCGGATCGAAACCGATCCAGCCCGCGCCCGGCAGAAACACTTCGCACCATGCATGCAGATCCGTGAAGTCGACTTCCGTGCCGCTCGGACCGTCGAGCGATTTCGTATCCGGCGCGAGCTGCAGCAGATAGCCCGAGACGAAGCGCGCTGCAAGTCCCAGATGGCGCAGCGTTTCGACGAGCAGCCAGCCTGAATCGCGGCACGAACCGGCAGCGCTGACGAGCGTTTCCTCCGGCGTCTGCACGCCCGGTTCCATGCGGATCAGGTAGCGAATCTCATCGGCGAGACGTTGATTCAATCCGACCATGAAGTCGATGGTCGGCGTCTCCGTACGGTCGATGCTCGCGATGAACTCCGCAAAGCGCGGCGTCAATTCGCGCTTGATCATGTAGGGTGCGAGGTCGTGGCGCAAATCCGGCGCGTAAGCGAACGGAAATTTTTCTGCGGACGGTTCGAGAAAGAAATCGAACGGGTTATAGACCGCCATCTCGGCGACGAGATCGACCGTCACCTTGAACTCGCGCGTTTTCTCCGGGAAAACAAGGCGCGCCTGGTAATTGGCGAACGCGTCCTGCTGCCAGTTGATGAAGTGTTCCTCGGGCTCGACGTTCAACGAGTACGACAGAATCGGCGTGCGGCAATGCGGCGCCGGGCGCAAGCGCACCACTTGCGGCGACAGCCCGACGAGCCGGTCATAACGGTAATGCGTGACATGGTTCAACGCGACGCGAATGGACACACCGGACTCCTTTTATTCAAATGACGCCGCACACGGACAGTGCATCGTGCGCGTCTTATCTGTTGCTTAAGCGTTGCTGTAACGCCAGGCGGGAAGAGCGCTTAACGCGGCACGATGATTGCGTGAACTGCGCGCATCCACGAACACCGCGTCGGTTCCGACGCGAACTCCACCCCTTCCGGCTATCACGATGAAGACTTTTCACTGCAACCGCTGCGATCAGCTCGTGTTCTTCGAGAACACACACTGCGAAAATTGCGGCGCGCGGCTTGGCTACGTGCCCGAACTCAATCAGATCAGCGCATTCGAGGAAACCGGCGACGGCCAATGGAAAAGCCTGCATCCCCTCGCGAAAGACATGTTGTACCGCCCGTGTCATAACTACGAGGTCGAGAACGTCTGCAACTGGGTGGTTCCCGCCGATTCGCCGGAAACGCTCTGCTGCTCCTGCAAGCTCACGAGCGTCATTCCCAACCTCGACAATCCCGACAACCGCACCTACTGGTATCGGATCGAGGCGGCCAAGCGGCGCTTGCTCTATACGCTTTCCGAGCTCGGCCTGCCGGTGATCTCGCGGCAGGAAGACCCGGAACGCGGCCTCGAATTCCGCTTTCTCGAAGGCGATTCGCAAGGCCACGGCGTGATGACGGGTCACGACAACGGCATCATCACGCTCAACATCGCGGAAGCCGATGATGCGCATCGCGAGAAAACGCGCGCCGATCTGCATGAGCCGTATCGCACCTTGCTCGGTCATTTCCGCCATGAAACAGGGCACTATTTCTTCGATCGCCTGATTGGCGACACCGCGCGAATCGCGCCATATCGCACTGCATTCGGCGACGAGCAGCAGGACTACAACGCCGCGCTCCAGCGCCATTACAACGAGGGACCGCCTCCCAATTGGGAAGAGAACTTCGTGAGCAGCTATGCCACGATGCATCCGTGGGAGGACTGGGCCGAGACCTGGGCGCATTACCTGCATATCGTCGATACGCTCGATACCGCCGTGTCCTGCGGCCTCGCGCTCGTCCCCGACAGTCCGCATGAACCGACGCTTACCGACCAGACGCCTGTCGAGGAAACCACCTTCGATAACCTGATGAAACGCTGGTTTCCGTTGACCTATGTGCTCAACAGCCTGAACCGCAGCCTGGGCATGCCCGATGGTTATCCGTTCACGCTCGCCCCGGCGGTGATCGACAAGCTGCGCTTCGTGCATCGCGTCGTCGCGGCGGCGTCGAAACGCTAGGGACGCGTTCAAGCGGAGCCTTGCGACTGGCTCTGCGACTGACCCGTCCCCTGCGTTTGCGTCTGCGTTTTCGAGGGCTCCTGAGTCGCTTCCGGCGTCTCGGGAGCGATAGGCAAGAGAAACTCGCGGCTGATACGGCCTGCAAGATCGTTCACGCGCGCGAGGAAGCTCACGAGATACGCGTGCAGCCCCGCTTGCAGAATCTCGCTGATGCGTCCCGTTCTAAGCTCGGCGCTCAACTGCGCCGCCAGGCGCGACGCCTCGGTTTCGCGACCCTTGGTGACATGACGGATGAGCAGCTCCGCTTCGGCAATGCTCGCCGCAAGCGAGCGCGGCCATTCGCCATAGAGAATCAAGAGGCCCGCAACGCGCTCGGGGGTAATGACATCGCGATACACCCGGCGATACACCTCGAAGCCCGATACCGAGCCCAGCACGGCGGTCCAGTGGTGATAATCGAACGGCTGCGCGGAGGTATCGGCGCGCTGCTCCATCATCTCGAACTTCACATCGAGAATGCGAGCCGTATTATCCGCACGTTCGATGAAGGTTCCGAGACGCATGAAGTAAAACGCATCGTCCTTGACGAGCGTGCCGAGCTGAACCCCGCGCGAGAGATGCGAACGAAACTTCACCCACTCGAAGAAGGTATAGGGCTCGCGCTCGAGAATGCCATCGGCCAGCATGCGCTGACAGTCGAGCCACGTCGTATTGAGCGATTCCCACAACTCGCTGTTCGTGGAACTGCGTACAGCGCGCGCATTCTCGCGAGCAGCCCGCAGACAACTCACGATGGACGAGGGATTCGACATGTCCCGCGCCATGAAGTCGACGACCTCGTGGCTCTTCATGCCGTGGTGCGCGGCGGAATAGATGCCGCTTAGTTCGGAGATGGAGAGCATCGCGCGCCAGCCCAGTTCCGCATATTCATCGGACTGCGGCAAGAGCGAAAGCTGATAGTTCGCGTCGAGCATGCGCGCGGTGTTTTCGGCGCGTTCGGTATAGCGCGCCATCCAGAAGAGATGATCCGCGGTACGGCTCAGCATGGGTTTTCCCGGTTGTTGATATGGAGGTTCGCGTCTCGATTCTCGAGCCGGGGCTCTTAGCGTTCAAGCACCCACGTGTCCTTGGTTCCGCCTCCTTGCGACGAATTCACAACAAGAGAACCTTCACGTAGCGCGACCCGAGTAAGGCCGCCCGGCACCATACGCACCTCGTTGCCCGACAGCACGAACGGACGCAGATCGATATGGCGAGGCGCGATGCCTGCCTCCACATACGTCGGGCATGTCGATAGCGCGAGCGTAGGCTGCGCGATGTATTTGTCCGGATGCGCTTCGAGCACCTTGCGAAACTCGGCGATCTGCGCGGTCGTCGATGCCGGGCCGACCAGCATGCCGTAGCCGCCCGCGCCATGCGTTTCCTTCACGACGAGTTCGGGCAAGTGATCGAGCACATACTTGAAGTCGTCTGGCTTGCGGCACATCCATGTCGGCACGTTGTTGAGTATCGGCTCTTCGCCGAGATAGAAGCGCACCATGTCCGGCACATACGGGTAGATCGATTTGTCGTCGGCAATGCCTGTTCCTACCGCATTGCAGAGTGACACGTTGCCCGCGCGATATGCCGAGATGAGGCCCGGAACGCCGAGCGACGAATCTTCGCGGAACACGAGCGGATCGAGGAAGTCGTCATCCACGCGGCGATAGATCACATCGACGCGCTGCGGCCCTTGCGTCGTGCGCATATACACGAAGTCGTGGTCGACGAAGAGATCCTGTCCTTCGACCAACTCGACGCCCATTTGCTGCGCTAGGAACGTGTGCTCGAAATACGCCGAGTTATACATGCCGGGCGTCATCACGACGATCGTCGGATTTTCAACGCCTGCGGGCGCCGCCGCGCGCAATGTATCGAGCAGCAAATCGGGGTAATGCGCAACCGGCGCCACGCGGTTACGCGCGAACAGATCGGGAAAGAGCCGCATCATCATCTTACGGTTTTCAAGCATGTAGGACACGCCCGATGGCACACGCAGATTGTCTTCGAGTACGTAGAACTCGCCTTGGCCGGCACGAACGATGTCGATACCCGCGATATGCGCATAGATGTCGCGCGTCACCTTAACGCCGCGCATCTCCGGACGATACTGCGAGTTGTTGAGAATCTGCGCCTCGGGAATGATGCCCGCGCGAATGATGTTCTGCTCGTGATAGATGTCGTGAATGAACCGATTAAGCGCATTGACGCGTTGCCGCAAACCGCGCTCCAGCGCTTTCCATTCGTCTGCAGGAAAGATGCGCGGAATGACATCGAAGGGAATGGTGCGCTCGGGAATGCTGCCGGATGTATCGCTCGTTCCATAGACTGCGAACGTAATGCCGACGCGGCGAAAGTTGAGATCGGCTTCGGCGCGCTTGAGGCTGATTTGCTGTTCGCTCTGGGCGATGAGCCAGGTCATGAAATCGCGGTAATGCTTGCGCGGATCGCCCACGTCATTGAAGGCTGCCGCTGGCACACCGCGCGCCTCCAGCACGCTTTGCTCGAACATCTCGTTGAAGAATGCTTGCGTCATAACCGGTCTTCCATATGAAGTGCATGCTGGGGCGGCGCCCCTTCGCTCGTAATTCTGGTTGCACTCGCAAACGCTCGAAAGCCTGAACGACGCGGCCGACCGGACTCAACCGGTATGTCGTGTTGTTTCTTAGGCGACCTCTAAGCGCGATGTCTACGATAACCACGATTTTCGTCTGCATCGATTGCGCGGGCAGCCCAGTGCCGTTCAATCAAAAAGCAACTTCAATGCCAATGGTACAAGCCGGAATTAAACACCTTTATATTGCGCCGATGCCAACATCCATGCACCATAAAAGCGCATCGGTCCGAACGAGTGCACAGTCTGAGGAAGCCAGACGGCCGCACGGCGGTGCGCGTACGCATGAATCGTTGCGCTCCACCGGTATCATAAGCGTCTCACAGCCAGTCTCCGACAGTTCATGAATACGCCCTCTTCTCCCGCTTCGCGCCCTGCCTTGCGCGAACTCACGCCACTCGAAGCACGCGTCCTCGGCGTGCTCGTCGAAAAGCAGCATACCGTGCCGGACACTTATCCTTTATCGCTCAACTCCCTCACCTCGGGATGCAACCAGAAGACCGCCCGGGCTCCAGTCATGAACGTGAGCGAGGACGAAGTCCTCACGACCATCGACGGATTGAAGCGCCTCTCGCTCGTGATGGAAGGCAGCAGCAGCCGCGTGCCGCGTTTCGAACATAACGTCAATCGTGTGCTTGGTGTGCCGAGCCAATCGGTTGCCTTGCTCGCTACGTTGTTCTTGCGCGGCCCGCAAACCGCTGCCGAATTGCGTTCGAACAGCGCGCGTCTGCATGGCTTCGCGGACATCTCCTCCGTGGAGAGCTTTCTCGATGAGCTCGCTTCCAACGACCCGCCGCGCGTGATGAAATTGCCGCGCGTGCCGGGCGAGCGCGAAAGCCGCTGGGTGCATTTGCTATGCGGCGAAGTGAGCATGAGCGATTTCCCCGTGCGCGATGTCGCTGAACGCGAGTCTTGGTCGCCATCGGAAGTCGAATCGCTCAAGGCCGAGCAAAAGCGCCTGACACTCGAAGTCAACCAGCTGCGAGCGATGGTTCAGCGCATGGCGGCTGAATTGGGTATCGACCTCGAAGGATCGTCGGACGAAGCATGAGTGTGTCGATCGATCCCGCGGGCTTTAGCGTCGAGCGTGCAATGCTGGTCGTCTTCAAAGCGGTTCAGCTTTAGCGCATCGTGCCAAGACCAACCAAAGGCGATGGTTTAGCTAATGCTTGACGTAACCGGAAAGGAACACGTAAGCATTAAACGAAGATAGCGTGACGTGCGCGCATCAATTACAAATATCTTGGATAATTCGCTCGCAGCGCCAGGCGCAGACAAAAGACGATACTGCGCCGCGCCTCGAACCCGCAACGACGGATGAGGAGAACCAGCGTTGGAACCCGACACGAGCGACCAAAACAAGAACCGTCCATGGCTCTGGGCGACTCTTTTGATTCCCTATATTGCCCTGCTCTGGCTGCCGTTTTATAACGACACGCATCCATCGTTCGCAGGCTTTCCCTTCTTCTACTGGTATCAGTTTCTTTGGGTGCCGCTCACGTCGCTTTTGCTTTATGTCGTGTATCGGGGCATCAAATGAACGATCTCAATCCAGTCAATCCGGTTGCGATGACCATCTTCATCGCGTTCTTTCTATTGGTCACCGTCGTCGGCTTCTTTGCGGCGCGCTGGAAGCGTGGCGATCTTACGCAACTCCATGAATGGGGCTTGGGCGGCCGGCAGTTCGGCGTATTGATTTCGTGGTTCCTGGTCGGTGGCGATTTCTATACCGCCTATACGGTGATCGCGGTTCCCGCACTGGTCTATTCGGTCGGCGCGTACGGCTTCTTCGCGCTGCCTTATACGATCATCGTGTACCCGTTCGTGTTCGCGGTAATGCCCAAGCTCTGGAAAATCGCGCACGCCAAGAATCACATCACCGCTGCGGACTATGTGCACGGCGAGTACGGCGGCAAGTGGTTCCCTGCTGCCATCGCGTTGACGGGCATCGTCGCGACCATGCCTTATATTGCGCTGCAACTGGTCGGCATGCAGGTGGTCATCAAGGGACTTGGCGTGACGGGCGAATTGCCGTTGATCGTCGCGTTCGTGATCCTCGCGCTCTACACCTACACGAGCGGCCTGCGCGCGCCCGCGATGATCGCGTTCGTCAAGGACATCATGATCTATATCGTCGTGATCGCGGCCGTGTGGGTCATTCCGTCGAAGCTCGGCGGCTATGCGCATGTGTTCGATACCGCCGATCAGTTCTTCAAGGCCAAGGGCGGCGCAACGGGCATCACGCTCAAGCCCGCGCAATTCACGGCGTATGCTTCGCTTGCGCTTGGATCGGCGCTTGCGGCATTCATGTATCCGCATACCATGACCGCCGTGCTGTCTTCGTCGTCCGCGACCACGGTGCGCAAGAACGCGATCTTTCTGCCTGCTTATACCTTGCTGCTGGGCCTGATCGCATTGCTCGGCTATATGGCGATCGCGGCGGGCATTCATGTGAAATCGGCGTCGGATGTCGTGCCCGCGCTCTTCAACACGCTGTTTCCCTCGTGGTTCGTGGGCTTCGCGGCGGCGGCCATTGCCATTAGTGCGCTCGTGCCGGCCGCGATCATGTCGATCGGCGCGGCGAATCTTTTCACACGCAACTTGTGGGGACCGCTGATCTCGCCGGACATGACGCCCGCTTCGGAAGCCGCGACGGCCAAGGTGGTATCGCTCGTCGTGAAGTTCGGCGCGCTGCTGTTCATCGTCTTCCTGCCGACGCAATATGCCATCGACCTGCAATTGCTCGGCGGCGTGTGGATTCTGCAAATATTCCCCGCTATCGTGTTCAGTCTCTACACGCGCCGCATGACGATGCCCGGCCTCTTTCTCGGCTGGCTCGTCGGTATCGTGCTCGGCACTGGACTTGCCATCTCGCAAGGGCTCAAGCCGGTGTATATCCTGCATGTCGGCGCGGGATCGTGGCCGCTTTATATCGGCCTGATTGCGCTGGCGGTGAATATCGTCGTGACGTTCGCGGTATCGCTCGTGACGCATCGCCGCGTGGTGCCCGCGGTTTAACGCCATGAAAAGCCCGGCGCTTGACGGCGTCGGGCTTCTTTGCCGAGTGATAGTATCGATGGACATGCCCTTCTCATCTTCCGTCGAGTGCCATGTCCGCCTCTTCCATCGCGAACACGCTGTTCGCACCCGGCAAGCTCTCCATCGGCCTTACGCTTCCCTTGGTAACGTCGGGCCGGACCGTAGTGGACTTTAGCGAGCAGCTAGAACTCGCGCGTCTTGCAGATCAACTCGGCTTTCGTGCGCTATGGGTGCGCGATGTCCCGCTCAATAGCATCGACTATCCCGATCCCGTCGGACACCTCGATCCGTGGGTTCTGCTCGGCGCGCTTGCATCGAATACGCAGCGTATAGCGCTTGCAAGCGGAGCAATCGTGCTCACGTTGAGGCACCCGCTTCATATCGCCAAGGGCGCCGTTTCCGTCAATACGCTTTCGCGTGGACGCTTCATTCTCGGTGTCGGCTCCGGTGACAGGCCGCCTGAATATGCGGCCTTCGGGCGCGATCCTGAAGAACGCCGCGACTTATACAAACGGCATTGGGAGACGCTCGCTGCGGCCATTGAGGTGCCCTCGCGCGTTAATCCGGACCGCGAGCCCGAAGGTGCGCCCGCGTTCTTTCTGCTGCCTGAGCAGGACGCTTCGATTCCCCTGATCGCAGTCGGCTCCGGCGGTCAAAGCGTCGACTGGATTGCGCGTCACTCGCTTGGCTGGATGACTTATCACCGCGAACCGCAAGCGCAGCGCGGCCGCTATAGCATGTG
This sequence comes from Caballeronia sp. TF1N1, assembly GCF_022878925.1. Lineage (NCBI taxonomy): Bacteria > Pseudomonadati > Pseudomonadota > Betaproteobacteria > Burkholderiales > Burkholderiaceae > Caballeronia > Caballeronia sp. TF1N1. Next base: position 346,659 of record NZ_CP084628.1, read on the forward strand.
GCGCGCAGCGGTCGAGCGCGTGTCGCCCGGCAAATTTCGCGCATTCGGCGTGGCCATGCGTCTCGACTTGAGCGAAGATCCCGACGAACCTGCCAGCGATATTTCTCTTGGCTATCGCACGGGTTATCGCGCGTTGATCGACCTGCTGCGCGCCATGCGGAATAACGGCACGCATCATGTCACGCTGAACGTTTCTTCTGAGCGGCGCGAGGCACGCGCGGTCATCGAGGAAGTCGCGAAATACGTGTTACCCGAATTTAATCGCTAAACGCATATGACCAGGCTTGCTTCCTTGCCCACCAACGATATCGTTGCACTCGACGCCATTGCGCTATCCCAAGCTATCCATGCACGAGAAGTATCTTGCGTCGAAGTGATGAGCGCGTATCTGGCGCAAGTGGATCGCCTCAACCCGCAAGTCAACGCGATTGTCGCGATGCAGGATCACGAGAGTCTTTTAAAGCTCGCAAGCGAGCGCGACACGCAGTTGGCGCGTAACGGAAGTCTTGGCGTGTTGCATGGTTTTCCTCAAGCGCCCAAGGACATTTTGCCCGTCGCCGGCATGGTGACGACCAAAGGCTCGCCCCTCTTCGCCAAGCAAATCACGCAAACCGATGCGTTCATTTTCGAACGCACGCGTCGCGCAGGCGCGGTCTTCATTGGCCGCACCAACTCTCCCGAGTTCGGCCTTGGCGGACATACCTATAACCCCGTTTATGGTTTGACGCGCAACGCATTCGATCCATCTCGGTCGGCTGGCGGAAGCAGTGGCGGCGCAGCCGTTGCGGTCGCGTTGCGCATGCTTCCCGTGGCCGATGGATCGGACATGATGGGCTCGCTGCGCACGCCTGCGGCATTCAACAACGTGTTCGGATTTCGCAGTACACCGGGATGCGTGCCGTATGGCCCCGCCGACGAAGTGTTCTATCAGCAATTCAGCGTCGCCGGTCCAATGGCGCGCACGGTCCCCGAACTCGGCTTCCTGCTTTCGGTGCAAGCGGGATTCGATGCGCGCGCCCCACTCTCGCGCCGCGGCGATTCACCGGCGGCATTTGCCAGTGCCTTGGAGCGCGATATGCGTGGCACGCGAATCGGCTGGCTTGGCGATCTGAACGGATATCTGCCTACCGAGACGTCCTTGCTCGATACCTGTAGCGCCGCCTTGCGTCACTTTGAAACGGCAGGTTGCACGGTTGAAGCGGCAGAGTTGAAATTCGATTTTAATCGCTTGTGGCAAGCGTGGATCGATTTACGCAGCTTCGCCATCGCGGGCGCTAATGCGCCGCTTTATCGCGATGCCGCTAAGCGCGCATTGCTAAAGCCCGAAGCCGTATGGGAAATCGAGCGCGGACTGGGTCTTTCGGGAGAAGACGTCTACCGCGCCGCACTGGACCGTTCGGCGTGGTACCAAACGCTCAACGCGCTATTCGAACGTTATGATTTTCTTGTGCTGCCTGCGGCACAAGTCTTCCCCTTCGATGCCACGCTCAACTGGCCTCATTCCATAGGCGCACGAACAATGGATACCTATCACCGATGGATGGAAACCGTGGTGCCCGCAACCATGGCGTCCTTACCCGCGTTGTCGGCGCCAGCCGGTTTCGGTCCTGCGGGTTTGCCAGCCGGAATACAAATAATCGGGCCGGCGCAAATGGATCTTGCCGTGTTGCAAGTCGGGCTTGCCTACGATCGCGCAAGCGGCTATTCCAGCATGCGCAGTCCGTTGCTTGCTTAGCGGGATTAAACCGCGCTAAGCGCATTTTCAAGTGTTTGCTTCTTGCACGCTTGCCGCTTTCTTTCCTGCCGGACGAGCTTTGCTCTTGGCGCCCGCTGCCTTAGACGATCCTGCCGGACTGTCACGACGCGCGCCCGTTTTGCCGTTTGATGCGCCGTCGATCAAATACACGCTACGGTCTACTACATCCTTGATCCAGGCCGGTGGACGCGCGTGCCCACTCCAAGTCAGACCACTTGCGGGGTCACGATACTTAGGCGGCATCTTCGATTTCTTGACGGCCTTCCTGGACGAAGCCACATTCTTCGACCCCACCGGACGCCCGCGCTTCTTGACGCCAGGCGAACTGTCGCTCTTGTCGAGATCCGCCGTAGTTAGGCCATATTCCTGCATCAGCGCGCGAATGTTTGCGATGACCTCGCTCGATTTACGTTCACGCAATGCATCTGCACGGCGCTGCAATTTTTGAATCTGAGTTTCCAACTGAGCCAATGTAACCATTCTTCCCCCGTTTGATATCCTGCATAGGTCTAGGGAATGAGCGTACGAGAATTGATAAAGGCTTAAACAATGAAGCATTAATCTCGACGCGCACACTCACCCGTCGAGACATCTTAAAGCGATACCATTGTTATAGCGGCAATCGCTCAAAAGATTACTTTTTATTGCTTTCGGCCTAATTGCGTTCGATGCGCTTGACGTGCTTTAACCGCGCACGGCGCAATGGCTTGATGAATATGGCGTTGGCGAAACAATCAAAAAAGCGGTGTGGCGAGGCGTGCATTGCACACGCCCTCTTGACGACTTCTCAGCTTTCCTGCGCCATCTCGGCAGGCTCGTGCACATGCGTCACGAGCGCGCCCGCGAGAATCATCGCGCCGCTATTAAGCGGCACGGAACTGCCCACGCGCCTTGGCCGGTACACCGGCTGCCCGCGCCTGATCACCTGCCCGCTTAGCACGCACGTTCCGCCCTTACGCGCCGTGCAAAGTGCCCACACCTGCTCGGAATAATTGAATGAAGTGGGATCGTGCCACGAAAGCGCCAGTGTCGATTCGCTCAAGCGCTCCAACACGCGAATGTTCACGCTTTCCGCGCCCGCCGCCCGCGCTAATGCGTTCGATGGCTCGCGCGTGAAGGCACGCGGCATCAGCCCATGGGTCTCGCCAGACTGCGATCGTCGGCTTGACCGGCTATCGAGCAATGCCAGGGTACGGCTCCAGGGATCCATCGTCGATGGAAGCTTCATGTTCCGCTCCTGCTGGCGGCAACAGACGTCCGCGAAGCAAGCCGGACCGCTGCCTGGTGAACTTTCGGGAATGCACGACGCGCCATCTTTGACACCGGGGCGAGCCGCGCCAGGTCGAACCGTTATCGACTCCTGCTCTTGGTGGAGACACTGCTCTGGACATTCGATCTAGAGTAGTACACCTGAGCATGCATTGTTTTTATTTTTCTTTCCATTCTTTTGTCGAAAATGACAAGCGTCGGTAGCTCGTGCGGGCCGTCCGGCCCGCCATTTGAGACGCGGCGGGGAAAGCGAACGCGTAATGCATTAGCGAACGAACGTTCGGCAAACCCTTTAGAATACTTTAGCGGCTTCCCACGTCACCGTAATGAAGGAAGTCGTTTGCCTGCTTGCGCACGTTTGCCGAACGATGAAGCATGCGCGGAGCGGCGAATTTCTGACAAAATAAAAACCGCGAACCGGACAACCCTGTCGAATCATGACAAGCAAGATGAACGTCAATGCCAGCGTCTCGGCGGACCGCGCGTCCGTCAGTTTCGTTGCCTTCTCGCGCGAGCAGGCCATTCAGTGCAACATCACGCGCAAGGCATTGGAGCAATATTTCTGGGCGCCCGTCGGTGCTACCGACGAGCGTCTGCTCAAAGCGTTAAGCGATGGCTACGAGCGCATCAGCGCTCGCGTTCATCGTAAATTCCTTGCTCATCCGTCGAGTTCGGTCACGCTCGACGTGGTCGATTTTTCCACTTGACGCGGCTCAACGCGCCGCCTGCGTCGACTTGCGCATTTTGGTGACGTCCTCGACGTTGACGGCGGGCGTGTTGTTGTTCCATGCGCCGCGAACGAACGTTAGTACGTCCGCTATCTGCTGATCGCTCAGTACCGGCGCATAGCGAGGCATGGGATAAGGCGCCGGCACGCCTTGAATGACGAGGTCGCCAGTGCCGTTCAGCGTCACGTTAATGAGCGACGACGCATCCTTTTCCAGCACGTTGGGATTGCCCGCCAAAGGCGCGAGCATCGGCGCAAAGCCACGACCGTCCACGCCGTGGCAATGCATGCAGTACGCCGTGTAGACACGCGCGCCCGAATCCGATGCAGCTGGACGCGCCAGGGACACCTTCGTGGCCTTGGCATCATACGAATACGGCGTGTTGCCGTTACCGCCCGCTGCCGGCAGCGACTTCAGATAACTCGCCATGGCCGCCACATCGCTGTCGTTCATGGCTTGCGTGCTGTTGTTGATCACGCTCGTCATTGCGCCGAATGCGGACGCGTGCCCGTTCGCGCCGGTTTTGAGGAACGTCGCGATATCCTGCTCGCTCCATCGGCCAAGACCGGTGTTGTGTTCGGCGGTGAGGTTCGATGCAAACCAGTTGTCGAGCAAACCCCCGGTTAAATAGACGCTGCTCGTTTCGTCGAGTCCTTTTTCCTGGAACGCGATCCCTCGTGGCGTATGACACGAGCCGCAATGGCCCAGGCCTTGAATGAGATAGGCGCCACGGTTCCAGGCGACATCCTTGCCGGGTTTATCGCGGTACACGCCCTTCTCGAGAAATACCAGATTCCAAAGCTTGAGCGGCCAGCGCATGGTAAGCGGCCATTTGAAGTCTGGTTCGCGATTAGCCTGCTTGATCGGCGCGACGCCATGCATGAAATACGCATAAAGCGCATGCATGTCTTCATCGTTGATCTTTGCATAAGACGGATAAGGCATGGCCGGATAAAGATTATGGCCATCCTTGGCAACGCCCTCGCGCAAGGCTTTAGCAAAATCCTCTTCCGTATAGCGGCCAATGCCTGTGTCGGGGTCGGGCGTGATATTGGTCGTATAGATGGCGCCTAACGGCGTCATCATCGGCAAGCCGCCGGTCATGGGTTTGCCGCGCGGAGCGGAATGGCAGGCCACGCAATCGCCGGCTTTGGCAAGGTAAGCGCCGCGTGCGACGAGTGCATCGGCGGATGCATCCGCTGCATGCGCGAGTGTCGACGTCACGGCATACGCTGCAAAACAGGCAGCCACGAGAGGCTTGAATACGTTTTTCATGTCGGCCTCCGTCAAGCGCTTTGCAACTGGTTGCCGACTGGTAATTGCCTCAGTCGCTTGCCGGTGGCGGCATAAATCGCATTGGTGATGGCGGGGGCGAGTGCCGCCGTGCCCGGTTCGCCGATTCCTCCCGGCGCTTCGCTGCTCTTGACGATATGCACTTCCACCGGCGGCGTTTCGTGAATACGCAGTATCCGGTAGTCGGTGAAATTGCTCTGCTCGACGCGGCCGTCCTTGATCGTGATCTCGCTATAAAGCGCCGCCGTAATGCCGAATATGATGCCGCCTTGCACCTGCGCCTCGACCGTATTCGGATTGACGACCATGCCGCAATCCACCGCGCATACGATTCGACTGACCTTCACCGCGCCGGCTTTATCGACGGCGACGTCCGCCACGATTGCGAAGTAACTGCCGAACGCATGCATGACCGACACGCCGCGCCCCTGACCTTGCGGCATGGTTTGCTTGCCCCATTCCGCCGCCTGCGTGGCGACATCGAGCACATTGCGCGCGCGCGGCGACTTGCCGAGCAGATCGCGTCGATACTGCACGGGATCGATCTTCGCCTGCGCCGCGAGTTCGTCGATGAAACTCTCCACGACGAACGTGCCACGCGTCGGTCCCACGCCGCGCCAGAATGCGGTCGGCACCTCGCGTGGCTCCTGGCGCACGTAGTCCACGAGTTGATTCGGCAGATCGTAGGGAAGATCGGCGGAGACTTCCACCGCATCCGGGTCGATGCCATTCTTCACCGCCGGCGGCGCAAAACGCGCAAGCACCGACGAACCGACGATGCGATGCGTCCACGCCACGGGCTTGCCGTTCGCATCGAGCCCGGCCGACAGCGTGTCGTGATAGCAAGGACGAAACATGTCGTGCTGAATGTCTTCCTCGCGCGACCATGTGACCTTGACCGGCACGCCAAGCTGCTTGCCTATCTTGAGCGCTTGCGTGGCCATGTCGAATTCGAGCCGGCGGCCGAAGCCGCCGCCGAGCAGATGGTTATGCACGACGATCTTTTCGGGCGGCAAGCCCGTGGCTTTGACGCCTGCATCGACGACACGCGTGGGCACCTGAGTGCCTAGCCAGACATCGCAGCCATCGACGCGCACGTGCACCGTGCAGTTGATCGGCTCCATCGTCGCGTGTGCGAGCAACGGCTGCACGTAGACGGCATCGACACGCGTCTTGGCATTGGCAAACGCCTTGTCGACATCGCCGTCCTTGCGCGCCACGGCGCCCGAGCGTCGTGATGCGCTCGCCATTTCATCGACAAGCTGTTTCGTCGACGTGTTCGCGCCCGCGCCTTCGTTCCATTCGATCACGAGCGCGGCCGCGCCACGTTTGGCGGCCCACGTATGATCGCCGATGACCGCCACGCCGTTGTCGAACTTGATGACCTGCTTCACGCCCGGGATTTTTTTGGCGTGACTGTCGTCGACGGAAACGAGCGTGCCGCCGAACACCGGGCAGTTCACGATGGCCGCATAGACCATGTCGGGCAAGCGCACGTCGAGACCGAATACCGCCGTGCCATCCACTTTTTCGGGAGAATCCAAGCGCTTGGCGGGCGTGCCGATCAGCTTGAAGTCCTTGGGGTCTTTAAGCTTGATGTCTTTGGGAACCGGCAATTTGGCGGCTGCTTCGACGAGTTCGCCATAACTTGCGCTGCGTCCGCTCGATGCCTGCGTGACCTTGCCGCCTGCGGCGCTGCATGTCGATGCATCGCATTGCCATTGCTGCGCGGCAGCCGCTATGAGCGTCATGCGTGCGGCGGCGCCTGCCTTGCGCATCGGTTCCCATGCATAACGAATCGACGTTGAACCGCCGGTGAGCTGACCGCCCAGCAACGGGTCCATGAAAAGCTTTTCGTTGGGCGGCGCATGCGCAATCGCTACGCTGTCGAGCGGCACTTCCAGCTCTTCGGCGATCAGCATGGGGAGCGCCGTATAAACGCCTTGTCCCATCTCGACCTTTGGCATGATGAGCGTGACCTTGCCGTTCTTGTCGATCTGCACGAAGGCGTTGGGCGCGAATACGCCGTCTTGCGGCGTTTCGACACCATCGCCGGCAATAACGGAGTTGCCGCTCTTCTGATCCTGGCTCGCGGCCGGCAGACTAAAGCCGATCAATAAGCCGCCGCTGGCAGCCGCGCCTATCGTTACGCCGAACTTGAGAAACGCACGGCGCGAGAATGTCCCGCGCGACGCATGACGTCCCGCCTCGATTAAGCCTTGCGACATCTCAGGCCTCCTTCGCGGCTTGCTTGATCGCCGCGCGGATGCGGTGATACGTCCCGCAGCGGCAGATGTTGCCCGCCATCGCGGCGTCGATGTCGTCGTCGGTCGGATTGGGAACGGTCGTGAGCAATGCGGTCGCGGACATGACTTGTCCGGACTGGCAGTAGCCGCACTGCACCACATCCAGCTGACGCCATGCGGTTTGCACCTTCTTGCCAGCGGGTGTGTCGCCGACGGCTTCGATCGTCGTCACCTTGCGCTCACCGACAGCCGCCACAGGCAGCACGCATGAACGCACGGCGACGCCGTCGAGATGAACGGTGCAGGCGCCGCATTGCGCGATGCCACAGCCGAACTTGGTGCCCGTCAGGCCCACAAGATCGCGCAGCACCCAAAGCAAGGGCATGTCGGGCGGCGCATCGACGGTATGCGTCTGGCCGTTGATGGAAAGCGTGGTCATTGGGCGGCTCCGGCTTATTAATGGTTATCGGATATCGCATGAGGCTGAAGGCGTGGGGCGGCCGTCAGTCTTTGAATTCATCGCGTCTCGAATGCAAGGCGACTAAGCACGAGGCAAGCGGATTGTAGCGCCGCATTAAAAAAGGAGCATGGATGGCGACGCCTTTAGCTCAGACGGCTTTAGCACCATGTTGCTTTGCAGGCTTAAGGAATGAGGAATTTGCTTTAAGGCGTCAACATAAAGTATCGAGCGCGATCGACAGTTAGTTGCATGATAAAAGCTAAGGCGAGTTGCTTCACGGCCCTCTCGCCTATTGGCAAGCTAGCGAATCATTTCTCAGTTTGCATAGAACACACGTCGCATGGACATGACGCCAAGACGCACCGCCGCGACCATGACGTCAAGCACGCGCGCAAAATGCGAAGGCCTAAGACATCGAGAAAAATGCAGTACCGCAAGCGATCGGATTCGTTGACCGACCGATGCACGAGCGTATCGTCGAAAATGAATAGCGGATCGTCGTGCCAATAATGACGACGCCCCGCTACATCGATAAAGACATTTTCGTCGTCGATAGGACGGAGGTTGTAAAGACAACGCAAGGTAAGACGCAGCGGTCCGTAATGCACTGACGTACTCTGCCGCTCATTGAAAACCGATATGCCGATGGTCTTGACGTATTTGAAGTCGCGCGCCAATTCCGGTAAGTCAAGCGAACTATCGACAGGCATGCCGTACCAGCGCACGAAACACATGCCGCGGCGCTTGCTTGCCATTTGCCCTCCGAGGCGCGCGTTCACTAGCGGAAGACGGTCGTTGAAAGCGGCGATGATCGAGCGGATCTCGTCTTGATGCGCGGCCGGTAACTGCGAGAGATCGTAGACGCCGTGATTCCGTTCGCAGATGAGATCGACCAGCAAATTGAAGGGAGAAAGCACCCACGTAAGCAGGCCATTGCCAAGAAAATAACGCCGCCAGTTGGCTGCATCGAACTGGCGGCTGCGTTGAAAATCCGCTAAGCCGCTTGCCAGGAAACAGAGCGCAAGGACAGGCAAGAACCTTAGAAGAAGCGCCAGAATCGCAAGATAGAGCAGATCCTTTCGTCTCACATTCGGCCTCGGCGAGCGTCGTCGTTGACCGTTACATCTTAGTACGGGTTATGTCAGCAAGAAAACGCCTGCTTAAGAAAATGCGGCGCGCTTGCAACACTTGCTTCAAGCGCTCTTAGGCTTGAGCAAAACCTTGATTGAGTCGAGTGAATTGGCGGTCTTGATCGCTTCGTCCCATTCTTCCAGGGAAAAGTCGTGCGTGACGATGCCCTTGGAAGTCACGAGCCCGCGCGCCAGCAAGTCGATAGCGATGGGATAGCAATAAGGACCGAGATGCGCGCCGCGCACGTCGAGTTCTTTGCGGTCGCCGATGATCGACCAGTCGACCGTCGTATCCGCACCGAACACGGAGAACTCCACGAAGCGTCCAAGCTTGCGAATCAATTCCAGCCCTTGCGACACGCCGGCAGGCACGCCCGTGGTTTCGATATAGACATCGCAACCGTATTGGTCCGTGATCGAGCGGATGATGTCGAGCGCGTTGTCGCTCTTGGGATTGATGGTGATATCCGCGCCGTATTCGCGCGCGAGTTCCAGCCGCTCATCCACGAGATCGATCACGACCAGCTTCCTGGGCGTCTTGAGATGCGCGACTTGCGTCATCATCAAACCGAGCGGTCCCGCGCCTGCGATCACGACGACATCGCTTAGCTGAATATCGCCGCGATTCACCGTATGAATGGCACACGCGAGCGGCTCGATGATCGCGGCATCTTCGAGCGAGATGCCGTCCGGAATCTTGTGAACGATGGCTGTCGGCGGGAAGCGCATGTATTCGGCCATGCCGCCATCCGCCACTTCACGCTGAAAGCCGAAGATGTTATGCACTTCGCACATCCAGTATTGCCCGGACTTGCAATAGCGGCACTTCGCGCACGGCACGATCTGTTCGGCGATCACGCGGTCACCCTTGTTCACGCCGAAGTGCTCGGCCGCGCCCTCGCCCAGTTCTTCCACGTAGCCGAAGAATTCATGGCCTGGAATGACCGGCGCCTTGACCCAAGGGTTCGGGCCGCCCCAGAACATCTTTGCGCCCGACCAGCATTTGCAGTCGCTCGCGCAGATTCCGCATGCGGCAATGCGAATGACGATCTCGTTTCTGCCCGGCGTCGGGCGCGCGACGCGCTCCACGCGATAGTCCTTCGGCGCGCGGCACACAATGGCCGTCATATCCGTCATGTTCGTGTCTCCGGTTATCGTTTTGACGTTCGTTATTCTTCGAGCACGATCTGCACTTTCACATCCGTAGGCAGGCCGCTCGATGCTTCCTCGAACGCCTTGATACCATCGGCGAAGGGGAATGTGCGCGAGATGAACGGCTTCACATCGAGCTTGCCGGATGCGATCAGCTGGATCGCACGCGGGAAAATATTCGCGTAGCGGAATACGGATTCGATGCGCGCTTCCTTGATCTGCACGGCGACCACATCAAGGGCAATGGCGCGCTGCGGCATGCCGACCAGCACGAGGCAGCCACTGGGACACAACAGATCGACAATGCCCTCGAAGGCCTTTTCATTACCGCTCGCCTCGATCACGATATCCGCGCCCCAGCCGTCGGTCAGTTCGGCGATCACGTCCTTCGCATTGCATTCGCGGATATTCACGGCCGTCACGCCCTGCACCGCGCCAATGAGATCGAGCTTCTCCTGCACGAGATCGCAGACGATGGCGCGGCTGCATCCACCCGCGAGCGCCGCCAGCGCGCACATCATGCCGATGGTGCCCGCACCCAGCACGACGGCGACATCGCCCGGCTTGATCGCGGCTTTCTTCGCGGCCTGCAAGCCGATGGAGAGCGGCTCGACGATCGCGCCTTCGGCAAAGCTCACGTTGTCCGGCAACTTGTACGTGAAGGCCGCGGGATGCACGACGAACGGCGCGAGACAGCCATGCACGGGCGGCGTGGCCCAGAAGCGCACCTTGGGGTCGAGGTTATAAAGCCCTTCACGCGATGCACGCGACTCCATGTCCGGCACGCCGGGTTCCATGCACACGCGGTCGCCCGCCTTGAGATTGCTCACTTCATCGCCGACCTCGATGACCGTGCCCGACGCTTCATGCCCGAGCACCATCGGCTCATTGACGACGAACGGTCCTATGCGGCCATGCTGGTAGTAGTGAATGTCGCTGCCGCAAATGCCCACCGTGTGAATGCGGATACGCACGTCGCGCGGTCCGACCACCTGCGGCAAGCTGAACGGCCGCAAGCTGATACGCCGTGCTTCTTCGAGAACCAGTGCTTCCATCGTCGTTCCTTCCTTGAAATGTTTATTGTTGGCTAGCCCGCCTGAAAGCCGCCGTCGATGGCAAGGCTCACGCCGCTGACCATGCTGGAATCGTCGCTTAACAGATAGGCGATGGAGCGCGCCACTTCCACGGGCTGCACGAAACGGTTCAGCGGAATGCGCGCGAGCATCGGGCCGGATTTGACGGGGTCGCTCCAGGCTCGCTCGGCCATGGGCGTCATCGTCACGACAGGGTTCACGGCGTTGACGCGGATGCCGTGCGGTCCGAGTTCGACGGCCATCACGCGCGTCAGTGCATCGAGTCCGCCCTTGGACGCGCAATACGCCGCATGCAACGGCAAGCCGACGGTCGCCGACAAGCTCGACACGTTGACGATGGCCCCGCCCACATTGCGCGCGATCATGCTCTTCGCGCACTCCTGCGCGACGATCATCGCGGCGCGCACGTTGACGTTCATGGTGAGATCGAACGCTTCGGCGGTCGTCTCGAGAAACGGCTGCAATTGCGCGATGCCCGCGCAGTTCACGAGCAGATCGACCGGTTGCGCGCCGCGCGCGGCTTCGCGGGTGGCATCGGCATTTGCGAGATCGACGGCAATGGTTTCGCAGCCGGTCTCTTCCTTGAGTTGCACGAGGTCGGCAGCGCTGCGGCTCAAGGCAACGACCCGCGCGCCGCGTTCGATCAGGAGATGCACGGTCGCGTGGCCGATGCCCTTGCCCGCGCCGGTGACGAGCACGGTCTTGCCTGCAAACTCGCGGTTACGGTCGATGGTGTCGGTCATGTTCTCTTCAAGGTTCGTCGCAGAGTCGCCGCGCCGTGTCTTCATCGGTCACGAGCACCGACGGATAGCGTCCGCGCAACGCCGCACGCGTGACATGAAACTTCTTCGCCCCGCCACTGACGAGAACCACGCGACGCAGCTTGCGCAAGTCTTCGAGCGTGATCGCAACGGTGCGGCGATTCAGCGGATGATCGATCAGCTCGCCGTCTTCATCCATGAAATGCCCGAGCATGTCGCCGACCGCGCCTGCTTTTTCGAGCGTGCGCAATTGCTCCGGATTGTCGATGCCATAGGTTACGACGAGAGATTCCGTCAGATCGCCGCAAGTCAGCAGGGCAAGGTCGGAGTTGCGCGCGAGTTCGTAGGTCTCGCGCACGGTGCCTTCCTGCAGGATCACATCGCGCGCCTTCTGGCTGCTGACGTAGATGGGCGCGGCGAACAGATATCCGTCCGCTCGGCAGATATCCGCGAAGTCGGAAACGATATCGAACGTGTTGATGCTCGGGCAATGCGAGAGGCCGCCTTGCAGCGACACCGCCGACACCGCGCCATAACTGCGTTGCGGCATGGCGCGCAGCACGGCGCGGATCGTGCGTCCCCAGCCAAGCCCGATAGTTTGCCCTGCAACTATCTGCCTCGAAAAGTAGCTCGCCGCGCCGATACCGAGCGCCGCGTTGTTCGCTTCGGTGTTCGCACCGGTCGGCACGACCACCGCGCATTCAAGACCGAAGCGTTTGCTGAGCGCTTCTTCCAGCGCGACGCATGGCGCTATCTTGCTGTTGATGGTGATCTGCACGAGACCCGACTCGCGGCTTGCCGCGAGCAGCCGGTTCACGCGCACGCGGTTGCTGCCTATACGTTCCGCGATCTCCTGCTGCGTCAGGTTGCCGACGTAGTAGTGCCACGCGACGCGCGCCTGCAATTCCTCTTCCGAGTCGATGGATTCGTCGGTTTCGGCGAAGGCTAGGGGTGGTACTGTCTTGCTCATATCGAGTGTCTGGTCACAATGGAAGGCCGAAGGAGTCTACTTCACCGCGCCCATCGTGAGACCTTGCACCAGCCGCCCGGACACGAGCAGCGCGAAGACGACCATCGGCAGGACGATCAGCGTACCCGTGGCCATGATCTCGCCCCAGGGCAATTCGTAACCGCTCATGTAGCTCGTCGCGGCGACCGGCGATGTAATGGCATCGGTGCGTGTCAGCACGAGCGCATAGAGCAGATCGTTCCACGAGAAGATGAAAGCGAAGATGGCGGATACGACGATGCCCGGCATCGCGAGCGGCAAGTTGATGCGCCAGAACACGCGCCACGGCGACGCGCCATCGAGCCGCGCGGCCTCGTCGAGTTCCACGGGAATATTGCGGAACTGGTCGGTGCAGATCCATACGACGATCGGCAACGAGAAGGTCAGATAAAGAAGAATCAGCACGATGTGCGTATCGACGAGATCGAGCTTGGTCGCAATCAGAAAGAACGGCACCGCGAGCACCACGGGGCTCACCATGCGGTTCGAGATGAACCAGAACCACAGGTCTTCCTTGCCACGGAATTCGAAGCGTGCAAGCGCATAGGCAGCGGGCGCGCCGAGCAGAATGGCAAGCACCGTCGTGCTGCTCGCGATGATGAGCGAGTTGAGCAGACTGCCCGCCACGTCATGCTCGAAAAGCGCCGCCGAATAGTGATGAAACGTGGGACTGAACAGCCACTTCGGCGGATACGCGAGCGCGTCGGACTGGCTCTTCAGGCTCGTCGTCACCATCCAGTAGAACGGAAACACGGACGAAAGGAAGACGATCGCCAGACCGAAAAAGTGCCATACGGTGGCGCGTTTGCGTGCGGCACGCGCACGCAAGGCACGCTTGGTCATGTCGCCATTCGCGGCTTGCAGAGTCGGAGAACTCACGCGGCCTCCCGGTACACGAAGCGGATATAAAGACGCGACAGCACGATAGTCAGGATCAAGAGAATGATGGCCTGAGCGGACGCCATGCCCTGATCGAAGAGACGAAAGCCCACGCGCTGGATATAGATGCTGATGAACTCCGTCGCGGTGCCGGGGCCGCCGCGCGTCATGGTGAAGACGGCATCGAACATCTTCAGCATGTCGGCCGAGCGCAGAATGAGGATGGCCGTCAAACCCGGCAGCAAATACGGTCGCTGCAAGTGCCAAAGAATCATGCTCCACTTCGGCGTTTCGAGGCGCGCCGCTTCCTCGGCTTCCTTCGGCACCATGGAAAGCCCGGCCAGCAGAATCAGCGCGCAAAACGGCGTCCACTGCCAGATATCCATGATCATCACGGAGACGAACGCAAGCGTCGGATCGGCAAGCCAGTCTTGCGGCGGAATGCCGAAGAGGCCCGCCAGATAGTTCGCCACGCCGAACTGCCGGTTGAAGATCAGGCGGCCGATCAGGCCGACGACCGCGTAAGTTGTCGCCATTGGAATGACGAGGCTCACGCGAGCGGCGGCGCGCATCCATCGCAAGTCGATACGGTGCAGCATCAACGCCGCAAAGAGCCCGAGTGCGACCTCGATCGGCAAGGTAAGACAAAGGAACAACGCAGTGCGGCCGAGCGCGCCCCAGAACGAGGGATCGGTGAGCGTCGCCACGTAATTGTCGATGCCCACGAACGGCGTGCCCGACGCGAGATCGGCGAGCTTGTACTGATGAAACGAGTTATAGAGCGCCAGCAGCAGCGGGTAAATGCCGATGACCGCCAGCGCGAATATCGCCGGAATCAGGAACCAGAAGGCAGGCGTTCGCGGCACCACGCCAAAGTAACGCGTCCGCTTTCCGAGCCTTGGAGAAGTTGCCACGCCTGCCATTCGATCGCCTCCGGTTCCTGATGTTTAGCGTTCAGCCGATTACTTGAGCAAAGGCTTCTTGCCGTCGTAATAGCCGGCTTTCTTCAGGATGTCCTCGGTCTTCTGACCGATGGTCTGCGCGCCATCCTTCACCGTCACCTGACCGAGCATGATCTTGCTGCCCCATTCGCCGATGACTTCCGACACCGCCGGCCATTCGGGGAAACGCGGACGATAATCCGGCACGCCGCCTTGCCACGATTCGACCATCGGCTTCACGAACGGATACTTGTCCTGCACCGCCTTGTCCTGATAGACCGCCGTGCGTGCCGGCACGCCGCCCGCCTCGAGATAAGGCTTCGCCATGGCCTCGGACGTGATCCATTGGATGAAGAGCCACGATGCCGCTTGCTTCTTCGCGCTGGCCTTTGCATTCACGGCAAGCGAGAAGCCGCCGAGCGCGGGCTTGAGTCCCGCCGGCCCCTTCGGTTCGGTGGTGATCGCAAGACAGTTGCCGAGCTTCGACTTGCTCGGGTCGGTGAGCGTCGGATAGAAAGCGGACCATTCGGTGATCATCGCGACCTGCCCTTGCGCAAGCGCGTTGACGGCTTCGGCGTGATCGAAATCGACGATACCCGGCGGCATGTACTTCATCAGCTTTTGCCGGTATTCGAGGCCCGCTTGCGATTGCGGCGACATCAGGTTCGACTTGAACTTAGCATCGAGAAGCGACCCGCCATTGGGCCACAACACGCGCATGAAGCTATCCGCCGATTGCGTCTCGCCGCGCCGCGACTGCAACGCGAAAGCGAACTTGTCGCCCTTCGTGAGCTTCGGCGCGTAGGTTGTCAGCAACTCGTCCCAGGTCTTCGGCGGCTCGTCGAAACCCGCGTCTTTCAGCATGCACTTGTTGTAGAACATGAGACCCGAGTAATTATCGAACGGCAGGCCATACGTGACCTTGTCCCATGTGCCAAACGAGTCGAGCAGGATGGGGAAGAAGCCCTTCAGATTGAGGTTCGGGTCCGCGAGCTTGGGGTCGTCCGTGAACTTCTTGATGGGCACGAGCCACTTGTTGCTCGCGAATTCGCCGATCCACACGACGTCCACGAGCACGATGTCCTGATCGCCGCCGCCCACGAAGTTGAGCACTTCCTTCTCACGCGTGTTCTCGTACGGAATCACTTCCCAGCGCACCTTGATGCCCGTCTCTTTCTCGAACTGCGGTATCAGGGTTTGTGCTGCCTTGTAGCCGGGACGATCCAGAAAGATGGCCTTGATGGTGGTGCCAGAATACGGCTCCGCGGCTTCCTTGAGCGTCCACGCCTGTGCGTTCGATGCGGCGAAAGCCGCGCTGGCCGCAAGTAGCGCGACAGCCGCTACGTGCTTGACGGGACCAAGTTGTCTCATCTGGGTGAAGCGCTTCTTCATGCCTGTCTCCTTTGATTTTTTTAGAGCAGTGATGGCTTGCGGATTCGTTCGTAGCGTCTTTCGGTTCCTGCGAGTGCGATGGGAAACGGGTGGAAAACACGGCGTATGCGGCGAAGACCGTCTGTGTCGTTTCACTTGTAATTTCGGTTTTACAATTGTATATTTTGGCCCGAACAGGTTGTCAAGAACTAAATCGACGAAGCCATTCGATGCTGCGCTGCGATGAACATACTCGTGGCCCGGCCATAGACGGAGACAGGCATGAGCGCCGTTCATCTACAACAGATCCGCAAGTCCTTTGCAGGCACCGATGTGCTCAAGGGCGTCGACATTCAGGTAAAGGACCGCGAGTTCATGGTCTTCGTCGGACCATCGGGATGTGGCAAGTCCACCTTGCTGCGAAGCATCGCCGGGCTCGAACGCAGCGATTCAGGGCAAATACTGATAGGCGGTGAAGACGTCACCGAACTCGAACCATCGCAGCGTGGCGTGGCGATGGTGTTTCAGTCGTATGCGCTCTATCCGCACATGACGGTGTACGAGAACATCGCGTTCGGACTGCGCATGCTGAAGCTGCCCGAAGTGCAGATCAAGGAGCGCGTGCAGCGCGCAGCCGAGATCCTGCAGATCGGTCAACTGCTCGAACGCCGGCCGCGCGCGTTGTCGGGCGGACAGCGTCAGCGCGTTGCCATCGGGCGATCGATCGTGCGCGAACCGCAAGTGTTTCTCTTCGACGAACCGCTCTCGAATCTCGATGCCGCCTTGCGCGTGCAGATGCGCCTCGAACTCATCAAGCTGCACAAGCAACTCAACGCGACGATGATCTACGTCACGCACGATCAGACCGAAGCGATGACCATGGCCGATCGAATCGTCGTGCTGAATCATGGGCGCGTGGAGCAGATCGGCACGCCGCTGGAGCTTTATCGCACGCCGCATAATCGCTTCGTCGCGGGCTTCATCGGCTCGCCGAAGATGAACTTCATGGACGTGCGCGTGCAACGTGTCGATGCCGCCGGCGTCAGCATCGAACTGCCCGGTGGCGAGGCGCTCACGCTGCCCTTCAAGGCTTCGTCGGTGAAGGCGGGCGAGACGCTCACGCTCGGCATTCGCCCGGAACATTTCGTCGAGGAATGCGGCGGCGATATCGATAGCGGTCTTGCCGGCGAAGTGATGGTGATCGAGCATCTCGGTGGCGAGACGCTCCTGCATCTGCGGTTGCCGAACGACCTCGTGATTCAAGTGAAGGGCTCGGGCGAATCCACTGCGTTCGAAGGACAACGCCTGAACGCGGGCTTCAGCATTCGCCATGTGCATCTGTTCAACCAGGACGGCAGTGCGCTCGAACGTCTTCGGCCCGTGACGGAGACTGCTGCCGCTTGAGGCTGCGTCGCTCGATCAAGTTTCCTCAGCGGATGCCGTAAACGAAAAGAGGCGCCGGAGTAACGGCGCGCGCGGCCGCGCCGTCGGCTGCATCCGTCACCGCTGTTCATCGTGAAACTCATGGCATCCAGCATTCGTTCGCTGACGGCATGGTCCGTCGTGGTGACGTTCGCGCTCAGCGCGGCACCTTCCACTTTCGCAGGCACCGGCAACGCAGAGTTGCCCGTGACGCTGACCGTCTACGATATCTGCACGCTCGATACGGGCGCCACGCAGCCGAGCGTGGCCTGTTCCGCAGGCGGCCAGTACCGCATCCTCGCGGGCGAATACTTCGCGGATGTCCGCATCGCCGATATCAAGGCCGCGCAACGACCGCAAATGCCGGTCGTCGAGATCGCGTTCTGAAACGTCGAACCCTTGACGACGCATTGTTACAATCGCTTACGCTTTAACGTCTGAGGAATGCACATAATCAGGGCGTCACGACGCGCCAAAAATCTGAGAGAGCAGCGCAAACGTTTGGCGCGCGGAAGACACTTCCAGAGAAGAGGTGAACAATGCGTCGCCGTAACCTTGCCGTTTCCGTGCTTTGCATCGCGTTGGCATCGGGGCCGCTCGTTCCGTTCGGAGCGAACGCAGCCACGCGAACCACTACCTTCACTGTATCCCTCACGCTGCAGAACGATTGCCAGATCGCGGCCAATCCGCTCAATTTCGGCAACTCGGGTGTTATCGCGGCGAACATCGATCAGACCACCACGTTGAGCGTCACCTGCTCGAACGGCGCGTCGTATAACGTCGGGCTGGATGCGGGTTCGGTGTCGGGTTCCACGGTGCCGAACCGGCTGCTCGCGGGCACGGGCACGCCTCTGCCGACGGTCGCCTATCAGCTCTATCGCGATGCCGCGCGCACGCTCGTCTGGGGCCAGACGGTCGGCACCGACACGGTCTCGGGCACCGGCACGGGCGCGGCGCAGACGGTCACGGTCTATGGCCGCGTCGCGCCGCAGACCACGCCGGCCGCGGGCACGTATTCATCCGTCGTCACGGCTACCGTCACGTTCTAGCATGCGCTCATCGCAGTGTTACCGGGCCGCGCGGCCCGGCAGGCGGGCGCTCGCGTGTGCGCTGGCGGGCTTCTCGTGGTGGTGCCTTCTGTACGCGGCGAACGTATCGGCGGCGGCCTTGCAAGTGTCGCCGATCCGGCTCGATCTCTCCGCCGAAAGGCCCGCCGCCGCGCTCACGCTGCATAACGACGGCAGTGCGCCGCTCAATGCTCAGGTACGCGTGTTCGCATGGACGCAGTCGCTCGACGAAGACCATCTGGAGCGCACGGCCGCCATCGTCGCGAGTCCGCCGATCGTGCAGATCGCGCCGAACGGCGATCAGACCATCCGCATTCTGCGAGTGGGAAGCGAGCCGCTTGCGCGCGAGGAGACGTATCGTCTGCTGATCGATGAAATTCCGAACGCACAAAGCGCCCAGAACACGGGCGTGCGCATGCAGTTGCGCTATTCGGTGCCGGTCTTCGTGGGCGCGGACGAAGCGCGCTCACCCGCGTTGAAGTTCGCGCTGGAACGCAAGAGCCAGGCAAGCAACGAAACCGACGTCATGCTGCGCGTGTCGAACGGCGCGCAAACGCATGCGCAACTGAGCCGCGTTCATCTTGACTGGTCCGATGGTCAGAGCACGCAAGTCTCGGCGGGACTGCTCGGCTATGCTTTGCCCGGCGCCGCGCGCCGCTGGCCCGTGCAGGGCGCGCCTGCGAATGGCACGTGGGCGACCTTGCACGCCGTCGTCAACGGCGAGCCCGTGACCATGCGTGTGAACGTCGAGCCGGGAACGCCGGGCTCCGACCGCTAGGCCGTGGATGCCATCGCCGCGCCCGCGTGCGAGCCGGTCACGCGCTCATGTGCTTCGTCTCGTGCCGATCATCGTGTGGTCCGCCATGCCCGCGTGGTCGCACGCGAACGACTCGACACCGGCGACAGCGCCCATTCAGATGCAAGGCGCCCTTCCCCATGAACGCGGCGAGCTATATCTCGAAGTGTCGATCAACGGAACATCGACGCAAAAGATCGCGCAATTCTTCGTGACCGACGAGATGATCTACACGACGCCCGGCGAATTGCGCGAACTCGGCTTGCGCACCGACGACCTGCAAGCGCAAGCGAACGGCCGCATCGCGCTGGGTGTCGTGCCTGGCCTGCGTTATCGATACATCGAGCAACAGCAACGCATCGACCTCGAAGCCGCCGATGCGCGCCGCGTGCCTTCCGCGCTTTCCAACATTCCGGCACGCGCGCCGGTGGCCGCAACCGGCACGGGCCTCGTCATCAACTACGAAGCGAGCGTGCAGACCAACTCGCCGGCGCAATACGGCTTCTATGGCGAGGAACGTTTCTTCTATCCGGGCGGCCTCTTCGACAACACCGGCACGGCGTACTGGTATGCGGACAGCCGCCGCTACGTGCGGCTCGATACGTCGTGGAGCCATTCGGACACCGCTTCACTCATGACCACGCGCATCGGCGACACGATTTCCTCATCGCTCACATGGACGCGCCCGGTGCGAATGGCAGGCGCGCAACTATCGCGCGACTTCGGCTTGCGGCCCGATCTCGTCACGTATCCCGTGCCCGCGCTCAGCGGTTCGGCCGCCGTGCCGAGCGCCGTCGTTCTCTACGTCAACAATGTGCGCCAGTTCAGCGGCGCGGCGCCCTCGGGACCGTTCGTCATCAATGCGGTGCCGGCCATCAACGGCGCGGGCGAAGCGGTGATCGTGAGCCGCGATGTGCTCGGCCGCAGCGTGATGACGACGGTGCCGCTCTATATCGACGCGCGTCTGCTCGCAAGCGGCCTCACGGACTTCTCCGTCGAAGCGGGCTTCGTGCGCCGCGCGTATGCGCTGCGCTCGTTCGACTATGCGGGCGACCCGTCGGCATCGGCGTCGATCAGGCGCGGTTTAACCGATACCATCACGCTCGAAGCACACGGCGAAGCCACGCGCGGCGTCTACAACGCGGGCGCCGGCGTATTGTTCGGCATCGGACAAGCGGGCGTCTTCAATGTGTCGCTGGCGGGCAGCGCGGGCAACGGCGGCTCGAATCCCGCGCCCCTTTATACCTATCCGGCAAGCTTCTACAACGGCTTCGATAGCAGTTTGCCGCCTTATGTTCCGCAAGCGCCGCATGGCGGCAGCGGCATGCAGGTTTCGGTGGGATGGCAATGGCGCACGCCCGCGCTTTCCGTCGATCTGCAAGCGCAAAAAGCGACGCCTCACTACAGCGATCTGGCGTCCGCCGAAGGCACGCCCGTGCCGCGTTCGACGTATCGCGCGACGCTTGCCGCGCCCGTGCGCGTGCTGGGTTCTTCGAGCACGGCAAGCGCGAGTTACGTGGGTCTTGCCGATCCCTACTACGGCGACTCGCGCATCGGTTCGCTGGCGTACACGGTGACGTTGCCGCGCGGCACGTCGCTATCGGCGAGCGTGTATCACGACTTCGGCGATACGCGTAACACCGGCGTCTTCGTGGCGCTCGCCTTCGCGCTCGGCGGCGCCCTCAACGCGAGCGTCGATGCAGGCAGCGATCACGGCAAACCGCTCTTCGGCGCATCGGTGACGAAGACGGCCGACTACGGCGGCGGCTTCGGCTGGCAAGTGCAGACGGCGCATCAAAACGGCGTGCAACAGTCGCTTGCGCAAGGCGCGTATCGCACTCGCTATGGCGATTTGCTCGGCACCGTGGCGAGCGTGCAGTCGCGCGTGTATGGCGAGCTGGACGCATCGGGCTCCATCGTGATGATGGAAGGCGATGTACTCGCGGGCCGCCGTATCGACGACGCCTTCGCGCTTGTCTCCACCGATGGCGTAGCGAACGTGCCCGTGCTGCACGAGAACCGCGAGATCGGCAAGACCAATGGCGCGGGGCATCTGCTGGTGCCGGATCTGATCGCGTATCAGGCGAATCATCTCGGCATCGACCCGCTCGATCTTCCCGCCAATACCTCCATCGCCACCACGCAGCTCAATCTCGCGCCGCAATCGCGGGCGGGCGTCGTCGCGCGTTTTCCGTTACGGGGTTTCAGCGGCGCACAACTGCAGCTCGTCGATGCCGCAAGCGCTCCCTTGCCGCCGGGCACGACGCTTACGCACCGCGAGACCGGCAAGCGTTACGTCGTCGGCTACGACGGACTCGCCTTTATCGACGATCTCGCCGCGACCAATACGCTCGACGTCACGTCATCCGGCACGTCCTGCGAAGCGCACGTTGCCTTCACGGCGCAAGCACACGCCTTGCCGACGCTCGGCCCATTCACCTGCAAGAGCGCGTCGCCATGAAGCGCGCATGGTTCTTGGCTATCGCGCTGTTCGTCTTCATGACGACGCCGGTGCGTGCGCAAGTGTGCACGGCGTCGATATCGAGCATCAACTTCGGATCGATCGCGCCCGCGACGGATTCGTCCGCGAACGTATCGGGCTCGGTGACGGTGTCTTGCACGGGCTTCGTGCTGAGCTTGCCGGTGCGGGCGTGCATCAGCATCGGGACGGGCAGCGCAGGCGCGTCCTACGCGCCGCGCCTGGCGGCCAACGGCGCCAGCACGCTGCAATACAACCTCTATGCCGATTCGACCGGCGGCACGATCTGGGGCTCGCGGCGCTCCGCGAGTTACGGCGCGGTGGCGCTCGACATACCGCTTACCCTCGCGCTCGGCACGGCATCCGGCAGCCGTACCTTGCCGTTTTATGGACGCATCGCGGCGGGTCAGAGCACGCTCGTCGCGGGAACGTATGTATCGACATTCTCGGGCGCGACGCAGGCCGAAATGACGTATCAGCAATACGTCGTTTCGCCGCCCAACTGCTCGACCGTGACCGCCAATTCGAACGCCCTTTCCTTTACCGTGAGCGCGACCGTCATCAACGATTGCACGCTTGCCGCGACCAACATCAATTTCGGCACGGCCGGACTACTCGATGGCGCCTTGACGGCAACGGGCACACTGAGCGTGGCATGCACCAACAACGACCCTTACTCGATAACGTTATCGGCCGGCGGCGGCAGCGGCGCAAGCGTCGCGGACCGGCGCATGACGCGCGGCGGCGGCAGCGAACAGGTGCGATATCAGCTCTATCAGAACGCGGCTTACTCGACTCCGTGGGGCGATGGCACGAATTCCGCGCCGGCTCTTGCAGGCACCGGCACCGGTTCGAGTCAGGCGATCACGGTCTATGCGCGCGTGCTGCCGCAAGCCACACCCACCGCCGGAACTTATAGCGATACCATCCTTGCGACCATCACTTACTGAGCCGCGAACGTGCGCTCTCCACTAGTCAGCATTGCAAAAGTTATTACACACAGGCTCGAAACTACAAGGCGCCGTGCACGGTGACGACGCATGCGGGCGTAACGCTTGCCTCGACGTAACGTTACCTTTGACCGATACGCTCTTCCCGATCCTTCCGAGGATCGCTCAACACCGGCAAAAATTCGGGTTTTCCCTTTCTGAAGTCCGCATCCGAACGCCGAACCGCCGCGTATATTCAAACTGGCACGACTCCTGCAAACCTTCTCTTGAACACTAAGGGAGGGCGGCAAAGCATGAGTACAACGACATCCCGCTCGCAGGTCGAGAACGTCGTGCGCGACTCCGGTCAGGCATTGAGGCGTCGCGTACTTCAGGGTCTCGCGGCTGGCGAGTTTTGTATCGCCTATCAGGGAATCTACCGAGTCGACAGCGGCGAGCTCGCGCGCATGGAAGCGCTCATCCGCTGGCGTCATCCAGACTATGGCGTGCTTTTGCCTGGCGCGTTCTGCGAGGCGTTGCAGGACCCGGACGTCATGGTGAAGATCACCTGGTTCGTCATGGATGCCGTCGCAGGCGATATTGCCGCGTGGCTCGCGCGCGGCGGCAAGCGTTATCCCGTCGCGGTCAACGTGCCGCCTTCGGTCGCCGCCATGCCGGGCTTCGCAAAACGCATGGAAGCGATCTGCGTGGCGCATGGCATCGCGTCGAGCTATATCGAACTCGAGCTCTCGGAAAGCGAGGATCTTGCGCTCTTTCCGTCGATTCAAAAGGTCGTCCAGCGCTTCCGTAATAAAGGCGTCAACATTGCGATGGATGATTTCGGTACCGGCTACGCGTGCCTCGCCGCGCTCGGGCCGATCGACTTCGGTACCGTGAAGATCGCCAAGGAGTTGCTCGCGGAAGCGCCGCGCTGCCCGAATGCGTGCATGGTGTTTTCCTCGGTGCTCGCGCTGCTCACGCGGCTCAAGGTATCGATCGTCGTCGAAGGCGTGGAGACGCCCGCGCAGGCGCAATGGCTCGCGCAGTGGCCGCATGTGCTCGCGCAAGGCTTCCTGCTCGCGCGGCCCACGTTCGGCATGGACAACGTGCCGGGCGTGGATGCTCACGCGGACATGCAAGGCATGCAGGGAGCCCATGCAATCACGCGGCAAACCAGCCGGCGCCCGGCGATGCGTATCGCGGACGCGGCATGAAGGCGCGCACCGCCTGTATGGAAAGTTGAAAGGACATAAGGCCGGACCCACTGATTTCATCCGGCCGCCCAGAGCTTCTGGCAGCCCTCGAAACGCCAGAACTTCGCCGACGTAGGCATGCGTCGGCGTTTTTTTTGGACGCCCGGAATCGATACCCGAGCGCGGCACTCAAAGCGGGCGCGTCTCCGGTTCCTCATCGAAGATCTGGAACTTGCGCATCTTCTCCCACAGCACCTTGCGGCTGATGCCCAGATGCAACGCCGTATCCTGCCGGCGCCAGCCGTTCGCTTCGAGCGCGGCGATCACGCGGTTTCGTTCGTTCATGTCCCACTTGCTGCGGTCGACGAGCAGCTCAGTGGCGTTATCCACGGGTTGCGCATTGCGCGCGAGCACGAGGAGCCGCTTGACGCGCCCTTCGTCCCACGAGCCGAGTTGCCGCACCGTCACACCCACGCGCTCCGCCAGATTGCGCAACTCGCGCACGTTGCCGGGAAAATAGACATCGGCGACGGCGTCCGCCAGCCAGTACGGTAACTCGGGCAAGGACTCGAGCTTCTCCTTGCCCACCACTTCGTTGATGAACGACTTGAAGAGCGCAATCTTGTCGGCCGCGCCGCGTTCTTCCAGCGTCGGAATCTTGAGTTCGATGACTGCGAGCCGGTAATAGAGGTCCGCGCGAAACGTGCCGTCCTTCACGAGCTGCGGCAAGCTCTTGTTGCTCGCCGCGATAAGCCGGAATTCGAGCCGCACGGGCGTCGCGGAACCGAGCCGCGTGACCGCCTGATCTTCCAGCACGCGCAGCAGCTTGACTTGCTGATAGAGCGGCAAATCGCCGATTTCATCGAGAAAAAGCGTGCCGCCGTTGGCCTGCTCGAAGTAGCCTTTATGCGCGAGCACGGCGCCCGTGAACGATCCCTTCGCATGCCCGAAGAACAGCGACTCGAAGAGACCATCGGGAATCGCGCCGCAGTTCACCGGCACGAACGGACCTTCGCCATAGCGGCGATGCTTCTCGTGCAGCAATTGCGCAATGCGCTCCTTGCCGACGCCGGTCTCGCCGTGCAGAAGCACGGGCGTATCGCAATCGGCGAAGGTATCGACTTCGTGCAAGAGCGCCTGCATGCATTCGGCATGCGCGATCAACGCATGCGACGCCTGCGCTTCCTCGCCATGCGCGCGCAATTGCTGGGCGAGTTTCGAAACCATCGCGCGCAATTCGGCGCCGGTGAAATCGAGCGGCAGGATGTGCGAATAATCGGCGGGAAACATGGACGGATCGCGTTCGCGCGGCGCCGCGCCGACCCAGACCACGGGCATCGAATGACGCGCTTCCCAGTCGCGCAGCACGAACGCGCCGCTGTCTATCACGCTTACGCTGATGATCGCGATTGCCGGGCGCGACGAATCGCGCGGCGCGCTGATGGACGTGCCGTCCGCGCGCAATACATCCACTTCGTGACTGGACATGCAGCGCACCACGCGCTCGACGATGTCGGACTTGCCCTCCCACACGTGGATGTCGAGGCCATCGATTTTGGTGATCTGTCTCATGTCGTTCAGTACGCCAGTTGCGATTCGCCGCAGGTAAGCGACAAGTCGTGAATCGTGCTCGTGCCGATCTGCGCGCCGAGGAGTTGCAGGACGGGGACGAGGACCTGGTCCAGTCCGGCGAGTATCGTGGTCAATGCGGGCGTGAGCAGGGCAAGCAGCAGCGGTGCGATGCTATTGAGCAGCGCGGACGGAAGCAGCGGCGACGCGAGTATCAAACCGCCAGGCGCCGAGAGACTCGTGTTGAGCGAGGACAACGCGTTGGCGAGCGTCTTCCCCGGCAGCGATGCAAGTGTCTGATAGTCGTCGCTGTTGCCGCTCTGGCCATCGAATGTGAGCGTGCCCGATGCCGAAGGCACGGAGCCGGTGGTCACCTTGGCGGTGACCGTCAGCAGTCCGAGCACGTTGACGAGCGTCGCCGGTTGCGAGCAGGCGGCGGTGCCCGCGGGGGTGTCGCCGACACACACGTTCGCCACCGTGCTGTTGACGCCGATGACCGAGCGCCGCGCGAGCGGCGGCCCCTTGCATTGCGTCGACGCAAGGTACGCGGAGCCCGCCACGGCCTCCACGACCACGGGCAGATGCACGGTCGGCGCGATGTTGCCGAAGAGCGGACCGAGCACGAGCGACAGCGTGCCGACCGTGACATCGAGCGATGCGCGCACTTGCGCGGTCTGCGCCTGCGTGCGCCAGTTGCCGTTGGCATCCTGGCCCGCTTCGCCGATGGCGAGCACCGGCGGCTGAATGACCTGCACGGTCAGCCCGGCGGAAATCCCGAGCAGATTCAACCCGCCCGCCACGTTCACCGCCGACTTCCCGGCCTGCGCGATCTCGGCCATGACGAAGAGCGCGTCCAACGGGCTGATGGTCGCGTTGAGCGCGGATTGCGTGTTGGCGAGCGCCACCGAAAGCAGCCCCGGCGCCGTCGATGTCTTGCCGAGCGAGATCGTTTGATTGCCCGGGATATTGGCGCTCGCGATGGTCTGCATCGCGCCAAGCGCCGTCGAGAGATTGGCGTTGGCCACGCTCGTCGTTTGCAGCGCGTTCACCATCAGGCGCGCGATCTGCGCGGCCGTGAGACTCGTGGCGAGCAGTTGATCGACCGTGCCCACGCCCGCCGCCGTCACCAGATCGGCGATTTTCACGCGGGTATCGGCGAGTCCCTGATACGACGCGAGCGAGAGATTGAGGCTCGTGCCGAGCAGCGCGTTGAGCAGGCCGTTGATCGGTCCCGGGCCGATGCTCGCGAGCGTCGTGCCGATGCTGAACGCGCCGATATCCGTGACCTTGGCGACGGCCGTCGCCGTCACCGTGCGTGCCGGCCCCACGAAGAAGTACGGCACGGTGCGCGTCGCGACGACTTTCACCGCGTTGATCGGCGTGCCGCCCGCCGCGAAGTAGTTGGGCGCGGCGTTCGCTTGCGTGTCCCAGCGGCCGCACGCGGTCGTCATGCCGTTGCCCGACGCGGTGGCATCGAAGCCGTTGACCGCCGCGCTGCCCGTCGCGGCGGCGGTGGCGCGCGTGCACGCGGCATCGGCGACTTGCGAGCCTGCGGTTGCCGCTAGATCGGCCGCGCTTTGCAGGCTGCGGCGCGCGAAAAAGAAATTGCCGACGTCGATCGCGCCGAGCGCCGCCACCGCCACGATCAGCCAGATGGCCGCGAGCGTGCCCGCCACGCCGCGTTGCGCGCGCCGGGCTGGTCGATGGCGAAAAGGCCGTGTCATGGGCCGGTCAGTCCGCGTCGTGATAGTTGACATCGAGCGCCGGCCGCCCCGCCTGTTCCAGCGACGAGCCGTAGCGCTCGGGAATGGCCGTCTCGAACGACTTCATGTAGCGCGCGTAGGCAAGACTCGCTTGCGCGCCGGGCATCGGGCGCGCGGGACCGGCTGCGGCATTGCTCGACTGCAACGTGAGCCAGGCTTCGGTTGCGTGACCGACTTCGCTTGCTGCCGGTGCGCCTTCCTCGGCCCGCGCTGCGGATACGAGCGCCATCGCGCTCAACCAGATCGCTGCCATTGACGATGCTTTCATCGACTGCTTCCTCGCTCGATTCGATTTCAACGTGACGCGATACGGCTACCGCCGCCTTCGTCCTGCACTTGCGCGCGATACGTGCGCGCCGCCTGCTGCACGCGCTTTGCATCGCCCTGAATGGCCTGCTGCACGTCCGGCGCGAACTTCTGTTGCGTCATCAATCCCTGCGCGTTCGCGGCCTGCCCGCTCGAAAGCAGAAAGAGCGCGACGTTGCTCATGATCTTCGCGTTGTCCGGGGCGAGTTCGGCGGCCTTCATCAATGGCACGCGCGCGCCCGCTATGTCGCCTTCGCGCAGCTTCGCGTACCCCAGGTCGGACAGCGTCGCGGCATCGGTCGGCGCGCGCTGCGCGGCGGCTTCGAAGCGCATTGCCGCCAGCCGGAAGTCGCCCGCCTGGCCGGCCAGCAAACCCAGTCCACGCAGACCGCGCGCGGCGAACGGGGTATCGGCGAGACGCGCATAAGCTGCTTCGGCGGGCTGTGTCTGGCCGGTCTGACGCAGCGCATCGGCGCGCAAGAGAATGGTGTCGGGCGACTCGCCATACTGCTGCTCGTAAGCGTCGATATGCGCGAGCGACGCGAAGTACAACCCTTGCGACTGCATCCGGTCGATGAGCGCCAGATACATGCCGGGCGTGTCGGGCGCGGCATCGCGATGCATCGCCTGATCGAGCGCGGCCTGACGTTCGGCCTGAATGCCGACGCCGTAGCCGCTTTCCATCTTGCTCGCGCATCCGCCAAACAGCATGCATGCGCCGATAGCGGCAAGCGTGACGAGTCGCGTCCGGTTGATTGAAGACTGCGTCATCGATGAAGCCCCGAAAGCGAATGCAATACCGCGAGAAACCCCGGCCCCGCGGTGACGATGAGCAGCGCAGGCAACAGCGTCAGCACCATCACGCCCGTCATCTTCACGGTGACTTTGCCGATGCGCTCACGCAGCGCCGCACGCCGCGCCTCGCGCAGACGGTCGCCGAACTGCCTGAGCGGCTCCTGCACCGCGCCGCCGTATTTCTCCACCTGAATCACGAGCCGCACGACCGCCGCGAGGTCTTCGTTCTCGTAGCTGCTGGAAAGGCGCTTGAGCGACTGCTCGCGCGTGCGGCCCGTCGCAAACTGCGCCTGCGCCGCCGCCAGTTCCTTCGACAAGATCGGCAGCACCGTTTTGAAGTCGTGGATCATCACTTGAAGGCTCTGATCCAGCGATAACCCCACGCCCTGCAACAGCCGCAACAGATCGACGAACATCGGCAGCTCGTTGCCGACCGCACGCTGGCGCGCGTTCGCCCGGCTCTGCACGAACCACTTCGGCGCCATGAAGCCGCCCGACAGCGCGACGAACAGCAGCAGCATGAAGCGCGCGCCGTGCGGCGTGCCACGCGCGAGCAACATCAGCGCGACCGGCGCGAGCGCCGCGCCCGCGATGCGCGCCAGCATGAAAGCGCCGCGAGCGCGCGCGTCGAGATAGCCGCAGCGATCGAGCAGGCGGCGGTCTTCGTCGGCCACGGCGATGCGCCCGAACGAGGTATCGAGCCACGCGATGCTCGCGCGACCGATGGCGGCGAACAGGCCCGTTGGCGGCGTTTCGCCGCGCGCGGGCCCGCTATCCGTCGATACCGGCGCGCCTGCCGCGACACGTTGCGTGAGCGCACCTTCCAGCGTGCGCGCCGAGCGTTGCATGCGCGCGTAGCGGCTCAACGCGAGCGCGCCGATCAGGGCGGCGGCGCATGCGAGCGCGAGCACGGCGAACGCGGCCACGAGGTTGGGCGTCAGATGCATCGCGTCCTCTTAACGTTTACGGCGCGCGCGCTCATGTCCTGAGCCTCGCCATGCGAAACAGCAGCCACACGCCGAGCATTTGCAGGCCGAGCGCCGCGTACACGAGCCGCTGGCCGAGCGGATCGGTCCACATCGCATCGAAATATTGAGGGTTGGTGACGATCACCGCCGCGCCCAGCAAAACCGGCAGGAGACCGAGCACCCACGATGAGAGACGCGTTTCCGTCGACAGCGCGACGAGTTCGCGGTCGGCCTGTTCCAGATCGCGCATGAGCGCCGACATGCGGTCGAGCATCACGTCCGAGCGCCCGCCGTATTTCACCGATACGCGCAGCACCGCGCCCACCAGTTCGAGCTCGCGCACGCGATACATCCGCGCCACCGCGCCGAGCGCGTGATCGATCTCCATGCCGGTACGCAGCATCGGCAACACGCGGTCGAGGCAATCGGCGAGCGGCGGCTCCGTGCTTCCGAGCGCGGTCTGAAACGCCGCCGGCACGCTATGACCGATGACGATGAGCCGCACGATGCCATCCATGAACGAGGGCAACTGCCGCACGATACGCTGACGTCTTTTCTGCGCGCGCCAAAACAGCGCTGCCGCCGTCACGGCAAGCACGAGCGCGCCGGCCGCAAGCCCGAGCAATGCGTTCGTGCGCGCTGTCATCCAGAATGCGGCCAGCGCCGCGGCGACGAGCGTGACGAAAAAGAAAGCGCGCGGCCGTTCGATTCCCGCACGCCGCATCAGATGTCCATAAGCGGCACGCGCCCGCACGATGTCTCGCGCAATCTCGACACTCACGCCCGAGTGCGTGTTCGCCGATGCCCGCGACTGCTCAGGCTGCCGTGCAGTGCGCGGCCGCGGCGTTGCGTGCGACGCCATGACCTGCCGCTCCACGAAGCGCGCGGCGAGCATGCGTTCGCGCTTTTGCGCGCCGCGCCGCCACAAGGCGAGCGCGGCGGCCGCGAACAACAGCGCGAGCATCGCGACGAGCGCCGTGCCTCTAGACACGGAAGCCTCCGCCGAAGCCGCCAAAACCTCCGCCGCCGCTTTTGCCGAATCCTTCTGCAAGCGACGCGCCCAACGCCTGCCGATACTTCGCGAGCTTGGGCGAGCTCGGATGAATGCCGAGCGAGGTCCAGCGGTCGGTTTCCTCGCCATTCGCATCGGCGACGGGGTCGTAGCGATACAACTCCTGCATCGCGATGATGTTGTCCGACAGCCCGGTGACTTCCGTCACGGAAAGAATGCGCCGCTTGCCGTTCGAGAGCCGCCCGATCTGCACGATAAAGTCGATGGCGTTCGCGATCTGCCGCCGCAGACTTGCCTCGGTGCCCTGAAAGCCCGCGAAACCCGCGAGCATTTCCAGCCGGTAAAGGCACTCGCGCGGTGAACTCGCGTGCACGGTCCCCATCGAGCCGTCGTGGCCGGTGTTCATCGCCTGCAGCATTTCCAGCACTTCGCCACCGCGCACTTCGCCGACGATGATCCGGTCGGGCCGCATCCGCAACGTGTTGCGCAAGAGATCGCGAATCGACACGACGCCCGCGCCGTCGAAGCCGCCCGGACGGCTTTCGAGCCGCACCACATGCGGATGGTTCAGCGACAACTCGGCCGTATCCTCGATCGTCACGACGCGTTCGTGCTTCGGAATGAAGAACGCGAGCGCGTTGAGCAGCGACGTCTTGCCCGAACTCGTGCCGCCCGAGACGAGCACGTTGCAGCGCGCCTCCACCGCCGCTTCGAGCAGCGAGCTGATCTCCTGATTGAACGTGGAGTTCGCGAGCAGATCGTCGGGGCGCAGCGGATCGCGGCGAAACTTGCGGATCGACACCACCGGCCCGTCGATCGACAACGGTTCGATGACCACGTTCAGGCGGCCGCCGTCTGGCAGGCGCGCATCGACCATCGGGTTCGACTCGTCGAGCCGTCGGCCGATGGGCGCGAGAATCCGCCGCACGATGCGCAAGAGGTGCGCGTTGTCCGCAAAGCGCACGGGAATCTTTTCGAGCATGCCGTGACGCGACACGTAGACATCGCTATAGCCGTTGATGAGGATGTCTTCCACGGCGGCATCGGCGAGCAAGTCCTCGATCGGACCGAAGCCCGCGAGCTCCTTCGTGAGCGCGGCCGCGACGAGGCGTACCTCGCTCTCGTTGAGCGGGATGCGTCGCAGGCGCACGAAGCTGTCCATCTCCAGATCGACGAATTGCTGGATGGCCTGGCGCGACCATCGCCCGAATTCGGCGCCGAGTTCCTCGATACGCGTGAGCAGATGTTCATGCGCCGCGCTCGCCACGTCCTGGAACTGCTGCGAGTGCGCGAACGCGACGGCATCCTCGGCCAGATCGTTGGAAAACGCGATGTCCTTGCTGAAGTCCTGAACCATCGTCATGACCGCCTGAGAAAGGTGGGAAGAAGTTGCGCGAGTCCGGCGGCCGGGCTTTCAGTAGCCTTGGGCAGTGCATGGCGGCCGGCGGGCGCGGGTTCATCCGCGAGACGCGCGACGAGAGGTAAAAGCGCGCGCACGTAAGGGTCGCGCGGCGCGGTATCCGCGAGCAGGCTTCCCTGATTCACCGCGCGCCCGAGCGCCTGCGCACGTTCCGGCAAGATGCCGATGAGCGGTAGCCCGAGCCGCGCGGCCAGTTGATCCGCGCCGAAGTTGAGCGCCGCATCGAACTTGTTGACGACCAGACCGAGCGAAATCTTCCGCGCCGCGGTTTCGGTTTGCTCGCCGCCGCGCACATGCTCGACGAGCGTGACGGCCGAGACCGCCGAGACCACGTTCGGATCGCATACGAGCCAGGTTTCGTCGGCGGCCTGCACGACTTGCGCGACGAAGTCGGGATTCGAAAAACCGCCGAGATCGACGATCTGGTGGTCGAAGTATGCGCGCAGCCGGTTGAGTGTGCTGACGGCCGTGGCAAAGGAAATCGCGCGCATTTCGGCAAGATCGGCGGGCAGCGCGGTGAGCGCGAGGCCGCTCGCATGACGCGCAAAGGCGGTGTGCACGAAGGTTTCGTCGAACCGGCGCAGGTTGCGCACGGCATCGACGAAATGCAGTTCGCTGCGCGTGTCGAGCAAAAGCGCGCTGTCGGCGGCGGGCAGGCCGAGATCGAGCAGCGCGGTGGCGCGGCGCGCGCTCTGACCGCGCCGTTGCAGACTCACGGCGAGATTGGCGGCGAGCGTGCTCACGCCCACGCCGATGCGCGCGCCGAGCAGCACCGTCAGCTTGCCGCGCTTGGGCACATGTTCGGGACGCTCGTCGATAAGCCGCCGCGCCACCGTGAGCACGCTGCCGGGATGCCCGCCGGTATCGATGAAATCGCGCACGCCCGCGCGCAACGCGGCGAGCGCGGGTGCGGGCGTCGCAAGCGTGCCGAGCGCCACGACCGGCACGTTCGGAAAAGCGTCGCGGGCCGCTTCGGCGAGTGCGGCCGCGTGGTAATCGGCGCGCTCGGTGAAGTCGATGAACACGATGGCCGGCGCGCATTCCGCGATGCGCGTGACCAGCGCGACGGCATCGCACGGCGCGATTTCCACCGCGCCGGTGCTGGTCAGCGCCTGCTGCAGCCACGCTTGCCTCGACGGTTCGGGACTCGCCAGCAGAAAGCGCGCGGTGAGCGGCTCGCCCGCTGCCGCCGCCGCTGCTGCCTTGCCGGGTCCGAATCCTTGGGTGTTCATCGCGAAAATCCTGGCGCGGTGTCGGAAGAAAGCGCTCCGCCGACGAAGCTCTTCCACACCGGTCCGTCGCGCTGTTCGGACTGCTGGCCGGGCGTCATCGGCAAGGCGGCGCCCCGGGCGATAGGCGCGACCAGGTGCGGCGTCACGATGATCACCAGCTCGCGGTCCGTTTGCGAGTACTGCAAAGTCTTGAAGAACGCGCCGATGATCGGCAAGTCGCCGAGCAAGGGCACCTTGTTTACGTTCGACGCCGTTTCGCGATCCACCAGCCCGCCGATCACGAAGCTCTCGCCGTCGCCGAGTTCGACCGCCGTTTCCGCGCGGCGCGTGGTGAGCGCAGGCACCGAAACACCGTCGATGGTGATGGCGTGCGCGAAGTCGAGCTGGCTCGCTTCGGGCGCGACCTTCAGCGCAATGCGGTCGGCGCCGAGCACGGTCGGCGTGAGCGAAAGGCCTATGCCATACGGCTTATAAACGATGGTCGTGCTGCCGAGCGCCTGTGGCACTGGAATCGGAATTTCGCCGCCCGCGAGAAAGCTCGCGCTCTGGCCCGAGAGCGCGACGAGCGTCGGCTGCGCGAGCACGCGCGCGAGGTTGTTCCCTTCGAGCAGGCTCAGGTTGGCGAACAAACCGCGCGAGCCCGAGTTGAGCAGCAGGTTGAACGCGGCGCCGATTGGCGAGGTGGACGTCACCTGCAACGCGGTCGTCGCGCCGCCGGTATAGGAACCCAGCGAACTGGGCGCGAAACTGCCGAACGCGAAGCCCGCGTGGTTCTGCGAGAACAGATTGAAGCCGGCTTCCTTCAGCACGGCCTTGCTGAACTCGACCACTTTCACGTCCACCTGCACGACGCTCTTGCTCTGTACCGTCGATGTATCGACGAGCGCGCCGTCCTTGCCGATAGCCGCGCGCGCCGCCGCTGCCGCGCGCTGATGCTTGGCCATCGACGGCGTGCTGCCGCTGAGCACGGCCGTCTTGCCGAGCACGCGCACTTGCGGCGCGTCGTGGTCGAGCAGCGCGGCGTTCGCGCTGGCGGCGACATCGACGGTATAGGACGCCGGCGTGTCGCGGCCCTGTTCCCAGACGAGCAGATTGGTCGTGCCTGCCGACTTGCCGACCAGCAGCACGCCGCCATTTTTGAGCACGAGAACATCGGCGATGGCG
The DNA here is from genome assembly GCF_022878925.1 of Caballeronia sp. TF1N1. Lineage (NCBI taxonomy): Bacteria > Pseudomonadati > Pseudomonadota > Betaproteobacteria > Burkholderiales > Burkholderiaceae > Caballeronia > Caballeronia sp. TF1N1. The sequence continues at coordinate 380,863 of NZ_CP084628.1, forward strand.
GGATCGGCGACGGCCACGCGCGACACCGTGCGGCCATGCGCGAGAACCCGCTGCGCACCGGTCGCAAGCGCGATCACGGGAGCGTCTTCCGCGCTGCCCGTCGATGCACGCTCGATGTCATCCGCGTGCGGCGTCGCGACGGCATGCGCCAGGTTCACGTTGAGGCCGAGCAAAACCGCGCAGCACGCCATGAGCGCGCGCGTGTGGAACCGCAAGATCGGTGGCCGGGTTATCGTCATCGTCATGGCTTGCTTCGTTTCGAATTCATCGGGATAGCCGGCATCGGCGCGCTCAATATGCGGTTCGCTCGCCACGGCCACCCCGGATCACTTCCACTTCGTTGCTACGCGGCGCACGCGCCACGCCCGCCGCACGCGGCTGCGTCACCGGTTCGCGGCCGGCGCGCGCGCCCGACAGCGCACCGAGCGATACCCCGGCGGCCGCGCGTGCGGCGCCATCCGCGTCGGCATGCAAGGCAGCGGCATGCAGGGGCAGCCACGACTGCGGCGGCGGCATTTCGGCGTCGTTGGTGTTGCGCAGCGCCAGCACGAGGCGGCCCGAGCTTTCGGCGAGCGTGAGCGCATCGACATCGGCGGTGCGCACGGCGAGCACTGCGGTCTGTGCGTTCAAATTGCGAGTCGCCTGGTTCGTGTCGCCCGCGGCCTTGCCATCGACACCCTCCACCGACGCGCCGCCCACGCTCAGCACGCGCACTTTCGACAATAAAAGGCGCGCCTGTGTCGCCTCTACTTCGGCGCCGCTGCTGCCGCCGCCTTCGCGCTTGAGCGTGAAAAACACATCGACGAAATTGCCTGGGCGCACGAGATTGCCGACCGCGTTGGTTTCGTCGACGCGCACCGCGACCGCGCGTTCGCCCGGCTCGACGACATCGGCAAGTCCGCTCGACAGCGTCTCGACCGTGAGCGGCGTGCCTTGGGGCACCGCGACGCGCGTGGTGCGGCCGGTGAGCGCGGCGGTATCGCCGAACACGCCGGACGCGGGTTCGGCCTGCATGCGCACCGTGAGCGACGCGGCATCGAGCGGCTTGCCGGGCTGCAAATCGCGTGCGGCGATCACGACCGGCGCGAGCTTGCGATCCACCGCGAGCGCGGGACCGGGCGCGCCGCCGTTGGCGCTTGCCGGCAGCGGCGCCGGGGCGCGCGCCAGCGTGAACGCGAAGATGCCCAGCGCGATGGCCAGCATGAAAAACAGGACCGCGAGCGTTCGTGTGACGTTGGCCATGTGAGATCAATCGTGAAAGTTCGGGCGGACGCTCATAACACGTTGTCCGGATTGAGTTGGACCATCGCGCGCGCCACCAGCGAATCGGGCAGCGCGAGGCCGATCAACGGCAGCGTCGGCACCAGCGGCTTTTGCGCATAGGCATAAGCGAGCGTCACCTGGATGCAGCGCAGGGTCCCGTCGTAGGTACATGGCGCGGGCGTGGCGGTGCATTGCGCGAGTCCCGCAAGCCAGTTCGACAAGCCTTGCGCGGTCTGGCAGGCGGCACTGCCACGGCGCGCAAGGGCGTCGTCGATGCTCGTCGCGTTGGCCTGATAGCGCAGCGCGGCGCGTGCGCCCTCTTCCGCTGCGAGCGTCAGCGACTGCTGCGCGACGAACACGAGGCTGTAGGTGACGATGGCGTAAAAGATCAGGAAGAACAGCGGAAACACGATGGCGAACTCGACCGCCACGTTGCCGCGCTGGTTTCGTCGTGGGCGTGGCCGTTGGATTGATGGCGCGGACTTCATGCTGGCCGCCCCGTTGCGTTCAGCAGATGCAGCGCCAGCTGACCGATCCCAGCCGCCGCGAGCAATGCGCCGTAGGGCGTGCTGTTGCGCCTGCGTTCGGCCACGCTCGCATGCGCGGCAAGACTGCGCAGCGACAGCACCACGCGGTCCTCACGGCGCGCGAGCAACACGAGCGCATGCACCGCGGCCGCAAGGCTCGCCGCGACCCAGACGCCGACGAGTTCGCGCGGGCCGCACCACGCGCCGAGCACGGCGAACGCCTTGACGTCGGCGGCGCCCATCATGCCGAGCAGGTAGAACGGCAAGAGCGCGGCGAAACCCGCCAACGCGCCGAGCAATGCGAAGCCGATCGCCGTCTGAAAAGGCGAAATGCCGAGCGCGGCGAACGCAAGCGCGAACACGCCTCCGGCCGCGACCAGCGAATTCGGAATGGACCTGCGCTGCCAGTCAAATAAGACGACCGCCAGCGCCCAGCCGATAAATATCGCGGATTCAAAATAAATCATGGCAGCGTAAATCGGCAGGCAATAAGACAGCGCCCTCCGTAGTAATACGGAGGTTTAATCGAAACTCGAAAGATGTATTCGGTCCGCGCGCCGGATTGCTCCGGCGCGCGAATCGGCATCTCGTCAGCGAATAAAGATGGGATTAGCTCGACGTTTTAGCGAGCTCCGCCTTTATCGCGTTGAAAGTGGACGTGAGCTGAGTGGAGACGCCGCCCACGGCCGTCATGATGCCGAGCGCAAGCACGCCGGCAATCAGCCCATATTCGATGGCGGTGATCCCACGCCTGTCGCGGATGAATTGAAGCAAGGTAGATGTCATTCTTGTTGCCCTCGGATGGTGTACTGCCTGGCCGCGGATTCGCCTCTTCGTGCGAGGCTCCAGGCGGCAGACCACCACGCGAACGCGATGTCGTGACCCCGGGCCCATGCATCGGAGCGGCGCTCCAACTCTCTCGATATTTTTGGTTTTTCTTGTTGATCGCTACCCTCCCACAACGTTTGCCGAAAGAAGAGGGCTGCGTTGGCGAATTTATATCGCATGCACATCTCAAAATCAATTACGTCAGAACATTTTGTATCGTGCAGTGCATCAATAGTTGCATCGGGTAAATAATCGCTGGCATATCAGTAAAATCAACTTGATGCGAATACAGCGACTCGTATTCATTTCCTGCCAGCTCTTTTTCACTCATTGGCTCTTTATGGCGGGCCCGCGTAACGCGTCGCGTCGTAACGCGGTTCGATGTTCGTTACGTTACGAACGTCCGGATTGCCGTTTGCCGATACGCGGTGAGACGCGGCCGCAATCTCCCGCCAAACCCCGAATTCATTTGGAAAGCGTCCTTTCGCGAGCGCTTCTCGCAGGGCGAGGAACGCCTGCGGGCCCCGTCGTCCGTACGTTGGCACACCTTTCGCAGTTACTGGCCCGCGGTTCAACCAAAACAAAGTAACGAGGGCCATCATGAATACGAGGAACGTCGGACAGGAATTCTTGCGCAAGTCTATCGTCGCGGCAGCGGTCGCGAGCGTACTCACGCTGGCGGCGTGTGGCGGCTCGGGCACGATGAGCAAGTCGGCAGGCGCGAGCGGTAGCGGCTCTGGAACGATCACGACCGGCGACAGCGGCACGGGCTCGGGCAGCAGCGGCGGTACCGGAACGGGTAGCGGCGGGGGTAGTGGTAGTGGCAGCGGTAGTGGCGGGGGGACCAGCGGGGGCTCCGGTGGCAGCACGGGCGGCACAAGCGGCGGCGGCACCGGAGGCGGTAGCACGGGTGGTGGCAGCACGGGGGGTGGCGGTACGGGTGGTGGCAGCACCGGAGGCGGTAGCACGGGTGGTGGCAGCACGGGTGGTGGCAGCACCGGCGGTGGCAGCACGGGTGGTGGGGGCACTGGCGGTGGGGGAACCGGCGGTGGCACCACGGGCAGCACGACGCCTCAGCCTGTCGCGGCCGTCGTAGGCAAAACAGGCAACGTGGTGTCCGCGCTTGGCGCGACCGTATCGGGAATCGGGTCGGCAATCGGCGCGACGACCACGCCGCTCGTCAGCGCGGGCACCACGAAAGCCACGGGCGATGTCGTCACGAACGCAGGCGCGGCTGTTACGACGCTCGGCGATGGCGTGTCGGCCGGGCTCGGAACCATCGGCTCGAGCACGAATCCGGTCGGCACGACGGTGGCGAGTCTTGGCGGTGTCGTCGAAAAAACCGGCGATACGGTCAGCAGCGCCGGGACGCTCGTATCGAGCCTCGGCACCGGTACGCTTTCACCGCTCGCACCTGTTACGACGCCGGTCGGGAGCATCGTCGGAATCGTGGGTAACGCGGTGACGCAGACGGGCGGCGTCCTCGATCAGACGCTGACCAGCGCACCGGTTCAGCAACTCACGCAGCAAGTCAGCCAGGCCATCACGCCGATCACGTCTGTCGTCAGTTCGACGACGCAGACCGTCGGCGCGGCAACGGGCCTCGGCACGCCGGTCAACAACCTCCTCACAACGCTCGGCGGCGCGCTCGGTCAGGCGGGTCAGGGCATCGCAGGCACGGGCGCCAATCCGGTCACGGCGGGCGTGGGCAATCTGGTGTCGACCACGGGAACGACGGTGGCATCCGCGGGCGGCCTCGTCAGCGGCACGCCAGCGTCCAATCCGCTCGCACCGATCACCGGCATTCTCGGCGGCGCGACCGGCGCAGGCTCGGGCGTACTTGCGCCGGTCACGGGTCTGGTCGGCGGCGTCACGGGCGCACTGACGGGCGCAACGGGCGGCACTGGAACGACGGCAGGCTTGCTTGCGCCGGTCACCGGTCTCGTCGGCGGCGTGACGAGCGCGCTCACGAGCGCGACGGGCGGCGGCACGGGCTCGACGGCGGGCTTGCTCGCACCGGTCACGGGGCTTGTCGGCGGCGTCACGGGTGCGTTGACGGGCGCAACCGGCAGCGGTACGAGCGTGCTCGCGCCGGTCACGAGCGTGGTCAGCGGCGTAACGGGTGCGTTGACAGGCGCGACGAGCGGTACGGGCGCCGGTGCGGGCGTGCTTGCTCCGGTCACGGGCGCGGTCGGCGGCGTGACCGGCGCGCTTACAGGCGCCACGGGATCGGCCGGTGGCGTGCTGGCTCCGGTGACAGGCATCGTTGGCGCGGTCACTGGTGCGCCGGGCGGCACGACCGGCTCGTCCGGTTCGGGCGGCGGCGTGCTCGGCACGGTGACCACGATCACGGGCGCGGTCGGCGTGACGGTTGCCACGACGCACGGCACGACCAGCGCAGGCGCGGGTACGGGCGTGGGTATCGCGACGACGACAGGCGGCACGGGCAGCACCGCCAGCACCGCAAACGGCTCTGGCACGGGCTTGCTCGGCGCGGTGGGTTCGATCGTCGGCGGCGTACTCGGAGGACCGCGACGCTAACGCATGAAGTCGGGCGTCACCGTTTCCGGATCGCGGCGTATCGCGGTTCGGAAACGGCGTGACGCCAGGCGAACGTCGACGCGCATGCCAGCAACACAACACGCGTCCGATCGAAGCCACGAATCGCATCACCAAACGACAACACACGACGAAGAACGCGGCGCTGCCCGTGCAGGATGTTGGAAGAAGCACGCACCGTACGACGTTCTCGCGACAACCTTCGAGGATTCATCGTGGAGATCCGCGACTGGAAACGGGTGCTCTTGCTCGCCGCAATCGGCGCCCCATTCACGGCGCAACTCGCGCTTGCTCAAACTGCTCCGGCGGCACCGCGCGCGAGCATCGGCGGCAATCCGCTCGATGCCCTGCCGCAAGTGAACACGCCGCCCAAGCCGGCGGTATCGGTGAACGTGCAGCCTCCCGCTCCCGCGCTCGACGCGCTTCTCGCGCAGCATCTCACGCCGCGCAAATTCGAAATCGAGGGCGTCAAGGCTCTGCCCTTCGACGATGTCGCGCAACGCTTCGCGCCGCTCGTCGGCACGGACGTGACCATCGGCAAGCTGATCGAAACCGCCAACGGCATCACCGCGCTTTACAAGGAGCGCGGCTATGCGCTCTCGTTCGCCTTCATTCCGGCGCAAACGTTTCGGGATGGCGTGGTGCGCATAACGGTGGTCGAAGGGTATATCGCGCAGGTCGTCGTGAAGGGCAACGCGGGCGCGGCCGAGAAGCGCATTCGCGCGGTGGCCGACCGCATGCGTCAGGACCGGCCGCTCACGCAAGCGAATTTCGAGCGTTATATCAACGTGCTCGGCATGATTCCGGGCGTGAAGACGCGTGCGACCGTCGCACCGCCGCAGAATACGGACGGCGCCGCCACGCTCGAACTCGATGTCGAGCGCAAGCCTTTCAACGTGAGCACGGGCATCGACTTCAATCATCCGGGCGTGCAGGGCATTCTGAGCGCGACCGAGAACGGCATGCTCGGCTTCGGCGAATCGCTGTCGGCGTCCGCGCTGTTGCCCAAGGGACGCGACGATCAAACCTATTACGCGCTCAACGGCTCGCTGCCTATCGGCACGGATGGCTTCACCGCAAAAGTCGATGCATCGCATTATCACGGGCATCCGGTCGACAATCCTGGGCTGCCGTCTTATATCGAGCGCACCGTCGTGAACGACAAGCTCGCGTTTTCCGCCGTCTATCCGTTCCTGCTGAGTAACGCGCGTAGTCTCGTCGGCACGGGAAGCGTCTATGCATCGCACGATGAAGACCGGCTGAAGAACACCATCGTCGCGGGCAATCCGCAGTTGTCGCAGCGCTCGCAGATTCGCGTCGCGCAATTGCAGCTCGATTACACCGGCATTGCGACAGGCGTCGTGCGGCGCGCGAGCGTGAACGTGGCGAAGGCGTTCGACGTGCTCGGCGCCTCGAAGAGCGCGGACACCAACATTGCCGGCTACGCGCCCGTCAATCCTGTCTCGCTTACCTTCGTGCGGACCGGCGCGAGCTACACGCAGAGCAACGATTGGCCGATGAAAATCGGCACGGCGCTTTCGCTGACGGGGCAGTATTCGCCCGACTCCCTGCCGACATCCGAGCAGGTTTCGTTCGGCGCGCAGCGTTTCGCGCTGGGCTATCAGCCGGGCGAAGTGTCGGGCGATTCGGGCTTCGGCGCGTCATTCGAAGTGAACCGGCCGCTCGATATCGGCATGACGTATCTGAAGACCTTCACGCCCTACGTCATGGTCGATGCCGCGCGCGTTTTTCTCCACGGCGGCACGGCGAGTCCGCGGCGTTTGTCGTCGTTCGGGATAGGTTTTCGAGTGTCGGATTCGAAGCACTACAGCATCGATCTGTCCATCGCCAAGGCAACGGGCGATGCGCCCGTCGAGAGCGCATCGCGCAGTCCGCGTGTGAACGCTTCGTTGTCGTATCAGCTGGACTGAAGCTTCACGTGACTGAGCGTCCGGTTCACGGCGTCGAAGCGGGCGCCGGTTGTCCGGCCTTCTTTGCGTTGACCTTGGCCTGCGCGTTCTGCAGATTCTGCGGATAGTCGTTCTGCTCGCCGCCGGGGTTATAGCCGTTCTTTTCGAGCTCGCCGAGTTCGGCGTTTTTCTTTGCGCGCGCTTCCTTGCGCTGCGCTTTCTTGACCTGCTTGGGCGTGGACGCGCCGGCGTCTTGCGCGTGTGCGGGCGTCGCGGGCAGCGTGACGAGCGCCGCGACGGACAGCGCGATGACGGCGAGCGGTGCGGTGCGTAGATTCAGCATGGTTCTTCTCCCCAGGAAGTGAATGAAGCGCCTGTCGCGGCAGCAAGAACCGATCCAAACCTTATCTGTCGACGATCCGGCTGAGGTTCGCCCGCACCCGCTGCAGGAGCCCGATCAACTGCTCGCTTTCCTGGCGGCTCAGGCCCGCGAGCGCCTCGGAAGTGATTTCGTCGCCGACGCGCCGCGCCCGGTCGAGCGCCTTCTCGGCTTTCGCGGTCATGCTCACTTGCCGCTCGCGGCGGTCGTCGGGATTGAGCCGCCGTTCGATCCAGCCGCCCTCCTCCATGCGATCCAGCAGCCGCCCGGCGGAAATCGGCGCGACTTCGAGCAGCCCGGCGAGCCGCGCCTGATTCACCTCGCCGTAATGCGACAGATAGGCAAGCACGCGGCATTGCGCGCGGGTCAGATTCAGCGATGACTTGGCAAGCTCGTCGAAGCGGTTGCCGCACAGGCGGTCCACATCGGCGACCAGAAAGCCGAAGCGTTTGTCGAGTTGAGTTTCCATCGGGCGATTATAGGGAAGACGCCGCCCGGTGTTCCAGAGGCGACGGGCAGGCAAACCACGATGATCGTGATCTCAACGACTTCATGCTGATGTGCGTTGTCGGTGTGATGCGCCCAGCGATGAATTGAGTCGCTAATCATTCGACGCACGCCACGGCGAAAAGTCCATGCCTATTTTTGCCGAAGAGATGACTCGACTTCTTGAAGTTAATCGTTATGTTTCGGTATCCGAATATCTCTGAATTTTTTGCCGATGGCGCGGTCGATTCGAATCATGGATGTATCAGTTCGCATATTCGAATCTGGTCACGGCTCAACGTCTGCCACAACGGCCGATAAAGGCTCGACAGTACTAAATTATTTAGTCTCTGCACACAGGATGACGCGCGCGTTAGTTGGGCAGGATTTAGTTGCACAGCGCCCGGTAAATATCGTTCCACTTGGTTCGAGTTTTACCGATTTACTGCCGCATGCGTGTTAAGCTTGACAGCATGCCTCCTGAAGCAAGCCACGCGGCACGCACCATTCGCCGTTTGTGAGTTGCTCCCTCCTATCGATCGTGCATGTATCGTCCAATGGGCTTGGACAATCCATGCTCCCTTCAACGAGAAAGCGTCCTTTTCACACGACTCGCTTTATTAGTGATTAGCGCATTATTGATCTGACGATCCTTTTCAATACTCGCTTCGTTAGTTTTAACTTCGTCTAAGTGCAGCGACGGGTTGCACGATTTCTTCGGTGCAGGCGCGTTTGAACGCAAGCCTTGCCCTCTTCTGATCCGCCAAGAGTCGCCGTTCTCTGCGACTAATGTCTTGCGTGCGTCACGATTGCATCGGCGATCGATTCGCGAAAAATAGTCTTTGCCACCTTGGCCGGCGTGTCCAGGCCACCGACCATCAGCGTGAAATATCCAGCCGGCTGTTTTCCGGCTCAACAAGACTAAATGCCTACTACGTATGTGTAAATAGCTGGTTCAGGCCGGTCTACGGAGCAAACGGTGTTTATTACCGAGTGGTACCTGCCCATGAAAGCCGATTCCCTCCCTCATCCACGAGAACAGATACCGGAGAACCCCGGCTTCACGCCTGTCGCGCTACTGCTCCGTGCTCTCTCGATGCTTCCATATCGATGGGTTGCCAGAATTGGCAGCATACTTGGCGCGCTGCTGTACGAGATCCCAAGCCGTCGCAAGCACATCGTTCTCGTCAATCTGCGCCTTTGCTTTCCCGGCAACTCCGAAGCGCACTATCAAGAACTTGCCAAAAAACACTTTCGTCATGTAATCCGCAGCTATCTCGAGCGCGGTATTCAGTGGTACGGCAGCGCGAAGTCGATACGTTCGATAGTGCAGATAGACAGCGAAATCGATCTCGATGATAAAAACGCCCCGCCAACCATTTTCATGGGCTTTCACTTCGTTGCCATCGAGGTCGGCTGTCTGGTGCATTCGACGACTTCGCCGGTGGCCGCGCTCTACACCCGCATGTCGAACAAGCGCCTGTGCGCGCTAGCCAAACGGCAGCGCGGCAGGTTCGGCGCCGAGCTAATCGAGCGGTCGACGAGCGCCAGAAAGGTGGTTGCGCTGCTTCGCTCGGGCACGCCGGTGATGCTGGCGGCCGATATGGATCACGGCATCGACAATTCGGTTTTCGTGCCGTTTTTCGGCGTGCCGGCCTGCACGTTGACTGCCGTCTCTCGGCTTGCAAAGCTGGGACATGCGCGTGTGGTACCGTTCGTCACCGAGGTGTTGCCCGATTATCGAGGCTACCGGCTGAAGGTCTTTAAACCCTTGATCGATTTTCCGTCCGCCAGCGACACGGTCGATGCGAGCCGCATGAATGCATTTCTGGAAGAACAGATTCGCCTGATGCCCGAGCAGTACTATTGGGTGCACAGACGCTTCAAGCATCGGCCGGACGGCTTGCCATCGGTCTATTGAGGTTGAAATGGACGTTGTGTGCCCGAAAAGGCAGGAAATCCGGCGTTTCGCGAACCGGAGTTTGACGCAGAAGTAATTTTGCGCACAACACCAGTTGCCTTTCAGACGTAGGCAGTTCACTATAGGCGCCTTAGCGCAATCGCGATAGGAAACCGCCGCTACGCGGCAAAATTCAGGAAGAAGATATGGCAACCGGTACGGTCAAGTGGTTCAACGATGCAAAGGGTTTTGGTTTCATCACGCCTGATGGCGGTGGCGAGGACCTGTTTGCACATTTCTCGGAAATCCGCGCTGACGGCTTCAAGAGCCTGGCGGAAGGCCAGAAAGTGAGCTACGAAGAAAAGATGGGCCCGAAGGGCAAGCAAGCTTCGAACATCAAGCCTGTGTAAGGCGAACGCGCCGCAGCAGCTTTCGGGTTTGCTGCGGCGCGTCATATTTGACCTTCTGTTTAGGCACGGCGACGCGCATCGGTTTTGCGCTGCTCAGGCTGCTGCTATCTAATACCGCTTAGTCTACCTGGGGCTTGATGCGCTCGTGCTGCGGCGCGGCATGTCATGGCCGAACATCGTGTGGGCACGATGGGTTGTGCCGATGCTTTCGTGCATGGGTTGTCTAGGCGCGTCGATCTGGCTCGTCTTCCAGCACCGTCCTTCCCGCTTTTTCCGGCTCGCGTCCATTCGGCCTCTGGTCTTCTTTGGAGCGTCAGCAAAGAGAGCCTTTCCTCAAAGCGTGTCTGTGCAAGTTGCGCGGCTTTCGATCGTTGCCATCCCCATGACTTTCGTCTTGCTTCACCAGGCGAGGTGTCCCTGCCGCACTACAGCGCCGCTACAGGCCGCTTTCACCTAACGCACTACGCATGCAACCGCCGCGTGACGAAAAGCCGTCCCAAGTTTATAAGCTGCCTGGCGTCAAGCACTGGTCCCTGCTGCTTGCGAACTGAAAACCTCACCTCGTGTTCGGACGCTTTCCGGCTGCGTTATCAATCCGGCGAGCAGGGATATTCAAAAGCGCATCTTTAGCTCCGCATCGCCTGATCGACTCGCTTCAAGCTTAAAACCCTTCTTGCAGTGAAATTTCAGCAGGCACCAGGACGCACACGACGCCCCAGGCGCAGCAATTAACCGGCTTATCTCCTGCCTTAAGGCACTTTTCCTCTCGCTTCTATTGGCATCTCTCAATCAACGATTCGATTTCCTAAGCATAGGCAACAATGCTAATGAAAATATAAGACCAATCTCGTTGAAGCTTATTTGAGGATACCGGATCATTCACACACGCTTTGTAGAGAGCGACTCGGACGACTTCAGTGCACTGAACTATGTCGTCTGATGAGGCTGACTGTCTGGATTGACTCGCGCCTTTTCGGCGCCAATCCAAACTCGACGCTTCACATACTTAGCGGCGATTCAACTTTAAAACAAACATTCGCAAATCTAACTGTCTGGAATCTCGTATGAAGACTTTTGCTATCTCGGCCCTCGTTGCTGGCTTGCTTGGCTTGACTGCCGCCAGCGCATTCGCCTCGGACGGAACCATCACGTTCAACGGCGCATTGACTGCCACGACTTGCACCATCAACGGCAACGACACGTCGTCTAAAGACTTCACTGTCACCTTGCCGACCGTTTCCACCAGCCAACTCACGGCCTCCGGCGAAACGGCCGGCACGACGTCGTACCACATAGCTCTGTCGGCCTGCTCGCCGATTACCGCCAGCAGCAAGGCGGCGGTGTTCTATGAAGCGGGCTCGACCGTCGACCCGAGCGATGGCCGCCTGATGGTCGCAAGCGGCGGCGCCGAAAACGTCAAGCTGCAACTGTTGAATTCCGACTCCTCGCCTATCAAGGCAGGTTTTTCGCGCGACCTGCAGAACTCCATCGCGGCCGACATCTCCTCGGGCTCGGCTTTGCTGAACTATCAAGTCCAGTACTACGCAACCGGCGTTACGTCCGCTGGCGCGGCGAACTCGTCAGTCGTGTATAGCATCGACTACCAATAAGCCGCGCTTTCGGCAGCGATTGAGTTCGCATAACTAAGAGGTCATGCGAGGGTGGGCACGAGCCCGTCCTCGCGTTGGGTCAAAGCATTTGGTTGGAATTTTAGTTCCCATGAGACTGGCAATCAGACTACTCACAACTACAGCGCTGTGCATTGGGTACCTCACCGTGGCGCCACAAGCGTATGCCTCCGTGGTGGTTGCCGGCACGCGCGTCGTCTATAACCAGAGTGACTCAGAAGTCACCGTGAAGCTGACGAACAATGGAAAGCTTCCGGGGCTGACCAAGGTATGGCTGGATAAGGGCGACCCGGACGCCAAGCCGGACAGCATCGACGTCCCGTTCACGATCACGCCTCCCATCATGCGCATCGATCCGGGCAAGTCTCAGACGTTGCGCATCATGTCGACCGGCGAGGCGCTGCCTGCCGACAAGGAATCGATTCTCTACCTGAACGTGCTGGAAGTTCCGCCAAAGCCTTCGGGCGATGAGGCGTCGGCCAACCAGCTGCAGCTGGCGTTTCGTACACGCATCAAGTTCTTCTTCCGGCCGACTGGACTGAAAGGGCAAGCGTCGGACGCGCCCGGCGCTGTCGTTTGGCACGTCAAGCGTGATGGCTCGACGAATGCGATCGAAGCGTCCAACAGCTCTCAGTATCACGTTTCTTTCGACCGCATCGAACTCACGGGGGACGGGCATACCGCGGCATTCGATCAAGGTGGAATGGTCGGGCCGGGAGAATCAAAGTCGTTTCCGCTCAAGGGTGAAGTGCCTTCATCCGGCGGAAAGGTCAAATACACCGCCATTAATGACTACGGTGGCCCCCAGTCTGGCGAAGCGACTCTGGCTCCCTGACTAAGAGACAACCCCGGTTCGACAACGTGGCCGACTAACCACGAGTTTGCAAACGCGCCGGATTTCCTCCAAAAGACGCGCAGGCTGGCATGCACGCCCTCAAAGGCTGCAGGGCCATGCACGCCCGTAATTTTCGTATGCGTCAGGGAACATGAAATACCGCAGCATTAAGTTGGCACGCACGCACATCAAACCGGTAAGTATTCTGGTTATCCAAGCTGTCGCGGCAATGGGCACTAGTTGCCGTGCGTGGGCCGATGCACCGCAACACTATGCCGCCGTCGAATTCAACGAGCAATTCCTCGATTCCAGCGATTCCGAGAAGTTAGACGTATCTCGATTCAATAAAGGCCAAGAAGTGCTTCCGGGCACGTATCGGTCCGACATATATGTCAACGACGCTTGGAAAGGAAAGCTGAATATCGAGGTGCGAGAGTTGGGAGGGGACTCCCACGAGGTTGTCCCTTGCATGAATGCCGATCTGCTCGAACGGCTTGGCGTCGACCCGAGAAAGCTCTCGGCGGAGTCGACCGCCAAACTCGAAACAGCAGATATGGGCTGCCTGACTCTGTCAGACTTGATTCCGAACGCGGTCGCGTCGTTTGATGGTGGCGAGCAACGGCTGGACGTCTCCATCCCCCAGATCGTGATGAATAGCCGTGCCCGAGGCTATGTCGATCCGAAGTACTGGGAGGACGGCGTGCCTGCGGCCATGCTGCAATACAACGCCAACGCATATCACAGTTCGTCGCCGCAATTCAATAACGACTCTCAGTATCTCGGACTGATCGGCGGGATCAACGCGGGTGCCTGGCGCTTTCGCTATCAGGGCAACCTGACGAACACCAGTAACGGTGGTTCGCACTTCCAAAGCGTGCAAACCTATGTTCAGCGCGGGTTCAAGGGAATCAAGAGCCAGTTGACCGTCGGTGACACTTTCACCGACGGCGCGCTATTCGACAGTTATGGCGTTCGAGGCGTCACACTGGGCACCGATGACCGGATGTATCCGGAATCGCAGCGTGGCTATGCGCCGGTCATCCACGGCATTGCGAATAGCAACGCCAAGGTTCAGATCCGGCAGAACGGCAACATCATCTACGAAACGACCGTCTCCCCCGGTGCTTTCGAGATTGACGACCTGTATCCGACTGGCTACGGCGGCAATCTCGATGTCATCGTCACGGAAGCAGACGGGTCTCAGCATATCTCAACTGTGCCGTACGCCGCAGCCGTCAATGCGCTGCGTCCGGGGGTGACGCGCTATAGCGCAACGATAGGTGAGTATCGTGATGCCACGCTCAACATCCATCCCTTCGTCTCGCAGTTCACGATACAGCACGGCATAAGCAACCTGCTGACGCTTTACGGCGGAATCACCGCTGCGGATCTGTATTTCGCGGGCATGATGGGCACGGCGCTGAATACTAGCGTTGGTGCATTCGGCGTGGACGTGACCAGCGCGACCGCGAGTTTCAAGCGACTCGGCACACGCAACGGTGCCAGCGTACGCCTGAGTTACTCGCAGCTCTTTGCACCAACCGACACGAATATCGCGATCGCGGCGTACCGCTATTCCACGAGCGGTTTCTTCAGCTTGCCTGATGCCATGACCATGCGTCAATTGAACGACGACGGTCAGCTAGCGGCTATGTCGGCGCTACAGAAATCGCGTGTTCAGTTCGTGCTGAATCAGAGCATCGGGTCGAGCGGCCGTTTTGGGTCGGTGTATGCAATGGGTTCGGTCACATCCTACTGGAACCGCTCCGGTCACGACACGCAGTATCAAATTGGCTATAACAACAGTTGGAAGCGTCTGACCTATGGCGCGTCGCTTGTGCGCCAGTATCAGGTCGATGCGGACCGATGGGACAACCGAATCATGCTGAATCTTACGGTTCCGCTGGGTTTGGGTTCGCACGCGCCGCAATCGTCGACGTACTTCCAGCATGACACGAGCGACAGCAGTTCAAGTATTCAACAGTCGATCACCGGCACCTTGGGTGACGACAACGCCATCACGTATGGCCTGAATGGAAACTTCAACGACGGCGGCCACGCACGCAGTTCGTTCAATGCAGGCGCCAATGTGGGCTATATGTCGCCATTCGCGCTATTGACGGCCAACGCCAGCACGGGACGTCAATACTCTCAGGTGGGCGCGAGCGTTTCAGGCGGTGTGGTGGCCTGGGGTGATGGCGTTGCGTTCACGCCGAACATGGGTGAAACCGTGGCCGTGGTGGAAGCCAAGGATGCGGCTGGAGCCAAGCTTGCGAACGGTTCGGGCCTTCGCGTGGAATGGAGCGGTTCCCGGCTTTAGCAACGTCGCTGCCTTGAGCGGAAGCCCATCTGCCGGCGGTGTCGGAATCCAACTCTATGACAGCACCGGTGCAGTCTTTCCGCTTAGCGTGTACAAAACTTTGAGCAACTTTAATAGCGCCACGGGCGGTACCTACAATATACCGCTTACGGCACGCTACTACAGAACCGGAGCCCTTACTCCGGGACCGGCGAACTCGACCATGACGATGACCGTGCTGTACCAATAGAACGGTCAAAAAGAGTTTACGCCATTCAAGTTTTTAGACATCCAGGAAATTAAATGAACAAGCTTAAGCTTATTGCAGTAGTCTCGGCATTGGTCGCCGCGAAGTCGGTGTTTGCAGTCGATGCGACGCTCAACTTCACAGGCACAATCATTTTGCCGACCTGCACGGTCGATTCTAGCAGTTCGAACCAGACGATCTCACTCGACACGGCGAAAACGACGGATTTCGCGGCTGTAGGGTCCACTCAAAATCCTCGGCCGTTCAACGTGAAGTTGGCCTCCTGTGCTACGAATACCAACGTGACAATGACCGTGAATGGTACCAACGATACATTGACCAGCGTGTTGAAAAACACTGGTTCAGCGGCGCAAGTGGGAGTGCAGTTGTTGAAGGCAACAAACGTTGGCGACACAACCGGATCGCCTATTACGCTTGGAAGCGCGGAATCGCTCGGCGCTGTCGATGCGACGAATGAGATGACCATCCCGATGGTTGCGCAATTTTATCGACTTGGAGCAATGACAGGTGGTACGGTGACGGCGGTAGCTACAGTAAATTTCGCGTATAATTAATACTTCGTTTTCCAAACTGACATATAACAAATCAAGCTTGACTATCTAAGCGCGCTTTAAACGCTTTCAGCTTGAACTATCGACTACTCACCGTCCTATTCGTCTTTCATTCCGCGTGTCGTTGCACCGATATCCTCGGCTAACGACTCGGACTAACCCATTCTCGTTTTCAAATTCGAGAATTTTTATCAACGCTTTAACTTCAAGTAGGTTCAATAATGAATATGCAGAAAATCACGCGAAGCGCACTCGCACAAGTCGATATCGCGGGAGCCGGTTCGACGTCATCTTCCTCATATACGAGCGTTACAATCAACATCACACGAGCCGATACAACTGGTGGCCTTAAGTCCGGAATCGTGATATCCGTTCAGTAAGATGATTAGCTAGTCACGATGTTTCGCGGAGCCATCACCCATGGCTCCGCGTTTCTTTATGTAGCGCCTCTACCCATGCGGCAAGTTACTTCTGTACATCGACATCTCGCTCCAGGACTAGCTTCGTTCGGGAGGGAGATTGTATGGATCGCTATGAAACGCCCGGCGCGCTTATCCCGTAATTAAGCCAGACGCCGATGCGCCATTTACCGCATCATCGGTCCTCGCGTCCGAAGGAACCAGCAACTCGCCAAACGCATCCGCCGAAAGCGGTCGTGCCAGCAAGAAGCCTTGCATTTCATCGCACATCAAGTCTTGCAGGCGATTCAATTGCGATCCCGTCTCGACGCCTTCCGCGACCACATCCATATCCAGCGAATGCGCGAGCGCAATGATCGCCGACACGATCGCGCGCCCTTCGTGGCCGTTCTCGTCCAGCCCGTTGGTAAAAAACCGGTCGATCTTCAATTGCTTCGCGCGAAACCGCTGCAGATACGCGAGACTCGAATAACCCGTGCCGAAATCGTCGATGGCGATTTCGAAGCCATTGTCCTGAAACGCGCGAATCATCTCGATGGTGCGCGGCGCGTCCTGCATGGCGACGGTCTCGGTGATCTCGAACATGATCTGGTCGCTCGGCACGCTCTCTTCACGCACGATTCGCATCACGTTCGCCACGAGGTCCACTTCGTTCATCTGACGCGGCGACAAGTTGATGGCCACCTTCACCGCCGGCCGCCCCTCGGCACGCCAGCGCGCGATATGTCGGCAAGTCTCGCGCACGACCCAGTAGCCGATCTGCACGATCTGCCCCGAGCGCTCCGCAATCGGAATGAATTCGAGCGGCGTCAGTACGCCGATCACGGGATGATCCAGCCGGATGAGCGCTTCCGCGCCCGCCAGCGTACCGTTGGCGCCGCGAAACTTCGGCTGGAACAGCAAATAAAAGTGTCCCGCGTTCAATGCCTCGTGCAACGCCTGCTGAATCTGCAAGGTCCGCACGGCGGCTTCGTTCATGCTCGCCTCGAAAAAGCGATAGGTGCTGCGCCCGCCGCGCTTCGCTTCGTACATGGCGATATCCGCGTGCTTGAGCAAGGCATCGACCGTGTCGCCGTCCTGCGGATAAAGCGCAATGCCGATGCTCGGCATTACCTGCAAGGTATGTTTCGCGACCATCAGCCCCTGACGCATGGATTCGAGCACGCGCTCGGCCATCTTTTCGGCATCGGCGGGCTCGGGAAGGTTTTCCAGCATCACGACGAATTCGTCGCCGCCGATGCGCGCCACCGTATCGCCACCACGCACGCATTGTTGCAGACGCCGGCCGAACGCCTTCAGCACTTCATCGCCGATGGAGTGGCCGAGCGAATCGTTGATCGTCTTGAAGCCGTCGAGGTCCATGAAGAGAATGGCGAAGCCGTTGCCGCCCGACTGCGCGCTCTTGATCGCGCGCTCGATGCGCTCGGTGATCGTGCTGCGATTCGGCAAATCGGTCAGCGTGTCGAAGGTCGCCATGCGCACGATCTGTCCGTTCAGCCGCGAGACGGAGCCGGCGAGGAACGCGGTGCGCGCATCGAGACGCGACAGCACCAGCGTGATGATCAGAATGGTGAGCGTAAAGAGCACGACGGTAGTCGCGAGCCAGTGCGTATCGACATCGTTGGCCGCGCCGCAGATCGAACCCGGCGCGAATTCGGCCGCCGCGTTGCCGGTGTAATGCATGCCCGTGATGGCGATTCCCATCACCAGCGCCGCCGCCGCGCGCTTGGTCAGCACGTGCGACTTGTTCGCGTCAGACAAGGTCCGCGCAATCCACAACGCCGCGCCTGAAGCCACGATGGCGATCACGATCGACGCCGCGAACAGCGTCGGGTCGTAGACGATCGCGGGCAGCATGCGCATGGCGGCATCGCCCGTATAGTGCATGGCCGCGATGCCCGCGCCCATCATCACGCTGCTGACCACGAGCCGTCGCGCCGTGAGCTTTGCGCCGGTGATCACGTAAAGCGCGAAGAACGACGTCAGGACGGCGATGACCAGCGATCCCGTGGTGATCCAGAAGTCGTAGCCGAGCGGAATCGGCAACTGGAACGCCAGCACGCCGATGAAATGCATCGACCAGATGCCGAGGCCCATGGACGCGGCGCCGCCTGCGAGCCAGACGTGGCGCAGGCGCGACTGCCCAAGCATGGCGAGGCGGCCCGAAATGTCGAGCGCGGTGAAAGAGGCAAGCGTCGCGACGATCAAGGATGCCGCGACCAGCCATAAGTTATAGGTGCCGTGCATGTCCGGGCCGATGTCGAAGACTCAATAGTGTGAGCGTCTTATCGGCGCGGTATCGCGCTTCTTTAGTGTGCGACTGCAATTAGTTCCGCACGCAACTTTTGTCCAGGTAAGAAGCGCTTCACAGTTGCGAATCGAGAAGCGCGGCCACGCGTTCGAGCACGCGTTCGCGCAAGGACCGATGTTGCCAGTCTTCCAGCGTGATGCGTTTGGCTCGGGTCACGTCGTCGTCGAAGATAGCGGTCTGCTGGGCCGCGAAGTCGCGGTCGTAGATGTTGAGATTGGCTTCGTCGTTGAGCTTGAAAGACCGGCTGTCGAAGTTGGTCGACCCGACCGACACGAGATATTCGTCGACTACGATCAGCTTGCAGTGGAACATGGTCGGCTGATATTCGTACATCTCCACGCCCGCCGCGAGCAGGTCGCCCCAGCAGGCGCGCGAGGCTTCGCGCACGGTGTGTGTATCGATCCGCTTGCCCGGCGTGATGATACGCACGCGCACGCCGCGCTTCGCCGCTTCCACGATGGCGTTGATCGTCAGCTTGTCCGGCACGAAATACGCGCTCGACAGATGGATCGACGTCGTGGCGGCGGTGATCGCCATGAGATACATGAGTTGCATGTCGTCGCTGCCGCCCGAGGGCGATGAGCTGAACATGTGCGCGAGGCCGTCGCCCGCGGGCGCGATCTCGGGAAAGTAGTCGCCGCCGTGCAGCACGTTGCCCGTGGCCTTGACCCAATTGTCCATGAAGACCGCCTGCATCTGTCCCACCGCCGGGCCGGTTATCCTGAAGTGCGTGTCGCGCCAGTGCTTCTCGTCCTGAGCGTGTCCGGTCCATTCCTCGGCAATGCCGACGCCGCCCGTGTAGCCCGTATGACCGTCGATCACGAGCAACTTGCGGTGCGTACGGTCGTTCATGCGGCCAAGACCGGTCCAGTGCGGCTTGTGATACTGAATGACCTCCGCGCCCGCGTCCTTGAGCATCTGCAAGTAGCGCTTGTCCATCTTCGAGGAGCCGACCCAGTCGAGCAGCACGTGTACCGCGACGCCGGAGCGTGCTTTCTCGGCGAGCGCGGCGGCCACCTCTTCGCCTATCTTGCCCGACCAGTAGATGAACGTTTCGAAGGTAATGGTTTTCTTCGCCCCGCGAATGCCCGCGAGCATAGACGGGAAAATCTGGTCGCCGTTGACGAGCATCTCGAAGCAGTTGCCATCGACGACGGGCGGGCCGAGCAACAGTCCCATCGAGCGGAGGAATTGCGGGTCGTCGCTCGCGTAGAGCCGCTCGATCTTGTGTTCGATCTTCTTTTCGCCGCTCGTCAGATTCGCGATCAGCAGCACGATGACCACGGTCACGACGACGGTCAGGACAATCACAGCAATCAGGGCAAGCGCCGGCATGCGGGGGTCTCGGTGAAGGAACTGGCGTCCGGGACCCACAGTGTATTGGGTTTTTGTTCAACCGCTAACTGCCGTCCAGCCCGCTTCCCGGCTCACCTTGGCGATTTCCTTGGCGATGGCGTCGCCCAGGCGCTTTTCATCGGACGATACATCCGCGTGCTTCGTCTCCGATACCGCGTGCATGCCGCCCGATACCGCGAGCGAACTCGCCACATGGCCCGCCGCCACGCCGACGCCCGCCATTTCCGCGACGCCCGGTGCGTGGCCGCTGTCGCCCTTTGCATCGAACTGTTCGATGACTTGCGGCGCGCCGTGCGCCGGCTTGAAGACGAGTTGCACGTTCGCGCCCACCTTGCTTTCGCCCGCGCCGAGTCCGATCAGGACGCGCCGGCGGCGATTGCCCGCATCGATCGTGCTGAAGTCGCCGACCACGGCGAGCACGTTTTGATCGTCCGGCGGCGCGACGTCGGCGCGAATGGCGCGCAGACCCTGCGCTTGCAGCTTCGCGACGATTTCGTTGGCCACTTCCTCACGCGCGGCCGTGGCGTACTGCGCTTGCTGTGCGGCGGATGTATCGCCCGAGAACGCGCTGGAAAGCTTCGACGCGAGACCATGTTGATCGAGCTTGACTTGGGACGCGTCGCTATCGAAAGCGTAGACGTAGATCACGTCGGGGCGTGCGACGGTCTGCGCGTTTGCGTTCGCACAACCGGCCATGAGCGCCGCTCCGGCAAACAGGCTTGCCACCGTCACGCGGCGAGCCAGCTTCAGCAGCGAGTGGTGCGAAGGGGTCTTGATCGAGTCGAACATGATGTGCACCTTGTATGCCGGCCGCGCCGGAAAGCAAAAATTCGGGGATATCGGACCGTATAACCGCGATCCTGGCTGTGCGTGATACGGCGCTTGGGTTCACTCGTTACCGCGATGTCTGCGTCACGCTGGTCGCCACTATGGACGATGCCCGCCGCGTGCGCCATCGAGCATTTATGTCGCGAGGTTTCACGTCTTTCGCGGCCTTCGCGGCCCGCGCCGGCGCACCGCTTGTGCAGAGGTGCACCACTTCTGGTTACCATGACCGCCAGGCGTCGCGCGAAGTGGCGCGCCGCATCCACGAATCGTTTTCAAGGAGCGCATATGGACCTCAAGATCGCCGGCAAGCTGGCATTCGTATCCGGATCGACCAAGGGCATCGGGCACGCCATCGCGGTGGGACTCGCGCGCGAAGGCGTGCGGGTGATCCTCAATGGCCGCTCGCAGGCTTCCGTCGATGCCGCCCTCGCCAAGCTCAAGGGGCAGGCGCCGGGCGCACAGGCCGAGGGTTTCGCGGGCGACGTATCGGATGCCGCTCAGGTCGCGGAACTCGTGAAGCGCTTCCCGAGTGTCGATATTCTCGTGAACAACATGGGCATCTTCGATCCCAAACCCTTCGAAGAAATTTCCGATGAAGAATGGCTGCGCTTCTTCAACGCCAACGTGATGTCGGGCGTGCGGCTTTCGCGCGCCTATCTGCCGAAGATGAAGGAGAAAAACTGGGGCCGCGTGGTGTTCATCAGCAGCGAGAGCGGTATTCAGATTCCCGTCGAGATGATTCACTACGGGTTGACCAAGACCGCGCAGCTGGCGCTGTCGCGCGGTCTTGCCGAGACGTGTTCGGGCACGAACGTGACGGTCAATTCGGTCTTGCCCGGTCCGACGAGTTCGGAAGGCGTCACGGAATTCGCGGAGAAGCTCTCGGGCGGCAAGAGCCTGAAGGACTTCGAAAAGCAGTTCTTCGAGGAAGCCCGGCCGACCTCGATTCTCAAGCGCTTCATCACGCCCGAGGAGATTGCGAACACGGTCGTGTATGTGTGCTCGGAACTGTCTTCGGCGACCAACGGAGCGGCGGTTCGCGCGGATGGCGGCGTCGTGAAGTCGGCGTTTTAGCGCGACGCGTTCACTTCGGCGGCCTTTTTGAGCGCACTGACGATAGCCGCGACGGTTTTCTCGCGCGCGGCTTCGTCGTTCTGCCGCAGCGCATACGAAGGGTGATACGTGGCGACGATGAACTTGTCGCCATACGGCACCACGCGGCCGATATGCGCCTGCAAGGTCGCCCGCTTGCCGAGCAAGGCAGTCAGCGCCGTGGCCCCGAGCGTGACGATCACGCGCGCGCCGGTCTCCTGAAGCTCCTTGTCGAGCCAGTACGAACACGCTTCGATTTCCTGCTGCCCGGGCGTCTTGTGCAAGCGCCGCTTGCCGCGCGGCTCCCATTTGAAATGCTTGACCGCATTCGTGAGATAGACCTGCTCGCGCGGAAGCTGCGCGCGGCGCATGGCGTCGTCCAGTAACTGCCCTGCCGGGCCGACGAATGGTTCGCCCTTCAAATCTTCCTGATCGCCCGGTTGCTCGCCGAGCAGCATGATGCGCGCGTCGGCCGGGCCGCTGCCGGGTACGGCTTGCGTCGCGTGCTTCCACAGCGAACAGCGGCGGCATTCATCGAGCGATGTAGGCGCGTCGCGTTCGGGTTGCGCGGCGTCGGCTTCGACCTGCACCGCCTTGCCGCCGAGTGCGCCGACGCTGCGCGCCTGGCCGACACGCCGCGCGCCGCCGCGCGCATCGCTCACGAGCTTGGGAATGAGCGCGCCTTCGGGCAAACCTTTCCAGAACCGCACCGGCATATGCTGTTCGAGCGCGTTCTCGTTCAACCGCGCCGGGTTGAAGATGCTTCGGTAGTAGGTCATCCAGAGCGCCTCGGCGGCGTCGGCGGTGTCGTTCGCGTGATCGGCGGCGAGCGCGCGGCGGCGCTCGAGTTGCAGGCGCTCGCCGTTGAAGAGCGCGGCGCCATCGGGCGTGGTGATGAGCCACGACGAGCGTCCCATGCGCGCCGCGAAGTGTTCGGCGGCCCAAGCGAGCACGTCGTGATCCGGCTCGTACCATGCGACGTACTCGGGTGCGCCGAGTGCCTCGTCGCGCTGCCGGAAACGCACGTAGGCGATCATGTCGTGCTGCGCGCGCCGCACGGCCTTGGCCATCTTGTAAAGCCGCGCGCCGTCTTCATCCGCGGGAGATGCCACCGAACGGTCGCCATGCGTCCAGCGCCATAGCACGAGATAGAGGAAGCTCCAGCGGCGTTCGTCGCGAAAGCAGGCTGCGTCTTTCAGCAACGCCGCCAGTTCCTTCGAAACCCGGATCTGTGCGGGCTTCACCTCGGAAGCGGCGGCGTCTTCAACGACGTCGCCGAACAGGGCAGGCGCTTGCGCCGCGCCTTCGGCCGTGCGCCATTCGATCGATTCGGGCGCGCGCTCTTTTGCCAGCGCGATGAGCGCCGCGCTCCGCCAGGAGTCGAAGTCGTCGTCTATCTCGATGACGTGCATGATCCGCTCAGATGAGCGACAACTGCACGGGCTCGGTCGCGAGCGAACGCCGCAACTGCTCCGTCGAAGCCTCGCGCAACGGCGGCCGATAATCGTCCGTCACGATGAACGGTTTCACCTTGTCCATTGCGCAACGCAGCCGCGCGACATCGTGATACCGCACGCGCCGAGAACGGCGCAACTCGACGATACGCTTGGCATTGCGCATGCCGATGCCCGGCACTCGCGAGATCATGCGCACGGGCGCGGCGTTCAGATCCACCGGAAAGCGTTCGCGATGCGACAGCGCCCAGGCGAGCTTAGGATCGATATCGAGCGAGAGGTTACCGGCCGTTCCGAGCAATTCCTGCGCTTCGAAGCCGTAGCCGCGCATCAGAAAATCCGCCTGATACAGCCGATGCTCGCGCAACAATGGCGGCGCCTGCGACGGCACACCCGACGGGCTGTCGGGGATCGGGCTGAAGGCCGAGTAATAGACGCGCTTGAGCTGATAAGAACCGTACAGCGTTTCCGCCGTGCCGAGGATAGTGCGGTCATCGGTCTCGTCCGCGCCAACGATCATCTGCGTGCTTTGCCCGGCGGGCGCGAAACGCGGCGCGCGCGGCTCCGCTTCCGACTCTTCGCGCGCCACGCGAATGTTGCCCATCGCGAGCTTGATGGTGCGGCCGCTCTTCTCCGGCGCAAGCCGTTCGAGGCTGATTTCGGTCGGCAGCTCGATGTTGACGCTCAAGCGGTCCGCATAACGCCCCGCCAGTTCGATGAGTTCCGGGTCGGCATCCGGTATGGTCTTCAGATGGATATAGCCGCGAAAGCGATGCTTTTCACGCAGCGATCGCGCCACTTGCACGAGCTGATCCATCGTGTAGTTCGACGAACGGATCACGCCTGAACTGAGAAACAAGCCGTCGATGTAATTGCGGCGATAAAAGTCCAGCGTGAGCTTGACGACTTCGTCCGGCGTGAAGCGGGCGCGCGGCACGTTACTCGACCGGCGGTTGATGCAGTAGCGGCAATCGTAGAGACAAAAGTTGGTCAGCAAAATCTTGAGCAGCGACACACAGCGGCCGTCCGGCGTGAAGCTATGGCAAATGCCCGAGCCCGTGCTCGCGCCGAGCCCGTCGATGCCGCGCGATTCCCGTTTCGGCGCGCCGCCGCTGGCGCACGACGCGTCGTACTTGGCGGCGTCAGCAAGAATTTCGAGCTTTTCGGACAGATCCATCTTGGCTTTTATACTGTATATACGTACAGTATTCTATGTGTGTGGGTAGCGGAAAGCAATCGACCGTTTTGGCGGCTTATTTGAGAGGATCATGGCCCCAGTTCATCAGCGAATAGCGCCAGTGCGAGTGCTCGACGTCACTCGGTCGTTGCGCGAGGTGTCGCTTGATATAGCCGACCACTTTGCGCATATGCGCGTAGTCGTCATCGCTCAGGTCGGCCTTCTTCTTGCCGAGTATGTCGATAATGTGCCGCCCCGACTTGTGTCCCACGGACTCGCTGTTGCCGTCTTTCTGGCCAACTTCGCGGGATTGATCCGTCGCGAGCCACTTTTCTATCTGGTGCGGCGTCATGTTCACGAGGTCCTTGAAAGCTCCGTAGATTTGGGCTTCATCTTCGTCCGCAGGGTGTCCATGCTGCGCGTGTCGAGTGGTCATGAGCGTTCATCCGTTAAGTTTCTCGTCACGAAAGAGCAAGCCTTGCACCCGGCAAGACGCCGCAAGCGTGCTAGCCTTTGTCCACTCACCTACGGAGAAATCAATGCGCTTTGATTACCGGTCCTTTCACATCGACTGCACCGCGCCACACGACGAAGACGGGAATTACCAGGCTCACGCGCGAATTACGCGCGCCTCGGAAGACGACACCGCGCATGTGGAAGTTTTCGATTCAGGCGATCTCGACTCCTTCCAGAGCCAGGCGGATGCGCTGCATTGCGCGCGCTCGTGGGCTATCGAGTGGTGTGACGAAGTGCTTGCCTAACCGCTAACCCGGTGTTCTTTCTTTCAGACGTCGACGGCTGAAAGCTGCTCGCTCGCAACGCGGCACGCCGATTGCGGTATGTAAGCAGCGACGTCGCTCCGGACACGAGGCGGCGCGCATCGAAATTCCACTCGGGAGGACATCATGAAGATTGCACAAAAAAGCTTGCTGGTATCGGCGCTGGTTCTGAGCTTGTCGGGCGCGGCATTCGCGCAGGGCGCGGGCGGCGGAGCAGGCGGCGGTGGCGGCACGGCAGGCGGTAATGGCGCGGGTCAAGGTGGCACGGGCATGAGCACACCGAACGCAAACGGCACGACGGGTTCGACCTCGGGCGCCACCGGTGGCGACACTTCCGGTTCGAACAGCAGCGGCTCGCACAAGATGGGCAAGATGAAAAAGGGCAGCTCGGGCATGTCGAACAACGGCATGTCGAACAACAGCACTGGCGGCCAGTCCAACTAAGTCGTCAACAGTTGAAAGCGCCCGGGCCTTGGTCCGGGCGTTTTCGTTTGTTCTTCAGCGAATCGATGAATCAGCGCACGTTGGTCGTGAGCGAAAACGATGCCGTGATCGACTCACCGGCCTGCAGCACGCCTCCTCCCTTCAGCGCTGGCTCGACGTTCAAATTGACCCAGTCCGCGACATTGCTCACCGGCTCCACGCAAAGCAGTGAAGGAAACACGGCCGGCGCATAGATCACCATGAAGTCCAGCGGTGCATCGGCGTTCAGCGTGACCGAGCGGCCTTCGTTCGGCCAATCGATTGTCGCCGTGTGCTTCCAACCCGTGAAGTGGTTATCCAGATCGAAGCCGTTTGCAGACATGCCTTGCGTCGAAGTCAGTGCATCGACGCTAGCATGCGGACCGGCGTGCAGCGGCAGCGGATCGGGACTTGCATGCCACATCGAATCGACATTTGCGTGAACGAAAGTCGCTTCGGTGCGCGGAAAGTACGGGTGATGTCCCATGCCGAAGGGCATCGCTCTTGGCGAGAGATTGCGCATCGTGATCGTCACATGGAGCGCATGTGCGTCGAGCGTGATGCGCTGTTCGGCTTCGTAAGCGAACGGCCAGTGATGCGCGGCTTCTTGCGAAGGCTCGTGCCGCAAACTCAACGTCGCCTGCGCCTCCGATAACGCGCTCACTTGCCACGGCAGCCGCCACGCATTGCCATGCAGCGCGTGCGCAAAACCGTTGCCGTCGCCGGACAGATCGATCTCCACGCCATCGAAGGCAAAGCGCGCATCGCGAATGCGGTTGCAATACGGCAGCAACGGAAAACTGCCCATGCCGAGCGGATTCCTTGCAGCGAGCGCATCCGGCGTGGCGGGCCGCAGCCAGTGAACCACGCCGTCATCGCGCGTTTCAAAGAACGCCGCTATCGCGCCGCCGATATGCGGAGCGAGCACAACACGCCGCGCGCCATGACGCAGTTCGACGAGCGCTTCATTCCCGCGAGCGTTGGAGTCTAGAGCGGCGTTCAATATGCAAACTGCCGGTAGCTTTCGTCGAAGGTGCGCGCCGTGCTTTCGACTTGCGGGTTGTAACGCAGCAAACGCTTCGCGCGAGCGGGCAAGCTGGCGAAGACATCGCGCGGCACGTCGATCCGCACTTCGGGCCGGAAATACCACGCCCGGCTGTAGCCGACCACGACCATAGGCCGGGGCGCACCGGAAAGATTCGGTGTGCCGCGATGCAAGCCGCGTACATCGCGAATCATCACGTCGCCAACTCGCATTGGCACGCGTTCGGCGGGGAAGCGGCCATCGGCGAGACCGGCGAGCGCTTCTTCGCGCGACATGCGATGCGTGCCGCGCGTGGTTTCGAGCGGACCGTTGCTGTCGTCGACATCGACGAGCGGAAAGTTCACCGCAAGCTGGAACGAAGGCGTTTCCGGCGCATCGTCGAAGAGCGCGGGCGTATCGCGATGCCAGTCTTGAAAGTCCGAACCGCGCACGGGCGTATCAGTTGCGAGCTGGCACATGACCGGATCGGCGCCGGCCACGCGCTCGACGATGGCCACGATGTCCTCGTCGCAAAAAATCGATGGATCGGCAAATGCGCCTTCGAAGGGCAAGGTCACGTAATAGCGGCCTGGCCCGCGGTTTCCGTCCGCTGCTTCTCTATGCGGCGCGAGCAAAGGCATGAACGCATCGCGCCAGGCTTCGATGGTTGCGCGTGGAAAGTGTGCCCGCAACAAAACGAAGCCATCTCGTTCGAAGTCCTGCGCGAGCGCATCTCTTGCGCTCTCGTCGTATCGGCCCATGCGTGTCGTCTCCTTGTTTTATGTTTGCCGAAGTGAAGCCAAGAATGGCATGGGCGTAATCCGTCCGTCAATATTATTAGTAATCTTCCACGCAAAACCAGTGAAAACCCCGAGCGGCATTTCGCGGAATCATCATTAATATTAGCGGCACGCTCACGGATGAATCGCCGCCGTTACGACGGCGCGCCAGATGAAGAAAACCACCCAACGCCGCCCGACGATGACCGACATCGCGAAACTCACCGGAGTCTCGCAATCGACGGTATCGCTCGTGCTGAACAACGCGTCCGGCGCGAAGTTTTCCGACGCCACGCGCGACAAGGTGCTGCGCGCCGCGCACGAACTCGGCTATCGCATGACGCAGCGCGAGCCGCTTTCGTTCGCGCCGCTGGATACGGCGGAGCGCAATCTGATCGTCTATTTGGCCGATGAAATCTCGACCAGTCCGCATCCGGTGGTGAGCATCGACGGCGCGCGCGATGCCGCCTTCGCCCACGGCCGCATGCTCGCGGTTTATTCGACGCACGGCAACGCGGAAATCGAGGCGCGCGTGCTCGACGCGACGCTCGGCAATCCGGACGTGCTCGGCGTGATCTACGCGACGGTCTACACGCGCCGCGTCACGGTGCCCGCCGCGCTCGAACAGGTGCCGACCGTGCTGCTCAACTGCTATGCGAGCGAAGCGAACGTGTCTTCGGTCGTGCCGGCGGAGGTCGCGGGCGGTCACACGGCGACGGATCATTTGCTGGCGGCGGGGCATCGGCGAATTGGTTATATCAACGGCGAACCGTGGCAAGACGCGGCGCGCGACCGGCTCAAGGGTTATCGCACGGCATTGGCGACGGCGGACCTGCCGTTTGCGCCGGAACTGGTCCGCGAAGGCGACTGGGGACCGGCCACTGGATTCGAGCAGACGCTTTCATTGATGCGCGAGGCGAATCCGCCGACGGCCATCTTCTGCGCCAACGACCTGATGGCGCTCGGTGCAATCGAAGCGCTCAAGCAACTCGGACTGCGCGTGCCCGACGATGTCTCCGTGCTCGGCTATGACGATCAGGAGATCGCGCGCCATACGCATCCGCCGCTGTCGAGCGTGGTCTTGCCCAACTACGACCTGGGCCGCTGGGCCGTGGAAACGCTACTGCAGGAAGAACACAACCGCGCGGCCGGCGCACCGGTGCGACGCCGCACCGTGAAGCTGGACGGCCCGCTCATCGAACGCGGTTCCGTCAGGGAAATTACCGAAGCAAAGCAACTCGCAATTAATAATATTAGCGATGACGAGTCATAAGCCGACCACGCATTCGCTGGAAATCAACTCTCGCAGCAATAGACCGGGCAACACATAAGCATCGGCATCAATAGAAGAAGGCACCCATCCCTATCGGAGGAAGACATGCTGTCGCTAGAAAAGAACACTCGCCTGGGCTTGCGCCCGCTCGCCGCCACGCTTGCCGCCCTGACGCTTGCCATGGGTTTCAGCGCGGCCCATGCCGCCGATGACGGCTTGCCGAAGATCGCCAACAAGAAGCCGCTCAAGGTCGGTTTTGCGCAGACCGAGAGCAACAATCCGTGGCGGCTCGCGGAAACCAAGAGCTTCAAGGATGTCGCCGCGAAATGCGGCTGGCAGGTGGTCATGACCGACGCGAACAGTTCGGCCGCGAAGCAGGTATCGGACATTCAAAGCATGATCGCGCAGCACGTCGATCTGCTCGTGTTCCCGCCGCGCGAAGAGAAGCCGCTCGTGCCGGTCATCCTGCAGGCCAAGAAAGCCGGCATTCCGGTGATACTCGTCGACCGCAACGTCGATCAATCGACGGTGAAGGCCGGCCGCGACTACATCACGTTCATCGGTTCGGACTTCATCGATCAGGGTCAGCGCGCCGCCGACTGGCTCGTGAAGGCAACCAACGGCAAGGCGACGATCATCGAACTGGAAGGCTCGACCGGCGCCTCCGCTGCAAACGACCGCAAGAAAGGTTTCGACGATGTCATCGCGAAGAACTCGGGCATGAAGATCGTCGCGTCGCAAAGCGGCGATTTCGCGCGCGACAAGGGTCGTCAGGTCATGGAAACGCTGTTGCAGGCGCATCCGGACGTGACCGCCGTCTACGCGCATAACGACGAAATGGCGCTCGGCGCAATCGCGGCGATCAAGGCGGCCGGCAAGCAGCCGGGCAAGGACATCGTGCTCGTGACCATCGACGGCACCAAGGGCGGACTCGAAGCCATTCAGGCGGGCGAACTGGGCGCAAGCGTGCAGTCGAGTCCGTTCTTCGGCCCGCTCGCGTGCGACGTCGCGCAGAAGTTCGCGAAGGGCGAAACCATCCCGCCGTGGGTCAAGGTTTCGGACCGCTTCTACGACAAGAGCAACGTCAAGGAAAGCATGCAGTACGGGTATTGAGCGCAGTTGGCTGGTTCGCGGGCGTCTATTCACGGACGCCCGCTCTTTTCTCCGGACGAACACCGACGCCATGCCCAACGCTCCCCTCCTCGACATGCAGGACATCGACATCGCTTTCGGCGGTGTGCCCGCATTGAAGCGCGCCCGCCTCACCGTGACGGCGGGCGAAGTGCACGCGCTCATCGGCCAGAATGGCGCAGGCAAGTCCACGCTCATCAAGATTCTCACGGGCGCGTATAGAAAGACCGCGGGCACGATTCGCTTCGATGGCCGCGAAACCGATTTCCGCACGCCCAAGGAAGCGCGTGAAGCGGGCATCAGTACGATCTATCAGGAGATCAACCTGGTGCCGTTCCGGTCGGTGGCCGAGAACATCTTTCTCGGACGCGAACCGCGCCGCTTCGGACTCATCGACTGGAAAACCGTGCAGCGGCGCGCGCATGAATTGCTCGAATCGTTCGGCCTTCACATCGACGTCAAAAAGCCCGTGCGCGAATATTCCACCGCCATTCAGCAGATGGTCGCGCTGGCGCGCGCGGTATCGTCGGATGCGAAGATGGTGATCATGGACGAATCGACTTCCTCGCTCGACGAGCGTGAAGTCGAATTGCTGTTCACGGTCGTGCGCCGCTTGCGTGACGACGGCCGCGCGGTCATCTTCGTGTCGCACCGGCTGGATGAACTCTATGCACTGTGCGACCGCGTCACGGTGATGCGCGACGGCCAGACCGTCGCCGAAAGCAGCATGCAGGAGATGGACAAGCTCAAGCTCGTCACGACCATGCTCGGCCGCACGCTTGCCGCCGTCGTACACGAAGACGATACCGTGAAGGAAGCGAATCTCGCCAAGCGCGGCGCGGTGGCGTTGCGCGCGCAGGGTCTCTCGGCGGGCGCGAAAGTCACCGACGTCACGCTCGATGTCCACGCGGGCGAAGCCGTCGGACTCGCCGGATTGCTCGGCTCGGGCCGCACGGAAACCATGCGCCTGTTGTTTGGCGCGGACCGTCCGTCCAACGGCACGCTCGCGGTCGACGGCGCGGAGATCGCATTCAAGTCGCCGAAAGACGCCATCGCGCGCGGCATCGCTTATCTCACCGAGGATCGCAAGGCCGAAGGCATCGTGCCGGAGCTTTCCGTGCGCGACAACCTCACGCTCGTGTGCCTGCCGGCGCTGACCAGACGCGGCGTGATCGACGTGGCCAAACAGCGCGAAATCGTCGATGGCTTCATCACCTCGCTCGGCATCAAGCTGCGCTCGCCGGATCAGCCGATCCGCGAGCTATCGGGCGGCAATCAGCAGAAGGTGCTGCTCGCGCGCTGGCTCGCGACCAACCCGCGTCTCTTGCTGCTCGACGAACCCACGCGCGGTATCGACGTCGGCGCGAAAGCCGATGTCGCGAAAATCGTGCGCGAGTTACGCGATGCGGGGCTTGCGGTGCTGCTGTCGGCATCGGAACTGGAAGAGTTGACGGCGGTGGCCGATCGCGCGGTCGTGATCCGCGACGGCGAAACGGTCGCGCAACTGGACGGCGCGCAGATGACCGAGACCTCGATCATGGATGCGATCGCTTACGGCACGGGCGAGGAATCGACATTGGCTTCGGCCGCTCAAGGAACCGAGTCGTGATAGAGAAAACCGGCGCACCTATCGTCGCGGATACCGCGCCCGCGCGGAAGAAAAAACGCGGCATGGCGATTCAACGCGAGATCGTCGTGCTCGTCGCGATGATCCTCTTCAACCTGCTCTTTACCGATCACTTCTGGTCGCTGCAGACCTTCAACGTGAACCTTACGCAGGTGGTGACGATCGTGATCGTCGGCATCGGCATGACGCTCGTGGTGGCGACAGGCGGCATCGACCTGTCCGTGGGCGCTTCGATGGCCATCTCCGGTGCGCTCGCGCCGATGCTCTTCATGAACATCGACGGGCCGGGCGGCTTGCTGCTCGCATTCACCTTGCCGATCGTGGCGGCGGCACTATGCGGCGTCTTCAACGGCTTTCTCGTGACGCGGCTGAATGTGCAGCCTATCGTCGCGACGCTCGTGCTGTTCATCGCGGGACGCGGCATCGCGCAGGTCGTCACCGATGGCAGCCTGCAGGCCTTCAACAATCCCGCGTTTCAGTGGATTGCGCTGGGCCGCGTGGCGGGCGTGCCGTTTCAGATCCTGCTCATGCTCGCGCTCGTCGCCATCTTTACGTGGATCGTGCGTAAGACGCTCTTCGGCAAATATCTGCTCGTGACGGGCGGCAACGAGGAAGCGGCGTATCTTTCCGGCATTCCGACCGCGCGCGTGAAGATGATCGCGTACACGGCGTGCGCGGCGCTCGCGGGTCTGGCCGGACTGATTTCGATCTCGGTGAATTCGTCGTCGGATGCGAACGTGGTCGGCCTCGGCGTGGAACTCGATGCCATCGCGGCCGTGGCCGTCGGCGGCACCGCGCTCACGGGCGGCAAGGCGTATATCACGGGCACGCTGATCGGCGCGCTCATCATCCAGTTGCTGCGCTATACGCTGCTTGCACACGGCATTCCGGATGCCGCCGCGCTGGTGCTGAAGGCCGCGATCATCATCGCCGCCGTGTACGTGCAGAGAAAGCGAGGCTGACGACGACATGAAGAAGAACCTCCCGATTCTCATCGCGCTCGCGGCGCTGCTCGTGCTTGGCGTCGTGCGGTACGAGCACTTTGCATCCGAATACAACGTGACGTCGTTCTGGCGCTACAACTCCATGTTCGCGCTGATTTCCATCGGCATGGCGTTCGTCATCATCACGGGCGGCATCGATCTGTCGGTGGGCGCGGTGGCCGCGCTCGCAAGCGTGGTCGCGGCGCTCGCGAGTCCGCATGGCGGCGTCGCGGCGGTGCTCGCGGGGTCGGCTGCCGGTCTCGCGGTGGGCCTGCTCAACGGGCTAGTGATCACGCATCTGCGGATACTGCCCTTCATCGTTACGCTGGCGACGAGTCTCGGCGCGCATGGCCTCGCGCTTCTGCTCGGCCATAACGATGCCGTCGCCATCTCGTCGGACACCGGCTTCGCCAACTTCGGCCAAGGCGATCTCTTCGGCTTGCCAATTCCGGGGCTCGTCGCGGCCGCGGCGGCGATTGTCGGCTGGATCGCGCTGCGCAGCTCACGCTTCGGGCGGCATGCGCTGGCTATCGGCGGGAGCGAGGAAGCATCGCGTCTGATGGGACTGAATGTGGATCGCACGCTCGTCGCCGTGTATGCCGTGAGCGGCTTGCTCGCGGGCATCGCCGGCGCGATTCTCGCGGCGCAATTCGGCGCGGGACAGCCGAACGAAGGCATCGGCTGGGAACTGTTCGCGATCTCGGCGGTGGTGCTCGGCGGCACGCGTCTGACAGGCGGCGACGGCTCTATCGCGATGACCATTGCGGGCGTCGCGCTGCTCGGCCTCGTCTTCAATCTGCTCAACTTCGAGAACGGCCTGGGCTATATCTCGTTATCGGCTTACTGGCAGTCGGTGATTCGCGGGTTGTTCCTGCTGCTCGTGATCGTGCTGCAGGCGCGAGTGCTGAACAGGAAAGCGGTGGTGGCCAAGGTGGCGCGGTAGAGTTTGGATGTTGCACGAGCGTTGGAGCTTGATGAAGTCTATCGCGACGAAACGCCGCTTTAGCAAGCAGCGCCGCGCTTTGCGATCGATGCAAACGGCAAAGTGCGGACCCTTCCCCGCGAACGCGTGAAGGGTCCGGTCATGCCTGGGGCACTCTGCTCGCTGCATCGCCATGGAAAGTGGCACGGAGCAGCGAGAGGTGTTGTGGTCGGCATGCTCCTCGCAGGAACAATCGCCCGGCTTACCCAAGCATTAGGGCGACGTCTTCTGGTTCGGCGGGACTGCGAACACCGTTCCCGGCACAAGCGGGGCCGGTTTGAGTTGACGCGTAAGAACGAAGTTGAGCGCATCCTTCGCGCGCATGTCGTCGGGGCGAATGGCCAGCGCCTGACGCAGCGCACCTTCCGCCTCGGCGAATCGGCCGAGATTGAGCATGGCCATGCCTAAACCGATGCTCGCCTCGAAAAACGGCTGACGCCGTGCCAAAGCTTTCTTGAAGTGCGCCTCGGCCTCGGCCGGATTGAAGCGTCGTTCCGACACATTGCCCAGACCGCAATAGGCTTCCGCCGATTTGGGATCGATGTCCAGCGCACGATGGAATGCAGTGTCGGCTTCGGTTAGACGAACGGCGGCGCAAAGGACATCACCGAGCGCAAGATAGCCGGAGACCGACTGCGGCTGCGCTTCGATGGCAGCATGCGCTGCAACCTCGGCTTCCGGCAGACGCTGCCGACGGCGCAGCAGATCAGACAGCGCACAATGCGCCTGAACCATGTCCGGCTGATGATGGATAGCCTGGCGAAAAGCGTCCTCGGCTTCCGACTCGCGCTTTTCGTCGCTGAGGATGCAGCCGAGCATCCAGTGCGCGAGTGAGGAATCCGGCCTGATAGCCAGCGCTTCACGGCAAAAGGATGCGGCGTCGGCGAAACGCTTTTGATCTGCCATGACAAGCGCCAGATTGACGACAATCTCGGCGGACGTGGGCTGCAAAGTCCGCGCCTCGTTCAACAACGTCTCTGCTTCGGCGAAGCGGCCAAGCTGGCGCAGCACCAGCGCGAGATTGTTTTTTGCTGCAACCGAGGAAGGATTTGCCTCGATGTCTTGACGAAACTTCGCTTCGGCTTCAGCAAATGTCATCGTTACGTTTCGATCATTGTCTTCAAGCATGGTGATTATTTCTCTTGCGTAGGAAACCAAACTAATTCGATCTCAGGTAGATCTCTGTTATTTCGTCTTGCGGACGGGAGATGAGGCGTTCGCTTGATCCCTCTTCGCGAATCAAGTCGCGGCGTTGTTTCCACATTCGTACCGGTGCCCGCAAAAACGAAGGCCGAACGATAACGCATCGATTTCAGTATAGTGCAAAAAGTTATGACCAAATCCAACCTGGCCCAGCCATTGAACCACCAAACAAGCCGCCTATGAAACCACTCTCCTCAAGACTCGCCGCATTCGTTTTTATCGCTTTCGGCGCCATTGCCGCGCCTGTTTCCTCGCAAGCCGAGGAGCTTCATGTCATGAGTTCAGGAGGCTTCACCGCCGCCTATAAAATCCTCGGCCCGAAGTTCACGGCCGCAACCAGCAATACGCTCGATACCCAACTCGGCCCGTCGATGGGCAAGGCGCCCGAAGCCATCCCCAATCGACTCGCGCGCGGCGAACCCGCCGATGTCGTCATCATGGTGGGCTATGCGCTCGACGATCTCATCAAGGAAGGCAAGGTCATGCCGGACTCGCGTGTCGAACTCGCCGATTCGCGCATCGGCGTATCGGTGAAAGCGGGTGCGCCGAAACCCGACATCGGCAATGTCGATGCATTGAAGGAAACGCTGCTGCACGCAACATCGATCGCTTATTCGGACAGCGCGAGCGGCGTCTATATCCAGAACGAGATGTTCAAGAAACTCGGCATCGAAGATCAGGTGAAACCCAAGGCGAAGATGATCCCGAAGATTCCCGTGGCCTCGGTCGTCGCGGACGGTCAGTACGAACTCGGCTTCCAGCAAGTGAGCGAACTGTTACCGGTACAAGGCGCGGATTTCGTCGGCAGGATTCCGGAGTCCGTGCAGTCCGTCACGCGTTTCGCAGCGGGCATTCCGGTTGGCTCGAAGCACCCGGAGGAGGCGCGCGCCTTGCTTCGCTACCTCGCTTCGCCGCAGGCACAAGACACCGTGCGCGCCACCGGACTCGACCCGATCGCCGCGCATTGAAGCGCAGGCAGGTGCCACGCGCCGGTTCACCTTGCGTTTCATGCGTATTTGCGAAGCGAAAACGGCGTTCCGTGCGAAAATCGAGATGCTCGCGCAAGCGCCTCCACAGGCAGGATTGGTCCGCTCAATAGTTGAAAAGCCGTTCGCTGGGCCAAGCCGGGTTGAGCCGATCCACACGCGAAACGACATGCAAAAAAGACATGCAGCGAGGAGAACCTGCGTCAATGGAAGCTGACAAGCTGATACCGGACACGCGCACCGACGCGCCCGAGCCGAGCTTTCTTCTCGGCGGCGGCGAGATGGGCGCGCTCATCCGCGCTTTCGACTGGACGCAAACCTCGCTCGGCTCGCCCGAACAATGGCCGCAGAGTCTCAAGACGGCCGTGCGCATCATGCTCACCTCGCGGCAGCCGATCTGGGTCGGCTGGGGTCCCGACCTCCTGTTCTTCTACAACGATCCTTACAAGTCGATCATCGGCGGCAAGCATCCGCAAGCGCTCGGTCAGCCGACGTCGGTGGTGTGGCGCGAAATCTGGAACGAGATCGGCCCGCTGCTCGACACCGCGCTTGCCGGCATCGAAGGCACCTTCGTCGAGCAAAAGCTGCTCATCATGGAACGCAACGGCTTCCCGGAGGAAACGTACTACACGTTCTCCTATAGCCCGATTCCGGACGATCGCGGCGGCGCGGGCGGCATCATCTGCGCCAATAGCGACGATACCCAACGCGTGCTTGGCGAACGCCAGTTGCTCGTACTGCGCGAACTGG
Source organism: Caballeronia sp. TF1N1 (assembly GCF_022878925.1). Classification (NCBI taxonomy): domain Bacteria; kingdom Pseudomonadati; phylum Pseudomonadota; class Betaproteobacteria; order Burkholderiales; family Burkholderiaceae; genus Caballeronia; species Caballeronia sp. TF1N1. The sequence continues at coordinate 417,322 of NZ_CP084628.1, forward strand.
CTGCGTCGGCCGCGAACGCGCGTTCGTGGCGCGAGGCCTGCGAACGTTCGATGAACGTGCTCGCGAATGCCGCGCGCGACATGCCTTTCGCGTTGCTCTATACAGCCGAGCCCGGCGACGAAAGCGCCACGCTCACCGGCGCATGCGGCATCGCGCCGGGCAGTGCGGCCGCGCCGGAAGTGCTGCATGCGGCGCAAGCGGGCGCGTGGCCCGTTCACGAAGTGCTGCGCGACAACCAAGCGCGGCTCGTGACCAATCTGAAGGGTTTCATCGAAGGACCGCTGCCCACCGGCTCGTGGAATGCCGCGCCGACGCACGCGGTGCTGCTGCCTATCGCGCCGTCGGGCGAGACCGGGCGCGCGGGCGTGCTGATCGCCGCGCTCAATCCATACCGTCTCTTCGACGAAGGCTATCGCGCGTTCCTGAACCTCGTGGGCGGCCAGATCGGCGCGGCCATCGGCGCCGCGCATGCCTATGAGGAAGAACGCCGCCGCGCCGAGGCGCTCGCCGAAATCGACCGCGCCAAGACCACCTTCTTCTCGAATATCAGCCACGAGTTCAGAACCCCGCTCACGCTGATGCTCGGCCCGCTCGAAGACCTGCTGACGAAGCCGGAGCGCGCGGGCGACGAAGTGCGTCTGCTCGAAATCACGCATCGCAATGGTTTGCGCCTGCTCAAGCTCGTCAACGCGCTGCTCGACTTTTCGCGCATCGAGGCCGGGCGTATCGAGATTCATCGGCAGACCACCGACATCGGCGCGTTCACGGCGGAGCTGGCTTCGTTGTTTCGCTCGGCCATCGAATCGGCGGGGCTGCGCTTTTACATCGACATTCCCTCGACGCCGGTGCTCGCCGACATCGATCGCGACATGTGGGAAAAAGTCGTGATGAACCTGCTGTCGAACGCGTTCAAGTTCACGTTTCGCGGCACGATCGAAGTGACGCTGCGCACGAACGCCGCGCAGCGCGTGGAGATGAGCGTGCGCGATACCGGCATCGGCATCGCGGAGGCGGAACTGGCGCGCGTTTTCGAGCGCTTTCATCGCGTGGCGGGCGCGACCGGGCGCTCGGTGGAAGGCAGCGGTATCGGCCTTGCAATGGTTCAGGAACTCGTCAAGCTGCATGACGGCGCCATCAGCGTGCAAAGCAGTCCCGGCGAGGGCACGCGCTTTACCGTGACGCTGCCCGCCGCGCATGAACGAGTCGACGCGCAACATGCCGATACGCCGCGCGCGCAAGCCAGCAGCGGCGCGCGCAGTTATGTCGATGCCGCCTTGCGCTGGATTCCCGACGCAAGCGAACCGGCGCTCGCCCTCGACGACGAAACGCCGCTCGGCGCGGGCGCGAACGCCAGCGCATCCGCCGATGAAATCCGCGGCCGCGTGCTGGTGGTCGACGACAACGCCGACCTGCGCGAATACATGCGTCGCATGCTGGTCGCGGCGGGCCACGAAGTGAGCGTCGCGGCCGACGGCGAGAACGCGCTCGAAGCGGCGCGCACCGGGCATCCCGAAGTGATCGTGTCGGACGTGATGATGCCGCGCCTCGACGGCTTCGGCCTCTTGAACGCCGTGCGCGCCGACGAAGCGCTGCGCGAGACACCGGTCGTGCTGCTGTCCGCGCGCGCGGGCGAGGAAGCGCGCCTGGGCGGTCTCGAAGCCGGCGCGCACGACTATCTGACCAAGCCCTTCGCCGCGCGAGAATTGCTTGCGCGAGTCGCGAGCAATCTGCGCATCGCGCGGCTGCGGCGCGCGTCCGAGGAGAACCTGCGCGAAGAGTCGCGCATGCTGGAGATTCTGAACGACGTCGGCACCACGGTCGCGGGCGAGCTCGATCTGTCGCGCGCCGTGCAGGTCGTCGTGGATGCCGCCACCGAGCTCACCGGCGCGGCCTTCGGCTCGTTCTTCTACAACCTGCTCGACGACAAGGGCGAGAGCTACACGCTCTATTCCATCTCCGGCGTGCCGAAAGACGCGTTTTCGCGCTTTCCCATGCCGCGCAACACCGCGCTCTTCGGCCCGACTTTCGCGGGCGAAGGCGTGGTGCGTTCCGACGACATCACGAAAGACCCGCGCTACGGCCAGCGCGCGCCGCATTACGGCATGCCGGAAGGTCATCTCAGCGTATGCAGCTATCTCGCCGCGCCCGTCATCTCGCGCACGGGCGAAGTGCTGGGCGGGCTGTTTTTCGGTCATCCCGAACCGGCGATGTTCAACCTGCGCGCGGAGCGGATCGTCGTGGGTATCGCCGCGCAGGCGGCTATCGCCATCGACAACGCGCGGCTCTTTCAGGCGGCGCAGGACGAGATCGCCGAGCGCACCAAGGCGCAGGCCGCGCTGCACGATCTCAACGATACGCTCGAACGCCGCGTCGCCGACGCCATCGCGGACCGCGACCGGCTGTGGGAACTGACCGAAGACCTGTTCGTCGTGACGAGCTTCGAAGGCGCGCTGCTGCGCGTGAGCCCGTCATGGTCGACCGTGCTCGGCGTCGATCTGCAGCGCGTGCATGCGCGAACCATGCTCGACCTCGTCCATCCCGACGACGTCGAAGCGGTCGCGAGCGCGATGGAAAGTCTGCGCCAAAGCGGCGCGTCCGTGCGTTACGAGTGCCGGCACGGCTTCGTGGAAGGCGGCTGGCGCTGGATCGCGTGGACCTTGTCGATCGACCCGGCCACGCGCCGCATCCACGGCGTGGGGCGCGACGTCACCGCGGACCGCGAAACCGCCGACGCGCTGCGGCACGCCGAGGAAGCGCTGCGCATGGCGCAGAAGATGGAAGCCATCGGCAAATTGACGGGCGGCGTCGCGCACGACTTCAACAATCTGCTGCAGGTGATCGGCGGGAATCTGCAATTGCTGGCAAAGGACGTCGCGGGCCAGGAACGCCCCGAGCAGCGCGTGAAGAGCGCGCTCGCGGGCGTGGCGCGCGGCGCGAACCTCGCCTCGCAGCTGCTTGCATTCGGCAGACGCCAGCCGCTCGCGCCGAAGGTCGTCAATCTGGGCCGCTTCGTGCGCGGTCTCGACGACATGTTCCGCCGCGCGCTGGGCGACGGCATCGAGATCGAGACGATCGTATCGGGCGGCTTGTGGAACACGCTCGTCGATCCGTTCCAGGTCGAGAACGCGCTGCTCAATCTGGCGATCAACGCGCGCGACGCGATGAACGCGCACGGCAAGCTGACCATCGAAGCGGGCAATGCATCGCTCGATGAAAACTACGCCAAGCGCCACGCCGACCTGTTGCCCGGCCAATACGTCATGGTCGCTGTTACCGATACCGGCTCGGGCATGTCGCCCGAAGTACAGGAACGCGCGTTCGAACCGTTCTTCACCACCAAGCGCGAGGGCCAGGGCACGGGTCTCGGACTCTCGATGGTGTACGGCTTCGTGAAGCAGTCCGGCGGCCACGTGAAGGTGTACAGCGAGGAAGGACACGGCACGACGATACGCATTTATCTGCCGCGCGCGCGCCAGGAAGAAGACCTCGAAACCACGATCGACGCCGGCCCCGCGCACGGCGGCGACGAAACCATACTCGTGGTCGAGGACGACGAAGAAGTGCGCGCAACCGTCGTCGCCATGCTTGGCGACCTCGGTTATCGCGTGCTTCGTGCAAAGGATGCGCAAAGCGCACTGGCTATCGTCGAGAGCGGCGTGCCCGTGGACCTGCTCTTCACCGATGTCGTGATGCCCGGTCCGCTACGCAGCCCCGAACTGGCACGAAAGGCGCGCGAACGCGTGCCGGGTATCGCGGTGCTGTTCACGTCGGGCTACACGGACAACGCCATCGTGCATGCGGGACGGCTCGATGAAGGCATCGATCTGCTGAGCAAGCCTTATATGCATGAGGCGCTCGCCCGCAAGGTGCGTCAGGTGCTCGCGGCTAGCGGCAAGGGCGCGAGTTCCAGCGCACCGCCCGCGACGGTCACCGGCAACACGGTTTCCGATGCCACGCCTGCCGACGCCCTCTCGCACATGCGCGTGCTGTTCGTCGAAGACAACGAACTCGTGCGCGTAAGCAGCGCCGAGTTGCTGCGCACGTTCGGGCTCGATCTCGTGGAAGCCGGCAGCGTCGCCGAGGCGCTCGCCCTGCTGCGCGAAGAGCGCTTCGAACTCTTGCTGACCGATGTGGATCTGGCGGGCGAATCGGGCATCGAGCTGGCCCTTGCGGCTAGCCGTGAGGCGCCCGGAATCGGCGTGGTGTTCGTCACCGGATACGACCTCGTCCTGAGCGCCGACGAACGCAAGGCCTTGCCGCGCGCGACGCAGTTGCGCAAGCCCTACGACCCGCTGGCGCTGATCGAAGCGTTGAACGCAGCGGTGATGCGTTGATCCGCTAGCCGTCTCCGAAAGCGGAGACGGCTAGGTACGCACGCCTAGCCGCGACGACGCTGTCTCACCGCATCGGCAAGCAGGTCGAGCACCGGCTCGGTCTGGCTCCAGCCGAGACACGCATCCGTGATCGAGACGCCGTGCTTGAGCGGCACGCCCGGCTTGAGGTCCTGCCGCCCTTCGTCCAGATGGCTTTCGATCATCACGCCGGTGATGCGGCTTTCGCCCGCGATCAGTTGCCGCGCGATGTCTTCGGCCACATCTACCTGCCGCAGATGCGACTTGTTCGAGTTGGCATGCGAGCAATCGATCATCACCTGCTCGCGCTGTCCGAGCGCCGCCAACGCCGCGCAACTCGCCGCGACGCTGGCCGCATCGTAATTCGGTGCTTTTTTGCCGCCGCGCAGGATCACGTGGCAGTCGTCGTTGCCGCGCGTTTCGAAGATGGCGGCAAGGCCCATCTTCGTCATGCCCATGAAGGCATGGCTCGCGCGCGCCGCGACGATCGCGTCCGCCGCGACTTGCACGCCGCCGTCCGTGCCGTTCTTGAAGCCGATCGGGCAACTGAGCCCCGACGCCAGTTGCCGATGGCTCTGACTCTCCGTCGTGCGTGCGCCGATTGCGCCCCACGCGATCAGGTCCGCGATGTACTGCGGACTCAGCAGGTCGAGAAATTCGGTGCCCGTTGGCAGACCAAGCTCGCTGATTTCCAGCAGAAGCTCACGCGCGCGGCGCAGACCTTCGTTGATACGGAAACTGCCGTCCAAACGCGGGTCGTTGATATAGCCCTTCCAGCCGACCGTCGTGCGCGGCTTTTCGAAGTACACGCGCATGACGATCAGCAAATCGTCGCCGAGACGATCCGCGACGGTCTTCAGATGGTGCGCGTATTCGATCGCTTGGTCGTGATCGTGAATGGAACACGGTCCGACCACGACCACGAGGCGGTCATCGCGGCCATGCAGAACGTCCGCGATGCGTGCACGGCTCGTTTCCACGAGCGCCTGCACGCCGGGCGTGACCGGCAGTTCGTCGAGCAAAAGCGCTGGCGAGATCAGCGGGCGCACCGCGCCGATGCGCGTATCGTCGATACGGGTCGTGTCTTGCGTGGAGTCGGCCACGCCGGCCTCCTGATCGCGGGAGGGGTTGTCGATGCGGCTCAAGGTCAGCTCCGTCGGGCGTAATGAATGCGTAAAGAGTGCATGTTGCGGCTATTCGATGCGAGAAAACCGCGCACTTTTGGCCGCGCGGTGCAAACATCGATTATCGCATTTGAAGCGCATGCGTCGCGCATTTCCGAAAGCGGACGAGGATCGTGCGTATCATGAAAGGAACCGGAACACGCCATTCATCAAGGGAGCAGACCATGCGAATCGAAACATCCTTTCTCTTCGATCTCGACGGAACGCTGGTCGACAGCGTCTATCAGCACGTGCTCGCGTGGAAAGAAGCGCTGGATAGCGAGGGCATCGAACTGTCGGTGTGGCGCATTCATCGCAAAATCGGCATGAGCGGCGGCCTCTTCACCGATCAATTGCTGCGCGAAACGCATGGGGAGATCAACGCGGATCGCGTGGAACGTCTGCGGCGCCTTCATGCCGACGCTTATCAACGTCTGCGCGCACAGGTCTGCCCATTGCCGGGCGCGCGCGAATTGCTCGACGCGCTGACCGAGGCGGGCACGCGCTGGGCGATCGCCACGAGCGGCCGCATGGAAACGGCGGCGTTCAATCTCGAAGCATTGGGCGTGGACCCAGGCAAGCAAGTGGTCGTCACGCGCGATCAGGTGAAATACGCCAAGCCCGATCCCGACTTGTTCCTTGCGGCGGCCGCGCGTCTGAACGTGCCGATCGAGCATACGGTGGTGGTTGGCGACAGCATCTGGGACATGCTCGCGGCGCGTCGCTGCCGATCGCTCGGCGTCGGCCTGCTCTCGGGCGGTTATGGCAGCGACGAACTGGAACGCTCGGGCGCGCTGCGCGTCTACGAAGACCCCGCCGACCTGCTGTTCCATCTCGACGAAGTGGCCGCGCGCCCTTGAATCATGCTAAAACGCGTGCCGCAAGCCGACAGTGACGCCGACTTGCGTACCTGTCGATGACGGCGACAACGTATTGAGCATCGCCTGCCCGAGCACGGAATCGGGCGGCGCGCCCTTTACGTGCTGATAGACGCCTTCGAGATAGACATCCGTGCGTTTCGAGAGCGAATAGTCGGTCTGCAACATGACCGTATGCCACGACGGATAAGCGATGGATGCCGCGTTGCCGTAAGCGCCGTCCGTGAACGTGTAAGCCGCCGATACGCTCAACACGGGCGTGAGCGCGTAATGCACGTTCGCTTCGTAATTGTCGAGACGCAGGGTGCCATCGAGCGGAATATAGTTGCCGAGCCCGATGGAAAGCACGCTGTTCATGTTGTCGAGCTGCGTGTGCGACCAGACGAGACCGACCGTCGCTGGCCCGAAGGTGGCGTTGGCGCCCGCGCCCCAGATGCGCTGCCGTTGCGCGACGAAGTTCGCGCTGCCATCCCCTTGCGACACCGCGCCATTCAAATTCGTCCCCGCAATGCCGCCGCCCGCGTTGTTCAATTGCAGATAGCCGCCCGCGACCGTGAACGGCCCTTGCGCATACGATGCCGAAAAGCCATACGCGCGGTTATCCGCGAAGTTTCCGGCGCTATTGCCGAAGGAATACATGCTCTCGACCGTCACACCGCGATAAGTGGGGCTGACGTATTTGACGGTGTTGTTGATGACGACCGAGTTTGCCGCCAGATTATCGTTTTCGAACGGATGCGCCGAGATGCTGCCGCCCCACGTATTGAATTCGGCGGTGAGCGGACCGAGCAGATCGTTGAGCACGTCGTATTGACGCCCGGCCGTGAGCGTGCCGTAGTCGTCGTGTTGCAGGCCGACCCATGCTTGCGAGCCGAAGCCATCGCCCGCGAATGCATTGGTGCCGTTATTCAGATTGAAGCCTTGCTCCAGCTTGAAGATGGCTTTAAGGCCGCCGCCGAGATCCTCACTGCCTTTCAGGCCGAAGACCGTGTTCTGCGTGACGCTGCTGAGCATCTGCCAGTTGCTGTGGCCGGTCTGATTGTTGGTGTAGACGATACCCGTGTCGATCAGGCCATATAGCGTGACACTGCTTTGCGCATGCACCGAAGCTGCGCATAAAGCGGCAGGCAGCGCGACGATCAACATTGACCTTTTCATTGCTGAAAGCTCCATGAACGATTGAAAGCGACGGCCTGCCCGGAGAGCGGCGACTGGCAATTGATCGTACGACGCCAAAATTGTGCGGGCGCAATATCGGCATGGCGTTGCATAAATGCTATTCCGGCGCGGTACTGAATTCTTGCGGGTCTCGAATTAAGGCAAGACTGCGTCAATATCCCGTTGCTGGTGCTGCATAAGGTCGTAGAACGTCTAAAACATGCGAGGCCCGCACGGCAGTTACAGCGAATGCGTTTGACGCCTCCGCATGTGCGACATCAGCACGAATAAGAAGACGACGACGCCGAGCCAGCAGGCCACGTGAAGACATAGGAGATATAAAGGCAAGAGCGCACTTGGTTCTGCGGTCGGATCGAGGTTGAATTCGGCATAACGCAATCTACTGCCGCAGATCTGCAAGTTTGGGCGCGGACAAGCTACCGTCCGCGCAAGACAAGGTCGACTAACTCCTCACCCCCACCCCCGCCGCCCCAACTCCACTACGCCCACGCAACACACACCCTACCGCCACCGCGCCGACCAACAAACCCGCCGCCACGACGATCAACGCCACATCCGTGCGTCCCGTCACGTCCTTGAGATAGCCGATCATATAGGGCGACACGAAGCCCGCGAGATTGCCGATGGAGTTGATCATCGCAATGCCCGCTGCCGCCGTCACGCCGGTGAGAAACGCCGTCGGCAAGCTCCAGAACAACGCGGGAATCGACAGCACGCCCATGTTGGCGATGCACAGCGCGATCACGCCCAATACCGGCTGGTTCTGCCACACGACGCACAACGCAAAGCCAAGCGCGGCCATCGAGAACGCGGCAATCAGATGCCACTTGCGTTCCTTGCGACGATCCGCCGAGAATCCGAACGCCAGCATGCTGATGATCGCGCACACGCCCGGCAACGCCGTGAGAAGCCCGATAGTGAATGGATCGGCCACGCCCATCTTCTGCACGAGCGTCGGCATCCAGAAGCTGATCGCGTACAGCCCCATGTTGTAGACGAAATAGATCAGCACCAGCGCCCAGATGCGTCCATGACCCAGCAGGCTCATGAAGCCATGCGCGATCTTGTCGCGATTCTCCGCCGCAAGCACCGTGCTCAGATGCGTCTTCTCGCCATCGGTCAGCCACGTGACGCGGCGAATATCCTCGCTCATGCGGAAGTAGATATAGATGCCGAGGAGTATCGTCGGAATGCCTTCGCACAAGATCAGCCACTGCCAGCCGCGCATGCCGCCGACGCCCGACAGAAAGCCGAGAATCGAGCCGGACACGAGTCCGCCGATTACGCCCGACGATGCCAGCGCGATATAAAACACGCCCCATGCGCGTCCGCGTCGCGCCGCCGGATACCACTGGCTCATGTAATAAATCGCGCCCGGAATGAAGCCCGCTTCGGCAAGACCCAGCAGAAAGCGCATGACATAAAATTGCGTCGGCGTGCGGATGAAAATGGTCGCGCACGAAAGCAGGCCCCACGTCACCATGATTCGCGCAATCCAGCGCCGCGCACCCACGCGATGCAAGATTACGTTGCTCGGCACTTCGAGCAGAAAGTAACCGAGAAAAAAGATGCCCGCGCCGAAGCCATACACGGCATCGCTGAAATGGAGGTCGCTCGACATCTGCAGCTTGGCGAACCCCACGTTCACGCGGTTCAAATAGGAAAAGAAAAATCCAAGCATCAGCACGGGCAGAATGCGCAGGGATATCTTTCTGAAAAGCCTGTTTTCGTCGATGGCGGGCGTCATGTCAGTCTCCTTGATTTCGTGCGGTCATGTTTTTATTCGACGCGATAGAAACGTCGCGCGGTCCCTTCGAACAACGCGCGTAAATCGGTTTCGGTGGCTTGCGGCAAGGCGCCGAGCACATCGGCGACGATCTCCGTGAAGCTCGCCGACAAGTTACCCACCGGCAGATTGCTCGCGAACATCGAACGCTCGTAGCCGAATAGATCGACGGCTTCGCGAATCACGCGGCGATTGCTCGCGCTGTCCCACGTGCCGTTCGGCAAGCCGAGTTCCGATACCTTCAGATAGACGTTCGGACACGCCGCGAGCTTCTCCATTCCACGGCGCCAGATCGCGACGCCTTCGTCCGATCGATCGAGCGGCAAGCCGAGATGGTTCGTGACGATAGGCGTCTTCGGGAATGCACGCGCCACTTCCGCCGCTTCTTCCAAGTGCCAATACGGCACGCGCAAGTCCCACGAGAAGCCGTACTTATCGAGTAAAGCGAGACCCGCAAGCCATGCTTCGTCTTGCATCGTGCCCGGTTGGCCCGCAACGGATTCATGCGGACCGCTGGAGATTTCAGGCTTCGAGCGCACGCCGCGCGCGAGCGGGCTGTTTGCATGACCTGCGAGAATCGCATCGCAATCAGGCTGCACGAAGAACACATGGCCGACGATCGCGCTGGGTAATCCCGTTTTCGCGTTGAGCGCGGTGAGCCAGTCGGTTTCGCGCACTTGTTGCTTGCGCGAACGCTCCGCTTCCACATGCACGGTGCCGATCACGTTGAAGCCGGCCGTCGCCTGGCGATACTGCGGCGGCAAAAAGTCCTGACACATTCGGCGATAGTCGCCGAGGAAGAAGGCGTCGTCGTACTCGTTCGTGAGCCAGGGAAAGTCGCCGTCCGACAGGTCCCAGAAGTGATGATGCGCATCCAGTATCGGCAAGTCGAAGCCGAGCGTGTTGGTGGTCATCGCGATGTCCTTGCGTGAGTGCCGCGTGCGTTGTCGTCGAGCCCTTCCGGGCGATAGATGCGCACGGCCGTATCGTGAAAGAAAGCCTCTTGATCCGCGCGCGGCCAAGCGCGCACCAGTTCGGCAAAGCCGCGTAGCAGACCGTCGAGCGAAATGAACATGCCATCCACGGGGAAGTTGCTGCCGAACATGAGACGCCCGGCGCCGAAGACTTGATGCAGCGTATCGAGCACTGGCTGGTTTGCGGCCACGCTCCACGGCTTGCCCGCCTCGCACAGCCCCGACACCTTCACGGCCACGTTCGGCAGACGCGCGAGTTCTTCCAGCGCCACGCGCCAACGCGTAAGCGTCGCGTTCGATCGATCGCCGGGCACGCCCGCATGATTGACAATGAGCGTGGTGTGTGGAAAATCGCGGGCGAGCTGTGCCGCTTCGGACAGTTGCCGCCACGACGCCTGCAAGTCGAAGTGCAGGCCGTATCGTTCGAGCAAGGCATAGCCGCGACGCCAGCGTTCGTCGGACATGAGCGTGCGGCCATCCTTGTCCGGTACGCCCGGCTTGTGACGCACGCTGCGAACGCGAGCCACGCGGGCTTGCGCGGACAACACGTCGTCCACGTCGGCGCGGTCGAGCCACGCTTGCGCCACGATCGCGTTGGGGCGACCCGTCTCTTCGGCAAGCTCGCGGACATAGCGCGTTTCGCCAAGCGGATCATCCGGGTTCCACTCGGCCTCGACATACACGCTGCCGATCACGCGATGCCCCGCCGCATCGCGCAGATAGTCCGATGGCAGGTACGTCTCTTTGATCGGCGTGTAGTCGCCGTAACGATGTTCGACCAGCACGCCCGGCATGAGCCACGGATAGCGATTCGCTTCGAGGTCCCAGAAGTGCTGATGCGCGTCGATGATCGGTCCTTCGTACAACTCGTTCATGCGCGCGCTCCCGGATCGTTGCGGCCGAAATCGATAAAGAGCGAGCCGACGAGATAAGCGAACGCCGCCGCCGCGAAGAACAGGATGACCGCCGTGAAACCGCCTGTCATATCGACGATCACGCCCACGACGATAGGCACGATGATCGCGCCGCCCGTGCCCGCGAAGTTCATCACGCCGCCGACGAGGCCGACTTGCTCGCGCGGTGCGAGCATCGCGGGAATGAGCCAGTACAGGCCGCCCCACAAGTGAAAGAACACGCCGAGCGACAACACGGCGACCGCGAACCGGATATCCGCCACGAACGGCAAAGCCAGCAGACAAAGAAGCGACATGCCGCCCGACACGCCGAAGAGGATCTTGAACGCCGTCTTGCGTGCGAAATGCCGTTGCAGCCAGTCGGCTGTCACGCCCGACAGAATCTCGCCGACCGCGCCCGCGAGAAAAATGATGAAGGTCGCGAAGCCCATGCTGCGGATATCGAGCCCGCGTCCGACCGACAAATAGTTCGGCCCCCAGGTCACGAGGCCGAAGAACACCATCGCCCAACCGACACGGCCCACCACCATCGCCGAAATGATGCCGCGTGACAGCGGCGCCATCTTCGCGCTAGGGGCTTCGCCAGCAACGAGCTTCTGCTCGCGGATATACGCGACTTCCGCCTGGTCGATACCCGCGTGCCGCTCGGGCGTCTCGCGCAGCATGCGATAGACGACGAGACCGAAGACGATCGTCACCGCTCCCACGATCAGGAACGCCGAACGCCACGATCCCGAGAAGCCGATCAGCGCGCTGATGAGCAGGCCACCGAGCGCCGAGCCGAGCGGCGCGCCGCTATCGATGAGTGTCACGCCGCGCGCCCGTTCCGCGGGCGGCAGCCACGCCGCCGTGAGCTTCGTCGCGGCGGGCATGTAAGGCGCTTCGAACACGCCGAGACCGATACGCGTAAGCAACAGCGTCACGCCGTTCATGGCGAACGCGGCAAGACACTGGAAGCCGCCCCACAGCACCGCCGAGATGCCGATCATGCGGCGTGCGCCGAAGCGGTCGGCGGCCCAGCCAGCGGGAATCTGGAACGTGCTGTACGTCCAGAAGAACGCAGAGAGGATCAACCCCTGCATCGTCGCGGCGAGATGAAACTCGCGCACGATGGTCGGCATTGCAATGGACAGCGACATGCGGTCGATGCAGTTGATCGTATAGAGCACGAAGAGCAACAGCACCATGCGCCAGCGGGTGGTGCAAAGAAGCGCGCGCAGCGAACTGCCCGAGGCGCTCGCGGATAAATTGGTTTGCATGTCTCCTCCTGTATGGGTCGAAAGCCCTCGTCGTATCGCAGGCCGTTTATAGCGACGGATTGCGCTTCCACGCTTCGTAAAGCGCCGAGCCTTGCAAGTCGAGCGCATCGAGCGGAACGAGGTCGCCCTGCTTTACATCGGCGAGAAGACGCTTGTTGGCCGCGAGATAGAACGGCGCCGCGACACCCGCCTTCGCGCGTTCGATGAGCAACGGCGTCGCGCCCTGAATGGTGTGATGATGACCGCCCATGGCAAGCGTCTCGCCCGCCTTGAAGTCGCGTTCGGCACGCGCCACCATTTGCGCGTGCGGCAACTGCTCCGCGCTGCCGGTCGGCTGATTGAGCAGCACCGCCGAAAAAATGCTCATCGGCGTTTCGAGACCCATCAGGTGATACGGCAAGTAGATGCATGCATAGCGGCCGTTCTTGCCGACCACATGGCCCTTTTGCTTGAGCAACTCCCAGGTTTCCTCGTCCTTGCAGCGCACGATGACGAACACGCCGCCACCGAAGCTCAGATCGTCCGGACGACGCAGGCAGTTGAAGACATCGACCACGCCGGTGCGCTCTAGAATGCCGCCGTCTTCCTTCGGCACGAAGATATCGGCGAGTTCATTCAAGCGCGCGAGCGGATAGTTGAGCGCATCGGCAGCCGGCACGAAGCCGATCGAATTGGCGACGACGTTCATCTCGCAGTAATCGGGCGTCGCGCTTTGCGGCAGCATCGAGAGCGCCTTGCTACGGGCGGCGAGCGTCGCGGCGATGTCGTCGCCTGGCGTCCAGCACGCATCGAGCGAGACTTCGTGGCGTTGATCGAGATAGTCGATGGTATGCGCGTCCGGATCGTAGATGAAGTCGTACTCGCTCGACTTGCCAGCCACGATCACTTCGAAACCGAGCACGCGCGCCCACGTCACGAGGCCGATCAGATTGCTCGGCTGATCGCCGTCGGGCGTGGTGTACGTCACGCCGTTTTCGAGCGCGAGCCGGTTCAGATACGGGCCCACGACCGAATCGGTTTCCTTGGTCGCCATCGCCACGTGCACGCCGCGCTTCAATGCGTTTTCGGCGATCTGCACGCTCACTTCAGGATGCCCCGTCGCTTCCACGACGATATCGAGCTCCACGTTCTTCAACAGCAGATGGTCGCCCACCAGCGCGATACGGCCATCGGCACGAGCGGCGCGCACGTCGTCGGCGTTGTTGCAGACGCGCGCCGTATCGTTCGCGAAGCCGAGCGAAGCCAGGGCGGCGAGCGTGCCTTCGATATCGATATCGCACAGCGCGGCGATCTCGAGGCCCGGCAACGCGCGGCATTGCACGAGCAGCGAGCGGCCGAAGCCGCCTTTCGGACCGACGAGCGCCATGCGGATCGTGCGGCTGCCGAGCGACTTGAAGAGATGTTCGTAGTTCATGGCGATGTCTGTCCTTTAAGGCCTGATCTTGTGGGGAACGTGAACGGCACGTTTAGCCGATCACCGAGTTGATGAGGAGAATCACGCCGAGCGCGACGAGCGATTGAAACGAGACGAGCAGCGTCCAGGTCTTGAGCGTATCGGCGACCGAGAGGCGGAAATATTCCTTGAAAAGCCAGAAGCCCGAGTCGTTCAGATGCGAGAGCATCAGTCCGCCCGAGCTCACGGCGAGCACCAGCAGTTCGAGATTGACGCCGGGCGTGGCCGCCGCGATCGGCGCGACAATGCCCGCCGCCGTCACGGTTGCGACCGTCGCCGAGCCGATCGCGATACGGATCAGCGCCGCGACCGCCCAGCCGAGCACGAGCGGCGAGATCGACCAATGCGTGGCCCAATGCGCGATGGCGTCGCCGATATGCGTGGCGAGCAGCATCTCTTTCAGGCCGCCACCCGCGCCGAGGATCAGGATCACGGCGGCAGCGGGCGCCACGCTCTTGCCGAGGAGCTTTTGAATCTGCGGCAACGTGAGGCCGCTCTTGACGCCGAGCGACCAGATTGCGAACAGCACGGCAATCAGCAACGAGACGATAGGATCGCCCACGGTTTCGAGCAGTTCGCGCATCGGCGTGCCGGTCGGCGCGTAGTTGCGGCCGAACGTGCGGATCATCATCAGAACCGGTGGCAACAGGACCGTGATGAGCACGAGCGCGAGCGGCGGCGTGGCGCGGCCGGCTTTCTTGTCGTCGGCGGCAGCGGGCGAATAAAGACCCTCGCCTGGCGTAACCGGCAGAAAGCGCATGACGAAGGCCGTGAAGAGCGGGCCGGAGAGAATGGCCATCGGAACTGCGACGATCAGGCCGAAAAAGATCGTGCGGCCCGCGTCCGCATGCAACGCGGCAAGCGCGAGCGTCGGCGACGGATGCGGCGGCAAGAGTCCGTGCGAGACGTAGAGGCCGGCGGCCATCGGAATGCCGACGGCCATCAGCGGACTTTTCGTGCGATGCGCGATGGCGTAGACGAGCGGGACGAGCATCACGAAGCTCACATCGAACAGATGCGGCAAGCCGATGAGCAGCGACGCCGCGCAAATGGCCGCCGGAATCCAGCGCTTAGAACCGAGTCCGATGAATGCGTTGGCGATGCGATCCGCGCCACCCGATTCGAGCAGCAAGCCGCCGAGCATGGTGCCGAGTCCGACCACGAGCCCCACGGAACTGAGAATGCCTCCAAAGCCTTTTTCAAAGCTCTTGATGACGGCGGTAGGCGCGAGTCCGGCCGCGCAGCCGAGAAAGCCGGCCGTGAGAATGAGCGCGAGAAACGGGTGAAGCTTGACCTTCGTGATCAGCAGTACCAGCAGAAGGATCGCGATAACGGGCGCGATCAACGTATAGAGCGAAGGCGACATGAAGTAGTGCGGCTCGAAAAGCGTGGCGCCCCGCCGGTGTCGACGAGGTTTTCATTGCGGTATACCGGACGAATGCGGCGCCCGAACGATGGAGTTATTTGCCGAAAACACGGACGAACTACGCGGGCATCGGCAAGAAACCCTTATTCAACGGTGTTTTCGGTCGATTGACATGTAGGTCTCCAAGTCGCGTTCTTATGAATTTCGCAGGCGCCGGACGACGTTCTGCGCTCTGCCTAATTCTGGTATACCGAAATTTAGTTCTATCGTCGTGTACCGTCAAGTGCGGGATCGCACCTAGGCGGGGCGATTGTCGGCCGCAAATCTCAGGTGACGCGTTCGCTGGTAAAGTGGCATACCAGAGCGGCCGAGGATTTCGCCGCGACAAGGGAACAAGCAAAAATGAAGGACTTAGACGACGAGCAGGAAGGCTTCGACGGTGCCGACGAGCCGGATTCGCTGCTCTCCATGCAGATTGCGCAACGCTTGCGCACGATGATCGCGACCGACGAACTCAAGCCCGGCGAGCGCCTGCGCGAGCGCACGCTCGCCGAACGGCTGACGGTCTCGCGCACGCCGTTGCGCGAGGCGCTCAAGGAACTGGCGGGCGACGGCCTCGTCGTCGTGCTGCCTAAGCGCGGCGCGGTCGTGGCGGACCTGAGCGCGGCGGAAATCCGCGAGAAGCTCGACGTGTTGGGCGCAATCGAGGCGTTTGGCGGCGAACAGGCGTGTCGTTTAGCGACGGATGCGGAGATCGCCGAGATTCGCGCGCTCCATCACGAGATGCACGCGGCTTACGAGCGGCGCGACCGCATGAATTACTTCCGGCTCAATCAGGCGATCCACGCGAACATCATCGTGGCGGCCAAGAACGCCACGCTCACGCAAGTGCACGAGCGGCTCAACCGGCAGCTTTATCGCTATCGCTTTCAGGGTAGCGTGACGTCGGAGACGTGGCATACCGCTATAGATGAACACGAGATCATCGTGCAATTGCTCAACGCGCGCGATGGCGCGCGGCTGGGGGAATTTCTGAGGCGGCATGTGCATAGCACCTGGGAGCAGATTACGCCCGAGCGCGACCACGAAGTGAAGGAGCAGACGCTGCAACGCGTATGATCGAGGAACCCTCACCCACCACAAAAAACCATGCTGCCGTCAGGAGACACCTACGAAGCAGTCGATGCCGCCTTCACCTGGCGCATCCCCGCGCGCTATAACATCGCGCAAGACGTGTGCGACAAATGGGCGGACGGCTCGAACCGGCTCGCGCTGATCGTCGAATCGAACGATCTCTCGCAGCAACGCTATACCTTCGACGACCTGCAACGCCTCTCCAACCGCTTCGCCAACGCGCTTGCCGAACGCGGCGTGCAGCGCGGCGAGCGCGTGGCCATCTTCGTGCGGCAATCGGTCGAAGCGGCGATCGCGCATCTCGCGGCCTATCGCATGGGATGCATTGCCGTGCCGCTCTTCGCGCTCTTCGGTATCGATGCAATCGAGTTCCGGCTCGCGCATTCCGGGGCCGCCGCCGTCGTGACGGACGCCGAAGGCGCGGCGAAGATCGCGTCGATTCGCGCATCGCTGCCGGAGTTGCGCCACGTCTTCGCGACCGATGGCAGCGACACTACGTTCTGGCCCGCGCTCGAAGCGGCATCGGAAGAAGACGCCCTCGTCGATACTTCCGCGGACGATCCCGCCGTCATCATCTATACGTCTGGCACCACGGGCAAACCGAAAGGCGCATTGCACGGACATCGCGTTCTGCTTGGGCATCTGCCGGGCGTGGAGATGTCGCAGCAGTGCTTCCCGCTCGACGCGACGCTCATGTGGACGCCCGCGGACTGGGCGTGGATCGGCGGCCTCTTCGATGTGCTCTTGCCTTCGTGGCATCACGGCGTGCCGGTACTCGCGCGGCGCTTCGACAAGTTCGATGGCCACGCCGCGTTCGATCTGCTCGAACGGCATGGCGTGAGCCACACGTTCCTGCCGCCGACCGCGCTCAAGATGATGCGCGCGACGCCGCAAGCGAAAGCGCCGGCGCTCGCGTTGCGTTCGGTGGCGAGCGGCGGTGAATCGCTCGGCGAGGAGTTGCTGTCGTGGGGCCGCGCAACGCTTGGCGTCACCATCAACGAGTTCTACGGGCAGACCGAATGCAACGTGGTGCTCTCCTCGTGCGCCAGATGGTTCGAACCGCGCAACGGCGTGATCGGGCGCGCGGTGCCGGGGCATCGCGTGGCCGTCGTCGACGATTCGGGTATGCCGCAGCCTTTGGGCACGCCCGGCAATATCGCCATTGCCGCGCCCGATCCCGTGATGTTTCTCGGCTACTGGCGCGACGAGGCCGCGACCGCGCAGAAGTTTCGCGGCGACTATCTGTTGACGGGCGACCTCGGCATGCTCGACGCGGAGGGCTTCTTTCGCTT
Source organism: Caballeronia sp. TF1N1 (assembly GCF_022878925.1). NCBI lineage: Bacteria > Pseudomonadati > Pseudomonadota > Betaproteobacteria > Burkholderiales > Burkholderiaceae > Caballeronia > Caballeronia sp. TF1N1. The sequence goes on from NZ_CP084628.1 coordinate 435,072, forward strand.
CATCGGCCGCGACGACGATGTCATCACGAGCGCGGGTTATCGCATCGGGCCGGGACCGATCGAGGACTGTCTTTTGAGGCATCCCGCCGTGCGCTTCGCGGCGGTCATCGGCGTGGCGGATGAACGGCGCACGGAGATCGTCTGCGCGGTCGTCGTGCTCAACGACGGCTTCGAGCCGGGCGATGCCCTCGTGCTCGAACTGCAGCAGCACGTTCGCACCCGGCTTGCGGCGCATGAATATCCGCGCGAGGTGCGCTTCGTCTCCGAATTGCCGATGACGGCGACTGGCAAGATCATCCGCAAGTCGCTGCGCTCGCAGTTCACGTCTTAGCAATCGCGCGTCATACCGATCCGGCGATGAAGTCTCGCAACCACCGATGCGCCGGATCGCGATGCACGCGCTCGTGCCAGAACATCGACATTTCATAGCCGGACACTTCGATTGGCGCATCCACCACGTGCAGCGCCGCATCGTGCTCGACTAGCCGCAATGGCAGCATGCCCACGAGATCGGTCGATGCAATCAGCGAGCGCACGAAGAGAAAATGCGGCGCGGACAGCACGACGCGACGCGCGACGCCGAGTGCCGCGAGCGCTTCATCGGTCGGACCAAAGAAGCCTCCGCCGTCCGGCGACACGATCACATGTTCGAGCGCACAGAACTGCTTGAGGCTGGGTTTGCGCTTGAGACGCGGATGCCCCTTCTTCGCCACAAGCACATAGCGTTCGGTAAAAAGCGCCTGCCGATGCAGACCCGGTGGCGCGCCTTCGGTGATATGAAACGCAAGATCGATCTCGCCGCGTTCGGCTTGTCGCGCGAGACGCGGCGGCGTGGCTTCGAGCACGGCAATGCGCGTCCGCGGTGCGGCCAGCCGCAAGCCGTTTATCGCCGGCATGAGCACGGTGGACTCGCTGTAATCGGTTGCGGCGATACGCCACGTAAGCTCCGCGCTCGCCGGCTCGAATGCCTGCTCCGGCGACACCGCGCGCGCAAGTGCTGCAAGCGCTTCGCGCAATGGCTCGCGCAAACCCTCGGCGCGCGCAGTCGGACGCATGCCGCGCGGGCCGGGCAGCAATAGCGGATCGCCGAAGATATCGCGCAGTTTCGCCAGATGCACGCTCACCGAAGGCTGCGAGAAGTTCAGCCGTTCGGCCGCGCGCGTGACGTTGTGTTCGGCGAGCAGCGCGTCGAGTGTCACGAGCAGATTGAGATCGAGTCTGCGGAGGATATTATTCATTGTAATGCCTGGCATATTGACTATTCATTTCCAATATACCTTCATCCGCACTAGTCTGGCGGTCATACGAACCAGGAGAGTTGCAGCCATGAATGTGCTGATCGTCTATGCCCACCCCGAACGCCGCTCGCTGAACGGCGCGCTCAACGACTTTGCCGTGCAGCGCCTGCGCGATAACGGCCACACGGTGCAGGTGTCGAACCTGTATGAGATGAACTGGAAAACGACGCTCGACGCGAACGACGTGCGCGAGCGCAGCACCGACGCGCCGTTTCATCCCAGTCTCGATTCGAAACACGCGTTCGCAAACGGCCTGCAAAGCCGCGACATCGAAATCGAACAGGACAAGCTGCGCTGGGCCGACGCATTGATCCTGCAATTCCCGATGTGGTGGTTCTCCATGCCCGCCATCATGAAAGGCTGGTTCGAGCGCGTCTATGCCTATGGCTTCGCTTACGGCGTGGGCGAACACTCGGACACGCACTGGGGCGATCGTTATGGCGAAGGCATGATGTCGGGCAAACGCGCGATGATCATCGTGACGACCGGCGGTTGGGAATCGCATTACGACGCGCGCGGCATCAACGGCCCGATGGACGATATCCTCTTCCCGATCCAGCACGGGATGCTGTTCTATCCGGGCTTCGACGTGGTGCCACCGTTCGTGGTGTATCGCACGAGCAAGATGGATGAAACGCGTTTCGAGGCCACGCGCGATGCGCTCGGAGAACGGCTAGACACCCTCTGGGACAACGCGCCGATTGCTTATAGACGGCAGAATCATGGCGACTACCGCATTCCGCAATTGACCTTGCAAGACGAGCATGCTGCGGGACAGACCGGATTTGCCGCGCACGTCGAATAAAAAGAAGCGGGCTCCTTTTGCAAGAGGAGCCCGCTTTGCCTTGCACGAGGATCAGTTCGGGTCCGCGTACTTCAAGGTCCAGCTAAAGTTGCGTTGCGCGCCACCCGCAAGAGAGAAAGCATTCGTCTTGCATGCGAAGTTCGAATGCAACTGGCCGACAGGCGTAGTCGACAGCGGATTGGTGACACCGTTCGCGACATCGAAATTCGACAGCGCGCAAGCATCGAAGCCGCTCGTGGCATAGCTCGTCGCGGCGCTATTGGCGTAGGTGACCGAGTTACCGTTCGCGCCCGCCGCCGTGCTTTGAAAGTCCGCGAACGAGGTAAAGTCCGTTTCCACCGCGAGCTGCGCTGCAAGGGTGGCCGAACTCAATGTGTCCGTACGCGTGATCGTGCCATGCGCGAAAGTCAGCACCGTATGCGCTTGCAGGTCGATATCGGTCGTGTACGCCGCGTTCTTGGTCGCTTGACGGAACTTCGTCGTATCGAAGGAAACGGTCACCTGACCGTTGCTCTCCTGCACGCTCAGATTCTTGTAGTACGTCACCGGAATGTACGTCTTGCCGTTGTACGTCACTTGCGGAATCAGCAAGGCGTAACCCAGGTCGGTCGTGCCGTAGATGAGCTTGTCGGAGAACGGCACCGGATAGTACGGTGAATACGAGTTATAGTCTGGCGCCTGACTCAGATTCAGGTTGATCACACGCTCGCCATCACGCACCGTCAGCAACGCCGCGTTATACGGATGCGCGCTGTCGCTCGGCAAGTTGTAATACGTGAGCGTGTAATGAGGCAATGCATCGCGCCATGATTTGAAATCGCTGTCGCTCATGGGGGCTTGGCCGCCGAAGCCGAGCTTGCTCCACCACGCGTTGACGTACATGTACTGATGCAGCAGGCTGAAGTTTTCGCCCATCACGCGAGGCTTGCCGCGATATGTGTCCGTGCCGCGCCCCTTCACCCACATGTTCACGGACGGCGTCGGCAGGTTCGGGTCGTACCAAAAGGTGTCGAAGCGCAGCGCTGCCTTGTAGATGAACGTGTAGGCGACCTGCATCTCCTTGGCACTCAGCACGCCCGCGTTGGCTGCGGCCGTGAGAATCTCCATGAAAGCGGAATCGCCGTAAGGTCCGATCGAGCGGCCGTAGTTGAAGCCCTGCCCGTCCGGATTGATCTGCGGCAGAATCAGATCGATCGACTTGCGCAAATAGCCCTTCAATTCAGGCGTCAAATTCGCTTCGTTGCCCATCTCGAGACTGCGCTCGACCGTCTCCGCGATAAGCAGCGTGCTGTAGCGGTCGAAGCGCGCCTGATCGTAGTAGGTCGTATGCGTGTTCGATGCCTCATCCGAGAAGCCGCCCGACGAATCATTGCGGATATGCTTGGTTAGCGTGTAGAGCAGCGCATCGCGCGCGCCCATGGTCGCAACCGCCGGGTCCGAAGTGGAGACGAAGCCCGGATTACTCCAGCCGAGCTTCTGTCTCAGCCCGGCAATGCCATATGACACCGCATAGTAATTCTGCGCCGTGTTGAGCGAAGCCACGTCGATAGACGCGCCGCCAGCCGGGCACGTATTGTCCTTGCCGCTTGCATCGGGGCCGAACATGTCGCAGAACGTGAGGCGGCCTTGCAACGTGTTGAGCATGGCATCGCTAAAGACTTCGTTCAGCATGCCGTTCGCCTTCAAATTGTTGAGGGCGACGAGATAGTAGTACTCGCCCCAGGACGTGTTCGCGTAGACGTAGTCGCCGCTCGCGGACTGCGCCATCATCGCCGTGGTTATTTTCTGATAGGTTGCAAGATAGTCGGCGTACTTGGGGTCGCCCTTCTTCTTCATGTCGATGAGGATGTAAGACAGACCGAGCGCCAGCTTGCCCGGCAGGAACTTGTCGCCCGTGTTGGTATCGAGTACGTGCACGGGGCTGCCATCGCCCAGATCCATCACGACCTGAGTGAAATCCGGCGACTTGCGGATGAGGTCGAAGAGCGCGCGCATCTGGCCCATCATCGTGATGGGGACGCCGGCGCCGGCGGGCACGCTCGTGTCGTTCGCGCCGTAGACCACGGCTTGAAGCGAATTAGCCGCCACGGCGGCGGGCGGCGGCGTGGAACCATCCGATGAGTCATGGCCACCGCATGCAGCGAGGACGAGCGCCGAGAGCGTGCCGAGCGCGAACGCACGCGTGATTTGCCTGTTTCGATTCATGTTGTCTCCGTCTTTAGTTATGAATGTGGGTAGTGCGGGGTTTGCTTTTTGCGCGTCCTTTGAGCGCTCGATCGACACCGGACGTTATTTGGCCTTCCGAAGTTTTTCATCGGAATCGGTGAAGATTAAAAATGATTTGAATGAAGCCCCGAGCTTGAGTCAGCGAACTTCATCGGAAAACGTTTTCCAAATTTAGGCTTTGTAAGCCGATGCTGTCAAACGTTTTATCCAACGACCTGATAGGGGATTACCCGGCACGAACAAGGCATGGTTTTGCATGGAGTCGGAGTTTCCGAAACAAAAAGGAAATCGTTTACTTATTTTTCGGCTGCGAACCAATGTGAGCTTTCACCGCGAAGTGACGAGAAAGTCGACTTCTGCGCGAGATTAAAGAAACGCGGCATGCGTCTTCTGCCATGCCGTCTGCTTTCGCGCTGCAATAAGGGAATTTGAAACAGATAACAGCGAGACTCAATCCGCGAACGGCTCATGCGCCTCGAACGAGGCAAGCCGCTGCGGACCGATCGATAGGCTAAACGCCTAACGCACTTCCATCTTGCGCTTTACGATAAGCGCGAGCGGCACAGTGAAAAAGATATGCGACATGAATCCGCCGATGACGACAGCCGGATCATAGTAATTCGGGTGATTGTCCGAAGCGATCATGATGGCGACATGCATCACTATCCACGCGAGCACGGCATAGAACAATGCGATGAACGTCGCCTCGTAGCCGCGTCGGCGAAAGTACGGCCAGACGAGTGCGAAGAGAATGCCCCAAGCAATGGCGAACACGAAGTGAATACCCGTTCCAATCACATACGCCCAAATGCCGCTCGCTTCCTGAAACGCTTTTCCGAAGACCAGCCCGGTCGCGTTACGCGGAATGCCCGCGAGGGGCATCAGATGCTGTACGCCTACCCAGATCAATGCTTCGTAGATCCAGATGACGACGGCGCCCGCCAGACCACCGGCTACACCGGCGCGTATGGCCGACGACACGCTCGTGGGCTTGGGCGTTGCAATGCCGTTCGGGAACTGACTGCCGCTCGGATGCAGGTTGCTACTCATGGACGCTTCTCCGGAATGGTTATCAGGCGATGACGCAAGCTAGTCCCTGTGTTTGATAACGCAAAGGATGGGTAAACCATGCCCATGGGCCGGAAAATGCACGTCAGCGTGATTTGGCGCGGCGTTGCGCAGCAAGACCATGCGGTGCCCGATAAACAGATTCGATGCCTTCGAAGCGTTTTCGCATGAGTCAGGCGAAGGTCTCGGTTAAGCCGCGTATGGCATGAACGACGCTTTCCTTGCGTATCATTTGCCTGGCTATCTGTTTTGTTTATCGGTCACCGGAAGCGCGGTATGTCCGCTCCGCCTTGGTGCAGCATGCGGGCGCCGCAAACGTTGACGCTTTAGAGCGCCGACTAAGCAGGGTTGCCGGGTATACGCCCCCTCCCTATCGCGAAACTCTTTCGTCATCCTCCGTACTCGCTGGAAAGTGACCCGACGACCTCAGGAGACGATGATGCGATTACTCTGCAGCAACCCCGCCCTACTCAGACGATGCATCCGCACGCTATATGCGTGGCTTGCTCTTTTGACGACATGCGTATTCATGGCGCCTCAAGCAATGGCGACCAATTCAAGCGGTCTAGCCGACCTCCCTTCGATCCTTCCCGCGATGAACTGCGCGGCAGTCGCCACGCTCGATCTAAGCGGCGTCACCGATGGTACCGTCACCATCACCTCGGCCACGGTCCTTGCAAAAGGAACGGTCATCAGCAACCCCGGCATGCCTCCAGGCGCGACGGCTGGACCCGGACTGCCTTCCGAAGTGTGCGATATCAAGGGAACCATAGGCCCTGGCGCATCGCTCTTTGAATTGCGCCTGCCGACGCAAGGCTGGACGCAGCGCTACCTGCAAACGGGATGCGGCGGTCTGTGCGGCAATCTCTCGATCAGCGCGCCGATGGCATCGACCTGCGTGCCGGTCACGAACGGCCAGATCGCCATCTCCGCCACCGACATGGGCCACGAAGGCGGCAACGATGGCGCATGGGCGCTGGATCCGAAAGCCAAGATCGATTTTGCTTATCGCGCGGAGCACGCCACGGCGCAGGTATCCAAGGCGATCATCAACAAGTTTTATGCGCGCGCTCCGAAGTACTCGTATTTCGACGGCTGCTCAGACGGCGGACGCGAAGCGCTGATGGAAGCGCAACGCTATCCCGACGACTTCGACGGCATCGTCGCGGGCGCGCCGGCCAACGATCTAATCGTGCAGAACACGTTCCACCACGGCTGGGCGGCGGCGGTCAACATCGACCAGAAGACGGGCAAGTACATTCTGCTCGCCGACAAGTTGCCGATGATCCACGCCGCCGTGCTGAAGTCGTGCGACGGTCAGGACGGCGTGACGGACGGCATCATCGACAATCCGCAGGCTTGTCATTTCGATCCCGCGAGTCTCGTGTGTGCGAAGGGGCAGCCCGACGCCACGTGTCTCACGCCCGCGCAAGCCGCGGTGGTGCGCAAGATTCACGATGGCGCGACGGATCAGTATGGCCGTCATCTCGAACAGCCGATCGCGCGTGAATGGGGTTCGGAATTGCAATGGTCGCTCTTCGTGCCCGCGACGGACGCCGGACCTAGCGGCAGCATCAACTTCGTGATGCCGTTCCTGGCATACCTCGACTACTTCAACGACTCGCGCCCGAACGCCGCGTTCAGCGATCTGAAGTTCACTGTCGAATCGTTCTGGAAGACCGTGCAGACGTCGAACTATCTCGCTGCAACCGATCCCGATCTGAGTGACTTTCATCGACGCGGCGGCAAGCTGATTCTCTGGCACGGCCTGGAAGACCAGCACATCTCGCCGCAATCGACGCTGCAGTACTACGCGAAGATGAAGGAATACATGGGCGACGAGCGCGTCGAGAAGTTCGCGAAGCTGTATCTGTTCCCGGGCGTTGCGCACTGCGGCGGCGGCGACGGTCCCAGCACCTTCGACATGCTGACGCCCGCCATGGCGTGGGTGGAAACGGACGCGAAGCCGGGCAAGATCGTGGCATCGCTCGTCGATACGACCGGGCAGACCACGCGCACGCGTCCGGTGTTTCCGTATCCGCTGGCAGCGCGCTACACGGGCTCGGGCAGCACGGACGACGCAGCGAACTTCGTCGCGTACAACCCCGGCAACACGAACGTGAATCCGCATTGGGTCGGCGAGTTTCTTTATTCGCCGGGCTATGAAGCGTCATGCAGCGCGATCGGATCGCAACTCGTGTGCAAGGGCGGCAATCACTGGCGCGCCGCTCATAACGGTCATGACGACGACAACGGCTGGAACGACGGCCGCTGGGAGCACGATCATAGGTGATCGCACTTGATTGCATTTGATCGCACGTGAGGAAAGCGCCGGCGCCTACTTCGAAGTCCGGCGCCTGGTCACCGCCCTCACGATCAACAAGCCGCCGACCATGACCGCCAGCGACATCAGCGTGGTCATGGTCCCGAGCGCATAGATGACCGGCGTGGTCACCGATGTCGTCAGGCCCTGCAATTCGAGCGGCAACGTATTCTGCTCGCCGATAGCCTGCGACGTCCGCGCGATTTCATCCCATGACAGCGTGAAGCCAAACATTCCCACGCCAATGACAGATGGCCCGATGATCGGCAACACTACATTCCTGAAGCTCTGCCACGGCGATGCGCCCAGATCGCGCGCCGCTTCCTCGTAAGCCGGATTGAAGCGGTTGAAGACAGCGAACATCACGAGCAAACCGAACGGCAGCGTCCACGTCAGATGGGCGCCGAGCGCGGAGGTGAAGAGGCCCATCGACGTGGTCCACGAATCCGCGAAAGAAGTAAAGCCCCACTCGTTCGCCAGATACTTGATCACGTTGTCGAGCAGACGAAACGTGAGGCCGATACCGAGCGACACGATGATCGACGGCATGATGAGACTCGCCACCGACACGTAGAACACGGCCGTATCGCCACGAAAACGCCTTCTGAAGGCGAGACCCGCCGTGACCGAGAACAGCACGGTCAGCACCGTGACCGCGAGCGCGAGCTTCACGGAGCGGCCGAACGAAGCCCAGATATCGATATCGCCCACACCCTGACGCAATTGCTCGAACCAGTGCAGCGAGACGCCGCGCATGGGAAACGTCAGACCGCCTTCGGGACCTTGAAACGAGAGAATGAAAATGGTGATGACCGGTCCATACAGGAATAGCACGAACAAGCCGAACAGCAACGCGAGCCAGTAAAAGCTGGCGGGCCGGTGCTCCCGATGTTTTTTCAATCCCGCAATGCCGCTGGCCATGTCAAAGCTCCTTCCTGATATCGACCACACGCGTGAGCGCCCATACGATCATCAGCACGACGGCCAGCAGAATGATCGCGTTGGCCGCCGCGGCGGGAAATTGCAGATAGCCCGTCTGCACCTGAATGATCTTGCCCACCGACGCAATCTGCTGTCCACCCATTACGCCCACTGTGAGAAAGTCGCCCATCACGATGGTGATGACGAAGATCGAGCCAATGACGATTCCGGTCTTCGAGAGCGGCAACACGACATCGCGGATCACCTGCCAGCCGCTCGCCCCGCCATCGCGCGCGGCTTCCAAGAGCGACTTGTCGATACGCATCATCGCGTTGAAGATCGGCACGATCATGAAGAACGTGAACAGATGCACGAACGCGAGCACCACCGAAAAGTTCGAATACAGCAGCCATTCCAGCGGTTGATCGATGAGATGCGCGTTGATCAGCGCCTGATTCACGAGCCCGTTACGGCCGAGCAGCGGAATCCACGAGATCATGCGGATGACGTTGGACGTCCAGAACGGAATCGTGCAGAGCAAAAAGAGAATGGTCTGCATGGCCGTGGTGCGCACGTGAAACGCGAGGAAGTACGCAATGGAGAAACCGAGCACGAGCGTCACGGCCCATACCATTGCGCAGAACTTGAGCGTCGACCAATATGTCTTGAAGGTCACGCAGACATCGGTGAAGGAGCTGCAACCGTCGAAGATCGCCACATAGTTCTTGAGCGTGAACGCCGGGATGATCTGATATTCGTTGAAATCCCAGAAGCTTACGATCAACGTGATCACGAGCGGCACGATGAAGAACAGCACGAAGGTGAGTGTGAGCGGCGTGGCCTGCAACCATGCGCTCACGCGCCGATGACGCTTCGGCGCTTCCTTCGCTTGCGACAGATACTCGACGGATGCCATCAGCAAATGCTCCTTGTGTGCATCATGCGAACCTCACGTGAACATCAGGCGGCGATGAACTCGTTCCACTTCTGCACCATGTAGATGTTCTCGTCCATCACCGCGTTCCAGCATGCAATGGCGCCCATGCGCTGGGTATAAGAGCCGCCGTCGCGCACCGCGCCGGTCTTTTCGAGCAATTGGCCATCGGGTGCCTTGATGTCCTGTGTCGCGGGCTTGCCTTCCATCCAGTAGTCCCACTCGTAAGCCTGCATGTGCGTCTTGGCCGTCTCCGTCACGCCGGGGTAATAGCCCTGACGCATCAGATAGGCGCCCGCCCAGCCGTCCTGGAACCAGTTGACGAATTCATAGGCCGCATCGAGTTTCTTACCTTGCAGCGAACGCGGAAAGCCGAAGCCCGACGCCCACGAGCGATAACCTTCCTTCAGCGGCTGAAACGTGCAGGCGATACCCATGGTGCGCACCTTCGTGACCGCGGGCGACCACATCGACTGAATGACCACTTCGCCCGATGCCATCAGGTTCACGCTTTCGTTGAAGTCGCGCCAGAAGGCGCGGAACTGACCTGCGCGCTTCGCTTCGATCAGCACCTTGATGGTCTGATCTATCTCGGCCTTGGTCATGTTGCCTTTGTCGCCGTACTTGACCTGACCCATTGCTTCGATGGCCATTGCCGCATCCATGATGCCGATAGCCGGAATGTTGAGCAGCGCCGCCTTGCCCTTGAATTGCGGATTCAACAAGTCGGCCCAAGTGTTGACGGGACGCTTGATGAGGTCCGGGCGAATGCCGAGCGTATCCGCGTTATACGTCGTGGGAATGAGCGTCATCCATTCGGTAGGCGTCGCGGAGAACTCCGTCGAGCGCGCGCCCTTCAAGAACATCACTTTCTTCGGGGCCGTGCCCTGATCGCCAATCTTCTTGCCATTCACTTCGCCCTTCGTGAGCACCGGCGTGATCTTGTCCGCGAGCTTGATGCGCTTCGCATCCATGCCGGCCAGCGTGCCCGCCGGAATCAGCTTCTTGAGGGAAAAGTATTCGGTATCGACGATATCGAACGAGTTGGGCTGCGTGATGATGCGCTTGGTGACGTCATCGGTCGTCACCGGAATGTATTGAATCTCGATGCCCGTGTCTTCCTTGAACTTCTTCGCAATGTCCGCGCTCTGGTTGACCGCCGTGCCGAGATAGCGCAAGGTGATCTTCTCTTGTGCATGCACGTAAGGGAACCCGGCAATGCCCGCCGCCGCCACGGCGCCCTTGATGAAAGTGCGGCGCGTGCGGCCGCGGCTTTCCAGTTCCTCTTTGGTCTCTTTGATTTCCTGAGTCGCTTGCGGACGTGCATTGTCATTGCTCATAGCCTTCCTCCTCGTTTCGGGTTTTGATGTGTTTGGCTCAAGCGCGCATCACGCCGCGAGCGGATGCGCGTTGCGTTGATCCCACCAGACGGTCACGCGCGCATCGGGGCCGAGGCGCTCGGCGTCGTAGTCGGCATCGCTGACGATAGAAACGAGTTCGGGGGAACCGTCGAGCGGCACGAGCGTCATGCGCACATGCGTGCCTTGATACTCGGCCTCGCGCACCGTGCACGCGAGTCCGCCGATACGGCTCAGTCCTCCCTCGCCCGCACTCGTGCCGGGGGTCGTGCCCTGCGGCGCGATCCGCAGATGATCCGCACGCACCGTGAAAAGCCCGCCCTTCGAACCGAGCACGTTATGGCCGCCGAGAAAGCGCGCGACGAATTCGGTGCGCGGCCGGTTGAAGACTTCGAACGGCGTGCCGCTTTGTTCGATATGACCGTGACTCATCACGACGACGAGATCGGCGAGCGCCATTGCTTCTTCCTGCGAGTGCGTGACGTGCACGAAAGTGATGCCCAGTTCTTTCTGCCAGCGCTTGAGTTCGGCGCGCATCTGCACGCGCAGGAAAGGATCGAGCGCGGAGAGCGGTTCGTCGAGCAAAAGACAGCGTGGTTCATTGAGCAAGGCGCGCGCGAGTGCCACACGCTGCTGCTGCCCGCCGGAAAGCTGCGCGGGCTTGCGGTTCGCGTAGGGCGACATGGCGACGAGTTCGAGCAGTTCGCCCGCGCGCTTTCTGCGTGCTTCCTTCGCGACGCCGCGCATCTTGAGGCTGAAGGCGACGTTATCGAGCGCGGACAGATGCGGAAAGAGCGCGTAGCTTTGAAAGACCATCGCGGTGCCGCGTGCGGCCGGCTGTTCGCGCGTGACGTTGCGCCCGCCGATCAGCACATCGCCTTCGGAAATCCACTCGTGCCCCGCGATCATGCGCAAAGTCGATGTCTTGCCGCAGCCCGAAGGACCGAGCAGGCAACAGTACGCGCCGCCGGGAATGCGCAGGTCGATCGCATCGACGGCGACGGAATCCGCATAGCGCTTCGTCACGTGAACGAGTTCGATATCGGCGGCTGTCGCGTGAACCACGGTTGATGCCGGCTGAACCATGAAGGCTTGTCCTTATGAACGCGCTGACGGGAAATGGCTTGCAGCGCGAAGCCATTGCAAGACATATGCCATTTGCTGTCGTGGTTCGGCTTCATCGCATGCAACGCGTAGCGCAGCATGCGTGTCGACACGTTGGCTCGCATATTGCACACGATCGCAAACCTCGATCGTCGGCACGTCGCGACGCGAGGCGTGTACGTTCGCGGTGCGCAACAGGTCCGCCTTGGGGCACGACGTAACCAAACCGGTTCATGCATTCATCGACAATGAGCGACTTCAATCCCGATGTACTCAGATCGCACGGCCGTTTCGACTATCAAGCGATTCATCATGGCGAGCCGTATTGCTGGCCGAACGGCGCGCGTCTCGCGGTTTATCTCGGCTTCAACCTCGAACACTTTGCGTTCGGCGAAGGACTGGGGGCCGCGCTCGGACCACTATCGCCGCAACCGGATGTCCTCAACCATAGTTGGCGCGAGTACGGGAATCGCGTGGGCGCGTGGCGTTGCATTGAATTGTTCGATGCGCTCGACATGCCCGCGGGCACGCTCATCAACACGTCGCTCTACGATCATTGCCCCGAGCTGATCGAAGCATGTGTGGCGCGGGGCGATGAACTCATCGCGCACGGTCACACGAACGCCGAGCGTCAGAGCGATCTCGACGAAGCCGGCGAGCGCGCACTGCTCGCGCACTGTCGCGAACGCATCCTTGCGGAGTCGGGCGTGATGCCGCAAGGATGGCTATCGCCGTGGATCTCGGAGACGCATCACACGCCGGACCTTCTTGCTGAAACGGGTTACGGCTACACGCTCAACTGGTGTCACGACGACCGGCCCGTGCGCATGAAAACACGTCACGGCGCGCTGTGGTCCGTGCCTTATCCGCAAGAGCTGAACGATCTGCCGATGATCATGGCGCGGCATCTCGACATGTGCGCGTTCACCGACATGATCGTCGACCAGTTCGATGAAATGCTCGAACAGACGCAACGCGCGAGCACGCCGCAGGGCCTCGTCATGGGAATTGCGCTGCATCCGTATATCGTCGGGCAACCGTATCGCTTGCGTCATTTACGGCGCGCGCTCGCGCATATCGCGGCGGCGCGCAACGACATCTGGCTCACCACGCCCGGCGCAATCGCGCGGCACATGGAACAGGCGGCGAGCACGGCCGCGCGCGCCGCATGAGCTCGCCGCGCATGCGTGATAAAGCCGATGCCGCCGATATGCGCATCTATCGAAGCATCTTCGACGGTGTGCTGAGCCGGCGTCTCGCGCCCGGCACCAAGCTGCCCGAGCCGGAACTGTGCGAACTCTTCGGCGTGGGCCGCGCAGTGGTCCGGCGCGCGCTCGAAAAGCTGGCGTACGACGGCATCGTGGTGTTGCGGCCCAACAAGGGCGCGGTGATCGCACAACCGACGCGCGAGGAAACGCGCGAGGTGTTCGAAGCGCGCCGCTCGGTGGAACGCGCGCTCGTCGAACTCGCGGCGGAGCGCGCGAGCAGCGCGGAAATTGCCGCCTTGCGCGAGCAACTCAACCAGGAACACGAAGCGATGCACCGCTTCGATCAACCGTCATGGGCGCGCCTCGCGAGCGAGTTTCATCTGCGTATCGCGGCGCTCGCGGGCAATGCCATCCTGCTGCAGTATCTGAACGAACTCGTCTCGCGCTGCTCGCTTATCGTTGGCGTCTATGAACCGGCGGGCAACGCGCCATGCGAGCACGACGAGCACACCGCCATTCTCGATTGCCTCGAACGACGCGACGCAAAAGGCGCGGCGGCGCATATGAGCGCGCATCTGCAGGGACTCGAAGCGCGTATAGAAACCACACGGATGCCGGGCACCAAGAGCCTTGCGCATCTGCTCGGCATTGAAAAGGTGCAATGACATGGAAATCGACTTCGAGGCCATCACCGAATACCAGCGCTACAAGCTGATGGCGAGCCTCATCGTGCCACGGCCCATTGCGCTCGTGACCACGCTCGGTGCGGATGGCACCGTGAATGCCGCGCCTTTCTCGATGTTCAACATGCTCGGCGAAGAACCGCCCATCGTGATGATCAGCATCAACCGGCTCGCGGATGGCACGCTGAAAGACACAGCCGCGAACGTCCCGCGCGAGAAGGAATTCGTCGTGCATCTCGCCGATGAAGCAATCGCCGAGCAGATGCATCGCTGCGGCGAACGCTTCGCCGCCGATGTCAGCGAACTCGACGCGGTTGGTTTCACCGCGCTGCCGTCCCTGCGCGTGAAGCCGCCGCGCATCGCCGAGGCGCCCGTCGCGTTCGAATGCGTGCTGTGGGAAACGCTGGAAACCGCAAGCCGGCACATCTTCATCGGCAAGGTATTGATGCTGCACGCACGCGACGAACTCATCGACCTCGACACGTGGCGCGTGCGCTTACAGCATTACTTTCCGGTCGGGCGCTTCGGCGCAAGCGATTACGTGACGACCCGCGACCGCTTCGAGTTGTAACATGGAGACCGTCAAGGCTCGCGACCGCCATCATGCCCTCCACCGTCCGCAATTCGTTGCTATGGGTTTTCGAGCCGCTCGAGAGCGATGACACGTTCATTCAAAAGCGCATGTTCGGTTCCGACGCCGCGTATATCGATGGACTGATGTGTCTCGTGGCCGCGGACCGCGACAAGCCCTGGAATGGCGTGCTCGTATGCACCTCGCAAGAGCATCATGCAGCGCTTATCGAAGACATTCCGGCTTTGCAGCCACATTCCGTGCTCGGAAAGTGGCTCTACGTGCCGCAGGACGATCCGGCGTTCGAAGACACGGCGCGTCGGCTTTCGGAACTCGTACTCGCTCGCGATCCGCGCATCGGCGTCCTGCCGGGTGCGCGCAAACGGCGCAAACCAGCGAAGCGCAGCGCGCTTGCACGGACTTGAGCCTGTCCGATAACGCACGGCGAACCAGCGTACACTGAGCGACTGCGCACGATCAGGTTCCATGATCGGTCAGCGCCTTTCGCTACCCGTTCTGCCCTCGTACTCATGCCCAAATCAACGCACAGTGGCGCGGCCGTGCCCGCCACCGAAGCGGAACGTCTCTATACGCTGCGAAGCTTCGACGTACTCGATTCGTTGCCCGAACCCGCTTTCGACGACATCGCCACGCTGGCCGCGACGATCTGCCAGTCGCCTATCGCGCTCGTTTCGCTGATCGACCGCGACCGGCAATGGTTCAAGGCGTGCATCGGTCTCGGCGCACGCGAGACCCCACGCGATCAGGCGTTCTGCGCGCATGCCATTCTGGAACCCACCTCGCTGCTGGTGATCGAGGACGCGACGCTCGATCCGCGTTTCAGGGACAACCCGCTCGTGCTCGGCGAGCCGCATATCCGCTTTTATGCGGGCGCGCCTATCGTCACGGACGACGGTCACGCGCTCGGCACCGTCTGCGTGATCGACCGCGAGCCGCGTGCCTTGAGTCAGGAACAATGCACGGCGCTCGAATCGCTCGCGCGTCAGGCTGCCGTCATGCTGAAGCTGCGGCGCATGGGCATTCAGCGCGGCGAGGAGAAACGCGAACTGCAGCGCAAGATCACCGACGCACTCGCCGATGACGACGCCGCGCACGAAACGTTCAAGCAGAATCAGCGCGTGGGTTCGGTCGGGCAGTTGACGGGCGGCATTGCGCACGACTTCAACAATCTCCTGCAGACCATCAGCACGTGTTTGCAACTCGTCGAGCATCGCGCGCACGATGCGGATCAGGTGCGCCGTTGGAGCGCCAACGGTCTGCAGGCGGTCACGCATGGCGCGGCGCTCATCAGGCAATTGCTGACGTTTTCCCGGCAGGAATCGGTCGAACTGGAGTCGCTGTGCGTCACGCGTTCGGTGCACGGCATGAAGGAACTGCTGGCGCGCGTGCTCGGGCCCGAAACCCAGCTTGCGTTTCAGCTTCGCTCCGAAGGCGTTCGTGTGCTGACCAACGCGACGCAACTCGAAGCGGCGCTGCTCAATCTCGTCATCAACGCACGGGACGCAATGCAAGGACGCGGGCGAATAGAAGTCGCCACACGTGTTTTCGAAGCCGAGGGCGACCCCGATCTCGCGAATGGCAATTACGTGGAGCTGCGCGTGTCGGATACCGGCCCCGGCATGCCGCCCGAAGTCGCCCGGCGCGCGTTCGAGCCTTTCTTCTCGACCAAGCCCGAAGGCAAGGGCACGGGGCTCGGGCTTTCGCAGGTGTATGGCGTGGCGCTCAAGGCGGGCGGGATCGCGCGTATCGGCACGGAACCGGGCGCGGGCACAACCGTCTCGCTGTATCTGCGAACGGCCGTTCAGGATGCGGGCGATGCTGACGGCGAATGCGAATCGGCGAGCCCGGTCGCGCTGCGAAAGCGCGTGCGCATCATTCTGGTCGATGACGAAGCCAACGTGCGCGAAGCGTTATCCGAACTGCTGCGCGACGCGAACTACGATGTCGAAGCGGTGAGCGGCGGCATTGCGGCGCTGCAGGCGATCGATCGTTCGCCGCCCGATGTCGTTGTGACCGATCAGGCCATGCAGGGCTTGAACGGCGGCTTGCTCGCGCGCATTCTCGCGGAAACGCATCCGCGTCTGCCGGTGATGTTCATGACTGGCTACGACGATATCGATGCCGTCAAGGCGACGCTGCCCGAGGACGCCATCGTATTGCGCAAGCCCGTCTTACTCGATGAATTCGCGCAGGGCGTACAGACGTTGCTGGGCGACTAGCGCTGTGGCTCGTTGCGCGGCCAGCTGCAAGAAAACGACTGAGCGTTTGCGCAGTGCAGGGAAACAAGGTAAGGACTGATGGAGGGATAGTTCGCCGGTTTCCCGGTTGCTCGTCTATGGATTTTCCTGACGGTATCGATTGCAATCCACCGGTGGCTGCGCGCGCGAGCTTTCGTCGAGTTTAACGAAATACCGCTAAACGTGCGCCGGAAGCGTGCAAATTCCGTGGCAGTCCCGCAAAAAACAACGCCATTGTTGTTTTAACGAGCGCTGATGTTTTCCCCAAGTTACACTCCGCTTCGCAGTCTCTACAGTGCTCACCGCGCATGCGGCGAAGGCCTCGCCGCCGCGCATTTCCAAGCCTTTCTTCTCTGCGAGTTCCTGATGAAAATGTCTCTCAAGAAAGCTGTTGCCCTGTTGGCGGTCGCCGCTATCTTCGCACCGAGCGTGTCGTTCGCCGAAGCGCAATATCCGAACAACAAGCCGCGGCCTGCTTACAAGAAGCACAGCCACAAGCATCACGCAAAGAAGGCCGCCGCAGCATCGCAGTAAGCAGGATCATGAATGCCGGGCGCGGCATTCAGCGGACTTCATGCTCGCCGATTGCCGCGCTCAACCTGCATCGCCTGAACTGATCACCGTCTGCATGCTCTTCAGAAGCGTGCGCAGATATCGCAGTAACCCCACCGTATCGCCAAATTCCATGAAGCCGGGCCTTTCTCCGTCGCTGAAAAGCCGTGCGCCGTCGAGCGCTTCGTCGATGATGATTCCGCCATACGCCGCGTGCGGACGATAAACGCCTGTCTCCACATGCAAGGTATTGGCATTGACGGCGGCATCGCGGATACGCATCAGAAACTGCACTTCGGGCGTGCGCGAACCGGACAGGCGATGCGCGTCGAAGAAATCGGCGACGGCGAGAATCGCGTTTGTCGACGGCACGCGAAGCGCGAAAGCCATGCGTTCGGCGGGATCGTCGAGTGACGGAAGCGACGGCGGCGGATCGTCCGGCGCGCGCTTGGCAGGCATGCCGTCTTCACTATGCGTGTGCGCTTCGGGATGCGCGTGGCGCATCGTCAGGAGCCGCTCCACGCCGCTGAAATCGGGCGCAGGACCGCCGTTCTCGATCCATCCGCTCAATAGCGCCGCGTGGATATAGAGCGATTGCAACTGGGCGTCGATAAACGCGACACCCATGCGGCAGACATCGGGGGACTGATTCTCGGGCATGTCGTCTCCTGTGAGGCGGAGTCAGCGCAAGCGCGCTAACTGCGGTCCTTCTTCGAATAACACGAAAGATCGCAATATTCGCACCCGCAAGAGGCGACATTGGCGGCGCGGTGCGAACGCGCCGTCATCGATAGCACTTAGAAAATATTGCGCAGCCCGATGGAAACGCCCGTTTGATTCGAGCGTCCCGGCAGTTCCACGAAGCCCGCGCCCGTTACCTTGTTGAAGTCCACCGTGCCGTAGACTTCGGTGCGCTTGGACAACGCGTATTCCGCGACCGCCACGCCCGTATAGCGATTGCCGCTGCCGACTTCTCCACCGCCGATCGCCGCATTCTTCATGTGGTCGTAGTAAAACGCGCCGGTGAGCAAGAGCGCGGGCGTCACTTGATAGGTGATGCCGGCGAAGGGCCCATCGTCGCGACGACCCGAGCCTTTGAGGATATCCACGCCCGACACGAGATCGCGCTGCGACAGCGTGCTATCGACGAAACCGGTGTCATCGGTCGAATGCAAATAGCCGACGTAGAGCTTTGCCTGACCGATGGTATAGACCGCGTTGGCGTTCCAGATCTTCTGCTTGTTGCTTGCGTTGTCGCTGTTCTGCTGGTAGCCGCCGCCGATGGCAAGCGGCCCCACGGCATACGAAGCCGTGAAGCCGTACATGTTGCCCGCGCCCATGTGACCCGGCACCTGGCCCGAGAAGCCGCCCGCGCCCGTCGACGTGTAGTTGGTGCCGAACGAGTACATCGCCGCGACCGTCAGGCCCGCGAACGTGCCGTTGTACTTCACCGCGTTATCCGCGTAGAGACCGGCGCCGAGCGCGACCGGCAACCACGCATTCTCGAAGTAGTTGCCGACCGTGAGCGGGTCGTAGGTATCGCCCAGCATGTCGAAAAGCGGCGTCTTCTGGCGGCCGAGCGTGAGCGTGCCGTACTGGTTCGACAGACCGACATACGCCGCGCGATTGAACTCGCGCTGGCTATCCGAGTACTGGCCGTTCTGCAATTCGACGCCGCTTTCCAAACGGAAAATCGCCTTGAGACCGCCGCCGAGATCTTCGGTGCCTTTCAAGCCGATCCGGCTATTGGTGATTGCGCCGTTGGTCATGAACACCTTGCCGTCGTTGTTGGCATTGGCGTTGGTGAGATAGCGCACGCCGACGTCGGCGACGCCGTACAGCGTGACCGAACTTTGCGCGAATGCGGTGTGACAGGCGAGTGCAATGGCCGTGATGCCAAGGGCGGATACGGCACGCGATGTGATCGTCTTCATGGATGTCGTGAACTGGATGCTTTGATCGATGTTGTATGTCGCGCTTTGCCGATGGCTCTCGTGAAGCCGATCGAAAAAAGCACACGGACTTTTATCACATCGAATATCGCAGCGGACACGATGGGGCAAGTCATCGCAAAAAGGTGTGGTGTTTTGCGCAACTGACGCGCGTTGTTTAGTCGATCACGTAACGCTGGCGTTTTTGTAAAGATACGTTATATCATCTCACCGCCTGCGGTGGATGCCGTTCCTTACGCCTCCGTACGCTCATCGTATGCAACGTTATATCATTTCGACAGGAGTAGTGAATCTTGCACCACACGCCTTTCGCTCATCCAGCGCCGCGCAGACAGCGCCTCTTGCCACTCGGCATGCTGCTGGTCACCGCCGTGGCACGCGGCCAGACGGCCGCCGGCAACGTAACGGACACCGCGCTCACGCCGGTATTCGTCACGGCGAATCCGCTTGGATCGAACCAGTTGATGTCGCCATCCAGCGCGCTCGACGGCGACGCCCTCGCTCTGCGACGCGGCGATTCGCTCGGCGAGACGCTCAACGGTCTGCCCGGCGTCTCCACGACGACTTACGGTCCGATGGTCGGCCGGCCGATCATCCGTGGCATGGACGGCGACCGCATCCGCATATTGCAAAACGGCGTCGCGGCCTTCGATGCGTCGTCGCTCTCGTACGATCACGCCGTCCCGCAAGATCCGCTTTCAGTGGAGCGCGTCGAGATCGTGCGCGGACCGGCGGCGCTGCTATACGGCGGCAACGCGATAGGCGGCGTGGTGAACACCATCGACAACCGCATTCCGCGCGAGCCGATCAAAGGCGTCTCCGGTCAGGCCGATGCCAGCTATGGCGGCGCCAACGATGCGCGCGCGGGCGCGGCGCTCGTGGAAGGCGGCAACGGGCAGTTCGCGTTTCACGTCGATGCCTTCGACCGCGAAACCAGCAAGGAGCGCGTCCCCGGCTTTACGCACTCGGATCGCCAGCGCGCGCTCGACGGACCGGACGCGCAAGAGCCCTACGGCAGCATCCCGAATAGCGACGGGCGCTGGCACGGCGGCGCGGTCGGCACGTCCTACACCTGGGCCGACGGATATGCGGGTGTGAGCTACAACGGCTACGAAGCGAACTACGGATCGGTCGCCGAAGACGATGTGCGTCTGCGCATGCATCAGGATCACGTGACGGCGGCATCGGAGATACGCAATCTGCAAGGACCGTTCAGCCAGCTCAAGTTCAACTTCGGCTATACCGATTACGAACACAAGGAGATCGACGACGGCGAAACCGGCACGACCTTTCGTAACCACGGCTACGAGGCGCGCATCGAGGCGCGTCACAAGAAAATCGGTCCGTTCGATGGCGCCATCGGCGTGCAGTTGAGTCAAAACACATTTTCCGCGCTCGGCGACGAAGCGCTCGTGCCGACATCGCAGCCGACGAGCGCCGCGCTCTTCGGACTCGAGGAATGGGCCGTCAACGACGCGCTCACGCTCAGCGTCGGGGCACGCTACGAGCATGTGAAGATCGACCCGACGGCGGGCGGCAACGAGAAATTCGCATCGGCGATGTCGCGTGATTTCAACGCGGGAAGCGTGTCCGCGGGCGCGTTGTTCAAGCTGAATCCGATCTGGTCCGTGGTCGGCAATCTCGCCTACACCGAGCGCGCGCCGACTTACTACGAACTCTTTGCCAACGGTCCGCACGATGCCACCGGTCAGTACCTGATCGGCAATCAGGACGCGCAGAAGGAAAAGGCCGTGTCCACCGACGTGTCCTTGCGCTTCGCGAGCGGTCCCAACAAAGGCAGCGCGGGCGTGTTCTACAGCCGCTTTCGCAACTATCTGACCGAGTTCAACACGGGCCGTCTCGTCAACGACGACGACACGCCCGTGGCGCCGGGCACCGACGACGCGCTCGACGAAGCGGTTTATCGCGGCGTGCGCGCGGAGTTTTACGGCATCGAACTGGATGGCAAATGGCGCGTGCTCGATCAAGGCGCGCATCGGCTCGATGTGGAAGTCGTCGCCGATTACACGCATGCCCGTAATGTCGATACTGGCGAAGCCTTGCCGCGCATCTCGCCGTTGCGCACGACGCTCGCGCTCGACTACGGCTACGGTCCTTACGGCGCGCGCGCGGAAATGGTTCACGCGTGGGCGCAGCATCGCGTGCCGGAGAACGATCTGCCGACGGGAAGCTACACGACGCTCGGGCTCACGCTCACGTACAAGTTCCGCGTCGGACCAACGGACTGGCTCGCTTACGTGCGCGGACAGAACCTGACGAATCAGGAAGTGCGTTACGCGAGTTCGGTCGTAAGGGACATCGCGCCTGAAGGCGGTCGCAGCGTGATGATCGGATTACGCACGGCGTTTTGATCGATGCGAGGCGTGGGCGATGCTTCATTCATCCACGAACCTCGCGTCGCTCAAGCAAGATGAGCGCGCCATATACGATGCCTGCGGCAAGACTCGTGCATCCGCTAAAGCTCACGAGTCCGAGCGCCCAGCCTTCGCCGCCGACGAGGTATCGAAGCGCGAGCACGAGGCCGCACCATCCGGCGGTGCGAAACGCGCGCGACTGACCGCGTGACAGCTCGCGTCCGAAGAGGGTCTCTTGATGCCGCTCCATTGCCAGCGCAAGAAACGCGAATGACACGACGCAGACCAGCAAGGCGATTCCCTGCGTCACGTGCTTTCCTCCTCGGTTTCCTTCATCGTCACCTTGCGCTCGTCGACGGTTCTCGCGGGCTTCACGCGCGGCGTGTGACGTGCTGTGCGTATCGCCAATGCGGCATGCAACGCGGCGAACGCCCACATCATCAGATCGAATCCGGCGAACACCCAATCGCCTTCCGCGACACTGCGCCAGAACGGCCTTTGCGTCGTGAAGGCATTGAGCACCGGCAAGAGCGCGAGCAAGGCAGCCGCAAGCCAAAGCAGTTCTATCCACGCGCGCTTCGCGGGCCGCGCGAACACCCACGGCAACGTTGCCGCCCAGATGGCAAAGAACAGGTTGATCTCCGCTTCGGCGCGGTCGTGCATCGACACGGGCAATAGTCGATTCGCCCACAGATATCCGGTCATGGCGATGGAAAGTCCCGCAATGCTCACGATATTCAGCCGCTCGACGAGCCAGAAGCCGAAGTACGGCCGCGTCGGATCGAGCAGCTTTTGACGGCGTTTGACCGTCCACATGACGAGGCCGGTGCCGACCATCGCCGTGCCCGCGAGACTGACGATGAAATACAGCCAGCGCAGTTGCAGACCGCTGAAGCGCCCGAGATGCAACGCATAGAGCACACCGCGCGTTTCGGCGGCTGCGCCCACGCTGTCCTTCACGTCGATGAGTTTGCCCGTCACGCCATCGAAGAGAAGATACTGCGGACTCATCGATACACGCACCGCATCGCCACGCGATACGGCCACGCGTGCCGCGCCGTCGCCCGGATTCGTGATCGTCACTCGTCCCGCATTTTCCCGGCCCCAGCGCGCTTCGGCTTCGCGCACCATCGGAGCGATGGGCGCGAGCGGAACCTTCGTTCCATCGGGCTTGCCCGGTTGAATGAATGCGCTCAGTTGCGCCGTCATCTGCTGGCGTTCCGCGGGCGTCTTGAATGCGGCCGATGCGCCGAACGGCATGTACATCGCCATCAACGTAACGAGACCGGTGTAGGTGATCATCAAGTGGAACGGCAGGCCGAACACCGACAGCGCATTGTGCGCGTCGAGCCATGAGCGTTGTCCCTTGCCCCATCGAAACGTAAAGAAGTCGATGAAAATCTTTTTGTGCGTGATGACGCCGCTTACGATTGCGACCAGCATGAACATCGCGCAGAAGCCTGCAATCCAGCGTCCCCACAGCGCGGGCATGTAGTAAAACTGGAAATGAAAGCGATAGAAGAAGTCACCGCCGAGCGTCTCGCGCGTAGTCACTTTCTGGCCGGTTGCAGGATCGAAGCTCGCTTCCGAAAACGTGCGCCGGCCCTGCGCCGCGCCCGGCGTGCGCCAGAACGATCCCATCACGCTGCTGCGATCGTTCGGCAAGTCGAAGCTCCATTGCGAGCTTCCCGCAGCGATGGTGCCAAGCGTCGCGGCGACGCGTTCGGCAGCGGATGCCGCGTCGGGCAAGACCTTTTGATGCGCGACTTCCGGGCGCATCCACTGCGAGATCTCGTCCTTGAAGTAACTGACCGTGCCGGTGAGAAACATGGCATAGAGAATCCATCCGACGAGCAGACCGGCCCATGTATGCAGGTCCGACATGCTCTGGCGGATGCCGCGCGGTTTGACGTCTGCCTTCATACCGACCACGCCGCGATCAGGAGCGGTATCGATACGATAAGGCATCCGAACCATGCGCGCGTTGCGCTCCGCACCGCGAAGACCCAGATCACCGCGCATACGTAGACGACGAAACTTGCCAGCATGCCGGTGAGCACCGCTTGTGGCTTGCTCATCGGCAGCGCGAGCGCGGCGACGCTCGTCAGGGCGGCAAGCGCGTAACCGCCGAACATCGCGCAGACGATGCGCGATACGAGCGGCCCCACGCGGGCAATTCGGTTGGTAATCAAACCAGTCATTGGCTGGCGAATCCTTGAGTTCATGAGTGCGCTGTGTCCCGTCGCGGACACGCGCCGTGTGACCGACGCCGAAGGCATCGAAACAGATGGCCGAGCAGAAGTTGCAAGCGCCATGGTCACGCAAGCCAGCGGCGTGATCGATTCAGGATAAATGATAACCATTATTAATAACAGTTGCTGAACGAGGCTGTCAAGGAAAGGTCCTATCACGCTGGAGGACCGTGAGTCTGATCTCTTCGGGAGCGAAACCTGCTCGCCGCGATACCGAGCCATCTTTCACGGCATGAGTACTCAAGGAGACAAAGAAAATGTCCGCATTCGACCGTCGTAATTTTCTCAAGACCAGCGCAGCGAGTGCCTTGGCATCGGCTACCGTCAGTCCGGCCGCGTTCGCGCAATCTAACGCGGCTAAGGCTTCTTCACCTGCACCCGCAAGCGCATCCAACGCCCGCCCGCCGAAAGTCACACGCATACTTGCGGAGTTCATCTGCAAGACGAGCTATCAAGACTTGCCCGCGCCAGCACGCAAGGAAGGCGTGCGCACGCTCATGAACTGGGTCGGCGTCGCGGTGGGCGGCTCGCACGATGAAACCGTCAGTCGCGCCGTCGCCGCGCTCACGCCATTCTCGGGTCCGCCACAAGCCAATCTGCTGGGCCGCGCCGAGCGCTTCGACATCATGAACGCGGCGTTTATCAATGGCGTCAGCAGTCATATCTTCGATTACGACGACACGCATCTCAAGACGATCATTCACCCAGCGGGTCCCGTGGCATCCGCGATCCTCGCGTTCTCGCAATACCAACCGGTGTCGGGCAAGGACTTCCTCAACGCACTCGTGCTGGGTGTCGAAACCGAACTGCGCATTGGCAATGCCGTGTATCCCAACCACTACGATGTCGGCTGGCACATCACCGGAACATGCGGCGTATTCGGCTCGGCCGCCGCGACCGGCAAGCTCATGGGACTGAGCGTTCAGCAAATGGTATGGGCGCTGGGACTTGCAGCGTCGCAACCGGTAGGACTGCGCGAGTCATTCGGCTCGATGAACAAGAGCTTCAATCCGGGGCGTGCCGCCGCGAACGGCATCTTCGCGGCCTTGCTGGCGGCAAGGGATTACACGAGTTCTGACGGCATGATCGAAGCCAAGCGCGGATGGGCGAACACCATTAGCACGAAGCAGGATTACCGCGAGATTACCGAAGGTCTGGGATCGCATTACGAATCGACCTTGAATACGTACAAGCCGTTTGCATGCGGCATCGTCATTCATCCGGCAATAGACGCTGCAATTCAGCTTCGCAACGAAAACAAGCTGCAAGCGGATCAAATAGAACGTATCGATCTTCGCGTGCATCCTCTCGTCATTGAGTTGACGGGGAAGAAGACGCCGCAGATCGGGCTCGAAGGAAAGTTCAGCATCTATCATGCGGTAGCGATTGCGATCATCGACGGCGCGGCCGGTGAGAAGCAGTTCAGCGATGCGAAGGTGCGCGACCCGAACACCATCGCGTTGCGCGACAAGGTGAATGCGATCATCGATCCCGCGATAAAACCGGAACAGGTCGACATGACGATCGTGCTGAAGGACGGCCGCAAGCTGCACAAGTATATTCAGCATGCTATCGGCAGTAGCGAAGTGCCGATGACCGATCAGCAATTGGAGAAGAAGTTCTCCGATCTCGCCGATGGCATTCTCTCGCCCGAGCAAACTCGCGCGTTGATGGATAAATGCTGGCAGGTCGAGCAATTAGGGAACGCGGGCGATATTGCGTTGGCGGCGCTTCCACGTTGAATCGTGCATACAGACTCAGCCAAGCAAGTGCTCCAAACCGATACCTCATCAACCGATCCGACCGACTGCCCTTCAGTCCACGCAGTTTCGAACTCTGTGCGTCGCATTGTCCCCGGATGGTTGCTGGCAATAGCGGCACCGCTTAACGAAGGCAAGGTGGTGCCAGCACGGAGTCGTTATGTCGCGACGGGCTGTCACTGTGTGCTCGAACATCGCTCGTCGAATCCTTCGGAGCTTGCCCGGCAAGTCGCGCAATGGCTAATCAACGAAATGCGGAGCGAACTGGCAAGCGCGTGGCCCTTGCTTGACTCGCTTGGGCAATCCGTCGATAAACCGCAGCATCAACCGTCAGGCTAAACTCAACCCGCCAACCCATGCGCCGGCTGCTTCGGCAAGCGCACGCGAAAAATCGCGAACTTGCCTTCGCGCGGATAAGGATTGGAGAAGTTGTTCAACTCATGCAAATGCGAATCCGCGATATACAAGTAGCCGTTTTGAATAGCAAAGCCATCTGCCCATGAAAGCTGCGGATGCTTGCCCACCAGCGTCTTCTGCACGAGCCCGGGCTTGCCATGCTTCTCGACGACATCGAAGCCCACCACGGTCCGGTTCTCCAGATCGCCACCGTATAGCACGCCAGCTGGACTCATGATGAGACCGCCGGTCAACGCGCCGTCGCCGAGAAACTGCACCTTCTTCGATAGGGCGTCAGCAGAAAGCGACGTATCGATAAGCGCCTTGGTCGGCACTCGCCAATAGTGGTGATCCGTGAGCGGCCGGTAATAAAGCCATTCGCGATCGGGCGAAAGCGCAATGCCATCGGTCTGTAAGACGAGGACGCTGCCATCGCCCTTGCGCGCAATCTGATCGCGGAACATGAGATGCTGCTGCGGGTCCGACACGCTCGACTTGTCGCCCGCGAGCACGAGACGCGACTCGCCAGTTGCAAGGTTCGTCACTGCCACGCCGCCCTGATTTGCAGCATTGCTCAAATACACGTAGCCGTGTTTCAGATCGACGCGAATGTCGTTGAGCGAGTCCTTCGGCGTCACCACACTGCCATAGTCGAACCGACGCACGATCTTCTTCGTAGCCAGATCGAACTCGATCAGCTTCGGTGGCTGACGTGTCTGATCGACCGATGTCAGCGACGAGTCGAGCGCCCACAGATGGTCCTGTTCATCGACCCATAGCGCCTGCACCGAGATCCACTGATGCGAACCATCTTCATCCGGTTTGAAAACATTCCAGCTTTCGTCGGGAAACGGCGTGAGCGCGCCGGTCTTCGTATCGACTTCGACCATGCTGTAACGCGATCGCTTCGCCGAAGCCGGCGCCGTGGCGAACACACGCCCCTCTTTCGATACGCCGATTCCCACGAGACGAAAATCATCGTCGAAAGTTGCCACGGTTTCCAGACGAGGCGCGCTTTTTGCACCTGCAGCAAATGCCGCCTGCGTCGCTGCACCCACACTCATCGTGCCGAGCAAACCCGCGCCGATGGAAGCAAGCACGCGTCGCCGCATGTTCGATTGTCGTGATTCATCGTTGTGCATCAAGTCTCCTTCCCATGGCTTGGAATGTTTCCGTGGCGCGTTGAAAGGGAGTAACCCGTGTTCAACACATAAACCGATGCCGCAAGTTTGGAACCAGCCCGCAGCAGAGGTGTCGCACCAGTATTCGAGCGGTTCGCGTCGTTCGGCAATCCTGCACCATTCGAGGGACGCGCGCCGTTTAATCAATCGATACGCTCATCGAAAGGAGCCCGCATGTCACGTTTGACGATCGCTTTCGCTTTTCTTTTCACGTTGCTGACAGGATGTAGCGCTATTCGAACGCATGAAGCCCGCAACACCGACGGCGCGCTCATCGGCTCCAATGTGCTCGATCTGGTGCAGTCCGTCGGCATTCCCGACAAGACCATGAAGCTCGTGGATCGCAATAGCCCAAGCGACCGTATGGAAGTGCAGTGGAATTTTTCCAACTCCGATGCGGCGCTCGACTTGAACGCGCTCGTGCTGGATTTGAAGGTGGGTGGCGCTGGCAAGTGCAGCATGACCGCGACCGTCAATCGTTGGGGCGGTCAGGTCACGGGCGTGAACTTCCCACAAGCGCATAGCGACAGTGTCGGTTCGGATTACGGCGCATGCGAACCGCTCGTGGCTGAAGCGCTCACGCACAATCCGCACACGCCTATCGATCCGACCTGGGACGCTTTCTCGCTCGTCGGCGCAGCCAAGTAAGCGCGCCCTTCGTTTCCTTACTGCGCCTCGGCGACGATCTTGCGGATGGCCTCCTCGAACGCTTCCACGGGCTGGCCACCGCTCACGAGATATTGTCGATCGAAGATGATCGCGGGCACCGAACTGATGCCGAGTTGCTGGAACTCTCGTTCCTCGTCTCGGACTTCGTTCGCATACGCACCGCTCGTCAACACTTCACGCGCGGCGTCGCCGTCGAGTCCGACGGCCTTGGCGGCTTCGATCAATACATCTCGATTGCTCGGGTCTTTACCATCGGAATGATACGCACGCAGGAGTTCGAGCTTGAGCGGCACTTGCTTGCCTTCGATACGCGCCCAATGCAGCAACCGATGTGCATCGAATGTGTTGTACACCCGATCGCGCTGACCAAAGGTAAAGCCGGCGCTCGCGCCACGCTCGCGGATCATCGCTTGCGCTTCCTTTATTTGCTCGGGCGTGCGGCCGTACTTTCTGCCCAGGTAATCGACAATACGCTCGCCTTCCGGACCCATGTCCGGGTTCAGTTCGAACGGATGCAGCGTGATGGTTGCATCGACGGTATCGCCTAGGCGTTCCAGCGCGCGTTGCAATGATGAAAGACCAACGGCGCACCACGGGCACGCGATGTCGGAAACGAAGTCGATTTGCAGGGGACGAGACATGATTTTGCAGCCATGAGTTGAGTCGAGACATCAAGCCTAGCTCAAAACTCGAAGGCTGGCTAACTCCGCCCCATGCACGCCGTACTCACGAAGCGCCGGTGCGCTTCAACCGCGCGCGCGGCCTTGCCTCTCGCTCCAGATAGCCCAGACATAGCGACTCGAGTTGACGCGGCAGGGCCCGCAACATGGCGCGCGGTGCTCCGCCTTCGACCATCAAGCGCGTGGGTCCAACCATCGCCGCTGCGAGCATGAAGGCAGTGGTATTGAGATCGTCGAAGATGGCGTCCGACGCTGTCGCGAGCATGGCAACGAGCGTCGCTCGGCTTCGGCGTTCCGCGCCTTGCGCAAGCTCCCGCACATCGAGTTCGGCCGCGACCGTATACAGCGCGCGCGCTTCATCTATACGTGCGGTCTTTGCTCGTACGAATGCCTCCACGACTGTAGACACCATGGTCGCCAGCGACTCGCCATGCACCGACTCCGCCGCCTGCTGGAGCACGTCGCCTACTCTGCCGAGATGCCGCTCCAGCACCGCGAACAACAACGCCTGCTTGTGCGGAAAGTATTGATACAAGGTGCCGATGGACACACCGGCCCTCTCGGCCACGCGAATGGTGGTGAGCCGCTGCAAACCATCGGCCAGCAAAACCTGAATAGTGGCGTCGAAGATTGCATCGACGGTGGCCTGCGAACGCGCCTGGCGCGGCAGCTTGCGGGGCTTCAACGCGGTCTTGTTGTCGCTCGACATATGCGAATGCACAATCTGAAGGATTATTCGTATTATAGACGAGCAGTTTCAAGAATCCATTTCGCATCGACGGATGCAAGGAGCATTGCAATGACCGACGCAAACCGCGCTGGCCTCTATCAACTCGGCGAATCGTCCGTGACGCGCATGGGTTACGGCGCCATGCAACTCGCAGGGCCGCATGTGTTCGGGCCACCCAAGGACCACGACGAAGCCATCGCCGTGCTGCGTGAAGCGATCGACAGCGGCATCACGCATCTCGACACGAGCGACTTCTACGGCCCGCACGTGACCAATCGACTGATTCGTGAAGCGCTCTATCCGTATCGCGACGATCTCGTGATCGTCACCAAGGTTGGGGCCAAACGCGGCGACGACGCATCGTGGAATCTCGCGCGGTCTCCCGCCGAACTCGAATCTGCCGTGCACGACAATCTGCGCAATCTCGGCGTCGACGTGCTGGACGTCGTGAACATGCGCGTCATGTTCGACATAGCCGGTCCCGCTGAAGGCGATATCGAGGAACAGGTTACGACGCTTGCGGAATTGCAGCGCAAGGGCCTCATCCGGCATATCGGCCTGAGCAACGTCACGGCGAAGCAACTCGCGCAAGGACAGAGCATCACGCCCATTGTCTGCGTGCAGAACCAGTACAACCTCGCGCATCGCGGCGACGACGCCATGATCGATCATCTTGCGCAGCAAGGCATAGCGTATGTGCCGTTTTTTCCGCTCGGCGGCTTCTCGCCCTTGCAATCCGACATCTTGAATCGCGTCGCGCAACAAGTGAACGCCACCACCATGCAAGTAGCGCTTGCATGGCTTCTGCAACGCTCGCAAAACATCCTGCTCATTCCGGGTACGTCCTCACGCGCGCATTTGCGGCAGAACATCGAAAGTGCGGGCCTCGAATTGTCGCCGGAAGTGATCGAGGAACTGAACGGCATCGGGGCTGCCGCGAAATAAGCCTTACGGAGTCGGATCAGGAACACGCCGGAATGCGCCGAATCGTCAATGTGAAGTAAGAGGTGCGAAAGCGCTTCGACTTCGACGCGCAACACGCGAGTGTTGTAATCCGCGTCGAGGAGAAGCCTTTGCGCCTCATCAAGCAAAATCACATCGACCCCCGGAGTTCCTTCATGTTTCGTCGAGCCATCATGGTCGCAACATCGGCCGCGATCGCCGCCTTCGGCCTCTACGCCTGCGGCAGCGATCACGACAACAACGCTCAACAGAGCGCGCAAAACAAGCTCGTCACCGCCACGCCCATCAAGCACGTAGTCGTGATCTTCAACGAGAACGTCTCGTTCGATCACTACTTCGCAACCTACCCGAACGCCGCCAACCCCGCGGGCGAGCCCGCCTTCACGGCGGCCGCCGGCACGCCGACGGTCAATGGCCTCACTGGCACGCTGCTCACGGCCAACCCGAACTTCGTCAACACGCTGAACGGCGCGGCTGCCGCCAACCCGTTCCGGCTCGATCGCACGCAAGCCGCGACCGCCGACCAGAACCACGCTTACACCGCGGAACAACAAGCCTATAACAACGGTGCAGCCGATCTCTTCCCGAAATACACGGGTAAGGGTTCGAGCGGCGGCGCGGGTGCATTCGGCACGGCAGGCCAGGTCATGGGCTATTACGACGGCAACACGGTCGCCGCGTTGTGGAACTACGCGCAAAACTTCGCGATGAGCGACAACGCGTACACCGACACCTACGGCCCGTCCACGCCCGGCGCGCTCGAAGTCGTCTCCGGCCAGAACAACGGCATGCAGATCGTGAAGACGAGCAAGCCTGTGTTCAACCTGACGACGGCATCGGGCTCGTACTATGTCGCCGACGGTCAAGGCGGCTTCTCGATGATCAACGACGTCGATCCCGCCAACGACGTCTGTTCGAGCACGACGGATCAGGCGTTGATGACCTCGAAGAACATCGGCGACTTGCTCAATGCGAAGAGCATCACGTGGGGCGGCTTCATGGGCGGTTTCAATCTCGCCACCGTGAACAGCGACGGCTCGACCGGTTGCAAGCGCGCGACCTTCTCGAACGTGGTCAATGCATCCACGGCCGACTACGTTGCACATCACAACTGGTTCCAGTACTACGCGTCGACGGCGAATCCGCAGCATTTGCGTCCGAGTTCGACGGCGGCCATCGGTTCGTCGCTGGAGGCGGATGGCAAGACCGCCGAGCCCGCGAATCACGAATACGATAGCGACGACTTCTTCGCTGCGGTGAAGGCCGGCAACTACCCTTCGGTGAGTTTCATCAAGGCGCCCGCGTTCCAGGACGGTCACGCGGGCTATTCCGATCCGCTCGACGAGCAGGCGTTCACGTCGAAGATCGTGAACTTCCTGCAGCAACAGCCGGACTGGAACACGACGGCCGTGATCGTTGCATGGGATGACTCGGATGGCTGGTACGACCACGCTTATGCGGTACCGACTTCATCGTCGTTCGATCCGCAAGCCGACCAGTTGAACGGTGCGGGCAAATGCGGCTCGGGCGCGGCGCCCGTCGGCGTGAACGGCGGCGCGGTGAATGGCCGCTGCGGTCCGGGCACGCGCATTCCGTTTCTCGTGATCTCGCCTTGGGCGAAGGTAAATTACGTGGATCACACGGCGATCTCGCAGGCTTCGGTGGTGCGCTTCATCGAAGACAACTGGCTTGGTTCGACGCGTCTCGGCAGCGGTTCGTTCGACGCCACGGCCGGCAGCATCATGGGCTTGTTCGACTTCTCGGGCAAGGGCA
This sequence comes from Caballeronia sp. TF1N1, assembly GCF_022878925.1. Taxonomy (NCBI): domain Bacteria; kingdom Pseudomonadati; phylum Pseudomonadota; class Betaproteobacteria; order Burkholderiales; family Burkholderiaceae; genus Caballeronia; species Caballeronia sp. TF1N1. Next base: position 467,112 of record NZ_CP084628.1, read on the forward strand.
ACAACCCGAAGGTCTTCGTCGATCAGTCGCTCGGTTCGCCGGTCGCATCGGTGCCCGCAATCTGAAGGTGGCGCATGGCGTGCGCGTTCAATGCGCGCCATCGCCACTCGTATCGTGTCGCCGCTCGCCGGCGACATCGCGTTTTTCCGAACTCATCCGCACATGTCCGCTACTGTCGAACCCCCCTTCGGTCGTTCCCTTCACAAGCCGCCGCTCAGGCGTCATGCGTTACGCGGCGTTGCTGCCCTCGTGATCGCCGCAGGCGCGTTCGGTGCGTTTGCGTCGATGTATCCATCGCATGTGCCTGCGGCCGTCGGCGAGATCGTGGAAAACCTGACCGGCGCGAATCCCGCGCCGGTTGTCTTGCAGCGTCCGCCGGCCGTGCAACTGAGTGCGGTCGCGCAACTCGGCAAGAACATCTTCTTCGACAAGACGCTTTCCGCATCCGGCAAGCAGTCGTGCGCGTCATGCCATGACCCGGCCCATTCGTTCGGGCCATCCAATGATCTGTCCGTGCAGGAAGGCGGACCGCATTTGAGCTTGCAGGGTTATCGGCCGCCGCCTTCGCTCATGTATCTGTATCGGCAACCGAACTTCAGCATTGGTCCCGATGCAGGCGATGCCGACGCCCCGCCCGATCTCGCACAACTCGCCGATCAGGCCAAAAGCACGCAGCGCGCCACGAAGAACGCAGGCGTGGCGCCCGCCGCACCCGCGCTGGTTCCACAAGGCGGCCTCTTCTGGGACGGCCGCGCGGATACCTTGCAGGCACAGGCATCCGGTCCCATGCTCAACCGGGTCGAGATGGCGAACACGAGTCTCGACGAAGTGTCCGGCAAGCTCGCGCATACGGCCTACAAGGGCGAATTCGAAAAGCTCTTCGGCCCGCGCATCTTCGATACGCGCGGCCTGGCCGTGTCGGAAGCCATGTTCGCGGTGGCGCGTTATCAGGTTGAGGAACAGGCGTTTCATCCTTATACGAGCAAGTACGACTACTGGCTCGAAGGCAAGACGCGCCTCACGCAAGCGGAGTTGCACGGCCTGCACCTCTTCAACGATCCCGCCAAGGCCAATTGCGCGGGATGCCATTTGTCGAAGCCTGGCGGCGATGGCCTGCCGCCCATGTTCACGGATTATCAGTACGAGTCGCTTGGCGTGCCGCGCAACGACAAGCTCGCGACCAATCACGATCCGAAGTTCTTCGACATGGGCGTATGCGGACCTTTCCGTGACGATCTGCGCGACCAGACGCAGTATTGCGGCATGTTCCTCACGCCAACGCTGCGCAACGTCGCTACGCGCCACGCGTTCTTTCACAACGGCATCTATCATTCGCTCGACGACGTGATGGCCTTCTACAACGAGCGCAATACCGCGCCGCAAAAGTTCTACTCGAAAGACGCGAAGGGCGCGGTGCGTAAGTACGACGATCTGCCGCCGCGGTATCACGCGAACATCGATGACAAGGACGCGCCGTTCGACCGCAAGTTCGGCGACAAGCCCGCGATGACGGACGCGGATATTCGCGACATCGTCGCGTTCCTGCAGACGTTGAACGACGGCTACAAGCCCTGAGCTTTGCGATGGCTTCATCGCCTCGTGATGAAGGCGATTTGCGCTGAAAATCCACGCGAGCGCAGGACACTTCGCCGTGCCTCGTCCGGTGAACGGCTTCAATGCAGCTTAGAAAACCTTCCCTTCGGTCAAATGGGTGGTCACGCCGTTCAATTCGTAGTCACCGATCACGCGTGCCTTGTGCAGCAGCGGATTGTGGCTGAAGATGGTCCGCAGATTGCGCCAGTGCCGGTCGAAGTTATGCGCCCGGGAAGTCGCCGATGCACCGCCCGCCTCGAACATCCGCTCGCCTGCAAACAGCGCGAGCTTGCTGACCACGATCTGCGTGCGCGCCGTCGCAAGCGCGCCTTCGAGCACGAGCGCCTCGGCATTCGCAACGCCATTGCGAATGGCTTGCGCGGAACGCTCCAGCTCGCGCGCGTTTTCGCGCACCAGTGCATCGATGCTGTGACTATGCGCACTCAGTTCGCCGATCACCTGCTGAATGAACGCATCCTCGCGCGCGGTGGGCGCGGTGCTGTGCATCACCGGCCGGCCATGCTTCAGCACATAACGCTTTGCATCCGCGACGATATTGCGCACGATGCCCGCCGCCACCGTCACGAGATGCAACTGACGCAACGCGCCGCCATGACGTCCCGTGAGCGTCGATTGCACGCGCGGCGTGACTTCATCGGCATGCACGAGCAGATTGTCGAACTCAAGACTGCCGCTTGCCGTCATGCGCTGGCCCATGCCGTCCCAGTCGTCGATCACGCGAAAACCCTCACGTTGCACGGGTACGATGGCAACGGCCGCATCGCCGTTTTCGTCCTGCACGTTGAGGCGCGCGTAGTCCGAGAACGCCGTGCCCGTCGAGTAATATTTGCGGCCGCTCAGGCGAAAGTGTTCCCCGTCGCGCTGCAAACGGGTCGTGATCTCGCCGGGACGCGACGTGCCCGCTTCGGTCGAAGCTCCGCCGAAGATCGCGCCATCCACCACGCGCCTGATCTGCAATTCGTTGAACGGCGTGCGGGGCGAGAGCAACAGCGCTTCGGTCTGATCGAAGTGAATACGCAGCGCATGCGCGACATTGCTTTCATGCGCGGCAAGCGTGGCGATCACATGAAACACGTCTTCGAGCGACCCGCCGAGACCGCCCCATTCCACCGGCAAGCGCAGCTTGCCAAGACCCGACTGACGAAACAATGCGAAGCCCTCGAAGGGCAACTCGCGGCGCACCTCGCGTGCGGCCGCATCTTCGCCGATCGCCTCGGCGAGCGTGGGCAGCGCATCGAGCGCGGCCTGGCGCGGGTCCTGTTGTGACATACCTTCTTCCTTGTTTGAATGGTTCTGTGTCATGCGGCTTCCGCATCGAATTGCTTCACCGGAATGGCTTCGAGCAGCGTGCGCGTATAAGCATGCCGCGGCGCTCGCCATATCTCGCGATGATGTCCACTCTCCACGATGCGTCCGCCCTGCATCACATGCACGCGGTCCGCGATATAGCGCACCACCGAAAGATCGTGCGAGATGAAGAGATACGCAAGCCCGAGATCGCGCTTGAGTTCGACCAGCAGATTGAGAATCTGCGCCTGTATGGATACGTCGAGCGCGGACACGGGTTCATCGCAGATGAGAAGCGCGGGTTCGAGAATCAGCGCACGCGCAATGCCTATGCGCTGACGCTGACCGCCCGAAAATTCATGCGGATAGCGCCCGAGCGCGGCAGTGGGCAAACCGACGCGGTCGAGAATGGCCGCAGCGCGTGCATGCCGTGTCTTGCCATCGCCGATGCCATTTACTTCGAGCACCGCTTCGAGTATTTCACCCACGCTACGGCGCGGATTGAGCGACGCATACGGGTCCTGGAACACCATCTGCACCTGACGGCGCAGCGGGCGCAAGGCACGTTCGGAAAGCGGCGCGAGGTCCGTGCCGCGCAGTTGGATCGCGCCGGCAGCGGACGGCACGAGCCGCATGATCGCTTTCGATAGCGTGGACTTTCCGCAACCCGATTCGCCAACGAGACCGACCGTCTCACCGCGTGCGATGTCGAACGACACGCCATCGACCGCACGCAGCAAGTCCTTGCCATGACGATGCGCGTAATGCACCGACAAATCCCGCACTGAAAGCAAGGGCACATCGTCCGCCTGTGCGGTCGGCACGATCCGATGCGGCGCAAGCGGCGTAACGTCGAAGACGGGCTTACCGTCTTCGGTGACGGTGTGCCTTATCTCCGGCAGCTTCCACTCGCGATAATGCAACTCGCCGGACAGATTCAACGACGCCCCGAGCAATCCCCGTGTATAGGCATGGCTGGGCGCGGTAAAAAGCTGCTCCACGCTTGCTTCCTCGACCTTCTCGCCCGCCAGCATCACCGCCACCCGGTCCGCATGGTTCGCGACGACGCCGAGGTCGTGCGTGATGAGCAACAACGACATCGAGAGTTCGCGCCGCAGCTCCGCGAGCAATTCGAGGATGCGCGCCTGAATGGTCACATCGAGCGCGGTGGTGGGTTCATCGGCGATGAGAAGACGCGGCCTGCACGCCACCGCCATGGCGATCATCACGCGCTGACGTTGCCCGCCCGAAAGCTCATGCGGATAGTCGGACACGCGCCGCTGCGGCTCGGGAATATGCACGAGGTCGAGCAATTCGATGGCACGTTTATGCGCGGCTTCCTTCGAGAGCGCCTCATGCTGCCGCAAGGTCTCGACGATCTGCGCGCCGATCGACAGCACCGGATTGAGCGATGTCATCGGCTCCTGGAAGATCATCGATATCTGTCGGCCGCGCATCGCACGCATTTCACGTGGGGCCAGCGCAAGCAGATCGCGTCCGTCGAAACGCACGCTGCCCGTCACGCGGCCGGGCTCCGGCACGAGACGCATGAGCGAAAGCGCGGTCGCGGACTTGCCGCAGCCCGATTCGCCGACGAGCGCCAGCGTCTCGCCTTCCGCGATATCGAGGTCGATGCCGCGCACCGCGTGTTGCGCGCCGAAGCTCACGCGCAGGTCGCGCACTTCAAGTAGATTGGCCACGTCGCGCCTCGTCATGGTCGTTCGCGCATGCGCGGGTTGAGTGCGTCGTTGAGACCGTCGCCGAGCAGGTTCAATGCGAGCACGGCGAGCACGATGGCCGCGCCCGGTATCGCCGTCAGATACCACGCGGTACGCAGCGAATCGCGTCCCGCGCCGATCATGCCGCCCCACGTGACGACGTTTGGGTCGCCCATGCCGAGAAACGAAAGCGACGATTCGATCAGGATGGCGCTCGCCACCATCACGGATGCAGTGACGATCACCGGCGGCAACGCGTTCGGCAGAATCTCGCCGAAGATGATGCGCGCGTTGCTGAAGCCCTGGCTGCGCGCCGCAAGCACGAAGTCCGACTGACGCAAGGCGCGGAACTCGGCACGCACGATTCGCGCGACCGTGGGCCACGAAGCAATGCCGATGGCAAGCGCAATGATCGTCACGCTGGGCCGTCCTATAGCGACTATCACGATCACGAGCAGGAACGACGGCACGGTCTGAAAGAGTTCGGTGATACGCACGAGCAGATCATCGACGAGGCCGCCGAAGAAGCCGCCGATAGCGCCCACGAGCGTGCCGATCAACAAGCCGATCGCAGCCGCCGATGCGCCGATCAGTAGCGACACGCGCGTGCCGTGGGCTACGCCCGCGGCGACATCTCGGCCAAGCGAATCGGTGCCGAGGCGATACATCGGATCGGCGCCAGGCCATTCGAATGGAAGCGCAACCATGTCGAGCGGATCGCCCGGAAAGAAGTGCGGCGCGCTCAACGCAAGCACGATGAACGCCGCGAGCAACACGAGTCCCGCAAGCGCCGAAGGGTTGCGCAATAACGCGTGCCATGCGCCACGCCGCGCGCGGGCCGTGGGTGCGCCTCCACCACGGCGGGTGCCGAACAACGCGCCCGCGAGCTGACGTCGCCAGGGCGAGGCATGGGATGAAACGAGTTCGGGGGAATCGGAAGCCATGCGTCCTCGAATGAATGTCAGGCGTGCCGGGCGTGCCGGGCGTATCAGGCTATACGCGGATCGAGCCATGCCTGCAACAGATCGACCACTACGTTTGCCACGATCACGAGCAGCGACGAAAGCAGCAGCACGCCGAGCAGAACGCTGAAGTCGCGCGCCATGACGGCATCGAGCGCGAGGCGGCCAAGCCCTGGCCAACTGAACACGGTCTCGGTCACGGCCGCGCCGCCGAGCAAGGTACCGAAGTGAATGCCGACCATCGTCGTGAGCGGCATCAGCGCATTGCGCAGCACATGCCGCACGGTGACGCGCAACGGATGCAATCCTTTTGCATGCGCCGTGCGCACGAAGTCCTGCCGCTGCACTTCGAGCATGGCGGCGCGCGTGAGACGCGCATAGATCGCGACGAAGAACGTGGCGAGCGTGACCGCGGGCAACAGCACGTGCTTGCCGATATCGGCCAGATAAGCGAAGCCATGCAGGTTCGCGCCAACCGTCACGTCGCCGCCGCTCGGCAGCCAGCCGAGATGCACCGAGAACAGCACGATGGCGAGAAGCCCGATCCAGAAGCCCGGCGTCGAATAGAGCAACAACGCAAGCACGGACAGCACACGGTCCGGCCACTTGCCGGCCCAATGCGCCATGACCGCGCCGAGTACGATGCCCGCCACGATTGCAATGCCAAGTGCCGCGCCCATCAGAATGAGTGTATTGGGCAACCGCGAAAGGATCAGCTGCATGACGGGCGCGTCGTAACGCGGCGAGAAACCAAGACTGCCGTGCGCGAGATGCGAGAGATAAGACCACAGCTGATGGAGCACCGTCTGATCGAGACCGAACTTCGCGCGCAATGCCTGCAAGCTCTCCGTCGTAGCCGAGCCGGACTCTCCCGCGATGACATCGGCGGCATCGCCCGGCATGAGCTTCAGCAGGAAGAAGTTGAGGATCACGATGGCAAGCATCGTCGGCACGGCTTGCCAGGCCGTGCGGCGAACGATGGCGGCGAGGCGCGTGCGTCGGCTCATGTGGATGCCTTCACGCGCTCAGCCAGACATCGGCGAGATTGCCTTCCAGACCTTGCGCCGACACCGTGTGGTTATGCACGCGCTTGTTGGCGACCGTGATCATGCGCGGCGCGATGAGGTTCAGAACAGGCAAGTCGCGATTCACGATCTGCTGAAACTGCTGATAAAGCGCGACCCGTTTGCCTTCATCCGTTTCCACGGATGCCGATTCGAGCAGCGTATCGACTTCCGCATTGCTGTAGTGCGGCGCATTGGAAAACGGCACGCCCGGACGAATATTCTTCGACCAATAAAGACGCTGCACGCCCACGCTCGGATCGAACAGCGTATTCACGCCTATGCTGGTGAAGTCGAACTGGCGGTCCGCATACACGCGCTTCAGGAACGAAGGCAAGTCCTGCGAGCGCACTGTCACGTCGATCCCCACGCGCGAGAGCGCCGACTTCACATAGTCCGCCTGACGCCGATGCATATCGCCATAAGGCAGGAAGTCATGCGTGAGACTGAAACGCGGCCCGCCGTTCTTGCGCGGATAACCCGCCGCATCGAGCAGCTTCTCGGCGCTCGCCGTATCGAACGCATAGGGCGTGATCTTGGCGTCGTGATAGGGCGATGCAGGCGTGATCGGTGTCGGCGAAATATCGGCGTAACCGTATGCAATCGTGCGCTGCACTATCTGCGGATTGATGGCGTGCGCAATGGCCTGACGCACGCGCAGATCCTTCAGGATCGGATGATCGAGATTGAAGTCGATCTCCGATTGCGGCTGAAGAAAACGATACCCGCGCGTTTCCGTGGCAAGCTGCGGCAGTTGCCCAAGACGCGGCAAGTCCGTGAGCGGCACCGGATTCTCGCCGCCAAGATCGAGCGCGCCGGTTTCGAACGCAGCGGAACGCGCCGCCGCATCGGGAATGACCTTGAACACGAGCGAATCGATATACGGCTTGCCCGCATCCCAGTAGTCCGGGTTGCGCTCATAGACGATATTCGCGCCGCGTGTCCACGACTTGAAGCGGAACGGTCCCGTGCCGACGGGTGCGTTGTTGTGCGGATTCGAGAGCGGGTCGCCCGTGGCGTAGAGATGCTTCGGGACCATCGGCGATTCGCCCGCCGACAACGCCTTCAACAGATACGGTGCGGGCTTCGACAATTCGATCACGGCGGTGCGCGCATCGGGAGTCGAGACCTTCACCACGTTGGCAAACGTGCTGCGCCCGCGAGGATGGATCGACTTGAGCAAATCGATGGAAAACGCGACATCGGCCGAGCTGAACGGCTGGCCGTCGTGCCATTTGACGTTCTCGCGCAGCGTGAACGTGTACTTGAGACCGTCCGGGCTTACGTTCCATGCGGTCGCCAATTGCGCTTTCGGTTTCAGATCGAAGTCGTAGGCGAGCAAGCCTTCCAGCACTTTCGAGCTGGCGACGAGCGCGGGTCCCGTCGTCTGAAAGATGGACACTAGCACGGGCGGCTCGGGATTGATCAGCATGTTGAGCGTGCCGCCGCGCTTCGGACTTCCGGCGTCGCCCTGAGCGAACGCCAGTGAGGACAGGCTTGCGGACGCGAGCGCCGCGCCCGATGAAATGAGAAATCCCCGTCGATCGATGCCTGCCATGTAATGCCGTTCCTTTGTTTCGTCTGTCGTCGATGATCTTGGCGGCGTTGCTGGGCTGCTGCCGCAGCGCACACGTTAAAACGCCGTCACGCGGACGCGAACGAATCGATTTGCATATGCAAAAGCACGAACGGGTGGAAAGCTTATGACGGGATTGGGACTGCAAGGACGACTTCGCCTAATCGTCAGACATGAATCCATGGCATTGATGCGATGAATTTCGTCGCATCTGAAGATTGTTTCGGGTTCCGATCTAATTCCATGCAAGCGATGACGCCGAGGCATCGCCCTTCGGTTTCCTTTCATATTCCCCTCTCACGGATTTCAACGCCAACCGGCTTTTACCGTCTCGCTCGGGTCATCGTGTGGTGAAGCGAACAGATCGAAAAAGATTAGGGATACGACATTCTTCCAATCACCTAATGTCCTCTTGCAGCGAGCCAACCGTGTTCGTCCATGCAAGGAGCGGATCATGAAATCCCTCGTTCGTCGTTTCAAAAGCGCTCTGCCGATCGTGCTTCTTGCTTGTGCATTCGCGCCCGCTATGAGCTTCGCGCAGAGCACGTCGAGCACGCTGACCACACGTTCGTTCGACGATCTCAGCGACGACTCCGACACCACGGCGGACAACACAGCGGTCGCAACGCCGGGCGGGCTTGCTTCGATACTCGCGCGGCTTCAGTGCTTGCAAGGGCTGAATCCATCGGGTAATTCGGCCTCGGTCACGCTGTCGGTGCAAAAGGGCAGCTACCGCATCTACAACCCCTCCACCAACGCCTTCGATACCGTGTCGATGCGTTCGTACAATGGCTGCCCATCCGGGCCGACCATCAGCATCAAGCCGGGCGCCACGCTCAGGCTGAAGCTCAACAACAGGTTGCAGGTGAACGATCCCGTGGACGACTGCCCGGACAATCCGGATCACTCTTCGCCGCATTGCTTCAATCACACGAACATCCATACGCACGGTCTGCATGTCTCGCCTTCCGGCAAGTCGGACAACGTGCTGCTGACGGTGCTGCCTCAGCAGTCGCAGCAATACGTCTACAACATTCCGTCGACGCATCCCTCCGGCACGTTCTGGTATCACGCGCATCTGCACGGCTCGACTGCCATCGATGTCGCGAGCGGCATGGCCGGCGTGCTGATCGTGCGCGGTTCACGTCAGGCGCGCCGTGGCGTCGTCGATGGCAGCGCCGATATCGACACCATCCTGCATCGCCGCTTCCTGCTGTTGCCCTTGCCGATGCGCGAACACGTCATGCTGTTTCAGCAGATCGAATACGGCTGCTTCAGCGACGCGCAATCCACCGTGCCATTGGCCGACCCGACCACCTTCGAATGGATCTGCCCTTCTGGAAAGATCGGCGAGATCCGCGGCTATACGAACCAGCTTTCCTTCGTTCAGGACCCGCGGCCCGGTCACACGGGGCAGTTCAATTCGACGTGGCAAATATCCGGCCGTTACACGCAGATCAACGGCGTGGTTCAACCAGTCTTTCCGAGCGCAACGACCTTCGTACCCGCAGGCGAAGTGCGCCGTCTTCGCATGGTGCATGGCGGCAATCGCGACACCATCAATGTGAAGATCGTGCGTGCAAATCTCTCGGCCGTTGGCGTGGCGGATTCGCAGTCCTTGAGCGCGGCGCAGGTCAACACGGCGACGAGCGCGGCAGCCTCGGCGCTCGCGAAGGACAACACCAAGACGTCGCAGACCCTGACGCTCGATCAACTCTGCAGCGGTGAAACCGTCAAGCAACTCGAGTTCGCCGAAGACGGCATCACCATGAACGCGATGGTCGAAAAGGACGTCAATTCGATGAACCCCGGCTACCGCAGCGACGTGCTCGTGGCCTTTCCATCGCCGGGCGTGTATTGCATACTCGACGAAGCCGCCTCGGCTTCCGCGACCATCAACTTCAGAACCAATTCATCGAAGGCGAAGGACCGGCGTCTGTTGTCGCTCGCGCGTGTCGGTCCCGGCGTCAACATTCCGAACACCACGGTCGGCAATCACTCGCGCTACTGGCAATACATTCGCAACCAACTGGTCGCGGCCAATCCCACGCTCGCGGAACCCGCGAAGACGGATCTCGCATCGCTTACGTTGCGAGCGTTCGCGCCCAGTGTGCCGGTGGATGGCAAGGTGGTCAACGTCGTTCCTGCCGTGTTCGACATCAAGCCGCCCGCATTCACCATCAACGGCAAGAGCTACGATCCGAGCGTCACTGCTTACACCGGCGTGCTCGGCAACATCGATCAATGGAACGTCTCCGCCACGGCCTTCGCCACACACGTGTTTCACATTCACACGAATCCGTTCAGGATCATCGACATCAAGAACGCAGCCGGCAACTCTATTTTCAATGGCTCGGGGGGTTGCACCGACGAAGAGCTTCAAACCGGCGACACGGAGTACTGCAACCTGCAAGGCGTGGAGCGCGATACGCTTTTCATCAAGGCCGGGTATCAGCTTTCCATGCGCACGATCTATCAGGACTTCACGGGCGAATTCGTCATGCATTGCCATATCCTCGATCACGAAGATCGCGGCATGATGGAGAACGTCAGTATCGTCTCGCCGATGACAGCCTATCTGCAACGCGTGACCGCGCCGTTCGCTACTGCATCGGCAAACGCGGGCAAGTGGCTCGCGCGTCTGCGCGGCGAGGATGAAACGCAAGTCGCGCTGGCAGCCTCGCTGTGTTCGGCGAAAGACTATGCCAGGCGTTGAGATGCTTTTGTAAGTTATCCGGGTCGGGACGTTTTGATGTTTAATGAAGACATCGAATGCGTGCACACCCGGAGAATCATCTTGGCTCAGTCGAAGTTTCAGGCCGTCTACATGCGCGGCGGCACCAGCAAAGGCGTATTTTTTCGCGACGACTGGCTACCCGCCGACGCTGCCGTGCGCGACGCCGTCCTGCTGCGCGTGATCGGCAGCCCCGACCCTTATGGCCAGCATATCGACGGCTTGGGCGGCGCGACCTCCAGCACGAGCAAGGTCGTGATCATCGGTCCTTCCTCGCGTGAAGATTGCGACGTGGACTATCGCTTCGGTCAGGTCGCCATCGACCGGCCGGTGGTCGACTGGTCCGGCAATTGCGGCAACCTGACTGCGGCGGTCGGTCCGTTCGCCATCGCGCAGGGTCTCGTCGATGCCCCGCGTAACGGCACGGCCACCGTGCGCATCTGGCAGGCGAATATCGGCGCGAAGATCATCGCGCATGTGCCGATGAAAGACGGCGAAGTGGTCGAAGAAGGCGACTTCGAACTCGACGGCGTGACCTTCCCCGCAGCCGAGATCAAGATCGAATTCCTCGATCCGGCCGGCGATGCAAACGAGACCATGTTTCCGACCGGCAACGCTATCGACGTGCTCGACGTGCCCGGCGTCGGCTCGGTCGAAATGACCATGATCAACGCGGGAAACCCGGCCATTTTCGTGGATGCGGCATCGCTCGACTTGAAAGGCAGCGAACTGCAGCGCGACGTGAACAGCGACAGCGCCTTGCTGCAACGAGCCGAAGCCATTCGCGCTCACGCCGCGGTGCGCATGGGTCTCGCCGCGTCAGCTGACGAAGCCACGCAATCGCGCCCGCATACCCCGAAGCTCGCCTTCGTCGCGAAGCCCGCGAGCTATGTCGCATCGAGCGGCAAGCATGTCGATGCGAGCGCGCTCGACATCAACGCGCGCATCTTTTCCATGGGCAAGCTGCATCACGCGATGACGGGCACGGGCGCCGTGGCTATCGCCGTCGCGGCGGCCATTCCGGGGACGGTCGTCAACCGGCTCGTCGCGAATGCGCACGCACCGGTGCGCTTCGGGCATCCTTCCGGCAGTCTCGAAGTGGGCGCGAAAGCCGAGCAACGCGACGGAAGCTGGACCGTGACGAAAGCCATCATGAGCCGCAGCGCGCGTCGTCTGATGGAAGGTTTCGTCTTCGTGCCGTCGTCCGTCACGACGAAGTAAGCTGGACGTGGCGTGACTTTTGGTGCACCCTCGCACAGGTCATCGCCCGTGCCTCGCCTTTCATGAACGCCTCTTTCGAATCTTCCACGCGCGACGCGTCTCACGTCGGCGTCTATGTTCATCCCGCCGATGCAAACGCCGGCCAATGGACCGTCAGTCACGCGGACCGGCCGCATCTGTATCGCATCCTGCATCGTCTGAATGCGGGCGAAGTCCGTGTCGATACAGTGGTCGATCTCGACAATCTCGAAGCCAAGCTGCAAAAGTGGCGGCGTGAAGGCTTCGTGAAGCATCGGGAAGATCAGGCGTCTTCGCCTAATCGTCATGCGTTCATGCAGGACTTGAAGCGCGCGGCCGTTGCAAGCGTGGGCGTCGTGAGCATGGTGGGCAGCACGGTCATCGACTCCGTGCCCATGCCGACGGGTGCGGGCGGACCCTTCGTTCCCGCACGGAACCCGGCCTATCTCTTCGCGGCACGCTCACGCGACATCCTCTTGGACATCGTCGAGAACCGGCGCCTATTGCTGATCGGGCATACGGGAACGGGCAAGACGAGCCTCATCGAACAAGTCGCCGCGCATACGAATCAGGGCGTGCTGCGCTCGAACATGAACGGCCAGACGACAGTCGGCGACTTCGTCGGCTTCTGGACCGTCAAGGGCGGCGAGACTATCTGGATCGACGGCGTGTTGCCCACCGCCATGCGCGAAGGTCTCTGGCTGATCGTCGACGAAGTGGACTTCGCCGAACCCGCTATACTCGCCGTCCTCACCGCCGTGCTGGAACCCGGCGGACGTCTCCTGCTCAAGGAGAAGGGCAACGAGATCGTGACGCCGCATCCCTCGTTTAGATTGTTTGCGACAGCCAATGCAGTCGGCGCGATGAGTCAATATCGGCACTTGTATCAGGGCGCCAACGTGATGAACGAGGCGTTCCTCGACCGCTGGCGCGTGTATCAATTCGACTACCTTTCTCCCGCCGATGAAGCCGAGGTGCTCATGCGTACCTTCGGCGAAGGCGTGAGCGCATCCATGGCGACGACGCTTGCCTCCATCGCGGCGGACTGTCGCGCTGCCTTCGCGCGCGAAGATCTGTCGAGCGCGTTCTCCACGCGCAGACTGCTCGACTGGACCGCGCTCATGCTGAGAAGCGGCGACCCGGAAGCCGCCGCGGGTCCGACGATCTACGCCAAGGTCAGCGCCGAGGACGCCGCGTTGATCCGCGATATCGTGCAGCATTACATCGCGAGATGAACGCATCGACGCCGATGGATGACGACAATCTCGCGAAGCTCGCGCGCACGCTGGCTCGTCGTGACGATCTGGAAATCGGCTTCTCACCGGACGGGCCTGTTGTGCGCGGCAAGCTGCTTTTGCTGCCGGATACGCTCGACCCGACGACGCAAAACGACATGGTTAAGGGCTATCTCGACTTGCTCGTCGCGCGGCATTGTCATTGCGATTCAGACGCACTCGACAAGACGGCAGCAGGTGCACGCGGTATCGCTCGCGCACTCGACGACAGACGCGCATGCGCCCTTCTGCTCGATGCTTACCCCGGTGCCGAAGCGTTATTGCGTTCGTACCGCGAGCATCGGCAGGAACTCGTGCTTGGCGGCTGGCAGAAGCTCGGTTGGCGCGAGCAACTTGCTTGGCGCGTCGAACGCGCGCTCTGGAACGAGCAAGCGACGGCCGTGGAGGACACGCCATCGTTGGGCACGGCGCTTCATGTGATGGAAGATATCCTGCGCGAAGGGCGCGCGAGCGTATCGACGGAACAAAGCGTGCGTCTTGCAATGCGCGCGCTCGTACGCATTGCAGCGCTATCGGCGGGCGACATCAACAACATGATGTTCATCGTGGACCACGAGTCGGCATCCGAGCCCGAATACGACGCAAGCAGCGAAGAGTCGACGCCCGCGCATTCCAGCGCGGCGCCACTCGACGATTCCTCGCCCGATTCTCAAGGCGATGCCATCGCGCCCGAACGCAATGCATCGCCGATCGAACGACCGACACGCTCCGTTCCCCTCACCACGGAATTCGATCGCGTGACCGATCTCACCGGCATGGGCGACCCCACCGCATGGCGCAAGCTGCGCACGCTGGCGCGCGCACAAACAGGGCCGTTGAAGGCACGTCTTGAACGCGCATTGAAGGCCGACGAACAAACGCACTGGCAGCGCGAACAGGAACGCGGCGAACTCGACCGGCCGTCGCTCATGCGTCTTGCAACATCGCCTGGCTATCGCACGCCGTTTCGTGCGGCACGCGCGCGTCCCGGCCGCGATGCCGCCGTCACGCTGCTGATCGATCGAAGCGGCTCCATGGCTGGGCGCAAGATCGAACTTGCACGGCTATGCGCGACCGCGCTGTGCGACGCGCTCGAACAACTCGGCTTCGCGTGCGAAGTGCTGGGCTATAGCTCGATAGAAGACGCGGACATGCGCGCTTATTACGAGCGCTGGCTCTCTAGTGGACACACGCCGCCCGAAGGCTTCAATCGCTTTGTCGAAAGACTCGATTTGCAAGTCTTTAAGCGCTTCGATTCGGCCAATCTCAGCGGGCTTGCGCGCATAGCATGCGGCCACGAAAATCCCGATGGCGAAGCGCTGACCTGGGCCGCCGAACGATTGCTCGCGAGACGTGCGCGCCGTCGCATACTGATGGTTTTGTCGGACGGTTATCCGGCGACGGGAGAAGGTCATCCCGCGCTTTTGCGTAGCGATCTGCGCGAGCGTGTGCGCGAAGTGCTCGCGCGTAAGGTGGAACTCATCGGTATCGGAATACTCGATGACGCGGTCGAAGAGTTCTATCCCGTATGCAGCGTCGTGGAAGAGCTTCAGCAGTTGCCCGCGGCGGCGTTCGAAGTGCTGGGGCAGACACTGCTCGGGCATCGGGAATGGATGCTGGAACACATCTAAACGCGCTTCCTCGCCATATAGCGGCCGGGCGTCGTGCCGAAGGTGCGGCGAAACACATCGATGAATGCGCTGATTGACCTGAACGATGTGGTGTTCTGGCGTTGCGACGGGTTCGGCGAAGTCGCCGTAGAACGGTTGCTGTCCTGCTGCATTGACGATTGCGGCTTTCATAGTGCCTCCATGACGAATGCATCCAGTCTAGCCATGCGAGCGCGGCCAATCTCCGGTATAAAAGCCAATCGAAACGGCAAACCGGCCATGACTACACCGCTCATTCGCCCCGACCTTGTCACTTCGCAAGACGGGCCTTTTCTCGCTGCCGCCGAACACACGCAAGCCGCGCCACGCGAAATGTCCCTGCACAGTCACGCGCGCGGACAGTTGATGGGCGGGTTGAGCGGCCTCATGTCGATAGGTCTCGAATCTAGGGCGCAACGCGGCGGTGCTCGACGCGCTGCGCGAAGCCGGCGCCGATGTCACGATCGCCCTTAATGAAAACGAGGATGCGATGTCGCGTGCTTTCGAAGCGCAGTTCGCGGAAGGCGTCGATATCGTGCTCGACTATCTCTGGGGTCCTGGTGCGCGTGCCTTGTTGATCGCCGCCGCGAAAGCGTTGGACGATGGCCGTGTCATGCGCTTCGTGCAGATCGGCTCGATTGGCGGCGCCGAGATCGGCTTGCCGGGCGCCGTGTTGCGCTCCACTGCAATCACGTTGATGGGCAGCGGGATCGGCAGCGTTGCACTGCCGCGCTTGCTCGAATGCGTGAAGGCGGTACTGAACGCGGCTGCATCGGGAGCATTACGTGTCGATGCAAAAGCGGTGCCGCTCTCGCAGTTGAGCGAGCACTGGGACGGCAACGACAGCAAACAGCGCACGGTGTTCGTCATGCGTTGAAGTTTAAAGTCCCGGCGCACCGCTCTCAGCGCAAGTCCGCGCGAAGGTCCCGCACACCGCGTCCCAGGCGTTGACGCAAGAGCGTGCGCAGCGTTGCGCCATCGACATAACCGACTTCGGCCGCGATAGCTTCGAGGTCGAGACCGCTGCCATGCAAAAGCGCCTGCGCGCGTTCCACCCGCAGATCCTGAAAGTACGCGAGCGGAGACTTGCCGAGCACGTCCTGACACCGGCGTTGCAGCGAACGCGTGCTCGTCGCAAGCGCGCTGGCGGCCTCCTGAAGCGAGAAGCCTGACTTGAGGTGCTCTCGCGACCATCGCTCGAAACGCAGAATGAGCGGATCGGCTTGCGCCAGATGATTGGGGATCATGTAAGGCGCTTGGGAGGAGCGAAGGTCCGCAAGCAGATAACGCGACACCAAATTCGAGAGTTCTGGGCTTGCCTTGCGGATCAGCCACAACGCCAGATCAAGATGTCCCAGTGCCGCGCCGGCCGTCACGCCCACATCGGTCGGCACGAGCATGCGCGATTCGTCGAGCAGCACATGCGGATAGCGCTGCCGGAAAAACGGACCGAGCCACCAGGTCGTCGTCGCTTCGCGATGATCGAGCAGCCCGGTTTCCGCCAGCAGGAACGTGCCGATGCACGACGCTGCGATAAGCGCGCCCTCGTCGTGCCATTGCAGCAGTTGCGCTCTGGCCTTTCTCACATCCGGCCGTTCGAGCGCGGGAACGAGCAACTCGGGTGTGCCGGTGCTCAATGCCGGCACGATCACCCAGTCGGGCTTCAGGTCGGCTGCAACCGGCCGAACCGGAATGCCGAATCCCTGCGCCGAGCGGACCTTCTTGCGCACACCGACCAGCGAAACATCGAACCGAGGCGCACCGCCCGTGGCCTGAGCGGAGAACTTGTTGGCGAGCGTGAACGCATCGAGCAGGACCGTGAGCCCGGTATCGAACAGGCCTTCCAAAGCGACGATTGAAATTCGCATGGCGTAAATGCCCTCAAAGTTGGCATTTGCGACGATACCGGTTTTTGCGCCCTAAGACTACAGTGAGCTCCGTTGTACATCGCAACGCAGTCAAGGAAGGAGTTCACCCATGAAGGTATTCGCAGTTGGATCGATCACCAATCCGCCCACACCGGAGCAGCAGCAAAGGATCATGCCGAAGGAGGTTCCGCATACCCTGCAACTTTATCTCGATGGCAAGATCGAGCAATTCTGGTTCCGTCAGGACCGTCCGGGCGTGATGTTTCTGATGGACGTCGAATCGGTCGACGCGGCCCGAGCGGAAGTCGGCGCGCTGCCGCTGACCGAAGGCGGTTTCATGACTTTCGACCTGATTCAGGTGGGTCCGCTCGCGCCGCTTGGGCGGTTGATTCAGAAGGGCTGATCAGGCGCGTCATGAAAGTCGAAGGGCGGCCATTCATCGGCCGCCCTTCGACACGCTACTTCGCAAACGTCTACTTCTTTCCGTCGATCACCGCGACGACCTCATCCCGCGTGTATTCCTTGTTAGCCAGTGCGCCCGTTGGCGTCTTGGCCAACACCGCGTCCAGTTCTTCAGGCTTCACTTCGAGCACCGGCATGCGGATATCGTGCGGAATCTTCTTCCCGGCCAGCACCTGCTGCGTGACCCAGAACGCAAACGACGAAGCCCCCGGCGGAATGGTCACCGACATGGTCTCGTAGCCGGTCTTCTTCTGCTCCGCCCACCACGCCAGTTCTTCCTGCCGGTTGCCGAGGATGATGATAGGCGTCGGCCGGCCCGCCGCCTTGATGGCCTGCGCCGTACCGAAGCCATCGCCGCCTTGCGTGACCACGCCATCGATCTGCGGCAGGGTCGGCAAGATACCCGCAACCTGCTTCTGCGCCACGGTTTGCGTCCAGTCGCCATGCACCGAACCGACGATCTTCAGGCCCGGATACTTCTTGAGCTGATCGACGATACCCTGATGAATCTCGTCATCCACGGAAACGCCCGCGAGCCCGCGAATTTCCAGCAAGTTGCCCTTGCCGTTCAGACGCTTCGCCAGATAATCCACCTGCATGCGCCCCATGCCCTGAAAATCCACGGCGATGCGATACGCGCACGGTTCGGTCGCGATGCCGTCGAACGACACGACCGTCACGCCCGCGCCGCACGCCTGCTTGATGACGCCATTGAGCGCGGAGGGCGAGACGGCATCGACGGCAATGGCCTTGAAGCCCTGCAAAATGAGATTCTGAATCTGCTGGACCTGTTCGGTCGCCTGACTCTCGGCGGTCGTAAAGGTGGGTGCGGCCGCGACGACCTTTTGCTTTACAGCCGGGTCCGCCACGTTCGCCCAGCTCTTCAACATCTGCTGACGCCAGCTATTGCCCGCGTAGTTGTTCGAAAGCGCGATCTTGAGCGACGAAGTATCGCCCGTCGCGACTTGCGCCGATGCGCTTGCCGACAACGCCACGAAGCAGGCGCCGGCAAGAAACGACAATACTGTTTTCACGTTGCTGTCTCCTTGTAGATGTGTCTTTATCGTCCGACGCCGCGCACGCTCACGGCCACGGAATAGAGTGAAGAAGTCGCCGCGATGAACAAGCGATCGCGATTCAACCCGCCGAAGGTCAGGTTCGCCACCACTTCGGGAATGAGTATCTTGCCGAGCAACGTGCCGTCCGGCGCATAACAGTGCACGCCGTCTTCCGCGCTCGTCCAGACATTGCCATGTTCGTCCAGACGCAAGCCATCCGGCACGCCGCTTGGCATGTCCACGAACACGCGGCTATTGCGCAGCGCTCCGTCCTTCGCGACATCGAACACGCGGATATGACGCGGCGCGGTGTCGTCGTGCGATGCCGCCGAATCGGCGATATACAGCAATGACTCGTCCGGCGAGAACGCAAGACCGTTCGGCTTGACGAAGTCATCGCAAACCAGCCGCACGTGCGTGTCGTCGGGGGAGACGCAATATACGTTGCATCGGCCGATCTCGCTTGGCGCACGATGCCCTTCGTAATCGCTCATGATCCCGTAATCGGGGTCCGTGAACCAGATCGCGCCGTGTGAATCGACCACCACGTCGTTCGGTGAATTGAGCCGCTTGCCTTCGTATTCCGATGCAATCACGACGATGCTGCCATCGTGCTCCGTGCGCGTCACGCGGCGCGCGCCATGCTCGCAACTCACGAGCCGCCCTTCGCGGTCGCGCGTATTGCCGTTGCTGTAATTCGACGGCGCGCGAAACACGCCCACGCCCATGCCTGGCGCCCAGCGCAACATGCGGTTGTTGGGAATGTCGCTCCAGATGAGCATGTCCGCCGCCGGAAAATACACCGGACCCTCGGCCCACAGACAATCGCCCGTGATCTTCTGCAGTGGCGCATTGCCCTGCATCAGCCACTTGAAACGCGCGTCGTGAATCTCGAACTCTCCTGACTTCATGTGTCTCCTCCTTTTTTGAATCCGTTTCAGCGCACCACCTTGCCGCCCGCAGCCACCGTCACCGCAATGATGAGCACGCCATACACGATGGAGCGCACGCCCGCATCCGCACCTACCGCGTTGAGCACGGCATTCGTGAGAAAGAGGAACATGGACGCGCCCCACACGCCCGTGATGGTCGGCTTGCCGCCTGTCACGAGCGTGCCGCCGATCACGACCACCGCAATCGATATGAGCATGTATTCCACGCCCATGTCGAGCGATGCGCCGCCCGATACCGAAGCGAGCAGCAAGGCCGTGAGCGCGGCGATCATCGAAGAAAGCACGTACGCGATGCAGCGCGTGCGGTGCACGTTCACGCCCGCAAGCCATGCCGCGCGCGAGTTCTGACCGATAGCGGAAAGCTGGCGCCCATACACCGCGCGATGCAAGAGCACGCCCAGCACGAGGGATAGAACCAGCGCCACGAGCGCGATATACGGCACGTTGAGGAAGCGTCCCGTCGCAAAGGCTCCGAGCGCGGGAGGTGGCGGTGGCAGTTGCCGTCCTTGCGTGATGGCGACCGACTGAATGATGAAGCTCGACGACAGCGTGGCGATGATCGGCGGAATGCGCAGCAAGCGAATCAATGCGTAATTCACGAGGCCGATCACGATCCCCACGCCCAGCACCGCCGCGATGCCGAGTGCAATGCCGCCGTTCGTGCCGCCCATCACGTGCATGCCGACGACGCCCGCAAGCGCTATCGTCGATGGCACCGACAAGTCGATATTGCCCACGCCCGACGTGATGACGAGCATCTGCCCGAGCCCGACGAGCACCATGAAGACGCCGTAAGTGAGCGCGGTCTGCGCGACATTGCTCGCAATGCCGAAGCCGAAGATCACGACGATGGCGAACCACACCAGCACCGCGCCGACGAACGACCAGGCCCAGGGCGCCTGAATGCTCTTGAGGCGCGTCCAGGTGCTTCCATTCTTGTCCGCGAATGTGTTCATCGGCGCTCTCCACGTTGCAGCAGCACGCGCAACGAAAGCACGACGATGAGAATCGCGCCTTGCATGCCGACCTGCCAGTCCGACGAAATGTTGAGGAACGCGAGGAACGATGCCGCGAGCGTCAGCGTGATCGCACCCAGCACCGCGCCGATCACCGACACGCGTCCACCGACGAATTCGCCGCCGCCGAGGATCACGGCCGCGATGGAAAGCAGCGTGTAACGCAGTGCAAGGTTGGCATCGGCGGAAGTGGTGAGACCGAGCAGCGACAGACCCGACAGGACGCCGAACACGCCCGCTATGCCATACAGTGTCGCCTTGCTGCGCACGAGCGACCAGCCGAAGCGGCGCATTGCGCGCGGATTGCCGCCCGCACCGCGAATGCGCACGCCCGCCGACGAGCGCATGAGCAGCAAGTGACCGATGATCGCGATCAGCACCGACCACACGATAGGCGCGGCGATGAAGGGCGTCTGATAATTCATTGCGTTGCCGAGCCACGTAGGACTCGTCCCGCCAGGCGACGGCAAGAGCACGATTGCAAGGCCGCTCCACACGAACGAAAGCCCGAGCGTGACGACGATAGACGGTATCTGCCGCAACTCGATGAGCGCGCCGACAGCCGCGTATGCAAGCACGCAACCGACGAGCGTCAACGCGCCGAGCCACGGCGTCTTCACGAGCAGCGTCGCGCCGATGCACGCGACGAGACTCACGAATGGCCCGATGGAAAGGTCGAGGTCGTTCACGGTGATGATCGCAAGCTGCGCAAGCGTGGCGAGCACGATCGGCACGGCGAGATTCAGCAGCAGGCTGGAACCGAAGTAACTCATCACCGTGGGCTGCATGACGAGAATCGGCACCAACACGGCGACGAGCGAGATGGCGGGAAGCAAGGCGCGCAAACGTGCTTGCGGATTCGATGCGTTGGCGCGGGTGTTACTACTGGCGGGCGTCATGCTGCTTGCTCCTCGAAACTCGCCGCGAGCAGCGCTTCTTCCGTGCATTCGTCCGCATGCAGCACACGCGTGACGTGACTCGAACGGAACACGTAAGTGCGGTCGCAGTGCGACAGTTCCTCGTTTTCGGTCGTGTACCAGATGAACGTGCGGCCTTTCGCGGCTTCCGCATGCACGAGCTGATAGATGTCGCGTTTCGTGCCGACATCGACGCCGCGTGTGGGATCGTCCATCAGGATGAGTTCCGCATTCGATGCAAGCGCGCGGGCAAACAGCACCTTCTGCTGATTGCCGCCCGAGAGCGACAAAATGCCCGCGTTCATCGACGCACCGCGTATGCCGATCTTCACGCGCCATGCTTCGACCACTTCACGGGCCGCCGCGAGATCGACCAGACCGCGCGCGCGTTTCATGCCGCCCGCAAGCCAGCGCAAGTCCAAATTCTGCGCAATCGACCACACCGGGAACACGCCGTCGCGAGCGCGATCGCCCGCCACGAAAGCGACTTTCGCATTATTCGTCGCGGCTTCGTAGATGGCGAGCAACGCTTCGGTCTGCCCTTGTCCCGCAAGTCCCGCAAAGCCGACGACTTCGCCACGCGCGGCATCGACGGATGTCTCGCGTTTGGCACCCAGCGTCCAGCGAAAATGCCGCTCGTCATTGCGCGCGTTCTGCTCGCGCACCGCGCCCGGCGTCTTGTCGGCTTCAAGGTGCTGCCCCATCGCCTGGATGATCGATTCGCGCTTCGCATCGTCACGGCCCAGCACGCTGACGATACCGCCATCGCGCATGACCATCACGCGGTCCGCCACGCGCTCTATTTCACCCAACATATGCGTAATGAGCAGACACGTAATGCCGCTTTGCGCCGCCTTGCGGACGAACGCAAGCAACTGGTCGGCGGTGTGAGCATCGAGCGAAGACGTCGGTTCGTCGAGAATCACGAGACGCACGGGCGCATCCGTCACCGTGAAGCCGCGCGCGATTTCCACCATCTGTTGCTGCGTGAGGGTGAGATCGGAAACGAGCTCATTGCCCTTCAATCCGTTGCCGGGAAAAATCTCTTCGAGCTTCTCGCGCATCAACGCCGTGGCGCGACGCCGCCAGCCGCGTCCATGCAATTGCGGGTGCACGACGCACATGTTCTCGGCGACGGTCAGGTTCGCGCATAGCGACAGTTCCTGGAACACGCAGCGCACGCCTGCATCGCGTGCGGAGTTGGCGTCGTAGCCTTCGGCATGCTTGCCGTCCACTTCGATGGTGCCCTGCGTCGGTTCGTACACGCCCGCGAGCACGGCCATCAGTGTGGACTTGCCTGCGCCGTTATGCCCGGCAATACCCACGCACTCGCCTTGCAGGAAGGTGAAATCGACATCGGCCAGCGCGCGCACGCGGCCGAACGTCTTGCCGATGCCTTCGAAGCGAATCAGCGCGGCGCGCTTACCGGCATGACCGGTGCCGCCGCTGTTACCGGTATCAAAAGTTGCACTCATTCACGTGCTCCATGTGTGGAGAAAGCGGCGCGGCCCTTTGAGGCATGCGCCGCCATGGAGATCACTTCTTGTCGAGCAGCGCGACGGTTTGCGGCAACGTGTAGGTGACATCGCTGATGCCGCCCGGCGGCGTCGCCGCGAGCTTCGCGGGCAATTCCTGTTGCGAGATTTCAAGCAGCGGCACGTTGATGGTCACTTCCTTCGGGATCTTCTTGCCTGCCAGCACTTGCTGCGCGACCCAGAAAGCAAAGCTCACCGCGCCCGGCGGATTCGACAACGAACGCGACTGATAGCCGGTTTTCGTCTGCTCATTCCACCAGTTGAGTTCGGGATACGTGCTGCCGATAATCATCGGCGGCGTCGGGCGATTGGCTGCCTTGAACGCCTGCGCGATACCGAAGGACATTTCGCCTTCGGTCGCGACGCCATCCACTTGCGGCAGCGTCGGCAAGATACCCGCCACGGCCTTTTGCGCGACCGATTGCGTCCAGTCGCCATACACGGAGCCGACGAGCTTCATGCCCGGATGCTTCTTCATGCCTTCGAGCACGCCTTCATGCATGAGGTTGTCGACCGAGATGCCGGCCACGCCACGCACTTCGAGGATATTGCCCTTGCCGTTGAGACGCTGCGCCAGAAAATCGACGCCCTGTTCCGCCCAGCCCTTGAAATCGAAGTTGACGCGATACGCGCAGGGTTCATCGACGATGCCGTCGAACGACACCACGACCACGCCGGCCGCGCATGCCTTCTTGATGGTGCCGTTGAGCGCGGTGGGCGAGACGGCATCGATCACGATGGCGTTATAGCCTTGCAGGATGAGGTTTTGCACCTGTTGCGCCTGCTCCGTGACCTGATTCTCCGCCGTGGTGAACGCGGGCGCGGCGGCGACCTTCTTGTCCTTGACCGCCTGCTCCGACACGGCGTTCCAGCTCTTCAGCATCGACTGCCGCCAGGCGTTGCCGCCGAAGCTGTTGGACAACGCGATCTTCTTCTGCGAGGTATCGCCGGTTGCGACTTGCGCGTGCGCACCGGTTGCGATGAGGCATGAGGCCAGCGCGAGCGCGGCCGTCTTTCCATTGCGGAACATCCTTGTGTCTCCTTTCATGTCGCCTGCTATCGTTGATTGAATTAGCGTTTTGTCAGGCCGAATGCGTATGGACGATCAGGGCGCGTTCGGCCCTCCCTCTGTGTCGAGGGATAAAGAATGGCACGACTGTTCGAGAAAATTGCGGGCGTTGCGCGGGGCGAGGCCGAGGCTTTGAGACGACATCATGATCACACGCCTTTCGTAAGCGCACGGGCGCGAATGCCGGTGCGATGCTTGCCAGGAGTTGCCATTACCTTTGTCTGTCGCGGTCAGGCCAATTGCAGTGGTCAGGCCACTATGCCGCCGAGGCAGTATAACGACTGCCTTTGGCTCGCGCAATTCGATTAACGGAACGGGTAAGGAGATGTCTCCGCGAGCGCGGAGCGCGGGCAACGCCGCGCCTGACGAAGATAAGCCTAGCGCGAACGCAAGCGCCGCTCGACCGCGCGGGTCGCAAGCGTCACCGGATAGCAATAAACGAAGAACAACGCGAGCGCGCTCATGTACATGAGCACGGTGAAGCTCGAATGCGCGACCGTCGTGCTGGCGATCTGCGCGGTATCGAGCACGTCGTGAATGCCGACGAGCGATGACAGCGCCGTGCCCATCGTGATGATCGCGTAGACGTTCATCCACGGCGGCAGCATGCGGCGCATGCATTGCGGCAGCACGATCAGCAAGAGAATCTGCCAGCGCGACATGGCGAGCGAACCGGCGGCATCCCATTGCGTGGAGGGAATGGACTGCACCGCGCCGCGAAATACCTCGGCAATATTCGCGCTCGCCGGCAGCGCGAGCGCCGCAACCACCTTGAGCCAGTCGGGAAACGGCACGATATGTCCGCCGAGATCGAACTCGAACGGAAACACATAGGTCGTGAAAAAAATCAGCACGAGCCACGGCGCATTGCGAAACGCCTGCACCCAAAGCCGCGCCGCCCGGCCGACGATACCGCGAGCCAGCGAGAGCGAACCGACGAACACACCCAGCACCGTGCCGAATGTCAACGCGCCGATGCTCACCGCGACATTGATTGCGAAGCCGTGCAGCAACGCGGGGAGCCATTGAACGAAATCGGCAAGCAGTTGCGCGCCGGGAATATCGCGCGGCGCCATGAGCCATAGCACGAGCGCGGCCACGGCGATGGTCGCGCCCGCATAGGCGCCGGGTCTATCGCTGACCATAACCGGGCACCGCAAGCCGCCGCTCTATCCAGCGGCCCGACACATTGACGAGCGCCGTGAGCGCGTAGAAGAACGCGAGTATCAGCAGCATCAACGCGAGTACGTTGTCGCGCTGCGTCCAGATCATGATCGATTGATACGTGATGTCTCCTACCGCGATAGCCGATGCAATCGCCGATGCCTTGACCAGTTCCACCGCATTGTTGACGAGCGCGGGCAGCGCCGCGCGTAACGCCAGCGGCAACTCCACGCGCAAGAAGCGCGTCTTGCGCGAGAAGCCGAGCGAGTCCGCGCCTTCGAGCGTTTCGCGCGGCAAGGCATCGAAACCGGCGCGCAGCGCTTCGGCATGAAACGCGCCCTTGTTGATCGAAAGCACGATCACGACCCACAGAAATGGTTTGAGCGGATTGTCAGCGCCATGCGCCTGCAGATGCTGCGTGATGAGCGTATTGAGCACGAGAAACGCGCAGTACAGTTGCACGATGGTCGGCGTATTGCGCGTGAGTTCGATCACGCCGCGCGCAATGCCTTCGAGCAACGCGCTGCTCGAACGCAACGCCACGAGCAAGACCACGCCGACGATTGCGCTGCCGAGCAGCGTCGCCGCAACGATGCCGATCGATAAGCCGATGCCGCCCACGAACGACGCGCGATCGTAGCTATCGAGCAGAAAGCGGTAGTCGAGTCCCGCGTGCTGCGCGCGTGCAATCAACTCGTGCGCGAACGATGTCATTTCGACGACACCTGCGTCGTGTGCCATTGCGCGAGCGCGGGCGATGGCGGTGTGAGTCCGTTCTTCGCTTCGACATCGATCAGCCAGCCTGTGCGATGCCAGTCGCGCACGAAGGTATCGATACGTGCGGCCGTGTCCTTTTCGCCCTGCCGCACCCAGATCACCGAAGGCGCGGGCGCGAGTTCGGGCTGCAAGGTTCGATACGCGCGCCACTCGGGATCGCGCTGTTGCAGCGGATAGAGCAGCGGCGCGGCATCGTGAACCGCGGCCACGCAGTTGCCGCCCCTCAGCGCGAGCAGGGACTCGGCCGCGCCGGGAAACGCGCGCGGAATCGCGCCATACTTTTCGACCACGGGTTTGATGTAGCTGCTGCCCTGCGAGATGCAAACCGGTTTGCCGCGCAGATCTTCCCAACGCGTGATGCCGCTCGTATTCGCCGTGATCGCCGTGCCGCCCACTTGATAGTAAGGCGTCGCGACATGATCGAGAATCTCGCCGCGCTGCTCGGTGAATTCCATATTGGCGACGAGTATGTCCACCTTGCCCTGCTGCAAGAACTGCACGCGCGTGGAAGGCTGCACTGAGACGAGTTGCGCGTTCACGTTCAGACGCTTCGCAATGTCCTGCGCGAGATCGACATTGAAGCCGCGCAGCTTTTGCGTGGCTGGATCGATGGAACCGAATGGACCGCCTGTGATCATCACGCCCACGACGATCTCATGACGCGAGTCGATGCGATCGAGCGTGGCATCCGCGTGCGCCGTTCCTGCGCTAATGCTTGCGAGAGTCAGCGCGGCGAGCGTCGCGCGCTTGAGCGTGAAAAGAAGAGAAGATTGAAGCGATACGGCAGATGACATCGAAGCCTCGGCTTGCATGTTCGAATTGCGGGACACGCTAGCGTAGGCACAGCGCCGCGCGCTGCAAACGAATCTGATCTGCTAAGGAAAGCACGCGCCGAGAAAAGCGCCGTTACGCCGCATATAAGGTTGTGAAGATTGCTTCGTTCGGAAAGCATCGCGCCATTCCTACAATGGGCCTCTCACCCAAGAGGTAGCGCCGGAGCGCCGAATGATTCCCCTTTCTAGCCACGCATGATGTCTCTCGTCTACGGGCGCGCCGTCGCCAGACTCGATATGGAACCGCCAGCGGGCCTCGTCACGATGCGCGACGTCCATCTGTCGTATGGGACCACGCCCGTGCTGCGCGGTATCGATCTGAGCGTGAAGCGCAATCAGGCCGTATCGATCATCGGGCCTTCGGGCTCGGGCAAGTCGACGATACTGCGTTGCATCAACGGCCTCAGCACGCCCGAGCGTGGCGAAGTGCGCGTAAACGGTGTGGATGTCGCGGCCTTGACGCGCGACGAGCAGAAGATCGAATTGCGCAAGCGCATTGGCTTCGTGTTTCAGCAATACAACCTCTTTCCGCATCTCACCGCGCTCGAGAACCTCACCATCGCGCCCGTCCGCGTACTCGGCACGAGCCGCGCCGAAGCCGAACACACGGCGCGCGCATTGCTTGCCAAGGTGCGTCTCGCCGATAAAGCCCACGCGTATCCCGGCGAACTCTCGGGCGGACAGCAGCAACGCGTGGCCATTGCACGCGCGCTTGCCATGCGGCCCGAACTCATTCTCTTCGACGAAGTGACCTCCGCGCTCGATCCGCAAACGGTCGGCGAAGTGCTGAACGTAATCGGCGAACTCGTGGACGAAGGCCTTACGTGTGTGCTCGTCACGCACGAGATGCGCTTTGCCGAGGACATCAGCGACCGAGTGGTCTTCACCGAAGGCGGCGTGATCGTCGAGGAAGGCACACCCGCACAACTTTTTCATGCGCCGCGCGACGAACGCACGCAGCGCTTTCTCGACAGCGCGGGCACACGCGTGCGGCGCACGCGTTCGCGCTCATCCCTCACGCTAGCATCGAATCAATCGTGACGACACCCTCCATCGCCCCTCACATCACGCAGCGCGTCGATACGCTCGTCGCTCAAACGCATGCCATTCTCGAACGCGATGGGCTCACGCGTAACGCGCTCGCCAACATCGCGGCCGCATTGCAGACACTTGCAGACCAACCCGAGCTTTTCACCCGCGAAGCCTTTCCTCCGCCCGATCCGGCCAGTGGCGATACGTCGACGCGCTACCGTCTCAATCCGGGCAGCGATGGCATCGCGCTCTATTTGAACTCGCTGTTGCCCGGCAAGGCGACGATCCCGCATAACCACGACACGTGGGCCGTGATCGTCGCGGTGGAAGGCAGCGAGTTGAACCGCGTGTATCGCCGCACGGACGACCGCAGCGACGAGGACCGCGCGAGCGTCGAGGTGGACCGCGAAGTGCTGGTCGAACCGGGCACGCCCATCGCTTTCCTGCCCGACGATATCCACAGCATCCACGTGACCGGCGAGCAGCCGACGCTGCACTTCCATCTCTACGGCAGGCCGCTCGAAACGCTCACGGGACGTCTCGGTTTCGAAAACGGCAAGATCGTTCGATACAACCAGACGCATCTGCACCATCAGACCCAGGCGGTCGGCTGATGACGGACGAGCGTACCGCGCTCGCCACGCGGCTCATGCACGCGGGTCTCGCTGGCTTCGAGAATGGCGCGGCGCCGGTGAACATGCCTGTGGTACGCACGAGCACCGTGCGCTTTGCCAGCAGCGCCGACTACGAGCGGTTGCACAAACAACGCCACGATGGCGAGGATGTCGCGACTTACGGCCGTCATGGCACGGCGACGCATCGAGCGCTCGAAGCGGTGATCGGCGAACTCGAAGGCGCGGCGCACGCGTTGCTTGCGCCGTCGGGTGCATCCGCGATTACGCTGGTGTTCCTCGCGTTGTTGTCGCCGGGCGATCACGTTTTGATTCAGGACAGTGTGTATGGCCCGGTGCGCGAGCGCATCGAGCCTCTGCTTGCGCGGTTCGGCATCGCAGCCACTTACTTTGCCGCGCAAGACGGGCCGCCGCGCCATGCGTTGCGCGCGACGACGCGGCTCGTCTATGTCGAGTCGCCGAGTTCGTTTCTGTATGAGGTCGTCGATCTTCCCGCGTTCGGTGCGTTCGCCCGCGAGCACGGCCTCTTGCTCGCCGCGGACAACACGTATAGCGCCGGCGTTCTGCATCGACCGCTCGAACACGGCGCGCATATCTCCATTCAGGCGACGACGAAGTACATAGGCGGACACTCGGACATCATGCAGGGTGCGGTTGCAACGAACGACCGCGCGCTTGCACTGCGTCTGCGCGATACCCACGATGCTCTCGGCCTGGCTGTCGGCGCGGACGATGCCTATCTGGCGCTGCGTGGCGCGCGCACGCTCGGCGTGCGGCTTGCGCAACATGCGCGGCATGCGCTGGCCCTCGCCGAATATTTGCAGACGGAGAGCGCGGTCGCGCGTGTCTATCATCCCGCGTTGCCGGACGATCCGTCACACGCGCTTTGGCGTCGTGATTTTCAAGGCGCGAACGGTCTCGTGTCGTTCGCATTCGCACGCGGCAAGACGCCCGATGCAACCCGCGCCTTCGTCGATGCCCTGCGTCTCTTTTCTCAAGGCGCGTCGTGGGGCGGCTTCGAAAGCCTTGCGCTCATCGCACCTGCATCGCGGCTTCGCGTGCATGGCTATTTCACTGAAGATGCGCCGGTCGTGCGGCTGCACGCGGGTCTCGAAGACCCTGCCGATCTGATCGATGATCTTCGCCGTGCCTTCCGGCTCACCTGTACCTGATCTCCCATGCCTTCAACATTTGACGCCGTGCGCTTCATCGACGCCGAAACGCTACGCCAGTGGCTCAACGACGGCCGCGAACTCGCGCTGCTCGATGTGCGCGAAGCGGGCCAGTTCGGCGAAGGCCATCCATTCTTCGCCGTACCGTTTCCCTTCAGCCGGCTCGAACTCGATGCGCCGCGCCTCCTGCCGCGCGCCGATGTGCGCATCGCGCTATGCGACGATGGCGCCAACGAAGACGCCGTGGCGCGTCGCGCGGCAGCCCGTCTGCAAGGGCTCGGCTACGGCGATATCGCGATCCTGCAAGGCGGCACGGCCGCATGGCGGCAAGCAGGCTATACGCTCTTTCGCGGCGTGAACGTGCCGTCGAAGACCTTCGGCGAACTCGTCGAACACGAATACGGCACGCCGCATGTCAGCGCCGCGCAACTGCAACGCTGGCGCGCCGAACGCGGCGGCTGTCCGATCTCGCTCATCGACTCACGCACGCGCGACGAACATCGCAAGATGGCGATTCCGGGCGCGGTGTGCGTGCCGAACGGCGAACTGGCGGCGCATATCGACGCCTTCGCGGGCTCGCCCGATACGACCATCGTCGTGCATTGCGCGGGGCGCACGCGCAGCATCATCGGCGCGCAGACCTTGCGCAATCTCGGCATCCGTCGCGATGTCTTCGCGCTGGAAAACGGTACGCAAGGATGGGCGCTCGCCGGTCTTGCGCTGGAACACGGCAGCACGCGCAGTTACGCCGACATCATCCCGAGCGCGGCAAGCGCGCACGACGAGGCCAAGGCACGCGAGCGTGCGCAAGCGCTTGCGCGACGCTTCGGCGTGATTGCGCTCGATGAGGCGAACGCGAACCAGTGGCGTCGCGATACCGCACGCACGACCTATCTGCTCGATGTCCGCACGCCCGAGGAATACGCGCGCGATGGTCTGCCCTTCGCCGCCCATGCGCCGGGCGGTCAGCTCGTGCAGGCGACGGATCAGAGCGTGGCGGTGCGTCATGCGCGTCTCTTGTTGATCGACTACGACGGCATCCGCGCGCCGGTCATCGCTCACTGGCTCGTGCAATTGGGCTACGAAGCGGCGACCATCGACGTGGCCATCGTGTCGAAGTGGAATACGCATGCGCCCGCTGCCGCTGCGCTGGATCGAACCGATCTCCTCGAAGAAGCGCCATCCGCGAACGCAATCGTGCTCGACCTGCGGTCGAGCGCGGCGCATGAGAACGGCCGGCCGGTTGGCGCGCGCTGGACCGTTCGCCCGCGCGTCTTCGATACGTTGACCGCCTTGCATGCGCGCCTCGACACGCCGCTGGTTTTGTTTGCCGATGCAGCGTCGGAAGCATCGGCGCGTCTCGTCGCCGCCGATCTGCGCGAAGCAGGTTTCACCGATATCGAACTCGCCGCGTTTGGGCTCGATGCGTGGGAGCAACGTGGCTTGCCCGTGGATCGCGATGCCGTGAAGTTGCCGCAAGAGACGCGCATCGACTATCTCTTCTTCGTGCATGACCGTCATGATGGCAACCTCGATTCCGCGCGCGCGTATCTCGCATGGGAGACGGGGCTGATTGCGCAATGCGAGCCGGACGAGCTCGCCGCGTTCAAGGTCGGCCGGGCGGCGGAACTCGTCTGACGCCGCTTCGCCTTACATGACGAAGCGGGTCGCGCGCTTCAGCTAGCCGGCTGTGCATCCGTTTTCTCACGGAGCCGATGCGCGTAGCGCGAGGCGTCGAAATCGGCGGGCACGTCGCCATGCATGCGCGCTTCGTGCACATCGAGGTCTTCGAGAAACAGATCTTCGCTAATGCGCCGGATCACGGCCGGTATGTCGCGCTTCATGCTCGGCACGTCGCCGACGGGCACGCCACGGCTCACGAATGCCGCCGGATTGAACACATGAATGTTCTTCAGAAACGGCGCGCTGCCCGGCGTTTTCTCGAGATATTCCAGTGCATCTCCAAGGTACGGATGCGCGCCGAGGGCGTCGTCGCGTTCGTCGGCGGCAGCGTCGTATCGATCGCGCCAGAGCAGAACGTGATCGGCTATCCGCGCAAGCTCGGGCCGTGCATGCAGGTCCACCGCGTAACCCGTGCCGGCGATGACGAAATCGAACGAGAACGTTTCGTCGCCGACTTGCGCCTTCACTTGCTTGCCCGCGGCTTCGGCATGCTGCCAGGGCGCGCCGAGATGCAAATGAAAATTGTCGAAGCGCGCGACGCGATCGATCGCATCGGCGGGCGCGGTCGAACCGGCGCGTCTGAAGCGCAGGGCGAGCTTCCAGCGCGTGGCATCGGGCAGAGCGGGGAAATTGTCGTAGGCGCCGGGATATGCCTTTGCGCGGCTCACAGGCACCGAAGGCAGCGACGCACGCCGCACGAACAGATGCACGGTGGCCGCGCCCGATTCGAGCGCGGTCGCGGCGGCATCGAAGGCCGAAGCCGCCGAGCCGATCACCGCCACCGACTTGCCGCGCAACGCGTTGAAATCGATCGCGTCGGTGGTGTGAGCGACGTGCGTGGCGGGCAGACCGGCGAGCGGCGGCACGATATTCGGCCGGCCGTTGCCCGCGACGCCATTGCCTAAAATTACCTTGCGCGCGGTTTCCACGCGCGTCTGAGTGCCTTCGTCGGTCCGCACTGAAAGATGCAGCCGGAAATGCGTGCCCAACGGTTCGATCAGCGTCAGGGTCGTGCCGTATCGAATGGGAATGGCGAGAAAGTGCCGGTACCACGCGAGGTATTCGGCCCATTGCTCGCGTCCGAGGCGCTCGATATCCGCATACGACGCTTGGCCATGCCGCGCCTCGTGCCACGCCTGAAAGCTCAAACCCGGCAAACCGGCCTCGGGTCCGGCGAGATTTTTCGGCGTGCGCAGGCGATTCATCCGCGCATAGGTTTGCCAGACGCCCGCGCGCGTATCGTCAGGCGCGGCATCGATCACGCTCACCCGCCCGATGCCCGCGCGCCGCAGCCCGAACGCGAATGCCGCGCCCGTCTGGCCGCCGCCGACGATCACGACGTTATGGTCGATGCCCTCGCGGCTCGCGACCCAGTCGTCCGGATCGGGACCGATGAGGCGCAGCGTTTCGCGTGCTTGCTGATCGAAAGCTTGGGTCATGGAACGGGGCATCCTGAGATTGTCGGGATACCGAGTATCGAGCCTCGGATTGGCGGTGCAAACGAAGGAATCATGCTTTTCTAATGAGCACGCCGCGAACCGCGCCCATATCCTTATGCCAATCCGCTATTTCGCTTGCGCCCCGCGCGGTGATAGCCTCGAACGCCTGGAAAACCGATGGAAGACCGCACGACATGAAGACCTATCCCGTTCGCACCTTCGAGGACGTGCGCGAGCGCTTGCTTGCCCGCCAGGAGATCGCGCTGCTCGACGTGCGTGAAGAAGATCCGCATGCGCAGAGCCATCCGCTTTTCGCAGCCAATTTTTCGTTGACGCGTCTCGAACTCGACGTGCATGCGCGTCTGCCGCGCCGCGATGTGCCGATCGTTCTCTTCGATGCCGGCGAAGGTCTCGCCGTGCGCGCCGCCGACAAGCTCGACGCGCTCGGCTACACGAACATCGCGCTGCTCGCAGGTGGTCTCGATGGCTGGATTCGCGCGGGCGGCGAAGTCTTTCGCGATGTCAACGTGCCGAGCAAGGCCTTCGGCGAGTTCGTCGAAGCGAAGCGTCACACGCCTTCGCTTTCCGCTGAAACGCTCGACGCGCTGCAGAAGAACGGCGACGATCTCGTCGTGCTCGACGCACGCCGCTTCGACGAATATCAGACCATGAACATTCCGGGCAGCGTGAGCGTGCCCGGCGCGGAACTCGTGCTGCGCGCACCCGCGCTCGCGCCCGATCCGGCTACGCGTATCGTCGTGAATTGCGCGGGGCGCACGCGCAGCATCATAGGCGCGCAATCGCTCGTGAATGCAGGGCTGCCGAACAAGGTGGCGGCGCTGCGCAATGGGACCATCGGCTGGACGCTCGCGGGGCAGCCGCTGGAACACGGCAGCAAGCGCCGTTTCGAGGATGACACGGGACGCGCGCCTCGCGATCTGCAAGCGTCCCGGCAGGCCGCGTTTGCCCTTGCGCAACGTGCAGGCGTTCGACGTTCCTCGCTCGATGAAGCCGC
Organism: Caballeronia sp. TF1N1; assembly: GCF_022878925.1. Classification (NCBI taxonomy): domain Bacteria; kingdom Pseudomonadati; phylum Pseudomonadota; class Betaproteobacteria; order Burkholderiales; family Burkholderiaceae; genus Caballeronia; species Caballeronia sp. TF1N1. The sequence goes on from NZ_CP084628.1 coordinate 500,854, forward strand.
CCGCTGGGCGCGCGATACGTCGCGCACGACGTATCGTTTCGATGTACGCACGCCAACCGAATACGAAGCCGCGCACGCGCCCGGTTTTCAGAGCGCGCCGGGCGGTCAGCTCGTGCAGGAAACGGAGATGTTCGCGCCGGTGCGCGGCGCGCGCGTCGTGCTCTTCGACGACGACGGCGTGCGCGCCAACATGACCGCCTCATGGCTCGCGCAGATGAACGTCGAAGCGTATGTCGTCGATGAAGCCGGCCCCGATGCGTTGACCAAGAGCGGCCCGTGGCGTCCCGAACGGCCCGCGCCCGCTCCCGTGCCGACCATCGCGCCGAAGGAATTGTCGGCTTTACTCGACGATCCCGCGAGCGGCGTCGTGTTGCTCGACGTTGCACCGAGCGCAAACTACGTGAAGGCGCATATCGTCGGCGCGCACTGGATTCTGCGTTCGCGCATCACGCCCGCTCACGACGATCTGCGCGACCTTCCCGATGCGAAGCGCTACGTCGTCACATGCGGCACGAGCGCGCTTGCGCCCTACGCCGCAGCTGAAATCGCGACGCTCACGAACAAGCCCGTGCATGTGCTCGAAGGCGGCAACGCCGCGTGGGTGCGCGCCGGTTTGCAGACCGAAGGCGGGGAAGCACGGCTTGCGTCGCCACGCATCGACCGGTATCGCCGTCCGTATGAAGGCGTGGGCAATGCGCGCGAAGCCATGCAGGCTTATCTCGACTGGGAATACGGCCTCGTTGCGCAACTGGAGCGCGATGGCACGCATGGGTTCTTCGTGGTGTGATGTCGGGAGAAAGGCGCGTGGTCGGTTCTCATGACGACGCGCCTTTGCGCAATGGCCGCGAGCGGCCTTTAAATCAATGGTCGGGGTTCCAGGCTGCGTTGGGTTTTGAATCGGGGCATGCTCGTGTTCGCTCGATGAACCCGAGCCGAGGTTGGCATGACATCGTCTCGTACGTTTTCATGCGCGAGTACCGAACAGCGTACAACCCCAGCCCTCACGACCGCCGCAGAACCCGCGACAAAACCGCCTCCTCCAACTCCGCAAACCCCTCCGCCGCACGCGAGCGCGGACGCGGCAGCGCCACTTTCGTATCCAGCGTGATACGCCCTTCCTCGATCAGCACCACGCGGTCGCCAAGCGACACCGCTTCCTGCACGTCGTGCGTGACAAGCAGTGCGGTGAATCGATGCTCTCGCCACAGCCGTTCGATCAACCCGTGCATTTCGATGCGCGTCAACGCATCGAGCGCACCGAGCGGTTCATCGAGCAGCAGCAAATCCGGCCGATGCACCAGCGCCCGCGCCAGCGCCACGCGTTGCCGCTGACCGCCCGACAACTGCGAAGGCCAGTCGCGTTCGCGCTCGGAAAGGCCCACTTCGGCAAGCGTCGCGCGGGCTTCGTCACGCGCCGAACGCGGCAGACCGAGCATCACGTTGTCGAGCACGCTCTTCCACGGCAAAAGACGCGCGTCCTGAAACATGATGCGAACCTGCAACTCGGCATCCGGCGTAGCGGCCCGGCGTTGCAGCACGCCAGCCGTGGTCGCTTCGAGGCCGGCTATCAGCCGCAGCAGCGTGGACTTGCCGCAGCCGCTGCGTCCGACGATCGACACGAAACTGCCGCGTTCGATCGAAAAATCGAGCTTCGACAACACCGTGCGCTCGCCGAAACGCTTCTCCACGCCTTGCAGCCATACCGCGAGATCGCCCTCCGCCGCACGCGCGACCGAGCCTGGACGAGGAGCATGACGCGCGATAACGCCGCGTTCGAGAGTGGGATTCACCGTGCTCATGTGCGCGCCTTGGTCTGATAAGCCGGATGCCAGCGTAGCGTGACGCGCTCGATGGCCCTTGCCGCCATGTCGGCGAGCTTGCCGAGCAGCGCGTAGAGCAGAATGCCGACGAGCACCACGTCGGTCTGCAAAAATTCACGGGCGTTCATCGTCATATAGCCAATGCCCGATTGCGCCGAAATGGTCTCGGCGACGATCAGCATTACCCACATCAGCCCGAATGCGAAGCGCACGCCGACGAGTATGGAAGGCAACGCGCCCGGCAAGATCACATGCCGATACAACGCCATGCCCGACAGCCCGTAGCTGCGCGCCATCTCGATGAGATCGCGATCCACCGAACGAATGCCGTGATACGTGTTCACGTAGATGGGAAAGAACACGCCGAGCGCAACCAGCACGAGTTTCGCTTCCTCGCCAATGCCGAACCACAGGATCAGCAACGGAATCATCGCGAGTGCAGGGATGTTGCGGATCATCTGCACAGTCGAATCGAGCGCAACTTCCGCAGGCTTGAAAAGCCCCGTGGCCAGGCCGAGCACGAAGCCGGTGGCGCCGCCCATCGCAAAGCCCGCGAGTGCACGCCACGCACTGACCTTCACGTTGGCCCACATGTCGCCGGACAAGATGAGCGCCCACGCCGCCTTCACCACGGCGAGCGGTTCGGGCAGCACGCGCGAAGAGAGACCGCCCGTGCGCGCCGCCGCTTCCCATGCGACGAGAATCAGCAGCGGCACGAGCCAGGGCAGCGCCTTTGCACCGATGCCGCTCAAAGCCGTTCGAGCAGATTGATTTGCCATGACGATACTCAGCTTTGCGCGACCTTCGGCAGTTCGGACGTGCCGATCACTTCGCCGAACGGCCCCGAGAGCGGCCCGTTCGCCGCTTCCTTTTGCTGGCGCGGCAAGAGCGGGAACACGAGTTCGGCGAACCGATACGACTCTTCCAGATGCGGATAGCCCGAGAGAATGAAGGTATCGATACCGAGTTCCGCGTACTGCTTCATGAGACCGGCGACCTGTTCCGGATTGCCGACGAGCGCCGTGCCCGCGCCGCCGCGCACGAGGCCGACGCCCGCCCACAAATGCGGATACACCTCGAGCTTATCGCGATTGCCGCCATGCAACGCGGCCATGCGGCGCTGTCCTTCCGAATCCATTTTCGCGAACGATGCTTGCGCGCGCTGAATGGTTTCATCGTCGAGCTTGCTGATGAGGCGGTCCGCGTCGGCCCAGGCTTCCTTTTCGGTTTCACGCACGATCACATGAAGGCGAATGCCGAACTTGATGCTGCGGCCTTCGGCGGCAGCGCGCTTGCGGATGTCCGCGAGCTTCTTCTCGACTTCGGCGGGCGGCTCGCCCCACGTGAGATAAGTGTCGATATGCTTGGCCGCGATCTCGTGCGCAGCCGGCGACGACCCGCCGAACCATAGCGGCGGATGCGCTTTCTGCACCGGCGGATACAGCACCTTGCCGCCTTGCGAACGCAGATGCTTGCCGTCGAAATCGATACTGCCGCTGTCGTGAGACTTTTCGAGCAGACCGCGCCAGATGCTCAGGAACTCGTCGGTGATTTCATAGCGCGTGTCGTGGCTTTCGAAGACGCCATCGCCCGCGAGTTCGGTCGGGTCGCCGCCCGTCACCACGTTGATGAGCAAGCGCCCGTTGGAAAGCCGGTCGAACGTCGATGCCATGCGCGCCGAGAGCCCCGGCGTACTCAAGCCCGGCCGGATCGCGACGAGAAACTTGAGGCGCTTGGTGGCGGGAATCAGGCTCGAAGCCACGACCCAGGCGTCCTCGCAAGAACGGCCCGTCGGCAAGAGCACGCCTTCGTAGCCGAGCGTGTCGGCGGCGACCGCGATCTGGCGGAAGTAGTCGTAATTAGCGGCACGCGCGCCTTGCGACGTGCCGAGATAACGACTGTCGCCATGAGTTGGAATGAACCAGAAAACATTCATCGGGAGGTCTGCCTTTCGAATTCGTTGTGTCGTGAAGACGGGCGTGCGGCTATGAGAAACAGCCCGGCGCTCGGGTCAGTCTAGCGACGCGGCGACGCTTGCCCAACCATCGATTCGCGCTAAGAATGTGCGCGAAACTGCTAACCCGAATTTACTGAGAATTACGCGACGTTCCAGCGCGCTTCGGTGACGTCGAGCTTCTTCGGAATGAGCTTGAGGTTGCTGAAAACGTCGGCGATCTGCTGCTGATATTCGAGCGTTGCAGGCGCGACGCTCTGCACGCCGTAAGCCGTCCGTTTCAGCGCGACTTCGAGAATGCCCGCATCGAGACCGACGAGGGGCGCGAGTTGCGTGGCGACGGCAGGGATGTTGTCGCGCGCCCAGCGATCGACCAGATCCAGTTCTTCGAGCACGGCACGCACGAGTTGCGGTTGCGCGGTGGCGAACTTGCGCGTGGCGAGGTAGTACTGGATGTTGCGCACGAGGTTCGTGCCATCGGTGATTTGACGTGCGTTCGCCTGCTTCTCGGCGGCGGCGAGATACGGGTCCCAGATCGCCCATGCATCGACGCTGCCTTGCACGAAGGCGGCGCGTGCATCGGCGGGGGCGAGATAGATGGGCTGGATATCCGTGTAGGCCAAACCCGCTTTCTTGAGCGCTTCCACGAGCAGATAGTGAACGTTGGAGCCTTTGTTCAGCACGACTTTCTTGCCGCGCAGCTCGGCCACCGTTCGAATGGGCGAATCCTTCGGCACGACGATGGCTTCGGCGCGCGGCGCGGATGGCTCGTTGCCGACATAGACGAAATCGACACCCGCGGCTTGCGCGAAGATCGGCGGCGTTTCACCGACGGTGCCGATATCCACCGCGCCCGCGTTGAGCCCTTCGAGAAATTGCGGACCAGCGGGAAATTCGAGCCATTGCACGGTGACGCCTTGCGCCGCAAGCCGCTTGTCGAGCGTGCCGCGTGCCTTCAACACCACGAAGTTGCCGTACTTCTGATAGCCGATGCGCAAGGTCTTGCCTGCATCGGCGGCAAAGAGGCGGCTCGACGCGACGGCGCCTGCGCTGACGGCGGCCAGTTGCGCGAGCGCACGCCGGCGCGACAGCGAGAGAGAACGATCGGACATGCGGAGTTCCTTGGGATAGGGTCGTAAAGCCGAGGCAGACAGGCGCCAGAACGTCTTCAGAAAAGACGTCTATAGCCATCAATCCCTACTATGCGAGACGCGCGCCAAAAGCGGAACCAAGCAAATGTCATTTGCAAATGAATACGCCGTGACGCGGCTAGGCGCACGGCGCATATAAGGCGGTGGACATGCGTGTGTGCGAATAAGCTTATGCGTTATTCACGGGGAAAAAGCGATTGCCGGGTCTTGGTAAGCCGAAGTGCTCGCGCAACGTGTTGCCTTCATACGCGCGCCGAAAAATGCCACGCCGCTGCAATTCCGGCACCACCTTGTCGACGAAATCGTCGAGACCCGCGGGCAGATACGGGAACATCACATTGAAGCCGTCGCTGCCTTCCTCGGCGAGCCACTGCTCCATTTCATCGGCGATATCGGTTGCCGTGCCGATCATCTGCAAGCCCGAAAAGCCGCCCGCGCGTTGCGCCAGTTGCCGGATGGTCAGCCCTTCCGTGCGCGCCATTTCGACCACGCGTTCGCGCGCGCTCTTGCTCGCATTGGTCTCGGGAATCTCGGGCAACGGACCATCGGGATCGAACGAGGAGACATCGTGACCGAGCGCGATGGAAAGCGAAGCGATACCGCTTTCGTAATGCACGAAGGTATCGAGCAATGCGCGCTTCTCGCGTGCTTCCTCGCGCGAGTCGCCTACCACGACGAACGCGCCGGGAAGAATCTTCAGATGCTCGCGCGGGCGGCCGAGTGCATCGAGCCGGCTCTTTACATCCGCAAAAAAACGCTTGCCCGCGGCCAGATTCGGTTGCGAGGTGAAGACCGCGTCGGCGGTTTCAGCCGCAAGCTGCTTGCCCGCTTCCGATGATCCGGCCTGCACGACGATCGGCCAGCCTTGCACCGGCCGCGCGATGTTCAACGGGCCGCGCACCGACAGATATTCACCCTTGTGACCGAGCACGTGAAGTTTGGCGGGATCGAAGAAGAGGCCGCTTTCGGTATCGCGCACGAACGCGTCGTCGGCCCAGCTGTCCCACAGGCCCGTGACGACATCGTAGAACTCGCGCGCGCGGCGATAGCGCTCGTCGTGCTCCATGTGATCCTCGCGGCCGAAGTTCAATGCGGCATCCGGGTTCGACGTGGTCACGAGGTTCCATCCGGCGCGTCCGTCGCTCAAGTGATCGAGCGAGGCAAAGCGCCGCGCGATGTGATACGGCTCGTCGAATGTCGTCGATGCCGTCGCGACCAGCCCGATCTTCTCCGTCACCGAAGCCAGCGCGGAAAGCAGCGTGAACGGCTCGAAGGATGTCGCGGTGTGGCTGCGTTTGAGCGCGTCCACGGGCATGTTGAGCACGGCGAGGTGATCGGCCATGAAGAATGCGTCGAAACAGGCGCTCTCAAGCTTTTGCACGAACTGCTTGAGATGGCGGAGATTGAAGTTGGCATCCGCATACGCGCCGGGAAAACGCCACGCGCCGGTATGCAGGCTCACCGGCCGCATGAATGCGCCGAGATGCAGTTGTCGGGAAAGGGTCATGTGAAAATCGGTTCGAGTCCAGGTCAGCGCTTACGTTACTTCAGGCATGCAAACGTTGCTTGGATCGACGATGAACCGACGCGCCGGAATCGTGGCGCGTCGATGCGGATGCGGATTTAGTGCGGCGGAAGATCGGCGGGCGACTGAAATAGATCGACCGTATAGCCCATGTTGAAGTAGCCCGCGCGCGCATAGAGCGCGATGTGTTCGAGCCGGTCGGCGCGCGTGCTTTCGTCGTCGGGCAGCTCGATTACGCTCGTGGCATTGCAGCCGCATGCGGCGCGCGCGCGTTCCAGCGAACGCAATTGCCAGCGCTCACGCATGCGTCCGGCGGGCGCGTAGATGGCTTGGAGATAGTGCGACAGGAACTGCGGCATGGCTCATCCCCTTCAAATGGTGAATGAATCAAATCTAGGCCGCCCGCAACGCTTTCACAAACAAGGTTTTCTGCAAAGCAATACACCGCCTGCATGCCTTATATAGCGCTCAAACCGCCCGTCACGGCAAACGAAAAGGCGCTATATCGATAGCGCTCGATATTATTTGTCGCGAGGCGCTGCCGCCTCTAGCATCACGTCTCTCCCAACTTATCAGCTTTTGCCCCATGAAAATAAAGTCGCCGATAAAAACCGCGCTGTTTTCCCTGCTGCTTGCATGCGGCGTGATGAGCGCCGCACCGTCGTTCGCGGCGAATCAGACGGTGCGCGTGGGCATCATGTCGGGCGAGGACGAGGATGTCTGGCGCACGGTAGCGGCCAACGCAGCCAAACAGGGCCTGACGGTGAAGGTCACCACTTTCGCGGATTACACCCAGCCGAACGAAGCGCTCGCGCAACACGATCTCGACGCCAACTCGTTCCAGCACAAGCCTTATCTCGATGCGCAGATTCAGGCGCGCCACTACGACATCGTGCCGGTCGGCTTCACTTACGTGCAGCCTATCGGCCTCTATTCGCGCAAGGTGAAGTCGGTCGCCGCGCTGCCGCAGAACGCAACCATCGCCGTGCCGAATGATCCGAGCAATGAAGGCCGTGCGCTCTTGCTGCTGCAGGCGAACGGCGTCATCAAGCTGCGCGACAACGTCGGGTTGCTGCCGACGGCGCGTGACATTGCCGACAATCCGAAGCACGTGCAGATCATGGAACTCGATGCGGGCATCGTTGGCCGCGCGATCGGCGACGTGGACGCTGCCGTGGTGAACACCGACTGGGCCATCAAAGCGGGCATTCAAATTCCGCAGGAACGCATTGCGCAGGAGAAAGTGCCGGGCAATCCGTATCGCAACTTTCTGGCGGTGAACGCGAAAGATGCACAGGCGCCGTGGGTCAAGACGCTGCAGACGAGTTATCAGCAGGCCAACGTCGCCGCGACGATCCTGAAGGTGTATCACGGTGCGACCTTGCCAGCATGGGACGGCGCGCCGCAGAAGTAATGCGCGTGTGATGTAAGCGACGACGCCCGGCATGACCGCCGGGCGTTGATCGACTGAGCGCTGTCTAACTCGCCTAAACCGCCTCTTCCACTCGATACCCGGCCGGCACATCGAGCCCGAGATGCCCGCGCAAGGTAGTCCCTTCGTAAGCGCGTCGGAAGATTCCGCGCTTTTGCAGAATGGGCACGACGCCATCGACGAATGCTTCGAGCCCGCCCGGCAACGCGTCGGGCATGAGGTTGAAGCCATCGGCGGCGCCGTTCTCGAACCAGTGCGCGATGTCCTCGGCAACCTGTTCGGGCGTCCCGACAATCACGCGATGCCCGCCGCCGCCCGCCAACGCGCGGATGAGTTCGCGCACCGTATAGCCATGCGCGCGCGCCTGCGCGATGGTCGCGTGAAAGAACGTGTGATTACCGTTGCCGTTGTTGGGCAGCGTGAGATTCTCGGGAAGATGCTCGTCGAGCGAGAGCGAATCGGCCGGAATGCCGAGCGTGCCGGCAATCCGGTTCAGGCTGTAGCGCCATGGAATGAGATCGACGAGTTCATCGCGACGGCGGATGGCTTCGGCCTGCGTCGCGCCGATGATCGTCGTGAGACCTGCGAGCACTTTCACCGCATGCGGCCCGCGTCCGTAACGCGCCGCACGCGCGTTCAGATCCTCGCGATACGCCTTCGATTCGTCGAATGATTGCGACGCCGAGAACACCGCTTCCGCATGACGCGCCGCGAGATCACGCCCGTCGCCGGATGCGCCCGCCTGCACGAGCACCGGATGCCCTTGCTTCGAGCGCGGCAGATTGAGCGCGCCTTGCACCGCGAAGAAGCGTCCGCGATGCGCGGCGGGATGCAGCTTGCCGAGATCGACGAACTGGCCGGTCGCTTTGTCGGCAACGAGCGCATCGTCCTCCCAGCTATTCCACAACGTCTTCACGAGCGTGGCGAACTCTTCCGCGCGCGCATAGCGTTCGGCGTGATCCGGGACGGCTTCCAGCCCGAAGTTGCGTGCCGAAGGCAGATCGGCCGTCGTTACCATGTTCCAGCCCGCGCGGCCGCCGCTGATCAGATCGAGCGTGGCGAAGCGCCGCGCAAGGTTGAACGGCTCGTTGTAACTCGTGGATGCCGTCGCGATCAGCCCGATATGCTTCGTCGCGGCCGCGACGCTCGCGAGCAGCAGCGTGGGTTCGAGCGCCGTGATCGGGCGCATGTCGAGTTGGTCGGTGATCGCGGCGCTATCGGCGAGGAAGATCGCGTCGAGACAGCCACGCTCCGCGATCTGCGCGAGACGCACGTAATGATCGATATCGATGAAGGCGCGCGGATCGGCGTCGGCCAGACGCCATGCGGAAGGCACGAAGCCGGAATGAAGCGCATTGATGTTCAGATGCAACTGGCGCGGGGCTTCGCCGCTCATGGGTGACACTCCGGGAAAAGTCGGACCTTCGATTGTCCGATGCGAACCGGGTGCCGCGCCACGAACAATTTCGTGGATTCAAATTCGCTGGGGCGCTAAGGGACGAGCGGCATTTATCGATAGCTCGCGCCGACGTGCGGCGCTTGCAGATAGGCGCCGTTGCCAAACAGCTTCTCGCGCAGGGTGCCTTCTGCATATTCGGTCTTGTACGCACCGCGCCTTTGCAATTCGGGCACGAGATATTCGACGATATCGTGGAACGTGCGCGGCGAATCTACCCACGCGAGATTGAAGCCGTCGATATCCGTTTCTTCCGCGAGCGCCTGCAATTCGTCGGCAACCTGAGCCGCATCGCCGACCACGACCGCGCCGCGTCCGCCGATCGTCACGAACTCCACCGCATCGCGCACGGTCCACACGCGTTCCGGGTCCAGCTTGCTGAACGATGCAAGTGCGGACTGGCCGGCATCGGTATCGACGTAAGCGAGGGTATCGTCGGGCTTATAGCGCGAAAGATCGATGCCCGTCCAGCCGGATAACAACGCCAGGGCACCTTCGTAACTCGCGCGCGCCTGATACGCGGCATAGCGTGCCTGCGCGCGTTCGGCGGTTTCATCGACGATCACGGTCAGCATGGCGAACAGCAATGCGCTGTCCGGTGCGCGGCCCGCTTCCGTGAGCGCGCTGCGGATGGACTGCGCCGACTTGCGCAAGCCATTGCGCGTGGGCGCGCCGAGAAAGATGCATTCCGCATGCTTGGCCGCGAATGCCGTGCCGCGCGTCGATCCGCCCGCCTGGAACAGAAGCGGCGTGCGCTGCGGCGAAGGCTCGCACTGAAAAATGCCTTCGCTTTCGAAGTAGCGGCCCTTGTGTGTGATCTTGCGCACGCGCGCGGGGTCGGCGTAGATGCCGCGTTCGGCATCGCGCAACAATGCGCCTTCTTGCCAGCTTCCTTCCCAAAGTTTGTAGCAGACTTCGAGAAACTCATCGGCGCGATCGTAGCGTTCGTCATGGGCGCGCAGTTCCGTCTGCCCGAGACTCAACGCGCCGCTTTGCAGATACGACGTCACCACATTCCATGCGACGCGTCCCCGGCTCAACTGATCGAGCGTCGTGAAGCGCCGCGCCAGCAGATACGGCGCTTCATAAGCCACCGATACCGTCACGCCGAAGCCCAAGTGCTCGGTCGCGTGCGCCATCAAGGGAATCAGCGGCACGGGGTCGTTCATCGGCACCTGGGCGGCGGTGCGCAACGCGGCGGCGGGACTGTCGCCGTAGACATCGTAGATGCCGGTGACATCGCCGAGAAAGAGGCCGTCGAAAAAGCCCTCTTCCAGCACCTTTGCAAGCTCGACCCAATAGCGGGTGTCGAGATAGCCGACTGAATCGTCTGCAGGCGCTGTCCACTGACCGGGCGCGAGATGCCCCACGCAATTCATCATGAAGGCATTGAACCGGATCTGGCGAGGCATAATCGACTTGGCTGGACGCGTGAAAACCTTCGAGTCTAGTCATTTGATCGCGCTTGGAGAAAGGCCGTATCGTCATGCGCTTATTACCGTCGGAAGAATATGCAAAGCGTGGATGCATCTATAAGCGGCATCCATGAGGCTGACCCGCCGTCTTGCTCCGACGAACCCGCGCATTTCAGATTCGCACGCTATTTGTCTTCCCGCCCGCGCGCCAGCGGCATGTCGCCCTTTCGCTATACATACGTATAAATGCCGAAGGTGTTTGCAGAAGCCATGATGTCGTCAGATTGACACCGGCCCGTCAGGCGTTTCCAAGAAGCGAACGCCCCGGCCCGATGACGTGGCCCGTGATTCGCCATGCGCGGATCACGGTTCGATGAACCGCGCCAAGGTCCGCCGGGCTAGCGCGCAGCCTTGGTGGATGCTCCGATGAATCTCGACGCTCTCGACCTTTCGCGCCTTCAGTTCGCCTTCACGGTCTCGTTTCACATCATCTTTCCGGCATTGAGCATCGGGCTTGCGAGTTTCATCGCCGTGCTCGAAGGCTGCTATCTCAAGACCGGCAAGCCGCATTACAAGGTGCTTTGTCTCTACTGGTCGCGCATCTTCGCCGTGGGCTTCGGCATGGGCGTGGTGTCGGGCGTGGTCATGGCCTATGAGTTCGGCACCAACTGGTCGGGCTTCGCACGCTTTGCCGGACCCATCACCGGTCCCTTGCTCACCTATGAAGTCATGACCGCCTTCTTTCTCGAAGCGGGCTTTCTCGGCATCATGCTGTTCGGCTGGGAGAAGGTCGGCCCGAAGGCGCATTTCGGCGCGACGATCATGGTGGCGATCGGCACGCTGATCTCCACGTTCTGGATTCTCTCGTCCAATAGCTGGATGCAGACGCCGCAAGGCTTCAGGATCGAGAACGGACACGTGGTTCCGGTCGACTGGTTCGCCATCGTGTTCAACCCGTCGTTCCCGTATCGGCTCGCGCATATGACGCTTGCGGCGTTCATCGTCGCCGCGCTCGTGGTTCTGGCAACGGGCGCATGGCATCTGCTGCGCGGCAGGCGCGACGCGGAAACGCGAACCATGGTGTCGATGGCGCTCTGGCTGCTGCTTGTGCTCGCGCCGGTTCAGGCGCTCGTGGGCGACCAGCACGGTCTCAACACGCGGCGCTATCAGCCCGCGAAGATCGCGGCGATAGAAGGCCTTTGGCAAACCGAGAAAGGCGGCACGGCGCTCAATCTCATCGGCTTTCCCGATATGAACGCGGAAGTCACGCGTCATGCGATCCAGATCCCGCATCTCGGCAGCTTGATTCTCACGCATAGCTGGGACGGCGAGATTCGCGGGCTCAAGGACTTTCCCAAAGCGGACCGGCCGAATTCGTCGCTGATCTTCTGGACCTTCCGCGTGATGGCCGGTCTCGGCATGCTGATGATTCTCGTCGCCGTGACGGGTAATCTGCTCAGGCGCGGCGGACGCTTATTCGAAGCGCGCTGGTTCCAGTGGACCGCCGTCCTGATGGGCCCGACTGGTTTCATCTCGCTGCTCGCCGGATGGATCACGACGGAAGCGGGCCGCCAGCCCTGGGTGGTCTATGGCGTGTTGCGCACCTCCGATGCAGTCTCGCCCATCACCCAGGCTTCCGCCGGGCTTTCCCTGCTGCTGTTCGTGCTGGTGTATTGCCTCGTCTTCGGCATCGGGCTCTACTACATCTTCCGCATGATCGGCCAGGGACCGCAAGGAACGCCGCCGCTGCCTGCCGACGCCACGCGCGATCCCACCGAAGCCACGGGCCGCCGCCCCTTCTCCGCCGTCTCGCGCTAACCGTGCGGCACGCCAAATCACGTGAGGTGACGACATGGATCTGACAATCGTTTGGGCTGCGATCATCGCCGCAGGCATCTTCATCTACGTGGCGCTCGATGGCTTCGACCTCGGCGTCGGCATGATCTTCCCGTTCTTTCCCGACGATGCCGAACGCGACCTGATGATGCACAGCATCGCGCCGATATGGGACGGCAACGAAACCTGGCTCGTGCTCGGCGGCGCCGCGTTGTTCGCGGCCTTTCCGCTTGCGTATTCGATCGCGCTGTCGGGGCTTTACCTGCCGATCATCTTCATGCTGGTGTGTCTGATCTTTCGGGGCGTGAGCTTCGAAGTGCGCGCCAAGGCAACGCGCACGAAAAATATCTGGAACCTGTTCTTTATCTGCGGCTCGGCTGGCGCGAGCTTTTTTCAGGGCGTGATTCTGGGTGCCTATCTGCACGGCATACCCGTGAGCCAGAACGCATTCTCGGGCGACCCGTTCTTCTGGATCGCACCTTTTCCGTTTCTCACAGGGCTTGGTCTCACATGCACCTATGCGCTGCTGGGCGCGGGTTATCTCGTCCTCAAGACGGATGGCGATCTGCAACGACGCATGCGCGCGCTCATCCTTCCGCTCACGGCCGTGCTGCTTGCGTTCATCGCGGTCATATCCGTGTGGACGCCGCTCACCGATGCGCGCATCGCCGAACGCTGGTTTCATTCGTCGTTTCATCTCTGGCTGTATCTGGTGCCGGTCGCGGTGGTGCTGACGGCGGTCGCCATGTACTTCGCGATCAAGCGCGAGTCAGAGGCCGGTCCGCTCGCTATCGCGCTGCTGCTCGTGTTCCTGGGATATATCGGGCTGCTCTTGAGCGTGTGGCCTTATGCGTTGCCGGGCAGCGTGACCTTATGGGAGGCGGCATCGCCGGAAACGAGTCAGGCGTTCACGCTCGTGGGTGCGGTCGTCATCATCCCGATCATTCTGGCTTATACGACGGTGGGCTACTGGGTGTTCCGGGGCAAAGTGAAGCCCGGCTCGGCTTATCACTAATCTCGTGCGGAGGATGACGCTTATGAAACCGAGCCCGGCACTCCGCCGCTTTCTCTGGTTCGTACTGCTCTGGTGCGTGGGTGTGGCGGGTACCGCGCTCATTACTTACCCGTTCCACTATCTGGCCGTCAAGGCGATGGGGCATTGACCGAGGCGACGTTCTCGCGCAAAGAGCATCGACAAAACGTCCACACGCAGGCGTATTCGCGTTGCCAAAGCGGCGATCCGGGTTGCGATGCACGGCGGGCGTCTGGATTGCTGGCATGAGGAGATTGTTGCCAAAATCTCCACGCCATTGCCATGACTACCTTGCGCCTGATTCTCGGCGATCAGTTGAACCCCGCGCATAGCTGGTTCGTCGAGCCCGACGCCACCGTGCATTACGTCATGATGGAGGTGCGTCAGGAGACGGATTACGTGCTGCATCACGCGCAAAAGATCATCGCCATCTTCGCGGCGATGCGCCGTTTCGCGGACGGTTTGCGTGAGGCTGGACATCGCGTTCACTATCTGAAGATCGACGATACGGCCAACGAGCACTCCGTTCCCGCGAATCTGGACGCGTTGATTGCGTCGCAGGGAATCGATCGCTTCGAGTATCAGGCACCCGACGAATGGCGGCTCGATCATCAGCTCGACGCGTATGCGAAGGCGCTGCCGATCGCCACGCAAATGGTCGACAGCGAACACTTCTTCACCGGGCGCCACGAAACGAAGCAGTTCTTCGACACCCACGGCAAGGGACAATGGCTGATGGAGCGGTTCTATCGGCATATGCGTACCCAGCATGGCGTGCTGATGGAAACGGAGCATCGGCCAGCAGGCGGCCAGTGGAATTACGATCACGACAATCGCCGCGCATGGCATGGCGAACCGCCGCCGCCCGAAGACCCTCGGCCGGTACATGACCATTCGAAGCTATGGCGCGATATCGTCGCCGCAGGCGTGAACAGCTTCGGCAATCCGCAGGCCGCGCGTATTCGCTGGCCGCTCGATCGTGCAGAAGCGCTTCAGCATCTCGCGCGCTTCATCGAGGAAGCCTTGCCGAACTTCGGCGCATGGCAGGACGCGATGAGCACGCACGAGCCGCGTCTCTTCCACTCGCAGCTTTCGTTCGCGCTCAACACGAAGATGCTCAACCCGCGCGAAGTGGTCGAAGCGGCTGAAGAGGCGTATCGTGCGCACCGTGCCGAATTGCCTTCGGTGGAAGGCTTCATTCGGCAGATCATCGGCTGGCGCGAATACATTCGCGGCGTGTACTGGGCGCAGATGCCGCGCTACGCAAGCAAGAACGTGTTCCGTCACAAGCGCGCGCTGCCGCAGTGGTTCTGGTCCGGCGACACTCGCATGCGTTGCCTGAAGCATGCGGTCGGCCAGTCGCTCGAAGAGGCGCACGCGCATCATATTCAACGGCTGATGATCATCGGCAATTTTGCGTTGCTCGCGGGTCTCTCCGTCCCCGAAGTCTGTGCGTGGTATCTCGGCGTTTATATCGATGCCTTCGAATGGGTCGAATTACCCAACACGCTAGGCATGAGCCAGTTTGCCGACGGCGGCTTGATGGCGAGCAAACCTTATGTTTCGAGCGCCGCGTACATCGACCGCATGAGCGACTACTGTAAAGGCTGCGCATACGACAGAAAAGGCCGCAACGGAGAAGACGCTTGTCCCTTCAACGCGCTCTACTGGGACTTTCTCGCGCGCAACGAGGCGACGCTCGGGCGTAATCATCGGCTTACGATGATCTATAAGCAGTTGAGCCGGATGCCCGATGAAGAACGCGCGGCCATAGCCACGAAAGCGCGTGCGCTGAAGGCGAATCTGGATTCGCTATGATGGCCCGCACGGTGTAACGTTGGCTGGCACGCAGCGCTTGAGAACTGGACTTCACTGGAGACATGACATGAAGCACTTGCCGAGATTCCGGCCTCTGATTTGCGCGACGGCCATCCTGCTCACCGGTTGCGCCACCAGCATGCAGAACGGCACGACGCATCTTAGCCCTGCACAGTGCCGCGATCTGACCGCGCTCAAGAACAATGCGCCGATCACATCCGAGCGCAATCGCAGCGAATTGGCGGCGCTGGAAACGGCGGGCTATCACCCGTCCATGTTTTTCGATCCGTATTACCCCGACGATCTGCAAGCGGCGCAACGTCAGGTGGATCGTTGGTATCAAGTGGAATGTCAGCCGATGCCGCCAAGCTGAAACGCCGCGTGCCGACTCGGGACGAGGGAACGCGCCCGATATAATCAGGTTTTGACAAACGAGGATCTCGCATGAAATTCGTCATTGCTTTGCTTGCTGCTTCGACTCTTGCATCGACTGCATTCGCTGCAAACCCGGTCGACAAGTTGCCGTCGGGTGTCGTCGTCGAACACATCAAGCAAGGAACGGGACCGCAACCTACGGCCGACGACGTCGTGCGCGTGAACTATCGCGGCACGCTCGCGAACGGCACCGAATTCGACGCGTCGGACAAGCACGGCGGCCCTGCCAGCTTCCCGCTCGGTCGCGTGATTCCCTGCTGGACGCAAGGCGTGCAGAAGATGAAAGTCGGCGGCAAGGCCAAGCTGACGTGCCCGGCAGCGACCGCTTACGGCGAACGCGGTATCGGCTCGATTCCGCCGAACAGCGATCTCACTTTCGAGATCGAGTTGCTTGGCATCGGAAAGTAAGCCGTTACCAGGATCGCTCAAAGGCGTGCTGCCTTGCCCGGAAGTCGTCCGGCAAGGCAGCATGCCAGGGCGCTCGCGGCACCGGTCAATCAGGCAGCCGCTTCACGCAACGGCGCCGGCGGAACAACCGTTTCGACACGACCGGTCGTTACGTCATAGACCAAACCCGACGCCACTAGATCATCCGGCAACGTCGTATTGGCCTTGAGCGCCGCGACGTCCAGCGCGACTGCCTGGTAGGGCTCGGTAATGGCAAGGGCATCGAGCGCGGAAGGCTCGACGTCGAGATACTGCGCAAGCAGCGCAGGCGCATGCCGATGGCATCCGATGATTCCGCAATCCGTATGCTGAAGCAGCACGAGGTTGCGCCCGCCATTCGGGCGTCCGGCCGCACGCGCCACGACGCTCAGCACGGCCAGCGTTTCGAGCAATGATCGATTGAGACGCCCGCCCACGTTGCGAATCACCGCCGCTTCGCCTTGTTCCAGCCCAAGCACGGCGGCAGGATCGACACGCGGATCCACACAGCCAACGACAATCGTCCCCAGCGACGGCAGCATCTTCAGTTCAGGCTCGAACCGCGTTTGAACGAAGTGCGCGTTACGTTCCGCGATGAGATGGTTGAAGTCCATGTCCTTTCTCCTGGCGATCAGGGCAAATAGCCCGATGGTTGTATTCGGTGCGCGACGCCCGCTCGAGACAATACTTTTAGACCATGCCTTCGCGGCTTCAAAGGATCGCCACTATCTGCTCGGCTGCGGCCCGGGCGATTTGCGACGCAATGTTCGTCGTCTCACTCGATGCGAGCGGATGTGGAAATCGCTTGTACCTTAACGTTCCGCGCCGTTACGATCCATGTCGTAGTTGCCACCATTCAGGACATCACACGGCGGGACTAACCATGCATCGGATCGGTTTCATCGTGCCGCAAAGGTTTCAGATGATGAGTCTTGCGGCCTTGACGGCGTTCGAACTGGCGAACCTTCCGCCGACCGGCCCGTACTACGACATTCGTCTGTTGTCCGAACACGGTGGCTTGATCGAGTCGTCGGGAGGCATGACGCTTTCGACCGAGGCTTTCGGCGACCCGGCTTTCGACACTGTCATCGTCGGGTCGATCACCGAACTCAAAATGCCTTCATTCGATGCGAATCTGATTGCGTTCGTGCAAGCGGCGGCCAAGGCATCGAGACGGATTGCTTCCATTTGCAGCGGCGCTTTCGTGCTCGCCGAAGCGGGACTGTTGGACGGACGGCGCGCGACCATGCACTGGGCGCATGCACCCGAATTCAGGGCGCGTTTTGCGGACGTGACGACGGACGAGGACCGGATCTTCATCAACGATGGCCCGGTCTGGACCTCGGCCGGCATGACCGCCGGCATCGATCTCATTCTGGCGCTGATCGACAATGACCTCGGCCCGGATGCCGCGAAGCTCGTCGCCCGGCTTCTCGTGATGCATCAGCGTCGGCTCGGCGGGCAGAAGCAGCATTCCGCGTTGCTCGAGATGACGCCTAGGTCCGATCGTATCGAGTTGGTCGTCGCGCACATTCGCCGCAATCTGCGCAATCCACTCACGGTCGAGGAACTCGCGGCGGTGGCGAACCTTAGCCCGAGGCAATTCAGCCGAGCGTTCATGGCCGAAACGGGTCAGTCGCCGGCCAAGGCCGTTGAACAGATTCGGCTGGAAGCCGCGAGATTCATGATTGAGCAAGGGCGTCACACGATCAACGTGGTCGCCGATGAAACCGGCTTCGCCGACCGCGAACGCATGCGTCGCGCGTTCTTGCGGACCTTTGGCGTACCCGCCGATGTGCTGCGCAGGAACGCACGCAGCGAACTGCGTTGAAAACTAGCTGATCGTCGCTTATGAATGACCGTTCTTTTCATGCAGGCATCGCATTGCTCGACTAATAGCAGCGACATGTGCTTTTATGTTGCGTCGCAACATTTATCGGCCTATCATGGGCCTGTGCATTGCTCGCGGTTCCATTAGCCGCGCTCGCATCGTCAAGTTGCAGTCGACTATCGACAATCGTCAGTAGGCCATCCGCCTAGTTTCCACTATCAAAGGAGCGCCTACATGGCCGCATCTACGTCCGCTTCCCCCCTTCGCGACCTCTCGACCAGCTGGCTCGAAACGCTCTCCGACGCAAGCGAGATGTTCCGCGCGACCTCGCAGGTGGTGGGACATCGCACGGTCCGCATGGCGATGGCGGGACCGCTGCCGAGCGAGCGCGATCAAACCGAATTCAGCCTGATGAGCACCGAAAAGAAAGAAGCCGCGACGGAAGCGTTGCAAGCGCTCGGCTCCGGCTGTCTCACCCTTGCCATCACCCTCGCCGCCGACACGACGCGGCTCATCTGGGAAGCCTCTTCCGCGACTATCGCGCTGGCATCCAGCCAGACTGCATCACAATGGCTGGAGCGGCAGGCCGTTTTGCTTGGCGTCGTCAATAACGCGCCGATCAATCCGCTGCGTCTGGCCAATTCGGCCACGCACGTGATCCAGGAAACGCTTGCTCCCATTCACGACCGCGCGACAGCCAATGCCAAACGGCTAGGTGCCTTGTGAGCACCGCGACTGTCCCGCTACGGCGCCGACGTGCCGCCGCGCGCCAGTCGAAAAGCGGCGAAGCGAAGGCAGATATCGTGGTGAACCTTCAGGGCGTATCGGAAACGATGCTGTGGACGCTGTATGACCGCGCGTGCGAGGCCAGACGGCCGAACCCCGTGTTGTCCGATCCCGAGAGTTCCAGAATCTGCGCTGCGATCGATTATGACTTCGCGGGACGCTTCGGTGTCCCGGACGGCTCGTTCGCGGCACGCGCCGCCGAAATCGATCATCTGGTCTTGCGCTGGCTCGAAGATCATCCGAATGGCGTAGTCGCTTCGCTGGGCGAAGGCCTTGAAACTCAGGCACACCGTGTCGATAACGGCCGCATGAAGTGGCTCACCGTCGACCTTCCCGCTGCCATCGCGTTTCGGGAGAATTTTTTGCAGCCATCGAAGCGCTTTCGTCACATTGCGGCGAGCGCGCTCGATCCGCTGTGGGCAAAAGAGATCGATTCGGACGGCGATGTGCTGGTCGTCGCTCAAGGCTTGCTGATGTACCTCGACCCGGCGGCAGTGAAGCGCCTGTTCAACGATATCGCCGCGCGCTTTCCCAAAGCCCAGATGATCTTCGATGTCATACCGCAATGGTTTTCGTCGCTGACCATGTGGGGTGTGATGAAAACGCCGTACTACCGCTTACCGCCAATGCCGTGGGGCATCGATACCAACGACATCGAAGCTTGTCTGCGCGCGTGGTCACCGGGCATCGAATCGGTGAGCTTGCTCGAATACCGCGCGCCGCGTGGCTGGCCGAGGCTCGCGGACAACTTGATCCGCATGCATCCGGGCAGCGAAAAGTATCTGCCGTGTCTGGTGCATGTGACGCTGGGTCGGTAGGAGTATTTCACTTTCGCTTCGCTTCGGCGTACAGGTCGCGGGGCGCATGACTCGACACCTGAGTCGTTTTGCCAGTTCCAAACACCTTCCCAGGCAACCATCTTCCGTCTACCGATACTTCCTGTGCGCGTCTCCACGGGTGCTGTCGCAGTCCGCGCTGGCAATCGAACGAACCTCCCTCGCTCGTCTACCGCTTGGCCTGCAAGCCACGCAAGCCCTACCGCAAGTCCTACGCGTTCCCCATCGAGACCGCCTTTTTTGACATTCGGAACGATTCATGCTGATTGTTAAGGATCACCGAGGGTCGTGGTCAGGGGATGTCTCCTGACGCGGTGATTTCGCCGGGCAGAGAGTCGACAGACCCGCCATTGCGCGCCGCCCGTGGCAGGCCCGTCGCGGGTGCTTTTTGGCTTTTTTGCGAATACCTCGGGCGCCTTGCGATTGCGCTTGCAACAGACCTTCAACTGGAATCAAGGGACGACATGAACTACAAACCCATGCCTTCGGGTAATGCAGAGCAGCACCCCGCCGATAAAACCGATTCGCTGACTGACGACGAAGTCCAGGAAAAACTGGATAACGGCGACAGTGAGAAGATCGACTCGGTGCTCGACGATCTGGATGTCACGGACAGCCCGGAGCACAAGGATCAGGCAGACAAGCCGGCTACCTAAGGTACGACGTCGTAGAGCACGAGAGGCGCTCATTGAAACGCGGGCGCTCGATGTCGCGAATTGCGCGGCGCTTGAGCGTTGCCAAGCGTAAAGCACGGACCAAGCCGAAAATCGAGCGCAAACCGCTTGGCGGCAGCTTTGTCTTCGTGGCGGTGAGGCTTCGATGGCGTATCGAACCATCATTCGCCCCCGGTGCTCAACCAGCTCGTGCAAATAATCACTCGCAGCCGGCGCAGAGCGCGCAAACTGCGTGTCTGCGGAAACGTTCTGCGAGCAGCGATCATGCACTCACCCATACATGGCCCACGACCTTTCGTCGAACAAAACCGAGGACTCGACCCGCGCCGGGACGATCTGTTCTTCGCGGCCGCCACCACCACGCGCACGCCCATGCTGGTGGCGGACGCACGCCTTCCCGACTACCCGATCATCTTTGCCAACGATGCCTTTCGCAAGCTCACGGGTTACACCGACGCCGAGATCTACGGCCGCAATTGCAGGTTTCTGCAAGGTCCGGACACCGACCTGACGGCGCTTGCCGATCTCCGCGTCGCGCTTAAGGAAGGCAGAGAGTTCGCCGCCGAAGTCCTGAACTATCGAAAGGACAAGACGACATTCTGGAACGAGCTTTTCATTGCGCCCATCTTCACCGAAGAGAACGAACTCGTGTACTTCTTCGCGTCCCAGGTCGATGTGAGCCGCAGGCACGAAGCCGAAGAAGGTCTGCATCAGGCGCGGAAAATGGAAGCGCTCGGTCAACTGGCCGGCGGCGTGGCGCACGATTTCAATAACCTGCTGCAAGTCATGGTCGGTTATGTCGATCTGCTCGACCTCAGCGTCAAGACCGATGCACGCGACGAAACCATCCTGAAGAACATCGCCAAGATTCGCGGCGCGGTCAAAACGGCGTCGTCGCTCACACAGCAAATGCTGTTGTTCGCGCGCAAGCAGGTGCTGGTCGGGCGCACGGTGAACCTGAACGGCATCTGCGACGACTTGCTGGAACTCGCGCGTCACACGCTCGGCGACACCATTTCAATCCGCACGGAATTTGCCAGTGACTTGCGCAATTGCCAACTGGACGTCGGGCAACTCGAAATGGCCATGCTCAATATCATCCTGAATGCGCGCGACGCATTGAGCGGCCAAACCGACGCGCAAGTGCTCCTGCGCACGGATAACTTCGAACTCACGAAGGCCAATTCAAAAGGCCTCGTCGATCTACCCGAAGGACGCTACGTCACGCTATCCATCACCGACAACGGCACGGGCATGACGCCGGAAGTTGCCGGCAAGGTGCTGACGCCGTTCTTTACCACCAAGGGCCGTGGCAAGGGCACGGGGCTTGGCTTGAGCATGGTGGCTTCGTTCGCGCGTCAGACAGGCGGCGCGCTCACCATATCGTCCGACTACGGCGTCGGCTCGACGCTCACGTTCTATTTCCCCTCGGTGGATGTGGCCGAGGAGGCGTCGCAAGACACCTCGCACGTGATCAGCCAAAGAGGAACCGAGAAAGTACTGATCGTGGATGACCGGCGCGACGTGGGCGAAGTCGCGCAAGCCATGCTCGACGAAATGGGCTATTCGACGAAGCTCGCGCTCAACGCAGCGGACGCGCTGGCCATTCTCGCATCCGACGAAGCATTCGATTTGCTCTTCACGGACTTCGTGATGCCGGGTGCCTTGACCGGCGCGGGACTCGCGCGCGAAGCCAAGCGTCTGAAGCCCGAACTGCGTGTACTGGTGGCGACGGGCTACGCCGAAACCATCGAGGATATCGCCGATGCAAATGGCGTGCGCTTCAAGGTCATCCACAAGCCTTATCGTCAGGCCGATCTTGCACGCGAAGTACGCCTGGTGCTGGACGACCCGCGCTGGCGATAACGTCGCCGTGCCTATCCGCTAAAACCGTTCGATCCTGCACGACCTCCCCCACTTCAGATGCGACGCTCACGTCATGGCAGCAACGCTATCAACGTCCGGGAGTCGTCATGGCAGATCATCGGAAAGTGCAAGGCATCGAGCTCTACGACAGCCCGGCAGGCGGCTGGGGGGCGCTCAACGCCACCGCGCGCGCCGTGCGGCAGCAAATGGACGCCTTCAAGGCGCCGCTCACGCTCTTGCGCACCAATCAGCCCGACGGCTTCGACTGCCCCGGCTGCGCGTGGCCGGATAAGGAGCATCGCTCGACATTCCAGTTCTGCGAGAACGGCGCCAAGGCCGTGACTTGGGAAGCCACCAAGAAGCGCGTCCCGCCTGAATTCTTCGCCAGACACACCGTCACGTCTTTGCTCGAATGGTCCGACTACGACCTCGAAAACGAAGGCCGCCTGACGCATCCGATGGCCTACAACAAGACCACGGACAAATACGAGGCGATCGAATGGGACGCCGCGTTCAAGCGCATCGGCGAAGTCATGCGTTCGCTCGCCTCGCCGGATGAAGCCGAGTTTTACACGTCGGGGCGCGCATCGAACGAAGCCGCCTTTCTGTACCAGCTTTTCGCACGCGAATACGGCAGCAACAACTTTCCCGACTGCTCGAACATGTGCCACGAAGCGACGAGCGTCGGCTTGCCGCAATCGATCGGCATCGGCAAGGGAACGGTCTCGCTCGAAGACTTCGATCATTGCGAACTGCTCATCGCGATGGGACACAATCCCGGCACGAACCATCCTCGCATGATGGGTACGCTGTGGGAAATGGCGCGGCGCGGCGTGCCCATCATCGTGTTCAATCCGTTGCGCGAGCGCGCGCTGGAACGTTTTGCCGATCCTCAAGACGCCGTCGAAATGGCCACCATGCGTTCGACGGACATCGCCTCTTCGTACTATCAGGTGAAAGTGGGCGGCGATGCGGCGGCGCTCAAGGGCATTCAGAAGGCAATCATCGCGCTCGACGACGCCGTCGATGCCGATGGCACCGTCATCGACCATGAGTTCATCCGAGGCCACACGAACGGCTACGAAGCCTTCGTCGCCGATCTGCACGGCACCGAATGGGCCGATATCGAGAAAGCCAGCGGTCTCACGCGCGACGAACTCGAACTCGTCGCGCGCGCCTACGTGAAGTCGAACGCGACCATCGTCACGTATGGCATGGGGATTACGCAGCACAGCAAGGGCACGGCCAACGTGCATCAGATCGCCAATCTGCTGTTCATGCGCGGCAACTTCGGCAAGCCGGGCGCGGGCATCTGTCCGTTGCGCGGACATTCGAACGTGCAGGGCAATCGCACGGTCGGCATCACCGAAAAGCCGCCCGCCGACATGCTCACGCGCATGGAAGCGACTTACGGCTTCGTGCCGCCCAAGGCGCATGGGCACGACGCCGTGCGCGCCATTCAGGCCATTCTCGATGGCAAATCTAAGGCGCTGTTTTGTCTGGGCGGCAATTTCTCGGTCGCCCTGCCCGACTCGACCAAATGCTTCGCCGCCATGCGCAAGCTCGATCTTGCCGTGCACATCAACACCAAGCTCAATCGCAATCACCTTCTCACGGGCAAGGAATCGTTCATCTTCCCTTGTCTCGGGCGCACGGAGATGGACGAGCAGGCGAGCGGCGCGCAAGCCGTGACCGTCGAGGATTCGATGTCGATGGTGCATGCCTCGCGCGGCAAGCTGCCGCCCGCGTCGCCTTCGTTGCGCTCGGAGCCTGCGATCATCGCGGGCATTGCGCAGGCGACGCTCTTGCATAGCAAAGTGCGCTGGCTCGACATGATTGCCGACTACGACCGCATCCGCGATGGCATCGAAGCCGTATTCTCAGGCTTCGAGCGCTTCAACGAGCGGATTCGCATACCGGGCGGTTTCCGCCTGCCCTTGCCGCCGACCGAACGCGTGTGGACGACGCCATCGGGCAAAGCGGAGTTCATCACGTTTGGCGGACTGAACGAAGAGAACGCGCTCGAAGCCGACGACGTGCTTAAGCTCACGACCTTGCGCAGCCACGACCAATACAACACGACGATCTACGGACTCGACGACCGCTATCGCGGCGTGTTCGGCCGTCGCGATGTGATCTTCATGAACGAAGCGGACATGGCCGTGCAGCAACTCGAACATGGAGATGTCGTCGATGTCGAAACGGCCCTGCCTGGCCATGCCAACGATGGCACGCAGAAGCTCGCGGGCTTCACGGTCATCGCGTACAAGATCGCTCGCGGCTCCATCGGGGCTTATTATCCCGAGGCGAACGTGCTGGTGCCGCTCGACTACATCGACAAGGAAAGCGGCACGCCTTCGTACAAGTCGGTGCCTGTGCGCATAGCGAAAGCAGCGGCCGCCTAATCCGATGCCTGCGTCCCGAAGCCCGCCGACAAGCCGCTCGCCCGCAGCACGCGCGCCTGCACCGCGCGCTCGACGACACTCTTGCCGCCCGCGCTCGCGATCGTGAGAAAACGCCGCGCCCGGGTAATGCCGGTATAGACCAGCTCGCGCGTCAGCACGGGGCTCAAGCGCTCGGGCAGCACGAGCGCCGCATGCGTGAACTCGGAGCCTTGCGACTTGTGCACCGTGAGCGCGAAGACGGTCTCCACGGCTTGCAGACGGCTTGGCAGCACCCAGCGAATGCGTTCGCTGCCATCGCCCGCGGTGAAGGCTACGCGCAGGCTCCAGGTGCCATCGTGCACCGGCAAGGCGAGCGTGATGCCGATATCGCCGTTCATGAGCCCAAGCTCGTAATCGTTGCGCGTCACGAGCACCGGGCGGCCGAGATACCACTCCGCGTTCGCGGCAATCAAGCCTTCCTCGTGCAGCATGCGTGCAATGCGCTTGTTCAGCCCTTCCACGCCCCACGCGCCGCGACGCAGCGCGCACAGCAACTGAAAAGCGTCGTGAGCGTGAAGCACCGCGCGCGCCCACGTGTCGAAAGCGGCGGCGTCGGCGTCGTGGGCGGGCTGCCGCTCGCGCATCGTTTGCAGATAGTGACGATAACCCTGGCGCTCCGGTACTTCGCTGGCGTGCCCCGCCGTGCCTTCCACGGCGAGCGCCTTCAGTACCGCGTCGCTATCCGGCGGACATTCGACGAAGGCGAGATCGTCGTGGCCATGCGACCAGACTTTCTGGACTTCGAGCGCATCGCCCTTGTTGACCGCATCGGCGAGTTGCCCGATACCGCTCGCCGCCGAGAAGCGATGACTCACCCGCAGCATCGCGATGGACTGGTCGAGCGCGCTGCCGTTCGCATCGATGTATTCGCCGTCTAAATGCTCGCCCGTCGCCGCTTCGATCCACGCTTGCGTTGCGGGCGTGTAATGCGCCTTCGATGCGCGTCTGCACAATTCGCCGAGTACCGCGCCCGCTTCGACGGACGCAAGCTGGTCCTTGTCGCCGAGCAGGATCAGGCGCGCGTCCGGCGGCAGCGCGGCGAGCACGGCGTTCATCATCTCCAGATCGACCATGGAGGCTTCGTCGATCACGAGGACATCGAGCGACAGCAAATTCTCCGCATGATGCCGAAAGCGCCGCGAATCCGGCACCGTTCCGAGCAAGCGATGCAACGTGGTCACGGCGACGGGGATCGCCGCGCGGATGTCGGCGCCGTTCGCGAAGGCATCGAGCGGCAGTCGCGCGACCGCGCCCGCGATCGATTCGTTCAGACGCGCGGCGGCCTTCCCCGTTGGTGCGGCGAGGCGAATGCGCAACGCGCGCGCGTCGCCGCCCGTGGCAAGCGCCTGTGCCTGCAATAACGCCAGTAGCTTGACGACGGTCGTGGTCTTGCCCGTGCCCGGCCCGCCCGTCACGATGCTGAAGGCGCTTTTGGCGGCGAGCGCGCAGGCGATCTTCTGCCAGTCGGTCGCCGCCGATGCGGAGGAAAACAGCGTGTCGAGCGCGGCACGCAACGCGGCTGCATCGGGCGCGTTCGCGGAGGCATCGAGCCGTTCGCGAATGGCGCGGCACACGTCCTGTTCGTAGCGCCAGTAGCGCCGCAGATAAAGCCGCGTGCCGGTGAACACGAGCGGCGTCGCACCCGCGCCATGGCCGACGAGCGCGGCATGCGCCAGCGCTTCCTGCCAGCGCGCGAGTGTCAGGCCTTCGAGCACTTTGGATGGCAGCAGGTCTTTTTCCTCGTCGTCGCTCGCGTCCGGGTCGAGATGGCCATCGGGCGGCAACGAGAGCACGAAGCCGGGATCGGCCAGCGTCGCGGCGAGATCGAGGCAGGCGTGTCCGCGTCCGAGTTGATGGCTCGCCAAAGCCGCCGCGAGGATCAGCAGACCGTGCGCGTCGGCGGCTTCGCGGGCGAGGAAACGGGCGAATGCGGCATCGACTTCACGCAGCCATCCACGCTTTACCCAGGCATCGAGCAGATGCGCGGTGTCTTCGGTCGTATCGAAGACGGATTGCGTGGGTTCGCTCTCTTCGAAGGAAAATTCGGCTTGCGTGCCGGACGGCAAAAGGCTCATTCCCACTCCGTTTCTGCGATGACAGCGCGGGCCTCGCCCATGAACAACGCGTCGAGTTGCTCGATCAGCGCGCGTGGCGGACGTTCGGCGTAGAGACCTTGAGTCGGGGCGTCGAGGCCGCGCACGAAGAGATAAACCGCGCCGCCGATATGCTCGTCGTAGTCGTAATCCGGCTGACGCGCCTTGAGCAGCCGATGCAACGCAAGCGTGTAAAGCACGAACTGCAGGTCGTACCGCGAGCGCAGCATCTGCGCGCGAATGCGCTCGGTCGTGTAGGCCGAATCGTCCGAACCGAGCCAGTTCGACTTATAGTCCGCCACGTAATAGCGCCCTTCGTGCTCGAACACGAGGTCCATGAAGCCCTTCAGCATGCCGTTGAGTTGCGCGTGTTCGAGCGCGGGCCGCGCGGCGCCGCCGGCCGTATGCGCGCACACGAGCCGGTCGACGGCGGTCGTGTCGACGTGCCGCGCCTCGAACCAGAACTCCATTTCGGCGAGCGACGTGTCGAGGTCCCCCAGCGCAATGGCAGTCGCCCGCATGCCGTGCGCGGCCTTCACGACGAAACGCGTCGATACGATCTTCAAGATCCACGCGGTGAGCGGCGCGATCCAGCGCTCCCAGCCACGCACGGCGCAGCGCCGCGCGACGAGTTCGCGTAACGCGGCGGGGTCGTCGGCGGTGTGTTGGAAGCCTTGTTGCGCGGCCCATTCCAGCAAGTCGTGCAAGAAGCTGCCTTGCTCCGAGCCACGCGGAAAGTCATGCAGCGTGCGTCCGGACGATAACACCGCGCGCGGTGCATCGGCGTCTTCTTCCTGCGACGCTTCGCTTTGCGCATCGCGCGTTTCGATGAAGACGTCTTCGACCGGCGTATCCGGCGCGGCATGCGTGCCGCTCGACGTCTTGAGACTCGAATAGCTCGCAATCCACCAGGCTTCGCGCACCACGCGCACCGACTTGCGGGCGTCGCTGGCGAGCGCGGTTTCGGCACGCGCGGCAAGGCGCTCGGCGCGAGCCTCGGGCGCGGGCAAAACCGCGATATTCGCCGATGCCCCGAACACATCGCTCAGCCGGTCGAATAATTCGGCCGGGACGACAGGCCCCCGCCCGCCCGTCAAATAACCGATGGCGCTGCGTTCGAGCGCTTCGAGCGGCGCCATGCCGATCCACGTCGCATAGCGCGCGCGCGTCAGCGCCACGTAGAACTTGCGCAGGTCTTCCCCGAGGCGTTCGTCGTCGGCCTTGACGAGGATGTCTTCGTCGCCGTCGAGCGTAACGTTGAGCTCGCCGGTTTCATCGTGCCATTTCAAGGGCAGATCCTTCGGCGTCACCGCACGATGCGCGCACGCAAAAGGCAGAAACACGAGCGGATACTCCAGCCCCTTCGACTTGTGGATGGTCACCACCTTGACGAGATCGCCGTCGCTTTCCAGACGCATCTGGCGCGCATCGCCGCCGCTGCCTTCGAGCGCCGCCTCGTGTTCTTCCACCAGATGCCGGATCAACCCGTGCTCGCCTTCGATCAGCACGCTTGCCTGTTGCAGCAGTTCGGCCAGATGCAGCAGGTCGGTCAGCACGCGCTCGCCGTTGCCGGCTTGCAGTTCGAAAAGACGCGCGGGCACGTCGAAGTCGTTCAGAAGGCGCCGCAGCATCGGCAAGACGCCCTGACGCCGCCAGCTTTCGCGATAGCCGCGAAATTGCAGCACGCACGCTTCCCATTGCGTTTCGTTGCTGAAGAGCGCGTCGAGTTCGCCGAAGTCGAGTCCGAGCGTCGGCGTGGAAAGCGCGGCGCGCACGAGCCGTCCGTCTTCCGGTTCGGCGCAGGCGGCAAGCCAATGCACGAGTTCGCCCGCCTGGTCACTCGCGAATACCGAGTCCTTGTCCGACAGATACACCGAACGCACGCCGCGCGCGCGCAACTCCCGCCGGATGGCTTCGGCTTCGGTGCGGTTGTTGACGAGCACGGCGAGATCGGCGGGAGAGAGCGAACGGCGGCCACGCGATCCCTCGAAGCCTGCTTCGCCGCGCTGCCCAAGGTTGAGCAAACGCACGATTTCGCTTGCGCAGCCCGGCGCCATCCGCTGAATGTAGGCGGTCTTGCTCGTCGGCTTGCCGTCGTCGCTGGGCGGCAGGCACCAGACGGTGAGCGCGGGTGGCGTTTCGCCATCGATGACGAACGCATCGTCGCGGCCTTGCGCGCTCACGTTGATGAACGGCACCGGGTTGTCGTCGCCGCTGCGAAACAGGAACGCGCCTTCGCCGTCCGCGCGCGCTTCGGCCATGTCGAAGCAATGGTTGGCGGCATCGACCATGGCGGCCGTCGAGCGGAAGTTCTTCGCGAGCGTAAAGAGTTGCGTGCCCGGCGCGCGGCGCGCGGCGAGATACGTGTAGATGTCCGCGCCGCGGAAAGCGTAGATGGCCTGCTTCGGGTCGCCGATCATGATGAGCGCCTGTCCCGCGTCTTGCGCGTGATAGACGGCATCGAAGATACGGTACTGGACGGGATCGGTATCCTGGAACTCGTCGATCAGCGCGACCGGAAACTGATGACGAATGACTTCGGCTAGACGCGCGCCGTTCGCGCCATGCAACGCGGCATCGAGCCGCGCGAGCAGATCGTCGAAGCCCATTTGCGCGCGCCGTGCCTGTTCGCCCGCAAAGCGTTCCGCGACCCAACGCGCCGCGTGCGTGAGAATCTCGGTGCGGCTCGCTTCGAGTGCGATGAGATCGGCCTGCAAGGTCAGCATGGCTTCGAAGGCTTCATGCGACGGCGGCTCGCCTTCGCAATGCTCCGCGAGCGCGGTGGGCGTAAGCCGCGACCACGCGGTGCTCGTCAGATCGGGCATGAGCGCGTGCGGGTCGTGCGCCCATTCGACGAGCGTCCTGAGCCAGCGGTCGCAATCGCTTTTGCCGTAACTGCGCGGCTTGAACCGCTTGGCAAGCCGCGCCTGATCGATCAACTCGCCCATGATCTCGGGCCACGTCTTCCACGGCTCCTTGATCTGCGCGAGACGCAAGGCGCGCGCATTGAGCACATCGGCGGGAGCTTGCGCATCGGGCAAACGCTCGGCTAGGTCGATGAGATTGCGCAGCGTCTTTTGCAGCTCGCGCGGACCGGATACCCACGTGGCCACCGTTTCCGCGCGGCGTTCGTCGAGCGGCGCTAAAAACGTGCGCCAGTAATCGCGTACGACTTGCGCCAGCAGATCGCTTTGATCGGTTTCGAGCGTCTGGTCGAAGAGGCTGTCGCTATCGAACGCATGCTCGCGCAGCATGCGGTTGCACCACGCGTGAATGGTCGACACCGCCGCCTCGTCCATCCATTCGGCCGCGAGTTGGAGCCGCCGCGCGCACGAAGGCCACGCTTCGGGCTCGTATTCTTCGCGCAAGGCGTGCAGCAGGTCTTCGTCGCCAGGGTCGAGCGCTTCGATTTCGCTTGCGTCTTGCTGGAAGTAGCGCGCCGCTTCGGTCAGACGCGCGCGGATACGGTCGCGCAGTTCCTTGGTCGCGGCATCGGTGAAGGTGACGACGAGAATCTCGGGCGGCGTGAGCGGGCGCGCCGCGTCGTTGCCGGGATCGTGGCCGAGCACGAGCCGCACATACAGCATGGCGATGGTGAAAGTCTTGCCCGTGCCCGCGCTCGCCTCGATCAGACTGCGCCCCGCAAGCGGAAAACGAAGTGGATCGAGCGGCTGGACGGTCTGCGAATCGAATGCGTTCATGCCTTGGCAGCCTTCTCTTTCTTGACCACGGTGGAGACGAGCGGGTCGAGCAGATGCTCCGCCAGTTCCGCGAATTCGCCGCTTGCCGCGAGCGCGGCGAAGTGGGGATACGCACGCAGCAGCGAGGCATTTTTCTGCACTTCGCCCTTGTTATAGTCGTCGCCTTCGTACTTGCGGCGCGCGGCGCCGTGCGCTTCGGCGGGCTCGATGCGATGTTTGAAAAGCCACTCGAGCGCGGATTCCAGCGCGAACGGCAGCGGCCGCGTCATGCCGCGCTCCCAGACCTGCAGAAGCGTGGTCATATGCCGCCGCGCCACGCTCGCTTCGAGCGGCGCGAATTCGACGACGCCCTTCTTGCTGACGATCACGGTCGTTACCTCGTGTCCGTCGAGATTCGCCGCGAGGTGTTCCACCCATGCGCCCGTGAGCCTTGCATACCGATACGCCTTGCCCGAGACGAGTTCGCGCGTTTCCATGATGAGGCGTGCCTCGCGGCCATCGGCGTCGGCGCGCCAGTTGCCGAGCCAATCCGCGAGCGCGAGCGTCTGCGTCGCGCCTTCGGTCGTGAAGCGCACTTCGCGATCGCGCTCCATAGCCACCGGCCAGCGCTCGACCTCCTTGCGCCACGCTTCGAAGAGCTTGTCCATCGGTTCGAGCAGCTTGCCGCTCGCGATGTCGCCGAAGCCGCCCGTTGCCAAATCGCCACGGCGGCGGATCATCGCCATGCGGTTATCGCGGGCTTCTTCCAGCGCGCCTTCTTGCAACGCGCCCGTTTCGTTCAATATCGATGCCTGCGCGCGGATCAGTTCGTCCTGAAGCTTCCAGATGGCGAGCGCATCGAGCTCGAAAGGCTCGTCGTCCTCGCTCGCCATCTGCTCCACTTCGAACGACACGCGCAGACGTTGCCGGAAGAACTGGCGCACCGGATTCTTCAGAAAGTCGGCGAGTTCGCGCAGCGTGAGCGGCTCTTCGCGCACGAGCGGCGCGAGCGTTGCAAGCGGCGTGTCATCGGATTGGGCGTGCCTCGGTCGGCTCGACGCCCGCCATTCGGCCGCATAGGTAAAGAGCGGCGATGCCTCGTCGTCCGCGTCGAAGTAGTCCGCGCTGAACGGTTGCAGGCGATGCTCCACGGTCAGCGCATTCACGAGCGATGCGTCTTCGTCGAAGAGACGCCAGCCTTGCGACAAATGATCGCGCAGTTGCCCGATCAGCACCGAAGGCGGCCGCTCGCTGTTGTCGTTGATGCTGCGCCCGACCCACGAAACATACAGATGGTCGCGCGCCGACAACACCGCTTCGAGCAGCAGATAACGGTCGTCCTCGCGACGCGAGCGGTCGCCCGGCCGGTAGTAGCCGCGCATCAGGTCGAAGTCCATCGGCACGCGCGCGCGCGGATAGTCGCCGTCGTTCATGCCGAGCAGGCAGACGTGACGGAACGGAATGGCGCGCATCGGCATGAGGGTCGCGAAGGTCACCGCACCCGCGAAGAAGCGCTGCGACAGCGCGCCCTGGTCGAGTTGCGAAAGCCAGTAGTCGCCGACGACGGAAAGCGGCAGTTCATCGTCGAGGCCCGCTTCGTTGCAGGTGTCGAGCCAGTCCTGCAGCACGTTGTCGAGACGCGCGAACGTGTAGGCGTCTTCGGCGTCGTCGCTCTCGAAGAACGCGACGCGCAGCGCGCGCAGGCGTTCGCACCAGACAGGCACGGTGGCCGGCTCGCGCAGACTGCGCCAGGTGTGATCGAGCGCATCCAGAAGGCGCACGAGCGGCCCGAGCAACGCGGCATCAAGCCCGCCGACTTCGCCGAACGGTTCGATGTCGTTCCACGCTTGCGCATCGCTACCGACGGCGTAGCCGAGCAGCATGCGGCGCAACCCGAACGCCCACGTATGCGGCGCGGCGCTTGCCTGATCGCGCGGCAAGCCGAGACTCGCGCGCTGTTCGGCATGCAGACCCCAGCGCACGTTGGCGCCGCGAATCCACGAACGCAGACGCGGCAAATCGCTTTCCTCCATGCCGAACCGGCGGCGCAACGCGGGCACGTCGAGCAGATCGAGCAGATCGCTCACCGCGAAGCGCGATTGCGGCAGGCCGAGCAACGCCTCGAGCGCGCCGAGCAGCGGATCGGCGGCGCGCTGTCCGCGATCGGCCACGCTGAATGGAATGTAGCGCGGATCGCTGCGCTCGAAGAGACCGAACACCGCCTGAATATGCGGCGCGTAGGTTTCGATATCCGGCACCATCACGATGATGTCGCGCGGCCTCAATTGCGGGTCCGCATTGAACGCGGCGAGCAACTGATCGTGCAGGATCTCGACCTCGCGCTGCGGGCTATGCGCGATATGAAAGCGTATCGACGTATCGAACTGCGGGTCTACTTCGGGCCAGTGGTCGCGGCTTTCCCGCACCGGCCGAAGGTCGCGGATATCGTCCTGCAACTGCTGCAGCATGGTGTCGGCTTCGCGCTCTTCGAAGAGATCGATACGCTGCCCGATACTCGCGAATTGCGGGCTATAGCTCTCGCGCGCCTCGGCGCTGTCGAATTCGTCCAGCAAGCCGATGAAGTCGCGTCCCTGCTTGCCCCACGACGCAAGCAGCGGATGCGCATGCAGATGCAACTGTTCCGGCTGCAATTCGGCGGGCGCGCCTTCGCGACGCGTCTGCCGCGCGTGCGAGGCGCGCAGCAACTCCTTGTCGGGCACGATGTCGGCCCAGTAATGCGCGCACGGATTCGGCACGCACATGAGCACCTGCGACCAGCGCGACAACGCCGCCAGCGCTTCCAAGGACTGACGCGGCAGACTCGATATGCCGAACACCACGATGCGGCGCGGCAAGCCCGCCGGCCGCTTGCCTTCCGGCCAGCTCGCTGCGCGCTGCATGAAGGCTTCGTGGACCGCCGCGCGGCCGCCGAGCGACGAGATTTCGTTGGGATTGTCGTGCGGACTTTGTTCGACATCGGCCAGCAGCGCGCGCCAGAGCGCCGCCTGCCAGCGCTGTTCGGCGGGTAGCGCATGCGCCTGCCCGCGCGCGTCGATCACGACATCCTCGCCCGAGGCCCACTTCGCGAGCCAGTCCGCGCGATACATCTGATACTGATCGAACAGATCGGCAATGCGCTCGGCCAGTTGAAAGCGCTTGCGGCGATCGTCGTCATGACGGATGAAGCGCCGCAGCGGTTCGAATTCCTCGCGCCCGACGAGCGCGGGCACCACGCGCATGAGCCGCCAGACGACGCGCGCCTTGTCGAACGGCGAGACTTCCGCGACCGCGTCCGCGCCCAGCACCGCGCGATACGCTTGCCAAATGAAGCGCGAAGGCAGGCTGATATCGAGCGCGGCGGCGATACCGCAACCGCCCTCGCCGCTCGCGGCATCGACATGCGCGGCGAGCGCCAACTTGAGCCACTGCGCGATACCGTTGCTTTGCACGAGGATGATCTCGTTTTCCAGCGGGGCGAGCGGATAGCGCTTCGTCCACTCGACGAGCAGATCGCGCAGCCGCTCGGAGCGGTTGCCGTGGATGAGCATAAGCCCCGGCGACAGCGAATTCGGCTTCAAAAAAGGCTCCGTGAAGAGTTCGACGGCGACAAGACATCGATTCTAAGCGACGCGGCCAGCGGCCCGCGCGCATGGGCAACCTCCAAACCGTCGTCACGCGGCTTGCGCCCGCACAGCGCGGCCGTGTCGCTTAACCGTTATGCTTGCAAAAAAGAACGCTGTGACAACGGAGACGACATCTCATGCTGACGATCTGGGGCCGGGCCAACTCGGTCAACGTACACAAAGTGCTCTGGTGCTGCGACGAACTCGGGCTCGCTTTCGAGCGCATCGACGCGGGGCTGCAATTCGGGCGCAACAACGAACCCGACTATCTCGCGATGAATCCGACCGGCCGCGTCCCCACGCTCGTCGACGACGACTTCGTGTTGTGGGAATCGAATTCCATCATTCGCTATCTCGCGATGCAGTACGGGCAGAATCAGGCGCTCTATCCGGCGGACCCGAAGGTGCGCGCAAGCGTGGACCGCTGGCTGGACTGGGCGCTTTCCACGCTGCAACCCGCCGAGCGGCCCGTGTTCTGGGGCTATGTGCGCACGCCCGCAGCCGAGCGCGACCCCGCCCAACTCGATACCGCCGCGCGCGAAGTCGAGAAACTCTGGCGCATGGTCGACGCGCATCTCGAAGGGCGCGAGTATTTCGAAGGCAGTACCTTCACACTCGCGGATATCGTCATCGCGGCGTATGCGCGGCGCTGGTTCGGAATCGCGGAACTTGCGCGCCCGACGCTGCCGGAGCTCGAACGCTGGTATGGGCAACAGGCTTCGCGCGACGGCTTCCGGCGCCATGTCTCGGCGCCGCTGACCTGAACTTCCACCCGGCATTGAAGCATCGACATGACTATCGAACTGCATACCTGGAATACGCCCAACGGACGCAAGATCAGCGTCGCGCTGGAAGAAATGCAACTGCCCTACTCCGTGAAAACGGTGAACATCTCGAAGGGCGAGCAACACGCGCCGGCTTTTTTGCGCATCAGCCCGAACAACCGGATTCCGGCGATTATCGATCCCGACGGCCCGGACGGACAGCCGATCAGCGTGTTCGAATCCGGCGCGATTCTGCTTTATCTCGGCGAGAAGACGGGCCAGTTCTTGCCCGCGAGTCTGCGCGATCGCGTACCGGTGCTCGAATGGCTCATGTGGCAAATGGGCGGCTTCGGACCCATGCCGGGACAAGTGCATCATTTTCGCGCCGTGGAAGCGGAAGCCGACCGGCGCTATGGCCTCAAACGCTATTCGGACGAAACGCGCCGGCTCTACGGCGTGCTCGACAGGCGGTTCGCGCAAGTGGAATTCGTCGCGGGCGCGTTGTCGGTGGCGGATTTCGCCATTCTTGGCTGGGCGTGGCGGCACGAGCGTCATCAGATTTCCCTCGACGACTATCCGAACGTCAAGCGCTGGTACGACACGCTATTCGCGCGCGAAGGCGTGAAGCGCGGCTTCGAGATCAAGCTCGACGACAATTAAGGCACATGTAATATTGGGAGCCTCACGCAGAATAAAACAGCACGCCGCCACGGAGGAGACGACCATGACAGCCGGCCAATACGACGAAGGGCTTCCCAAGACCGCCGCCAACTACGCGGTGCTCACGCCGCTGATGTTCATCGAGCGCGCCGCGACGGTGTATCCGACACGGCCGGCCGTCGTGCATGGCGACGTGCGCCGCAACTGGAGCGAGACTTACGCGCGCACGCGGCGGCTTGCATCGGCGCTGAGTTCGCGTGGCATCGGCTTGGGCGATACGGTCGCCGCCATGCTGCCGAACACGCCCGAAATGGTCGAAGCGCACTTTGGCGTGCCAATGACGGGCGCCGTGCTCAACACGCTGAACACGCGGCTCGATGCAGCGACGCTTGCCTTCATGCTCACGCATGGCGAGGCAAAAGCAGTGATCGTCGATCGCGAGTTTTCCGGCGTGATGCGCGAGGCGCTGAAAAGCGTGCCGCAACCCGTGCTCGTCATCGACGTGAACGATCCGCAGTACACCGGCGCGGGAGAAAGCATCGGCGAGATCGATTACGAAAGCCTGCTGGCAAGCGGCGACCCCGCCTGCGAATGGTCGCCGCCATCGGACGAATGGAACGCCATCTGCCTGAATTACACCTCGGGCACGACGGGCAATCCGAAGGGCGTGGTCTATCACCATCGCGGCGCCTACACCAACGCGCTCAGCAATATCCTCGAATGGGACATGCCGAAGCACGCGGTGTACTTGTGGACGCTGCCCATGTTCCATTGCAACGGCTGGTGTTTTCCGTGGACGGTCGCGGCGCGCGCGGGCGTGAACGTGTGTCTGCGCCGTATCGATGCAAAGACAGTCTTCGATCTGATTCGCCGCGAAGGCGTCACGCATTATTGCGGCGCGCCGATCGTGCAGAACCTGCTCGTGAATGCGCCCGACGAACTGAAGACGGGCATCGCGCACAAGGTCCACGCCATGGTCGCGGGGGCCGCGCCGCCCGCCGCGATGATCGAAGGCATGGAGCGCCTGGGCTTCGAACTCACGCATGTCTACGGGCTCACCGAAGTCTACGGTCCCGCGACCGTCTGCGCGCGGCAGGCTGAGTGGAGCGAACTCGACATCGGCGAGCGTGCGCGGCTCAATGCACGGCAAGGCGTGCGCTATCACTTGCAGGATGCGGTGAGCGTGCGCGATTCCCTCACCATGGAGCCCGTTCCCGCGGATGGCGAGACCATCGGCGAGATCATGTTTCGCGGCAACATCGCGATGAAGGGTTATCTCAAGAACGTGCCCGCCACCGAGGAAGCGTTTCGCGGCGGCTGGTTCCATACGGGCGATCTGGCGGTCGCTTATCCGGATGGCTACGTGCGTATCAAGGACCGCAGCAAGGACATCATCATCTCGGGCGGCGAGAACATATCGAGCATCGAAGTGGAAGACGTGTTGTACCGGCATCCGGCGGTGCTGGCGGTCGCCGTCGTTGCGAAGCCCGATGCGCGCTGGGGTGAAACGCCTTGCGCGTTCGTCGAATTGAAGGCGGGCGCCGAGGTCGGCGCGGAAGAACTGATCGCGCATTGCAGGAAGCATCTGGCGGGCTTCAAGGTGCCGCGCGCCATCGAATTCTGCGAGTTGCCGAAGACATCGACCGGCAAGATACAGAAGTTCGAGTTGCGCAAGCGCGCGGGCTCGGTTGCGGCAATCGACGTTTGATGGAGACAACGCGATGAACGAAGCGCTCGTGACGTCCGAACCCGATGCCTACGGCGTCGAAGGCGCGGTCAGGCTCACGCTGAACCGGCCCGAAGCGTTCAACGCGCTTTCCGAAGCCATGCTCGATGCACTCGAACGCGCGTTGCAGGACATCGCGCGATCGCAGGCGCGCGTGGTCGTGCTGGGCGGCGCGGGCCGTGCGTTCTGCGCCGGGCACGACTTGAAGGAGATGCGCGCGGCGCCGTCGCTCGATTACTACCGAGCGCTCTTCGAGCGCTGCTCGCGCATGATGCTGACCATTCAGCAAATGCCGCAGCCGGTAATCGCGCGCGTGCACGGCATTGCAACGGCGGCGGGTTGTCAGCTCGTTGCAATGTGCGATCTCGCGGTGGCATCGGGCGAGGCGCGCTTCGCGGTATCGGGCGTGAATCTCGGGCTATTCTGCGCGACGCCGAGCGTGGCGTTGTCGCGCAACGTGTCGCGCAAGGAAGCGTTCGAACTGCTCGTGACGGGCGATTTCATCGACGCGCACACGGCTCTGGAACGCGGGCTCGTGAATCGGGTTGCCTCACCGGACGCGCTCGACGAAGCGGTAGGCGCGCTTGCAAAGAGCATCGCGAAGAAGCCACGCGCGGCGGTTGCGGCGGGAAAGCGGCTGTTTTACCGGCAGATCGAGACGGGTATCGAAGACGCGTACGCGCTTGCATCCGAGACGATGGCCTGCAACATGATGGACGGCGACGCGCTCGAAGGCACGCAGGCGTTTATCGAAAAACGTCCGGCGCGCTGGAGCAACGAGTAATGCTCAGCCCGCGTGCTCCACGGGATGCTGTTCGAGCCACGCGTTTTCCGCATCGTCGTAAAGCCGGGAGCGCGTGAGAAAGCGCAGACCCGAAGGCCGTTCCAGCGAAAACATGCCGCCGTTGCCCGGCACGCAATCGATGATCAACTGGGTGTGCTGCCAGTACTCGAACTGCGATTCGCTCATGTAGAACGGCACGCCGCCAATCTCGCCGAGCTTTACGTCCGAGCCGCCGACCATGAACTCGTTGGTGGGAAAGCACATCGGTGCGCTGCCGTCGCAGCATCCGCCGGACTGATGAAACAGAATCTCGCCGTGTTCCGCCTTGAGCTTGCCGATCAGTTCGATGGCCGCGGGCGTCGCGATCACGCGCTCTATTACCTGTTCGCTCATGATGTCCCCGTTATTCGTTCGAAGCGGAACCGCCGCGTGAGCGGCGGCCCCGCTTTACAGCCGATGGATCAGAAAAAGCCGAGCGGCTTGTCGCTATAGCTGACGAGCAGGTTCTTCGTCTGCTGATAGTGATCGAGCATCATCTTGTGATTCTCGCGTCCGATACCCGATTGCTTGTAGCCGCCGAACGCCGCGTGCGCCGGATACGCGTGATAGCAGTTGGTCCACACGCGTCCCGCCTGTATGCCACGGCCAAAGCGATACGCACGCGTGCCATCGCGCGTCCACACGCCCGCGCCGAGACCGTACAGCGTGTCGTTGGCGATTTCGAGCGCTTCCTCTTCGTTCTTGAAGGTCGTCACCGAGACCACCGGCCCGAAGATTTCCTCTTGGAAGATGCGCATCTTGTTGTGACCACGGAACACGGTCGGCTTGATGTAGTAGCCTTTTTCGAGCTCGCCGCCCAGCGCGTTACGCTCGCCGCCAGTCAGGCATTCGGCGCCTTCCTGCTTGCCAAGATCGATATATGACAGGATCTTTTCGAGCTGTTCCTGCGATGCCTGCGCGCCGATCATCGTCTTGCTGTCGAGCGGATGGCCTTGCGTGATGGCTTCCACGCGCTTGAGGGCACGTTCGATGAAGCGGTCGTAGATCGATTCCTCGATCAACACGCGCGACGGGCACGTACACACTTCGCCCTGATTCAGCGCGAACATGGCGAAGCCTTCGAGCGCCTTGTCGAAGAAACTGTCGTCGGCGTTGAGGACATCGGCGAAGAAAATGTTCGGGCTCTTGCCGCCCAGTTCCAGCGTCACCGGAATCAGATTCTGACTCGCGTATTGCATGATGAGCCGGCCCGTGGTCGTCTCGCCCGTGAACGCAATCTTCGAGATGCGCTTGTTCGATGCGAGCGGCTTGCCCGCTTCCAGCCCGAAGCCGTTCACCACGTTGACGATGCCCGGCGGCAGCAGGTCTTCGATCAGTTCGAGCAGAACGAGGATAGATGCCGGCGTCTGCTCGGCGGGCTTGAGCACGACGCAATTGCCCGCTGCGAGCGCGGGCGCGAGCTTCCACACGGCCATCAGAATGGGGAAGTTCCACGGAATGATCTGCCCGACCACGCCTAGCGGCTCGTGGAAGTGATAGGCGACTGTGTCGTCGTCGATCTGCGAGATCGAGCCTTCCTGCGCGCGCACGGCGCTCGCGAAATAGCGGAAGTGATCGATGGCGAGCGGGATGTCGGCCGCCATGGTCTCACGCAACGGCTTGCCGTTATCGATGCTTTCCGCCACCGCGATACGCTGCAGATTCGCTTCCATGCGATCCGCGATCTTCAGGAGCAGGTTCGCGCGCTCGGTCGCCGAAGTCTTGCCCCATGCGGTCTTGGCGGCATGGGCAGCGTCGAGAGCTGCTTCGATATCGGCTTCGCGCGATCGGGGAATCGAGGTGAAGGCCTCACCCGTGATCGGCGAAATATTGTCGAAATACTCTCCCCCCGCGGGCGGCGTCCACTTGCCGCCGATGAAGTTTCCATACTGCTTCTTGTACGGGTAATCGGTACTCAGGAACTGCATCTCCGCATGGTTCATCTGTGTGCTCCTCGCATGTCGACATGGTTGGCCGGCGCAATGTCGATAGCTGTCGCCGGCGGCTTACATCTGCGAGTTCCGTGCCATTCGGGGTATACGCGTAACGACGCTTATGGCGCTTGATGAAGCGCGTGGCGGACCGCGAGGCGCGTTGTCCATTTTCGGAACACTTGTCGTGCCCTGTAGCGATGCGGCACAACCCGAGTCAGGACAAACGCTTATGGCACGGGGATTCATATTGCCAAGCGCATCGCTCTTGTCTAACGTCACGTCCATCCTTACTGAATGTTTCCATAAGGCTTGGAGCACATTTTGCGTGGGGTGAATTCAAGTAAAAGCAGAAGCGCGTACATGGCTTATCGATACGCGCAAAGGAGACCACAATGAACAGTACGATCAATCCCGGGCCTGCGCCGCACGGCCCACATGGTTTTTTTTCGAAGGAAGCGACCATCGCGCGGCCCGGCTTCTCACGCTGGATGGTGCCGCCCGCCGCGCTCGCGGTCCACTTGTGTATTGGCCAGGCTTACGCGTTCTCGGTGTTCAACGCGCCGCTCACGCGTGTGATCGGCATTACGCAGACCGCGCCCGATGACTGGTCGCTCACGACACTCGGCTGGATCTTTTCACTGGCCATCGTGTTCCTGGGACTGTCGGCGGCATTCGCGGGCAAGTGGCTCGAAAAGGTCGGCCCGCGCCGCACCATGTTCACGGCCGCTTGCTGCTTCGGCGGCGGCTTTCTCGTGTCGGCGCTCGGCGTGTCGCTGCATCAAATCTGGCTGCTGTATCTCGGCTATGGCGTGATCGGCGGAATCGGGCTGGGGTTGGGTTATGTATCGCCGGTATCGACGTTGATCCGCTGGTTTCCGGACCGGCGCGGCATGGCAACGGGCATGGCGATCATGGGCTTCGGCGGCGGCGCGATGATCGCGGCGCCCGGCTCGGTCGCCTTGATGAACCACTTCAAGAGCGCGACGAGCGTCGGCGTGACCGAGACCTTCGTCGTGCTCGGCGTGCTGTATTTCATCTCGATGACCATCGGCGCGCTCGCCATTCGCGTCCCGCCCGCCGACTGGAAACCGGCAGGCTGGATCCCGCCCGCGACGTCGAACAAGATGATTACGAAGAGCCACGTGCATATCGATCAAGCGCTCAAGACGCCGCAGTTTTATCTGCTGTGGCTCGTGCTGTTCCTGAACGTGACGGCGGGCATCGGCGTGCTCGGACAGGCTTCGGTGATGATTCAGGAAAGCTTCAAGACATCGATCACGGCGGGCGCTGCGGCGGGCTTCGTCGGCTTGCTGTCGCTCTTCAACATGGGCGGGCGTTTCGTGTGGGCGTCGGCGTCGGACTGGCTCGGGCGCAAGAACACGTACTTCGTGTTCTTCGCGCTCGGCGCCGTGCTGTACTTTCTCGTGCCGCAGTTCGCGCAGTCAGGGAACATCGCGCTTTTCGTCGCGGCTTACGGCGTGATCCTGTCGATGTACGGCGGTGGATTCGCGACCATTCCGGCGTATCTCGCGGACATGTTCGGCACGGCCTTCGTCGGCGGCATTCACGGACGGCTCTTGACCGCGTGGGCGGCGGCGGGCATCGCGGGACCGGTGCTCGTCAACTACATCCGCGCGTACGAAGTGGCGCATGGCGTCGCGAAAGCGGATGCCTACACGATGACGCTGCACATCATGGCAGTGCTGCTCGTGATCGGCTTTATCTGCAACCTGCTCGTGAAGCGGGTGGATGAAAGCCATCACATGAGAACTGCTGGCTAAGAGGAGAGAGACGATGGATGATCGACAAGCAGGTGCGCCCGCGAACAAGGGCTTGATGCTGGTGTTCTGGCTGTATGTGCTGATTCCGCTCGCGTGGGGGGTGACGAACACGTTGACGCAGGCGGGGAAGTTGTTTCATTGATTGGATTGATTGAGGCGGCGCCGGACGCTTGGTTACGTCGGGCGCGTCGCCTCTCGTCGTGGCTTCGTTCCCTCAATGCCCCCGCGCCTCAAGCCGTTTCAAACCGCGCCGCGCCAGCGTGCTCATGAACAAGCTTCCGCAAACGAGTGCGGCAACGTAAAAACCGGCCATCATCCATTCAGCTTCACTCACAGTCGTTCTCCTTGCAAAAAATCGCGGCGTTTGCAACCGCGCATTGATACGTTTGCGAACCCTTCTGGCCTGATTTACGGCACGAACGCGCAAAGGTTTAGCGTCGAGTGAAATACCTGTCGTTGCGCTCGCGTTAAGAGAAAATGCAAAGAAACTGAGCCCGTGATCCGACCGGTCGTTCGAATTGCAGTCGCGTTGAAAGCTGCCTGCAACGCATTGGGCGTATCGTGCTGAAAATTCTTACGTGTGCCGCGTCCACCTCAAACAAAATGAAACTGACCCGCCGAAAATTCGTCGTGATGAGCGCTGGAGCAAGCGCCTCTCTCTGGCTCATTCGCGCCGATGCCGCAGCCGCGCATCTAAACGAGACCGATCCCGCGGCCGCGGCAGTCGGCTACAGGGAAGACGCCGCGAAAGTGGATAGGAAGAAGTACCCCAACTTCGCAGCCGAGCAGTCGTGCGGCAACTGCTCGCTCTTTCAAGGCAAATCCACCGATGCATGGGGCGGCTGCACGCTCTTCGGCGACAAACTCGTGGCAGGCAAAGGCTGGTGCGCCTCCTACACGAATATGTGAGCCAGCCGCCCGGTCAACGTACCGAATACCCCGCGAAGCGCCAGCTATTGTCCGGATCGAGAATGAAAGTGACGATCTCGCGTGACGACTTCTGCGCCTGACTGAATTGCGTATCGAACGTAACGGTGATGTACGAGCCCGCAGGCATGTTGCCCGTGCCGTCGAAACGAAGGTGCCTGACACCCATCGGCATACGCATGCCGGCCGCACCGAGCGCGGCGCGATCATTCGTAACCTTCTTCACGAAGTCGTCGCGCGTAATGACTTTCCGGGCCAGCGGCGAGGAAAGATCCCAGATATCGCCCGCCTTGTTTTCATCGACCATCTTCACGATAGTCGACGCCACTTGCGCGATATCCTGATCTTGCTTGTCGAGTTGCGCCTGCTGCTCGCGGGTAAGCGCGTGCGGCGCTTGAGCGGTCTGCGGTGCTTGTTGTGCCTGCTGCGCCTGGCACGCCCCGGCAAACGATATCAGCGAAACAACGAAGAGAAAAAGTTTGAAGCTTGCTTTCATCGGGCGGGCCGTGGTGCGTGTTTCATGGAAGAGATTGTATCGCGCGATTTCGTCACGATAGTAAGAGATACTGAGTTTCTAAATTTCAAACCCGCACGCAAACAAAAGGGGGGTGACTGAAACTCGAGTCACCCTGGATCTGCGACGACGCTGGTTACTTCACAATCTCTCCGTTGCGCGTCACGTCCACCGCAGTTGCGGCCATGTACGTGGCAAGCACGCTGTCGCCAACCTTGAGCTTGTCGAGCGAGACATCCGGCGATACCTTCATGGTCACCACCCGCTTCGGACCCGCAAGCATGACTTCACGCGTCTGCGGATCGATCTTCTGCACCACGGCCACCACCTGCACGCCCGACGTCGACACCACCACGCCCTCCGATGCCGGCGATGTCTGGCTCGCGCTCACCCGCGAACGCACGCCTTTCGGGTCGACCTTGTCCGCGGACATCAACACCGCGCCACGGTACTGGATGTGCAATTCATCGCCCACTTTCAGCTTCTTCAGATCCGCAATCGACGGATCGACAGCGATGACCTCCTTGTCACCTCGCGCGTCCTGAATTTCCACGCCGTTGGTATCGGCGAAAACGTGCGTAATCTTGGCCGTTGCCTGGACCACAGCCGCATCGCCAATAGCCGGGCTTGCGTTCACTGCCGCAGCCGCGCCTGACTGAGCCTTGTCGTTGGCATGAGCGAAAGGCGCGCCAAGAAGAAGCGCGCTCATCGCGATGGTTGTGGAAACGAGTCGGACGAAACAAGAACTGCGTTGTTGCATGCTTTGCTCCAGACAAAAATCCAGGCCACCATGACCCGAACAAAACCGTATCGTCGTTTCCGACAAAAGGCGCGCGCGCTTCAAGTGATCACGCGACGTAATCGCATGCTTTGAATTTAAAGTCCTGAGGGTTGCTAATCAAGCGGGAATCGCCTCATCTTTAAGCAGGTGTGAAACATTTGGTAGAAGTGCGTATGAAAAGAGATGGTCGATGGCTGCCGGACCGCAAACACATCACGCAAAAAGAATTCGACGCGAGCCCTTCCTTTCTCAAAGCTTACGAAAACCCGTCGTAAATTATTTATTTTCTTAGTCCGTCAAGGCGTAATGTTCTGTTGTTGCAGAGGCGCGCAGGCGTTCTCCCGTGCGCACCCGAAGACCCACCATCGGAGCACACTCGATGAGTACCGCCTTTCCCGCTTCACATGCGGCCGAACAAAGCGCCACGTCCAATATGTCGGGCCGGCGCGCCATCGTCGTCTCGACCATCGGCAATGCGCTTGAATGGTTCGACTTCATGGTCTACGGCTTTTTCGCCGTC
The DNA here is from genome assembly GCF_022878925.1 of Caballeronia sp. TF1N1. NCBI lineage: Bacteria > Pseudomonadati > Pseudomonadota > Betaproteobacteria > Burkholderiales > Burkholderiaceae > Caballeronia > Caballeronia sp. TF1N1. The sequence goes on from NZ_CP084628.1 coordinate 545,418, forward strand.
ATCATCGCGAAGCTGTATTTTCCGGCAACCAATCCGACCATCTCGCTGCTTGCCACTTGGGCGACGTTCGGCGTGGGTTTTCTTACGCGGCCGCTCGGCGGCATCGTGCTTGGCGCCGTCGCCGATCGCGTCGGGCGCAAGTCCGCGCTCACGCTGACCATTTCGTTGATGGCGGTCGGTATCGCGATCATCGCCTTCGCGCCGACTTATGCGGCAATCGGCGTGGCCGCGCCCTTGCTCATGCTGCTTGGCCGCCTGATACAAGGCTTTTCCGCCGGCGGCGAAGTCGGCTGCGCGACGGCGTTTCTCGTCGAATACGCGCCCTCGAACCGGCGCGGTTATTTCGGCAGTTTCCAGATGGTCGCGCAAGCAGCTGCGAGTTTGTGCGGCTCGCTCTTCGGCGCGGTGCTAACACGCACGCTTTCGCCCGAACATCTCACTAGCTGGGGCTGGCGCGTGCCGTTCGTGCTCGGGCTGATGATCGTGCCCGTGGGGCTCTATTTGCGCTCGAAGCTCGATGAATCGCCGGTGTTCGTCGAAAAAGCGCAAAAGAACGAGCTCTCGGCGCGGCCTATCCGCGATACCGCCACCAAGCACTGGATGCCCGTGCTCGCGGGCTTCGGGCTGACGGTTTTCGGCACCATCGGCACGTACATCTTTCTGCTGTATCTGCCGACGCATGCAACGCGCGTACTGCATCTCGCGCTCACCGACGGTCTCATCAGTTCGAGCATCGGCGCGCTGGTGTATCTCGTCTGCTGCCCGATTTCCGGCAAGCTGTCCGACCGCGTGGGCCGCAAGAAGCTGATGACGGGCGCGCTCGTGCTGTCGCTCGTCACGGCGTATCCGATCTTCGCGGTGCTGACCGCGCATCCGAGCCTGCCGATGCTGATCGCCTGCCAGGCGGTGCTCATGATGTATCTCGGCATCTACCAGGGCTGCTATCCGGCGTTCATCTCGGAGTTGCTGCCATCGAGCGTGCGTTCGACGGGCATTTCGGTGAGCTACAACGTCGCGGTAATGATCTTCGGCGGCTTTGCACCCGCCATCGTGCAATGGCTGACGATGACCACCGGCGACGCGCTCTCCATCTGCTATTACGTGATGTTCGGCAGCGCGGTCGCGCTCGCGACCATCCTGCCGCTGCGCGACCGCTACAGCGACGCGCTGCGCTAAGTGCCGGTGCTTAGTGCCAAGCGCGGCCACGAACCCGACCAACGGCCGCTCATTTCGGGTATCTTCATGGCACGCCACGCGGACGCACTTGCCGGAGACGTCCACGCATGCGGATCGCAGCCAGACCGGCGCGCGCCTCAAGCCGCTCAAGGCCGCGCGAGGCCAGTAAAGCCGCTTAAGTCAGGCTTAAGAATGCGCCCCTAAGCTCTAATCTGACCGATCCACCCCTCCTTCTGGCCGCGTAAGCGGCCAATTTTTTTGGACCGACGCAATGCAATTGATCGTGCGCCTGCTCGTGATCGTCGTACTGCTGGTTGTGTTTTGCACGGCCGGCGCATTTGGCCTCTCCGTGATCGCGCGTATCTTCATGCCTCATTGAAGCCGGCGCGCATCGAATCGGGCAATTCGATTCGAGCCAGTTCACCGCGTTTTGCCGTCGCCGACGCCAGCCAGCGCCGGGCCTCTCGCAGAATCGTTCAACCGAATAGCACGCGTGTGCCTTCGGGCACGCTTCGTGCGGCCAACGCTTTCGAAACTCAAGCGCGGCCGGCCTTCACGTACTCCTTCTGTAATGACCGGACCGCTGCCTATACTGGCTGAGTGTCGTCCTGGCGTCATCGTTCCTGCTTCGCCGCTCGCGTACGCGCTGTTCGAACGTCCTGCCGCATCGCGCAGACCCTCGCCGCGTCGCTATCTTGCGCCGCATTCACGAGCGCGCATCGACACACTCTCGCCGCATCCCGTTGCACTTCCAGGCACTGCTGTCATACCCAGGAGAACGCTCGATGCAACATCCAGTCCCCCAATCCACGAACGAACGAGACAAGGCCAAGCGCGCCGCGACGCGCGTCCCTGGCGCCGACGTCGCCTCGCAGCCGCAAATGCAAATGCAGGCCGCGCAAGCCACCGCCGACGTGCTCGCGCCGCCGCCAGCAAAAACCGGCGACGCTAGCGTCAGCTTCAATCTCACCGTCAACGGCCAGAGCCACGCGCTCTCGCTCGATCCGCGCACGACGCTGCTCGATGCGTTGCGCGAACATCTGCATCTCACCGGCACGAAGAAGGGCTGCGATCACGGTCAGTGCGGCGCATGCACGGTGCATGTGAACGGCCGCCGCGTGAACGCGTGCTTGTGTCTTGCCGCCGCGCACGACGGCGACGCCGTGACGACCATCGAAGGCATCGGCGAAGTCGAGGACATGCATCCGCTGCAGGCCGCATTCGTGGAATGCGACGGCTATCAGTGCGGCTACTGTACGGCCGGTCAACTCATGTCGGCGGTGGCGCTGCTCGACGAACCCGTCGGCACGAGCGACGACGACGTGCGCGAAGCGATGAGCGGCAACCTCTGCCGCTGCGGCGCGTATCAGAACATCGTCATGGCGATCCAGTCCGTGCGCGGCAACAAGGCTTAAGGAGAGCGCCATGGAAATGTTCACGCTTTCCCGCGCGCGCGACGTGCGCGACGCGATTGCGGCGGGCGCGTCGGCGCATACCGCGCAGCAAGGCGCCGAAGTGCGCTTTCTCGCGGGCGGCACGACGCTGCTCGACCTGATGAAGCTCAATGTCGAAAAGCCCTTGCGGATTATCGATATCAGCCGTCTGCCGCTCGATCATATCGATGCCACCGATGACGGCGGCATGCGCATCGGCGCGACCGCGCGTAATTCGGACCTCGCGCACCATCCGCTCATCAAGGAGCGCTATCCGGTGTTGTCGCAGGCGGTGCTCGCGGGCGCGTCCGTCCAGTTGCGCAACATGGCGACGACGGCCGGCAATCTGCTGCAACGCACGCGCTGCGTCTATTTCCGCGATACGGCTTCGCCCTGCAACAAGCGCGAGCCTGGCAGCGGCTGTTCCGCGATTCATGGCTTCAATCGCACGCAGGCGATTCTCGGCACGAGCGACACGTGCATTGCGAGCAATCCGTCGGACATGAACGTGGCGCTCGCCGCGCTCGAAGCGACCATCCACGTCGAAGGCGCGAAGGGCCAGCGCGCGATTCCCATCGACGCGTTCTACGTCCTGCCCGGCGACACGCCCGAGCGCGAGAACGTACTCGAAGCCGGCGATCTCGTCACGCATGTCAGCCTGCCCGCGCCGGTGGCAGGCGCGCGTTCGGTGTACCTGAAGTTGCGCGACCGGGCGTCGTATGAATTCGCGCTGGCGTCGGCGGCGATTGTCGTCGGTGTGAAGGACGGGCGTATCGCGCATGTGCGCGTGGGACTCGGCGGCGTGGCGACGAAACCGTGGCGCTCGCGCGAAGCCGAACAGGTTCTGCAAGACGCCACGCCCGACGAAGCGAGTTTTGGCCGCGCCGCCGATGCCGCCCTCGCCGATGCGAAGCCGCAAAGCGAAAACGGCTTCAAGGTGGAACTGGCGAAGCGCTGCATCGTGCAGGCGTTGAAACTTGCCACCCAGGCATCCTGACACCGACCGAGGAACCCGCCCATGTCCACCGCACCCGACACCACGTCGTCCTTCATTGGACGACCCCAGTCGCGTATAGACGGACCGCTGAAAGTTTGCGGCCGCGCGACTTACACTTCAGACGTCGATCTGCCCGGCATGCTGGTTGCCGTGCCGGTTGGCAGCACCATCGCGAGCGGCAGGATCACATCGCTCGAATTCGCGGCCGCGCAGGCCATGCCCGGCGTGAAGCTGATTCTGCATCGCGGCAATATCGGCAAGTTGTATCGCATTCCCGGCAATTCGTTCGAAGACGGTTATACCGATGAACAACGTCCGCCCTTCGAAGACGACGTGATCCGCTATTACGGCCAGTATGTCGCGTGCGTGATTGCCGAAACCTTCGAAACGGCGAGCGCGGCGGCGGCCGCGATCAAGGTGAGCTACGACGTCACGCCGCACGACGTCAGCTCGGCCCTGACCGCCGCCGAAGAGCCGAAGGTCGCGAGCGAGCGCGGCGATGCCGCGAGTGCTTTCGACGAAGCGCCCGTGAAAATCGACGAGACCTACGTGACGCCCGTCGAAACGCACAATCCGATTGAACTGCATTCGACCATCGCGCATTGGAACGGCGACAGCTACACGTTCTACGAGACGAGCCAGGCGGTGTCGAACCATCGCGGCACGCTCGTGCAGATGCTCGGCGTGCCGAAAGAGAAAGTGCGCGTGATCTCGCGCTACCTCGGCTCGGGTTTCGGCGGCAAGCTGTGGATGTGGCCGCATTCCCTGCTCGCGGCGGTCGCGACGAAGCAGACCGGGCATCCGGTCAAGCTCGTGCTGAGCCGCAAGATGATGTTCCAGAACGTGGGACATCGGCCGACGACGCAACAGCGCGTGCGGCTCGCGGCCACGCAAGACGGCAAGCTCGTGTCGCTGCGGCATGATTTTCTGAACCACGCCGCGCTCGCCGACGAATACGCCGAAGACTGCGGCGAAGCCACGCCGCAGATGTACAGCACGGCCAATCTGCGCGTGACAGGCGGCGTCGCGAAGCGCAACGTCGGTTCGCCCACGTCGATGCGCGGTCCAGGCGCGGTGCCCGGTCTCTACGCACTCGAATCGGCGATGGATGAACTCGCGGTCGCCTTGAAGATCGATCCGGTGGAATTGCGGCTGCGTAACGAACCCACCGTCGATGAAAGCAGCGGCTTGCCGTTCTCGTCGCGGCATCTCGTCGAATGTCTCAAGACTGGCGCGGAGAAATTCGGCTGGGCGAAGCGCACGCCCGAGGTCGGGTCCATGAAGCGCGATGGCTTGACGCTCGGTTGGGGCGTCGGCGCATGCAGTTGGCCTGGCTTGCGCTTCTCGGCGGAAGCGGCGGTCGATCTGCGCGCGGACGGCACGGCGCGGGTTGCGTGCGGCACGCAGGATATCGGCACCGGCACGTACACGATCCTCGCGCAGCTGGTGGCCGAGCACACGGGCATTGCGCTACGCAAGATCGAAGTCGGTCTCGGCGATACGTCCTTGCCCATCGGTCCCATTTCCGGCGGCTCGGCGGCGACGGCATCGGTGATTCCGGCGGTGTCGGATGCCGTGCGCGCGGCGGTGAAGATCGTTCTCACACGTGCATCGCAGGCGGAAGGATCGCCGTTCGCGGGCGCAAAGCCAGACGATCTCGCGTTGAGTGGCGCACGCGTGCATCGCAAGAACGAATCGGCGGAAAGCGGCGTGCCTTATATGCGGATTCTCGAGTTGTCGAACATGCATGCGGCATCGGGGAGCGGCAGCGCAAAAGGCGGCTTCGACGATCCACTCAAGAAGAAGTGGTCGATTCACTCGTACGGCGCGCATTTCGCCGAAGTGACCTGGGACGCGGCGACGGCGCGCTTGCGCGTGAGCCGCGTGGTGACGGTGATCGACGGCGGCAAGATTCTCAATCCGCGCGCGGGACGCAATCAGGTGGAAGGCGCGGTGGTGATGGGCGTCGGCATGGCGCTCTTCGAGCATACGATCTACGACGAGCGCAGCGGCGCGCCGATCAACAGCAATTTCGCGGATTACGTCGTCGCCACCAACGCGGATACGCCGAAGCTCGACGTCACCTTCCTCGATCATCCGGACACCATCTTCAACGAACTCGGCGCACGCGGGATCGCGGAGATCGGGCTTGCCGGGATCGCGGCGGCGATCACGGGCGCGGTCTATCACGCAACCGGCGTGCGGGTGAGAAAGCTGCCGGTGATGATCGAGGACTTGCTGGAAGCGGCTGTGTGAGTCGATGCACGGTGATGGCCCGGTCTTTCGAGACCGGGCCTTTTCCTTGGCCTTCGATCGGAGGAAAACAAGCAGGCCGTACAATCGATGAAGTGACTCCTGCCCGAAAACTCTAAACGTCCAATCTTCAAACGTGCCCTCGATCCGCCCCGACAATCTTTCCGACGACGAACTCAACCAGCTCGACGACTTCCTCGCATCCGTTGGTCCGAACGCGATGAACGTCGAAATGGTCGATGGCTTCTTCGCTGCCCTGGCGTGTTGCCCCGACCTCATCAAGTCCAGCGAATGGTTTCCTGAAATCTGGAACACCGATTTCGAGTTCGATAGCGAACGGCAGGCGGCCGAGATCACCGGCTTGCTGATACGCCACTGGAATGTCGTCGTGGGCGAACTGGCGCGCACGCTCGATAGTTCGCATCATTACGAGCCTGTGCTCGAAGAAGACGAGAGCGGCGTGGCGAACGCGAACGACTGGGCGCATGGCTTCATCCGTGGCGTCGGCATGCGTGCCGAAAGCTGGAGCAGCCTGCTCAGGGACGACACGCGCGCGCGTTTGCTGGCTCCCGTGCTGGCCCTGCATCACGAACACGACGACAACCGCACCTTGCAGTCGCTTTCCATCGAAAACGAAACGCGCGATGGACTAATCGGCCAGATGTGCGAGAACCTGAGCACGATCTATCGATTCTTCGAGCCGCAGCGAAAGGCGCGGGCAGCCGGTCTCTCTCCCATGCCATTGAAGCGGCTGGAGCCGAAAGTCGGACGCAACGACCCGTGCCCGTGCGGCAGCGGCCGCAAGTATAAGCAGTGCTGCGGCGGCAATCTTCCAACGCTGCATTGATGCGCGGGCCAATCGTCTTCCGGCGCCGTTGCGTACGCACCGGAAAGGCGTTCCGTATGAAGCCCGCAGCGCCCACGCTTGCCGTTTCGAACAGCGACCCGCCGTCAATCCGCGCTACCATATTGCCCAGCCCGCCCAAAAACCCCTGAAGCATCGTTCAGCCGGAGTGCCCATGACCGACATGACCCAACAACACGGCCTCAAGGTCGCCACGAGTCTCGCCAAGTTCGTCGAAGAAGAAGCCATTCCCGGCACGGACGTCGATACTGCTTCCTTCTGGAAAGGCTTCGACGCCCTGGTGCACGATCTCGCACCGAAGAACCGCGCGTTGCTCGCCGAGCGCGACCGCCTGCAGACCGAACTCGACAACTGGCATCGCGGCAATCCTGGCCCGGTGCGCGACCTGCGCGCGTATCGCAAGTTTCTGGAAGAGATTGGCTATATCGTGCCCGCGCCTGCCAGCGTGCGCGCAACGACCGCCAATGTCGATCGCGAAATCGCCGAACAGGCCGGTCCGCAACTCGTCGTGCCGCTGTCGAATCTGCGCTATGCGCTCAACGCCGCGAACGCACGCTGGGGCAGTCTGTATGACGCGCTGTATGGCACCGATGCCATCGACGAAAGCGACGGCGCCGAGCGCACGGCCGAGTTCAATCCTAAGCGCGGCGCGAAAGTAATCGCGTATGCACGCGCCTTTCTCGACGACAATGCGCCCCTCGCGCACGGCTCCCATGCCGACGCCACGAAGTACAGCATCGAACAGGGCAAGCTCGTCGTCACGCTGAAGGACGACAAGAGCCGCCTCGCGAACCCGGAACAGTTCGCGGGCTTTCAGGGCGATGCCAGCGCGCCCCACGCCATCCTCCTCAAGCATAACGACCTGCATGTCGAGATTCAGATCGACGCCGATCATCCCATCGGCAAGACGGATGGCGCGCATGTCAAGGACCTGCTGATGGAAGCGGCGGTGAGCACGATCATCGATTGCGAAGATTCGGTGGCCGCCGTCGATGCCGCGGACAAGACCGCGCTCTATCGCAACTGGCTCGGTCTCATGCAGGGCAATCTCGCCGAGCAGGTGACGAAGAACGGCAAGAGCTTCACGCGCAGCCTGAACCCCGACCGCGAATACACCGCGCCCGACGGCTCGACGCTCAAGCTGCATGGCCGCTCGCTCCTCTTCATCCGCAACGTCGGGCATCTGATGACCAACCCCGGCGTGCTCGATCGCGACGGCAACGAGATTCCCGAAGGCATTCTCGACGCGGTGATGACCACGCTCGGCGCGCTGCACGACCTCAAGAACAAGATCAACTCGCGCACGGGCTCCATCTATATCGTCAAGCCAAAGATGCACGGCCCCGCCGAAGTGGCGTTTTCGGACGAGCTTTTCACGCGCGTCGAGGACCTGCTCGGCTTGCCGCGTCATACCATCAAGATGGGGATCATGGACGAGGAACGCCGCACCAGCGTGAACCTCAAGGCATGTATCGCGGCGGCGGGCGCGCGCGTCGCGTTCATCAACACGGGCTTTCTGGATCGCACCGGCGACGAAATGCATTCGTCGATGGAAGCCGGCCCGATGATGCGCAAGGGCGACATGAAGTCGTCCGCATGGATTGGCGCATACGAGCGCAACAACGTGCTCGTCGGGTTGAACACCGGCTTGCGCGGCCGCGCGCAGATCGGCAAGGGCATGTGGGCGATGCCTGATCTCATGCACGCCATGCTGCAGCAGAAAATCGCGCACCCGAAGGCGGGCGCGAACACGGCGTGGGTGCCTTCGCCCACGGCGGCCACGCTGCATGCGCTGCATTACCATCAAGTCGATGTGCAGCACGTTCAGCAGGACATGGAGAGCATCGACTACGACGGCGTGAAGAACGAACTGCTGGATGGCCTGCTGACCATTCCGGTGGTCGACAAGCCGAGCTGGTCGGAAGACGACATCAAGAGCGAGATCGAGAACAACGCACAGGGCATTCTCGGTTATGTGGTGCGCTGGGTCGATCAGGGCGTGGGCTGTTCGAAGGTGCCTGACATTCACGATGTCGGCCTGATGGAAGACCGCGCCACCTTGCGCATTTCGAGCCAGCACATTGCGAATTGGCTGCGGCATGGCATCGTCACGGAAGAGCAGGTGAGACAAACGCTGGAACGCATGGCCGCCGTGGTGGACCAGCAGAACGAAGCAGACCCGCATTATCGTCCGATGGCGCCGGCATTCGACAGTTCGTATGCGTTCAAGGCGGCGTGCGCGCTGGTGTTCGAGGGTCGTACGCAGCCTAGCGGGTATACGGAACCGTTGTTGCATAAGTTCCGGCTGGCAGCCAAGCAGACGGCTTGAGTTGCTTTGGATGAAGGGCCGCTTGGCGGTCCTTCGTCGATTAGTCACTTACGCAACGAGAGTTCGGCTGAAGGTACTTAGGTTGCATTCATCGGCGTCAGACCTTGTTCAAAAGCGGTCGATGCAATCGACGCATGGCGGCCCGAAGCGCTCGCCCGCGATTTCCCCTTAAGCCCATCCGATCATGATGAACTTGATGCATTGGCGTTTGCTGGTGGCCGTGGCGGATGCGCGATCTGTCTCGAAGGCCGCCGCACAGGTCGGCATTACGCAATCGGGTGCAAGCCAGGCCATCAGTCAGCTGGAGAGCATGCTCGGTGTGAAGATTCTGCAGCGCGACCGGCATGGCACCACAGCGACAGCGATTGGCGAACAGGTGATTGCGCACGCGCGGTGCATGTTGGTCGAGTGGGAGTCGATCAAGACACTCGTCGATGAGTCGCGCGGGCTGCATACGGGGCGCATCAAGCTGGCGACTTTTCCGTCGGTATTTGCGAGCCTGCTACCAAGTTTTCTGCAATCGTTCAGCCTTTTGCATCCGGGCATCGAAGTCGTCTCGCTGGAGGGCACCGACGACGAAATCGAACATTGGCTCGCCGACAGCACGGTAGATGTCGGCGTGGTACTGAACGCGGGAGCGGAACGGGAGACGTTCGCCCTTGGCCGTGACGCATGGGTGGTAGTGCTGCCGACCGGTCATCCACTCGGCCGTCGCTCGAGCAACGTCGGCGTCTCGCTCGCGGAGTTGGCGGATGAGCCGTACGTGCTCGCTACCGGCGGCTGCCGCCAAGACAGTCAGCGGCTTTTTGCAGAAGCGGGCTGCGCGCTGTCCGATGTCCGTGTATCGGTGAACGACTGGTCGACCGCATTCAAGCTGATCCGCGAAGGCTTGGGCTTGTCGCTCGTACCGGAATCGATTCTGCCGGTAGCGCGTCAAGGACTGCGTGTGCTGAATCTCGCCACGCCGCTGTATCGCGAATTCGGCTTGGTCTGCTCGGAGGCGGGCAACGTCTCACCAGTCGTGAAGGCCTTGTTCGATCAATTGCGGCGCACGCGCAGCGTGGTCAAGGACGCACTCGGTGACATGCCACTCAACGCGCGCCGGCTATCCGGGGCGCGCCGTTTGGAAGCCAATCCGCAGAGCTCACCCTGACAAAGTACGGCTTGTCACCGAGGTCATAAGCGTAGCTAATGTTGCCTCGGGCAAATCTAAACTATGCGGGCAAGCTCTGCGGAGCTTAGGATCGTCTCACCAACGGTCGCGAAGAGACGTCAAGCCCGACGCCTAAGCGGCCGCCCGTCCCGACACACCGCTGAAGCAACTCATGAAGCTCTATTTCGCTCCCAATGCCTGCTCCCTCTCGCCTCACATCGTCCTGCGTGAACTAGGCCTGCCATTTGAATTGGTTCGAGTGAACAACAAGACCAAGCAGACCTCCGAAGGCCGCAACTTTCTCGAAGTCAATCCAAAAGCCTACGTCGCGGCGCTCATGCTCGACAACGGCGAGGTGCTAACCGAAGGCCCCGCGATTCTCCAGTATCTGGCCGACTTGAAACCGGAAGCGAAACTCGCACCGGCGCTTGGCACCTGGGAACGCGTGCGGCTTCAAGAGATGCTTAACTTCGTCACCTCGGAAATCCACGCGGGTTGCAGCTTGCTGTTCAGCAGCGATATGCCCGAGGACGTCAAGGACATCATCAAAGCGAAGTTCTACAAGCGCCTGGATAACCTCGACGTCACGCTCTCGCGCAAGGACTATCTTCTCGGCGACTTCGGTGTGGCGGACGCCTACCTTTACACGATACTGTCGTGGCTGCCGCACTTCTCAATAGACATCGAGCGCTGGAAGTCGCTCGCACGCTTTGTGGACCGGATCGGCGCACGCCCTGCGGTGAAGGCCGCGCTTGCCGCTGAAGAGGCGTCGCCCGTCGTATGATGCGCGCATCGTGCTCGGATCCGGTGAAAGAATTGAGATCCGGCGATCCATCCAAAGCGGCAGACAGCCGAAACGTCAGCCACACGAACCAACAACTACTGCTCCGACCAGAGCTTCCCCGCCGTCGCCCAGTTCTCGCGCTTCACATCCGTCAGAATGATATCCACGGAGCCCGGCTCGCAGCCGAGCGTCTCGCAAGTCGTACGCGTGATCGCCTCGACGAACTTGCGCTTCTCTTCCGCCGTGCGGCCTTCGAACAGTTGAATGTTGAATGTCGGCATGCCGTTGATCTCCTTTGAGTTGAACCTTCATTCCCGATACGACGGGTCGATGCGCTCGAGCTTGCGCAGCAGCGCAGGCCATTCGAGCGCGCCTTCGATCGCATCGTCATCGTGCAATTGTGCGGCCGTGCGCGCGACGACATCCGGATTCGGCACGATCATCTTGCCCACGCCCGCCAGCGCGCGTAGCTGAATATCGCACGCCTTCACGAGCATATCCATCAGCACGTAAGCCTCGGCGATGGTGCGCCCAAGCGTAAGCGGCCCGTGATTGCGCAAGAGCATGGCGCGATGCGCGCCGAGACTCGCAACCAGCCGCTCGCCTTCCGCCGGCGAAAACGCGAGGCCTTCGTAATCGTGGTACGCCAGGTGCCCGTGAAAGCGCATGGCATGTTGCGAGCCGGGCAGCAAACCGTGCGGTTGCGCGGACACGGCGATCGCTTCGCGCACGTGAAGATGCATCACGCAAACGGCATCGGCACGGGCGGCGTGCACCGCGCCATGCAGCGCGAAGCCGGTCGCGTTCACGGGATGCGCGCTCGCGCCGATCACGTTGCCATCGATATCGATCTTGACGAGATTCGACGCCGTGACTTCGTCAAAGGAAAGCCCGAACGGGTTGATCAGAAAGCGGCCGGGCTCGCCGGGAACGCTTGCCGAGATGTGCGTATAGACGACATCGTCCCAGCCGTTGAGCGTAACGAGCCGATACGCCGCCGCCAGATCGGCGCGCGTCGCCGCTTCGGCCGCCGAACGCGGTCCGCTTTCCGCGATGCGGCGCTCAGGCGTGTGGGTGAACGACATGTGAGTCTCCTTTATCGACGAGAGCGGGCGCTGCCTGCATGCGATGCGACTTGTCCGTATGCGCCTCGAGACGGCGCGCCATGCAAAGCACCGTCCACGACGCCAGCACGAAAGGCGCGGTCAACGCGGCGACGCCCAGGCAATCGATCACGCGCTCGAACAACACCGATGCGACGATCGCCAGTAGCGCATAGCGGCCGCCGAGCGGCGCGGCGGCCAGCGCCGCGAGCGCCGCATTGAAACCGCATGCACCGGAGAGCGCGACGGCATCGCTTGCGCCGCCGAGTGCGTGCAGAAACGCGCCGAGTCCGCTGCCCGCGAGCGCCCACGCCGCACGCGACGGCCCGGCGGCAAACAGCCCGATTGCGATGAGCGCACCGGCCAGCGCGCCGGTCGCGAAGACAATCGGCGCGAGGCCCGCGAAAGCCGCCTGCAGCATGGAAACGAAGCCCGTCGCGACGGGCGGAATCGCGCCCGTATCGCCGCGCCCGGCCAGAAACGGCAGCCAGCACCAGGTCACGATGATCGCCGGGCTGGAGAAGATCGGCAAGCCAAAGCGCATGAGTTTGCCGGCGAGCGTGGGGGCGATGAGCGTCGCGACCATCGCCGCGACAATGGCCACAGCCGCCGCCTGCGATGCATCGCCGATAAACGTGAACGCCGCGAGCGCGGCCAATGCGCCGTTGAAACCGTAGAGATCGTCGCGCATGGCGGGTGAATCCGCGTCTTGCGTGATGACGGTAATGACGTTGCCCGTCAACGCGCCGATAAGCAGACCGCACGCGAGCCGGGGATTCGCGCACAGCAGCGCGACGAAGATGCAGACGCCCGTCGCGGCATTGCGCTGCAGGACGATCTGCCCGGTGCTGCGGGCAAAGCTCGTGATTTGATCGCCGAAACTGGCGTTGGTTTGGATGGCGGCGGACATGCGTGGCGGCGGAAACGGCTTGAGGAGCCGCCAGCATAAGACAAGGTGCGCGCGCCGTGCGACGGCGGGCCGTATAGCGGGTATGCGACTGCCGCGCTCGAAGAAGGCGAGCGCGGTGACGTTGAAGCTTAATTGAACGCCATGGGAACGAGCGGCGTGGCGTCGCCACCGGGGTTCGCCAACGAGAGGTCTGAACTCATCTTGACGATTTCCGTAACGTTCTCACGGAAATTAGGGTGGCTTTCCCATGTGATATAGCTCGCGTCCAGCACGGCGGACATCGTGAGCAAGGTAAAAGCGATCTTTTCTACGACAACGAAGCGGCGGCCCATGGCAAGTTCCCCAAAATTTGCCAATCATTGTAACAGAACCTAGGGTTTTCCCGTAAGGGTCGTGTTGCAATGCCGCAAATCGGCCGCCGTCGCTCGTCCTGGCTTTCGGCCCGATTACAGGGATGCCTCGAGAATCGCCGTGTAGTCTTCCGTCGATGCCTCGCGCGGATTCGTCTTATGACTGTGGTCCTTCAGCGCGCCCGCGATGATGCGCGGGAACAATTCGCGCGTCACGCCGAGATCGGACAAACCGCGCGGCAGTCCGAGCGTCGCGGTCATCGCGCGGATGGCCTCGCCGACTTCATCGCCGGATGCGAGGCCCATTGCCTGCGCGATGCGCGAAAGCTTGCCCTCTTCCTGCATGGTCGGCGCGCTGCTGTTGAACGCGATGACCGCCGGCAAGAAAATGGCGTTTAGCGTGCCGTGATGCAGCTTCGGGTTGATGCCGCCGAGCGAGTGCGACAGGCTGTGCACACAGCCGAGACCCTTCTGGAACGCAAGCGCGCCCTGCATCGACGCGCTCATCATGTTCCAGCGCGCCACGCGGTCGGCGGGATTGCGCGTCGCGCGTTCGATATGCCGCCACGCGCGCCACAAGCCGTCGAGCGCGATACCGTCGGCGGGTGCGTTGAACACCGGCGCCATGAAGGTTTCGAGACAGTGCGCCACGGCGTCCATGCCGGTGGCGGCGGTCATCAGCGGCGGCAGGCCGAGCGTGAGCTCGGGGTCGCAGATGGCGACCTTCGGCACGACATAAGGCGAGATCACGCCGACCTTGCGGCCATCGTCGAGAATCAGGATCGCGCCGCGACCCACTTCGCTGCCGGTGCCCGCCGTCGTCGGAATGGCGATGACCGGCGCGGTCGCCGCCGTGATGCGCGCAAGGCCGCCTTCGATCACCGCGAAACTTTGCAGCGGACCTTCGTGGGTTGCGCAGACGGCCACGCCCTTCGCCAGATCGATGGACGAACCGCCGCCTGCCGCGATCACGCCGTCGCAGTCGTTCTCGCGATACATCGCCACCGCCGCGCGCACGGCCGCTTCGTTCGGATTCGGCGGCGTCGCGTCGAACACCGGCGCGGGCGTTTTCGCGCCCAGCGCATCGACGACTTTATCGAGCAGACCGGCTGCGCGAATGCCTGCATCGGTCACGATCAGCGGGCGTTTGATGCCGAAGCGTTCGCACTCTCCCGCAAGCAGGCGCAACGCGCCGAAGTCGAACTGAATCTGCGTGATGTAGTTGATGAGGGACATGGTGACTGAGGAAAGGTTATATGGAGCGAAGCGCGCCGCGGTGGTGATCGAGTATACGTCGGAGAACTTCGCGGCGATACTGACGACAATTGATACCGCTATAACTTTTACTCAACCCTTGCGGCCATGACGCCCAGCATCGACTCGATCATCTCCCGCCTGCATGTCAAACAGTTGCGGCTTCTCATCGCGCTCGAAGAACGCGGCTCGCTGCTCGGCGCGGCAAGGCAACTCGCGCTCACGCAACCGGGCGCGAGCAAGGCGCTCCATGAAATCGAAACCACCTTCGGCGCGCCGCTATTCGTCCGGACCAATCGCGGGCTCGAACCCAACGCGATCGGCCATTGCGTGATCCGCTATGCGCGGCTCATTCATACGGACCTGGCGCATTTGCGTGAAGAGATCGTTGGCATCATGCGTGGTTACGGCGGGCGCGTGGCGGTCGGCGTCATCATGGGCGCGGTGCCGCTCGTGACCGATGCGATCACCGAAGTCGCCACGCGTCAGCCGGAGATGTCGGTGGAAATCGTGGAAGATACGAGCGCGACGTTGCTGAGTCTGATCGATGCCGGCCGGCTCGATCTCGCCGTGTGCCGCACGAGCGTGAGTCAGACGCCGTATCTCTACGACAGCGCGATCGTGCAGGACGAGACGCTCGCGGTCATCGCCAATACGGAGCATCCCTTGGCGAAGAGAAAGCGCGTGGCCTTGAAGGATCTGGCGAAGCACCGGTGGGTCGTGTATCGCGCGAACATGCCCATGCGCCTCTTGCTCGAACGCGAGTTTCACGATGCAGGCCTGCGTTTTCCCGCGCATCTGCTCGAAACCACATCTGCGTTCGCGACGCTTTCTCTGCTACAGAAAAACCCGTCGCTAGTGGCGCTGGTGTCCGTGGATGTCGCGCGCTTTTGCACGGCGCATGGCATCGTCTGCACCTTGCCGCTTGCATTGTCGTCGCGTAGCGAGCCTTACGAACTGGTCACGCGGCGCGACGCGCCTCTGTCTCCCGGCGTGCGTCTTTTGATGCAGGCGATCGAAGAAGCCGGCCGCGCGTGAACAGGAATCAGACGCTGCCGAGCGACGAAAGATACGGCGGAAGATCGGGCTGCCTCAAGCGCCGGATGATCTCGAAGCGCAGCATCCACCGTGTATCCGCTTCGCCGATGTGCTCCTGTAAGGTCTGCGCCGCGCGTTCGGGCTTGCCGGCGAGAATGTCGTCGATGATGCGCAGATGCTCCGTGAAGGCATCGCTGATGAGCTGATCGGGAATCTGCAGATATGGGTCGCTCAAATAGCGCGTCGGCACGAACAGCACATGCGTACGCTGCAGCGCAAACACGATCTCCTTGTTCGGGCAATGCGCGAGCAGGTCGATATGCAGGTCTGTTTCCGCCATGTCCATTTCGGCGCCGCCGCGATGCGTGGCCTCGATCGCGCCGATGAGCCGCTCGCGCACGCCTTCGAGAAATTCGCGCGAAACAAGCGGCGCGGCATGCACCAGCGCGGTCGGTTCGAGCAAACGGCGCATTTCGAAGAGATGCCCAATACGCGCCTCGGTCACCTGTTCGGCAATCCAGTGTCCATTGCGGTCCTGCGACAGCGCGCCCACGCTATGCATGCGCGCCATGACGCCGCGCGCCACAGTGCGGCTCACGTCGAAGTACTGCGCCAGCGCTTCCTCGGTAATACGCACCGAGCCGAACAGCACGCGCGTACAAAGTTCGCGCTCCAGATCGGCATACATGCGCTGCCATTGCGGCTCGTTAGTGAGTTCGACCTTGTCGAGCACGGCCGCCTTGCCCGCGCGTTCCGCCGATGCCGTTCCCGCCACGCGATACCCGCGCCCTTCGCTCTCGACGATGATCTTGTCAGCGCACAACGCCGCAAGCGCAATACGCGCAGGCGAGCGGCTGATGCAAAAAGACTTCGCGACCTGCGCTTCGAGCAGCTTTTCTCCAGGCGCGATACGTCCGTCCTCGATCATCTCGCGCAACAGCCGGTAAGTGCGGTGCTGGATGGAGCCGCCTGCATCGAGCGGCGGGGTATCGGCGGCATTCGTCGCGTAGGTGTTCAACTGGCTCATGTGTTCTTCGTGCAGATTCGATCGATGCTCAACCATACCCCAGCACGTATGCGCCGTCACCGCATGAATTCGGCGATGGCGTCGTTCAGCTGCGCCGCCGCCTGCGGGTCCGCTTCCGAGGCCATCATGTGCCCGCTCGTGCAGGGCAGCCGCAGCAAGGTCGCTTGCGGAATGTGCTCCGCGGCCCAGACGCCCGCTTCAACGGGATTGTAGAGATCGAGCGCGGGCACGCAGACGAGCGTGGATGCCGCGATCGCGGCCAGCGCCTTTGCGGTGTCGCCATCGAAGCCGGGGGTGGTGCCGACATCGTGGGTATCGTAGGCATGCGACTGCGCAATCCAGTCGAGCGGATCGGCGCGCTGCGTCGCCCACCATGCGGCGCGCGCATCGAGCCAGGCATATGTGCCGCCCGCTTTCGCGGCGTCATCGGCGAAGCGTTCGGGCGTACGCATGGCGATGATCTGCATCACCGCGAGCCACGCGCCCCAGTCTCCGTTCGACTTAGAAAGCGCGCTGCGTCCCGCATGATTGATCGCCTGCGACCAGGGCGTGGTCTTCGCCATCGGCGTTAGCGCGACGAGCTTGCGCATGAAGCGCGGAAACGTCACGCCCCACTGCAACGCCTGCATGCCGCCCATCGACGCGCCGACCACGGCGGCCACTTCATCGATGCCGAGATGATCGAGCAGTGCCTTCTGGCTCTTCACCATGTCGCGGATGGTAAAACGCGGAAAGCGCTCGCCGCCCTGGCTCAACGCATTAGAAGGCGAACTCGACAAGCCATTGCCGAGCGCATCCACGACGATGATGTTCACGCTTTGCGGGTCGAAGGCACGCGCCTCGCCGATCAGAAAGTCCAGCCGATGATGCGTGCTGCCGATCGCGCACAAGCCTAATACCACGGGCCGTGCGCGGTCGCCGATATCGCCGTGCACGACGTAGGACACGAGCAGATCGTCTATATGTTCGCCCGATTCCAGCGCGAAGCGCCCGAGCGTCGCGCTGCGATGCGGCGCGTCGATCCAGCCGGGTTGCATGTCGGGATGACGCATGACGTTCGCTTAGAATTCGATGACCGCGCGCAGCTCCGCGCCGGTGGCGAGCCTTTGCAAGCCGTCGTTGATATCGGCAAGCGCGATATGCGACGTCACGTACTCGTCGAGTTTCAGCGAGCCGTCGAGATACGCTTTGGCGAGCATCGGAAAGTCGCTGGCCGGGTTCGCGCCGCCGTAGCTCGAACGTACGATCTGTTTCTCGCCCATGAGGCTCGCCCAACGAAACGAGGCCTCTTCTTCCGCCGGCAGCTTGCCGAGCCACACGACCTGCGCGCCGGGCCTTGCAAGCTCCACGCTTGTCCGCAGCGATGCGCGATTACCCGCAGCCTCGAATACGTAATCCGCGCCGCGTCCCTGGGTCAGATCGGCATGCGCGGCAGCGAGGTTGTCGTCGGCTGAAAGCGCGAGAGTGGCGCCGACCGCGCGCGCAAGATTGAGCTTGTCCGACGCGCGATCCACCGCGATGATGCGCGCCGCGCCCGCGAGCCGCGCGCCCTGCACCGCCGACAAGCCGACCGCGCCGCAGCCGATTACCGTCACGGTACTGCCCGGCTCGACCTTCGCGACATTCAGCGCCGCGCCCACGCCCGTCATCACGCCACAGCCGATGAGACACGCGCGGTCGAACGGCATCTCGTGGGGCACCTTCACCGCACACTCTTCCGACACCACGCACAACTCCGCGAAGCTGCCCGAATACATCAACTGATGCACGGGCGCGCCATCGTCGAGAAAGAGGCGAGGCGCGCCATCGAAATGGAACGACTGCGCCGCGTGATCGCGATACGGCTGGCAGAGAATCGAAAGCTTGCGCGCACAGTAAAAGCACGCGCCGCAATGAGGATTCCACGACGTGACGACATGGTCGCCCACCTTCACGCCGCGCACTGCGTTGCCCGCCCATTCGACGATACCCGCCGCTTCGTGTCCCGGCACGAACGGAAGCGGCGTGCGTAAGTCGCCGCGCACCGCTTCGAGATCGGTATGGCACAGGCTCGTCGCCTTCACGCGCACGATCACATCCGTGTCGGCCAGATTGCCGAGCGTGACGCGCCTGATCTGCAAGGGCTCGCCTTTACGCTCCAAGACCGCTGCTTCGAATTTCGTGTTCATCATGCGTCTAGCGTCGTCCGGTTGCGGTTTGTCCCGCGCCCTTGTAGAGAATGTTCAGGTTGCGCTCGCCGATCTGCTGATGCAGCGCGACGAACGCCGGGTCCAGTTCCTCGGTCGGACGCGGCTCGTGCTCGAAGGTGTTGTACGTATCGATGCCGCGCACGAGCGTGGCGCTGTCCTCGCCTTCGAGCTGGCGCACGTAAGTCGGGATATAGCGGATGGCATAGCCGATGCGCCGCTTGTCCGAATGGTTGGGCGGCGAGCCATGCACGATCCGCACATGATGAAGCGACATCTCGCCCGGCGCGAGTTCGATCGATACCGCCTGCGCTTCATCCACTTCCACCGCGACTTCCTGCCCGCGTGTGAGCAGATTGTGCTCGTTGAAGGTATCGCGATGCGGCATCTGATCGAGCAGATGCGTGCCCGGCACGACCTGCATCGCACCGTTCGAACGGTTGCTCTCCGAAAGCGCGACCCACGCGGTCACGACATCGGGCTTGGACAACCCCCAATACGTCGAGTCCTGATGCCACGACACGTAAGCCGGGTCGCGCGCGTTCTTGATGAAGAAGCTGCTTGCCCAGACAAGCAGATTCTCGCCGTAGAGATCGTCGATTGCATCGACTACCTTGTCGTTGCGCACGAGATCGTTGAGCCACGGAAACAGCAGATGGCTCTTTACGTTGAGCGCCTTCTTCGCGAACGAACTTTTCTCGTGCTCGAAGTCCTCCAGGCGCTTGCGCAGTTCGAGCGCGGTCTCTTCGGACATCACGCGAATGGGCGCGACGTAGCCGTGTTGCTGGAAATGTTCAACCTGTTGCGGGGTCAATGCCTTCAGCATGATGCGAGTCTCCTTTTTTCCGTGATTCAAGCAACCTGCATGCGCACCGGTGTTTCCAGCGCGCCGCGCCCGCAGGTAAAGCCGCCTGAGCGCAATACGCGGCCGTCTATCGCGCGTGCATCAGTGACGCCTGCGAGGGCCATCGTCATATCGAGTTCATCGCGGATGATTTCGAGCGCACGTGTCACGCCCGCTTCACCTTCCGCGCCGAGTCCATACAGAAATGCGCGGCCTATGTACACGCCGCGCGCGCCGCAAGCGAGCGCTTTCAACACGTCTTGTCCCGAGCGGATGCCACCGTCCATGTGCAGTTCGATATCGCCATGCACGGCTTCTGCGATACGCGGCAGCATGGAAATGCTCGAAGGCGCGCCGTCCAGTTGACGCCCGCCATGATTCGAAACGATGAGCGCGTCCGCGCCGATATCGCGGGCAATGCGCGCGTCTTCCTCGTCGAGGATGCCCTTCAGGATGATCTTGCCGCCCCACTGCTTGCGCACCCAGTCGATGTCCTGCCACGTGAGCGTCGGGTCGAACTGCCGCGCGGCCCAGTCGGCCATCGACGCGATGCCCGTCACGCCCGGCGCATGTCCGACGATATTGCCGAAGGTGCGGCGCGGCGTGCCCAGCATGCCCGCACACCAGCGCGGATAGCGCGACAGATGCGCGAGGTTGCGCAGCGTGAGCTTTGGCGGCGCGGACAGACCGTTCCGTTTGTCCTTGTGGCGCTGGCCTTGAATCTGCAAGTCGAGCGTGAGGACGAGCGCGGAACACCCGGCAATTTTCGCGCGATAAATCAGGTCCGCAATGAAACCGCGGTCCTTCATCATGTAGAGCTGAAACCAAAAAGGCTTCTGCGTATGCGCGGCGACGTCCTCGATCGAGCAGATGCTGACCGTCGATAACGTGAACGGCACACCGAAGCGCGCGGCCGCGCGCGCCGCGAGAATCTCGCCATCCGCGCGCTGCATGCCGGCGATGCCGGTCGGTGCAATGGCGACCGGCATCGAAACGGGGATACCAGCCATCGTCGTCGTGAGATTGCGCTCGCTGAAATCCACGGCGACACGCTGCCGGAACTGCAGTTGCGCGAAGTCGTCACTGTTCGCGCGATACGTCGATTCGGTCCACGAACCGGCATCGACATAGTCGTAGAACATGCGCGGCACGCGCTTCCTGGCGGCGATGCGCAGTTCCTCGATGGTCGCGTAATGTCGCATGATTTTTTCGCCGTTACGCGAGTTCGGGTTGAAGCTGCAATTGATGCTTGGGCGGTCTTACGAACACCGCGACGAAGATCGCGCCGAGCGCGGCGATCGCGCCGGTCAGCAAGAACGCGCTCTTGAAGTTGCCGGACCATTGCACGAGAAAACCCGTCAAGGCCGGCGCGACGATCCCCGCCAGATTCGCGATGAAGTGCACGAAACCGCCGACCGCGCCGACGCGCCGCTTTTCCACGGTATCGAGCACGATCGCGAAGTAGGTGTTGTACGACGCGTACATGAAGAAGACGGCGATGGCCATCAACGTGACCGCGCTCGTCAGGTCCGTCACCGTGCCTGTCACGCCGATGCACACCGCGCCCGCGCCCAGGCTCGTGATCAGCACGATCTTGCGCGCGAAGATGGCGCGGCCGGTCTTCTTGTAGATCCAGTCGCAGACCAGGCCGCCGACCACGAGGCCCGTCGCGCCGACCGCCCACGGAATCACGCTCACCACGGCCATCTTCTGAATGCTGAGGTGATGCGCCATCGTCAGATAGCTCGGGAACCACGACAGGAAGAAGTACAGGATGTAGGCGTAGCCGAAGAAGGCGAACGCGGTCGAAAGGATCGCTGGGCGCAGCAGGTAAGTGGACAACGGCGCGGGGGAGCCATCGGCGGCGAGGGCCGCGTCGTCTTGCGCGAGGGCTTCGGCGGATTCCTCGATGGGCGTCGACGGCTTGTCCTTCGCCAGCAGCAACCACGCGAGCACCCAGAGCGTGCCGACCGCGCCGATGATCACGAACGACGTGCGCCAGCTCGTCGCCAGCGCGAGAAAGCCGACCACGGGCCCCGCGATCGCCGCGCCCACCGACTGTCCGGAATTCGCGATACCGATCATGCTCGCCTGCTGCCTGCGCGGAAACCAGTTCGACACGAGCTTGTTGATGTTGGCGCAGAGCGGCCCTTCACCCATGCCAAAGACAATGCGCACGAGCAACAGACTGACGATGCCGACCGCCGTTGCCGTCAATCCGCAAAAGAGCGACCAGACGAGCATGGAGACGGCGAGCACGGATTTCGGTCCCCATCGATCCGCCGAATAGCCGCCGACGAAACAGAAGATCGCGTAGCCCACAAAAAAGCTGGAAAACACGATGCCGAGTTGCGCGGGATCGAGGTTGAGCTCGCGGGAAATGAGCGGCGCGGTGATCGATAACGCCGCCCGGTCGAGATAACTGATCGCTCCACCTACGAACAACAGACTTACGAGAGTCCAGCGCGCACGCGTCTCCATCGATGTCTCCTGGTGAGGGCCTCGGTTTGCGCTGAAAACGTTCAGTGCATCCAATGTACATTCAGCGTAGTTGAGACAAGCGGGGCGTGTCAATGAAGGAGTTGCAGGGGTAAACCTTTACGGCTTCGATCGGTGGAGGCGGAACGCTTTGCGTCGAACGGCCATCATCGGCGCCCTAAAGCTCCCCGCGCCCCCGCCGTTAACCGATGTGATGGATGGCTTTTCGCCACTCCGGCCTTTGCCGATCCGCGCATCGCACCGACATGGACCAACTGACTGAGGTGTACACACTGCCCCGCTTGCGGGCAGCCAAGTGGTTACTGCACGCGGGGCCGGACATCCCCCGCGCGATTCGCGTCGCCCTGGTCGGCAGTCTGTTCGGCACGCTGCCCATTTTCGCGGGCGGCGTGCTCAACACGATTCTCGTAGCCTGGGTCCTGACGCGCCGTCATCCGACCATCGCGTTTCATGTGTGGCTCGCGCTCGAAATCGCCGTGTGTTTCGTACGGCTCGTCGTGCTCGTCCTTGCACGCCGCCGCGCGCGCGAACGGCGCGCCACGTTCACCGATCTCTACGTGCTGCTCGCGCCCATGTGGGGCGCGACGGTCGGCTACGGCGCCCTTGTCAGCGTGCTCTCCGGCGACTGGGTCGCGGCCACGCTCTCGTTTTTGTCAGCGGCCGCGATGGTCGGCGGCATCTGTTTTCGCAACTTCGGCGCGCCGCGTCTGGTCGCCGTGATGATCTTCCTGTCGCTCGGGCCGTGCTGCGTGGGCGCACTCCTGTCGGGCGAGCCGACGCTCTGGGTAACGTGCCTGCAGATTCCGTTTTATCTCTTCGCGATGAGCGCCGCCGCGTACCGCCTGAACGGCATGCTCGTCACGACGATGAAGGCCGAGCAGGAAAACGACCGCCGCGCGCGCTACGACGAGCTCACCGGCCTGCTAAATCGCGCCGGTCTGTTCCGGGCGTTGCGCTCGCGCGTGCCAGGCAAGCGTTATCAGAACGATGAAAGCGCGCTGCTCTATCTCGATCTCGACGGCTTCAAGGCGATCAACGACGATCACGGCCACGAAATTGGCGACACGCTCCTCGCGCTCGTCGCGAAACGCTTGCGCCTGGTATCGGGCGAAGGCGCGCTGGTCGCGCGCCTGGGCGGCGACGAATTCGTGATCGTGACGCCGCCCGAAGCCGACCCGCCGGCACTCGCCGATACGCTCGTGCGCGAACTGTCGAAGCCATTCATGGCGAACGACGGGATGGCGCTTGGGATCGGCGTGAGTATCGGCATTGCGAAGTTCAGCGACGACGACCGCGAACTCGACGGTGTGTTGCGCGACGCCGACAACGCGCTCTACGAAGCCAAGCGCGCGGGCAAGAATCGTTGGGTGGCGGCAGAACGCTGGTTCAAGGCGGCGCGGCCATCCGGCATTCGTCCGGCGGCGCGGACTGCATGAGCCCGAAGCCGGAAGCCGGAAGCCAAAATTTACCGGCTTCTGACGAAGGCAAGTAAATCGGTATTCGAAGTTCGCTGTTTTTACCGCTGAAGCTACAAAGAATATTGTTTTTCAATCGGTCCGGCGTTTAAAAGGCATGCATGACTTGCATCCGAAAGGCGGGTTTCGCCGTATCGACTCCTAATCGATTCAGCTTCGCCTTACAAACGAAGTCAAAATTTCCTCTCCTCGCAAACGTTTGCGCAGGATTTTGTGTTTCAATACCAAAATAAAATATCGGCTGCGCTTTTCGATATTTCCGCGATTACAATTCGCGATCCGTCGATTGGAACAAGAGCTATGCACTCGCAATTCGAGGCTTCGACTCCGAACATGAAATCAAAGGCGGAACATAACCGTCAGGCGCACTTTCAGCGCTGGTTCGCTATTTTTGCAAGTCTCGCCCATTCCCGGCTGCCGCTTCCCGCTTATCTGCAAAGAGTCACGGATACCTTGAGGGAAGTTGCCGGCGTGGCGTCCGCGGTTGTCGAGTGGATCGAAGGCGATCAGCTCGTCTATTGCGCGGCGAGCGGAGTCGCCGCGAAAAGCGTCGGCACGCGTCTGCCCACCGCGGGCAGTCTTTCGGGCTTGTGCATCACGCGGCAACAAGCGCTCATCAGCCGCAATACGGCGAATGATCATCGCGTGGATCGTGCTGCATGCGAAGCCGTCGGCGCTGTCTCCATGGTGGTCGCGCCGGTCATTTACGAAGGCCGGTCGGTCGCAGTGCTGAAACTCATTTCAAGCGAAGCCGATTACTTCAGCCAAAGCGATATCTCCATTCTCAACGCGTTTTGCGCGTGCATTGCGGAAACCTTTGCACGCGAGGAAATCGCGCAGGAGAACCGCAAACTCCTGCAAGAGAATCAAAGCGTAAATGCAGACCTGACGGTCGAATTGTCGTTACGTATCGAATACGAAAAAAAGCTCGCCGATGCCATGCGTCGTCGCCGCACCGTGCTCGACAACGCGCATATTGCGTTCGTCGCCATGGACGAAGCCGGCATGGTCGTGGACTGGAACGAGGCTGCGACCAGCCTCTTCGGCTGGCGCGCGCAAGAGGCGCTCGACCGCGAACTCGCGCAGCTCATCGTGCCGGAGCGTTATCGCGATGCGCATCGCGCCGGTCTCACGCGCTATCTCGCCACCGGCGAGGCGCGCATGATGAATACGCGCGTGGAACTGCATGCGCTGCGCCGCGACGGCAGCGAATTCGCCGCCGAGCTGACCATCAGCGAAGTGTGGTTCGACGGGCAGCGGCAGTTCGCGTGCTTCATTCACGACATCACGGATCGCCGCCGCGCGACGGAAGCGGACGAACGCCTGCGGCTCCTCATCCATTCGGTGAGCGATTACGCCATCTGCATGCTCGACCACGACGGCATCATCCGTTCGTGGAACGACGGCGCGCGCGCGCTTTACGGCTTCACCGCGCAAGAAGCGATCGGCCGGCATTTCGCGCTCTTCTATCTGTCGGACGAACAGGGCCGCGACCGTCCTGGCGACGACTTGCGCCTCGCGGCGGAACGCGGCCGCACGGAACACGAGGACTGGCGCACGCGCAAGGACGGCTCGGAGTTCTGGGCGCACGTCATTCTGAGCGCGCTGCCCGCCGCCGATGGCCGCGAAAAAGGCTTCGTCGCCATCACGCGCGACATGACCGCGCGCAGGCGTTTGGAAGAACTCGAGGCGTCGAGCCGCCGCATGAACGAGTTTCTCGCGTTGCTCGGCCATGAACTGCGCAATCCGCTCGCGCCCATCCGCAACGCGGTGAGCATTCTCAAACTGAAGGCTTCCGACGATGCCGATGTCATTCGCAGCCGCCATATCGTCGACCGGCAGCTCGCGCATCTGACCAAGCTGGTGGACGATCTGCTCGAAGCGGGCCGCGTGAGTTCCGGCAAGATCCGGCTCGCGACCGAGACCGTGGATATCGCCGATGTCGTGCACCTGAGCGTCGAAGCGAGTCAGCCGCTTTTCGAGGCGCGCAGGCAGCGGCTCGACGTGGACGACAGCGGCCAGCGCCTCTTCGTCAATGGCGACCCGACGCGGCTCGTTCAAGCGCTCAATAACCTGCTCAACAACGCGGCGAAATTCAGTCCGCCCGAGTCGACCATCCGGCTGGAAATCGGTCCACGCGGCGGCGCGGCGCTTCTGCGCGTGACGGATCAGGGTCGCGGTATTTCCGCCGATGCGCTCGCCTCCGTATTCGATCTTTTCGTGCAGGAGCATGCGCCGGGCGCGCATCCGGATGAAGGCGGGCTTGGCATCGGCCTCACGCTGGTTCGAGCGATCGCCGAACTGCATGGCGGCCACGTCGAGGCGAAGAGCGGCGGCACTGGCAAGGGCAGCGCGTTCAGTTTGTGGCTGCCGCTCGCGCAACCGCCCACGCAGGGGATCATGCCGCCTTCCGCGCCGAATGCGGTGGCGAGCCGTCAGCTCGACGTGCTCGTTGTCGACGACAATCGCGACTCGGCCGACAGCATGACCTTGCTCGTCGATATGCTCGGTCACGCGGCGCGCGCGGCGTATGACGGCCCGGAAGCGCTGGCATCGTTCGGGACGACGCGTCCGCAAGTCGTGCTGCTCGATCTATCGATGCCGGGCATGACGGGCTTCGACGTCATTCGTCAGATGCGCGATGAAGGCAAGCGCGTGATCGTCGCCGCAATGACGGGTCTTGGTTCCGACGAAGACATGGCGCGCACGCGGGCGGCCGGGTTCGACGCGCATCTGGTCAAGCCAGTGGATTTGCCTGAGCTGGAGCGCGTGTTGGCGATGGCGGGGAAGTGAGGGTGTGCGGGCGGTTGGCGGTGGGCATCCTGCGGGCCTATGCCAAGCGTTGAGCCGTCGGCGTCAAGTCGCGACCGCCTGCGCCGCCTCGCGGACCACTTTTTCCGCTGATCCACGCGCTTTAGACAAGCGCAACGTGCGCGCTCAACCAATCGGCGCGACAATGCGTCATCGCTGACCCGCGCGCACTCATCGCCATGACTTCTTTCGCAACGCTTACGAATCTCTGGCAACTCGCCGGCCTTCCCGACGATGCCCTCCACCTCGTCGATCTACCCGGACACGACCCGGTGTTTCCGTCATCGTTCGCCGTGGGCGAAGCGGCGCAATCGACCATCGCGGCGGCAGCGCTCGCGGCCTCCGAGCTGGCTCATGCGCGCGGCGTCGACCGCCAGCGCGTGAGCGTCGACATGACGCACGCGGCCGTCGAATGCACCGACTGGTTCACGGTCGATGGTGCCGAACCCGAGACCTGGGGTGAATTCTCGGGCCTCTACCGCACGGCCGACGGCTACGTGCGCATACACGCAAACTTCGAGCATCATCAGGATGGCGCGTTGCGCGTGCTGGGTCTCGACCCGCACAGCGCCACGCGCGCCGATGCCGAACGCGCGCTGCTCGAATGGCGCGCGAACGATTACGAAACCGCGTGCGCCGAACGCGGCCTCGTCGTGACGATGCTGCGCAGCTTCGAAGAATGGGATGCGACGCCGCAAGCCAAAGCCATCGCCGCGCAGCCGTTGCTGAAGATCACGCGTATCGGCGACGCTGCGCCTCTCGCGCTGCCCGCGCTCGACAATGACGCGCGCCCGCTGACCGATATCCGCGTGCTGGACGTCACGCGCATCCTTGCCGGTCCCACGGGCGGTCGAGCGCTCGCCTCGTTCGGCGCGGACGTGATGCTCGTGAATTCGCCGCATCTGCCGAACATTCCCGCTATCGCCGAGACGAGTCGCGGCAAGCGCTCCGCGCATCTCGACCTGCGCACGGAGGACGGTCGCGCGACGCTGTGGCGGCTGATCGATGAGGCGCATGTCTTCTCGCAAGGCTATCGGCCGGGCGGGATCGCCGAGCTTGGCTTCGGGCCCGAGGCGCTGGTGGCGCGGCGGCCGGGCATCGTGTACGTGTCCTTGTCGGCTTATGGCACGGAAGGTCCGTGGGCGGATCGGCGTGGCTTCGATTCGCTCGTGCAGACCGCGATAGGCTTCAACGCCGCCGAAGGCGAAGCGCAGGGCGATGGCAAACCGCGAGCGCTGCCCATGCAGATGCTCGACATGGCGAGCGGCTTTCTGATGGCATTCGGCGCGGCCGCCGCGCTATGGAAGCAACAAACGGAAGGCGGTAGCTGGCACGTGGAGGTTTCGCTCGCACAGACGGGACACTGGCTGCGCGGGCTTGGACGTATCGACGGAGGGTTGAAGACGGCGCGGCCGGACATCGCCGCATACACCGAGGAAAGCAAATCGGGTTTCGGCATGCTGCGCGCGGTCACGCCGAGCGCGCGCTTCGAGCGCACGCCGGCGGGTTACGCGAGGCCATCGGTGCCGCCGGGAACGGATAAGGCGAAGTGGTGAGTTCGTGGCATGGGCGGCGATTT
Source organism: Caballeronia sp. TF1N1 (assembly GCF_022878925.1). Lineage (NCBI taxonomy): Bacteria > Pseudomonadati > Pseudomonadota > Betaproteobacteria > Burkholderiales > Burkholderiaceae > Caballeronia > Caballeronia sp. TF1N1. Next base: position 573,484 of record NZ_CP084628.1, read on the forward strand.
CAAACGCGACATGCAGAACTTCGCATCAACTCAAGTAACCCAGATGCTCCGCAAGGATCACGCTGCCCACGCCGATGAGAATCAGCCCGCCCAAGATCTCCGCGCGCTTGCCGATAGTCGCGCCGACCAGCCGTCCGACCATCACGCCGATGGTCACCATGAGCATGGTTGCGAAGCCGATGGTCGCGGCGGTCGAGAAGATATCGACATCGATGAACGCGAGGCCCGCGCCGACCGCCATCGCGTCGATGCTGGTGGCAAAGCCCGTGACGGCGAGCACCCAGAAGGAATGTGAGTTGGGCTTTTCTTCTTCGTGAGCCGATTCGCTTAAGCCTTCGCGGATCATGCGCGCGCCGAGCACGAAAAGCAGGCCGAAAGCGATCCAGTGGTCCCACGCGGTGACGTATTGCGCGGCGGCGCGGCCGAGCGCCCACCCGGCGAGCGGTGTGAGCGCCTCGATTACGCCGAAGATGACTCCCGCCTTGAGCGCCTCGCCGATGCGCGGTTTATGCAGGCTCGCGCCTTTGCCCACGGCGGCGGCGAAGGCGTCGGTGGACATGGCGAAAGCAAGGAATACGGTGGAAGCGAGGTTCATCGAGTAGCGCTCTGGTCTGGTCGGGCAAGCACAAGGACAGAAGGCGCGCCCGACCGGAAGCGCATTCTGTCGATGGTCTTGCCAACCTGTGACGGCTGCCCATGCCACGGTCGAAAGACCGAGCGTGTTGACATGGACGCTTTCCCGGGCGGGAAAGCCGGCTACTCCCCAACGAAGAAATGCGAGCTTAACACGACAGATCACCCGATCCGGACCATTGGGTTAAAGTGGGTTGCAACGCCGCATCCCTAACGCTCAGGAGGCACCATGGAGGCAGAACACATCACCCAGTCAGAAGCCCGCGCGGCCGTCGAGCGTCTTTACGCCGCCTTCGCGCAAAAGGACGTGAACTTGCTGCGCCAAGCCGTGACGTCGGACTGGGAATATCTGCCTGAGCCGGCCGGCTTCAAAGCCGGTCCCGACCAGATGATTCCCATCTTCGCGGAGATGGCGGCTGCGCTGCCTGACATGCGCATCGAGATTCTAGACATGCTCACGCAGGACAATCGCGTCGGCGTGCGCGCGGAAGTGAGCGGTACGCAGTCCGGTCCGTTGATGGGCATCGCGGCGACATCGAAGCCGGTTCGATTTGCCATTCACTCGTTCCATGAGATACGCGATGACCGTGTGTCGAAGACGTGGCATCTGGAAGACTGGTTGAGCATGTTTCGGCAAATTGGCGAAGTGCCGCGCGGTATTGGATCGGGTGCGTAATTCGAGAACGCGCGAAGTCGATTGAAACGAGAAAGGTCTGAAGCGTACGTCGTTTTTTATTCTTTCCAACACGTCGTGGGCGGCGCGTCGCGAATTTTCTATTTTCAAATGCGCCGCGCATTGCCCGCTGACTATTCAGCTTTAATTTTTCCGACCAAATAAATCTCGCAACGCGCTTGCTTCTGAAGCCTGAATCGCTGTCGCCATTAAGATTACATCCTCCGATCTTCGATTATCTCGCAAAGATAAGCGCGGTTCGTGAAAGTGACGCGATTAAGTCTTGATTATCCCGTCTGCCACCGTCTATATTTCTCGACGCACCGCGCCATTCCCATCGGCAAAAGGCGCGGCCCCGCTTGCGCTTCGCGTTATCAGCATCGCGCTATTCACCTGTCTTCGCGTCCGCGAATGAATTTAATTTTCCGCGACATAAGCGAGCACACGTCATCGGCTTATTTTGGATTATGCAAATCGCTCATCGCTTAATTAGTTTTTGCAGAAACACAAAACCTGTTTTGCCTGCAATCTTTTCAGCAAGTCTGTTATTAACCGCTTGCGGTGGTTCGGACAGCGCTAACGTGCCATCGAGCGTCGATAATTCACGCTATCGTCATCACGCCGCGTCCGCCGCCATAAATCCCGTCGCCAACGATTTATTCTACGGAATGAACGGTCACAACAGTTATGGCGATGTCTATTATCTCGCTGGCGCCGCCAGACAATTAGCGCAGCTTCAGGATCTCGGCATCAAACTGTATCGCAACGAGGTGTATAGCAAATCAACCGCCATGCGTCTCGCCAATGTAGCCAACGCGCTGGCCGCCGGTGGGGTCACTGTGTACCCGGTGATCTTGATGGGAATCGATTTCGCCGATGAAGACTCCGCGTATCAATCGGCCTATGCGCTCGCGCGCGACGTCGTGAGTGTGCAGCGTTACGCCTACTACGAAGTCACCAACGAACTCGGCTCGGCAACGGTCGCCGGATGGGTGGACGGCGTGCGGCCCACGGACTTCGACAACCAAAAGTTCCAGATTGCGCGTGGCGTCATCCGAGGCATGATCGCCGGCATCAAGTCGATGGACCCGTCGGGAAAGATCGTCATGGGCGGCAATGCGTGGATGCAGTACGGCTTCGTGACGATGCTCGCGAACGGCACACAGCCGGACGGTTCGGGCGGGCATCCCATCGTGACGTGGGATATCACGGCATGGCACTGGTACTCCGACCAGGGCAACATCGAGCACGCGTGCGGCGGCACGGGTTGCTACAACGTCATCGGCGCGCTTGCCCGGTTCGGCAAGCCGGTATGGATCAATGAAATGGGCGTGCGGCCCGACTTCGGCACCGATCAGCAAGCGGCCGCCTTCCTCGCCAACGACATGCTCGGCGACCTGAGAGCGATCGCGGTGCGCTACGACATCGAATCCTTGCAGATCTACCAGCTCTACGACGATCCGCCAGGCGGCGAAGGACCTTACGGCGTAATCCTCGACGACGGCCAGACGCCCAAGCCCGCCTACGCCGCCGTGAAGCAATTCATCGCCACCAATCCGCGTCCATGACAGGCATCACCGCAGACCGAACACGCCCACGCCGTTGCGCGTCCCCACATAGACCTTGCCGTTCGCGATCATCGGCGTAATGAACTTGTTGCCCTGCCCGAACTGATCGCGCGCGCCCGCCGCCTGATTGCTGTTGTAAAGCTCGCGCGCGAGATTGCTGGCGTCGTAGGCGTGCAGCACGGCGATGGTGCCATTCTCCACCGCCCACACGATGCCGTTCGCCGCGCCGTTCGCAGACACGCTTGGCGTGGCGCCCGGCGAGCCGAAACTGTTTGCGGTCTGGCTCGTCGGCGTCGTGGACAAGGCGGCGTTCGCGATGCCGAACGCCTTGATGCTGTCGCCAATCGAGCCGAAATAAACGGTGTTGTTGAAGTACGCGGGCATGGCGAACATCGGGCCGCGAATCTGCCCGACGATCTCCTGATAGATGTGATCCGCATTCGAATCGAACTTGCCCATCGCGTCGCGGTTGACCACGTAGATCGTCGATGTCTTGCCCGCGCCGAGCGCGAGATGATGCGTCGTGCCGCCCGCATCGACGAGATCGGGCAATACGAGCGCGCCGCCTGAACCCAGATCTTCATCGGCCGCCGATTCGTTCACCGTGTTCGACGGCTGGAAATAATCAGTGACGGCGAGGGCGGGCGAAGTCCCGAGTTTCAGAAAGCCGTTGCCGAAATTGCCATGAATCGGCATGCCGTTGCCGTCGAGCGTGGCGTCGAAAGTGCCGTTGGCATCGAGGAAATAGATCGACGTGCCGTCCGACGCGAGGCCCGCGCCGCTCATCCAGATCGCGCCCATCTGGCCGTTCGGCGTGAGATTGAGCACGTTTGCCTGCTGCAGCGTGCTGGCGTTATAGCCGATCACCCAACCGGTGTACGGCATGATGTCGCAATGCGATGTCCACGCGGTATAGACCACGCCGTTTTGCAGCAAGAGCGAAGCGCGCTCGGCGTACTGGCCGGGATCGAAGCTCACGCGGCCATTCGCGCTGCCCGCGCCCGTGCCGGGATACGACGCGGCGATTTCGGTCGGACCGTTGAAAAGTTCCGCGCCTGTCGTGATGTCGAGCGCGTGAATGCGCTGGTGATACTTGCCCGACGTGTCTTTCGACATGCCGACCACGTAGATTGCGCCATTCGGGCCGCGCGTGCGGTCGATGACCGGCGTCGCCGTAATGCCGATAGTCGGCGTGATCTGGCCGCAGCCATGGTCGTCGCTCGGTGTTTCGCCTGCGCCTAACATCGACGATTTCCACAGGATCGCGCCGGTGTCGGCGTCGAACGCGTAGACACTGGCGTTTTCGGTGGCGACGTAGAGCACGTTGTGCGTGCCGCCCGCGATCGCCACGCTCGTCAGGAAGAGCGGTTCCGCGTCCACGGGTCCGTCCGCCGCAAGCACGTTGAGCTTGCCGAAGGTAGTCGAATTGACGTTCGCCGGCGTGAGCTTCGTTTCCGCGAGTTGCTGGCCGGTGCGGCCGATGTCGTTGTGATAGGTCGCAACGTCCATCGGATGGGCGACAGGGGTAACTACGGTGCCCCCGCCCGCTCCGCCCGAAGACCCCGAAGACCCCGAAGACCCCGAAGCGCCCGATGCGCCTGAAGGGCTCGATGCGCCCGCGGGACTCGACGCGCCTGACGGAGTCGATGCCGCTGACGGACTTGAGGCCGCTGAAGGATTCGACGCCGGCGCGCTGCTGCCCGCCGCCGGAGTCGAACTGGAACCGCCTCCTCCGCTGCAACCGCCAATGATGGCCGACACGATTACTGCGCTACACAGCCACGGCAACGCGCCGGCACGGCTCGAGCGATCCCCTTTCATACATCCTCCCTTCTGGAAGAACGGCGTAATCAGTCGGTTTTGCCCTGCATTGGAGCAATTTGGATTCCACTTCCATCACATGCGGCCTGTGCCCTTTAGCTTGCACGCAAACCACACTTTTGGAAATATTGAAAGCAACTTGTTGCACTGCGTCACAACATGCTAATATAGGGTTATTACCTAGTTAGTTACCCTAGGTCGTTCATTTTTAAGGGAGTTTAGTCATGGCCGTCATCGCCGTTACCTCAAGTTCGTTTGTTTTCGCCATTGCCAAGACCGTGCGCGCCGCTTTTCTGGACGCGCTCAAGACACGCGCAAAAGTCAGCAAGCTCATGGCCGATGCCTATCGGCGCGCGGCTTGAGTTGCTCCATACGCGGCGGCGATCATGCTGTCGCGCAGGTTGAAAAAGGAACGGCGGGCAATTGCCCGCCGTTCCTTTTTTTCGCTTACCGTTTGCGTCACTGCAGCGTGTAGGCAATCACGTAGTCGCCGGCTTTCGTGCCGAGCGAACCGTGGCCGCCAGCCGTGACCAGCACGTATTGCTTGCCGCTGGCATCGGCGTAACTCATCGGCGTCGCCTGGCCGCCCGCGGGCAGACGCGCTTCCCACAGTTTGTGGCCATCGCGCACGTCGTAGGCGCGCACGTACTGGTCGAGCGTACCGGTGAGGAACGCCACGCCGCCTGCCGTGACCATCGTTCCGCCTAGGCTTGGCACGCCGAGCGGCATCGGAATGGGCAGCGGCGCGCTATCGCGGATCGTGCCGTTCTTGTGCTGCCATGCAATCCCGCCCGTGCGCAGATCCACGCCCGCCACGTAACCCCACGGCGGCGCCTGACACGGAATGCCGAGCGGCGAAAGAAACGCGCTGATTTCATAGGCGAACGGCGTGCCGCGCGCCTGCTTGATACCGCTCGTCTCGCTGCCCTTCTTTTCTCCTTGCTGCGCGTCGAGCTTCTCGCGCGGAATCAGTTTCGACACGAACGCCATGTAGTCTGGATTCGCGATGAGGATCTGCCGCACCGGATCGACTGACACGCCGCCCCAGTCGAACACGCCGAAGTTACCCGGAAACACGAGCGTGCCCTGCTCGGACGGCGGCGTGAACGGGCCTTCGTAACGCAGACTCTTGAACTTGATACGGCACCAGAGCTGATCGAACGGCGTCGTGCCCCACATGTCGGCCTCACGCACGCGCGGCGGATTGAAGTTGAGCGCGGAAACCGCCTGCGTCGGCGCGGTGTGGTCGCCACGCGCAGCGCCTTGCGGCACCGGCGTCTCGGTAATGGGCACGATCGGCTTGCCGGTCTCGCGGTTCAGCACGTAAATGCTGCCCTGTTTCGTCGATGCGATCACCGCCGGTTGCGTGCCCTCCGCCGTCTGCAAATCGACGAGCGTCGGTTGACCGCCCACATCCATGTCCCACAAATCGTGGTGCGTAAACTGGTAGTTCCAGCGCAGCTTGCCCGTGAACGCATCCAGCGCAACCAGGCCTGCCGCGAAGCGCTCGGCTTGCGGCGTGCGCTGTCCGCCCCACTGATCGGGCGTTTGGTTTCCCATCGGCAGGTAGATGAGACCGCGCTTTTCGTCGACGCTGAACATCGACCACATGTTGGGCGAGTTGCGCACGTAGGTGCCGCCCGGCGCGATCGGTTCGGTAGCGTCCGGATTACCCGAGTCCCAGTTCCAGATTAGATGGCCGTCGTTCACGTCGAACGCGCGGATCACGCCAGAAGGTTCGTTGTTCGATTCGTTGTCCGTTACGTGACCGCCGACGATTACCAGATTGCGCACGACAGCGGGTGGCGAGGTGGAGTAATAGCCGCCGGGCGTGAACGGTCCGATGTTCAAACGCAGATCGATCGCGCCGTTCTTGCCGAAGTTCGTGCAGGGCTTGCCGGTATCGGCGTCGAGCGCAAAGAGCCGGGCGTCGGCGGTCGGCAGAAAGAGACGGCGCGAGCACTCGCCGGTGGCGGCGGTTTGAGCAACGGCTACGGGTGCGGCCGGTGCGGCCGGTGCGCCGGGCGCGGATGCTTCGGCGGGCGCGGAGGCGCTGGCCGAAGCGGTGGCGTCGGAAGCCGTCGTATCCGTCGAAGCCGCGGGCGCGGATGCGCTCGCGTCGAGCGCTGGCGCGGAAGCGGAAGCAGCCGCATCGGCGGCGGAGGGCGGACCCACGTGCATTGCCGCATCGTAATAAGCGACGCCCCGGCAAGTCATGTGCTCCCAGTGCTTGAAGCCGATGGGACTTTGAATTTGCGGATCGAAGCGCCAGCGTTCCGCACCCGTCGCGGCATCGAGCGCGATCACCTTGCTATGCGGCGTGCACAGAAAAATGGTGTTGCCGACCTTGATCGGCGTGTTCTCGTCCGTCGTCTCCGTGGGATCGTCGGGGCCGGGCATGTCGCCGGTGCGAAACGTCCACGCCACTTTCAGCTGATGCGCGTTCTCGGGCGTGATCTGCGCGATCGGCGCATACCGTTGCGCCAGCGGCGAGCCGCCGTAATCGGTCCAGTCGCTCGCCGCACGTCCGGTGCCGGCGTTCAGATCGGCCTGATTCGGATCGGCGGCTACGTTGACATCGATACGTCCCGGACGGTCATGGAAGTCCTGAAAGTACGTGCCTGCACCGAGCAACAGTGTGAGGATGACGGCAGCGGCCAGCGGCACGCGCGCGGCGCGTGCAGTCGAAGGCGGCCCGAACAGCGCGCCGCGATGCACGAACGGAATCAGCAGCCACAGTGCGAGCAGCAGCCAAATCCAGAGACGCGGCATGAGTTGCCAGAAATCGAACTTGACTTCGAAGACGGCCCAGATCGTCGAGGCAAACAGGAAAATTGCAAACAGCAAGAGCGCGGAGCGCCGCCGTATCAACAGCAAAAGGCCGGTCAGTACGATGGCCGCGCCCGCGATTACGTAGTACCACGATCCTTGCAAGGTCACGAGGTAAGCACCACCGGCCGCAAGCACCGCGCCGATGATGATGAACCCGACGGCCGTGACGAACGTGAGCGGATGAAGTCTTCCGGTGCCAGCCATACTGCTACCCTCCGTGATGATGAATGGCGGAACACAGCCGTCCTGCGGCCGTGGTTCGGACATGGTGAACCGGGGGAGGGTAGCAATTCGCGTGCCGTGACGACACGTCGCAATGGCTCAAGCCAGAGCGCGCGGCCAGCGTCCGAGATGAACGTCGGCCATGGGGAGATCGGCGAGTAATGCAGCTTTCAGATCGCTTCGTTCGGAGAAGCGCGGCGCGTCGAGCCACGCGAGGAACTCGTCGCACCACACGCCCCACGCGTTCTCGTCGAAATCGAAGTCTTCGTCGATACGCCCGTTATCGCGCAGGTACGCGCCCATCACTTGCTTGCCGTTCCAGTAAGCCACGGCCACGTCGTTGAAATCAGCGGTCATGCCGCGCGGCAGGTCGCGCAACAACATGGCGACATGCGCTTTGAACGAGGCAAAATCGGTCGGTCTCATCGCGTGCTCCGCTTCAAGGATGTCATCGTGCCCGATATCGCGTGCCCGCCTCAGCCGAACACGCGCTTGTTCAGATCCTTCTCGAAGGCAACGGTCCAGTGGGAGCCATGCCCGATGCGATATTCGCGTTCCTTCGAAGTGGATCGCCGCACGATCGTCACATAGCCCTGCAATGGATAGACGTCGTCGACGACATCCGACGCGCCTGCTTCGGTCACGAGGAAATCGCCCTCGGTGAAACGGTGGCGCGCGAGAATCGCAAGAAACTCCGCTTTCTCGTCCGGTGCGATCACTGACATGGCGGCCCTCCGGGACTGAACGCTGCTTCATTCAAGGTAGCACACGCGCGCGGGAACGTCGGGCAAAACGCGCGCGGAGTGTGGGGCGCAGCCCTTTATCGAACGAGGCCGATACTAATGAACATTCGTGTGATTTCGCTATGCGCGATGGCGTTGATGCTTCGCGCTGTCGCGGCAAGCAGCGCCGAAGCCGCGCCATGCGGCACACTCGAAGGCGCGGCGGGCAGCTCATTCGCGTTGCGCGAAGGCGAAAGCGTGAATCTGAAACGCGGCGACGAGACGGTACACGGCGCGCTGCACGTCTATCGAGACGATGCGGTGTATCGCGTGTACTGGCAGCCCGATGGAAGTCCCGAGCAGTACGTGCTCGCGAATGCGGGAGAGAACAGCGTGCGGCTCGTTGCGACGCCGCCGCGCGGTTCGAAGGTGGATGCGGGACCGGGCACGCTGCCTTCGCAGAGCGTGCTCTCGTGTCCCGCTTTATGACTAGCGCGCCAGCACCTTGCCGATGGAGTCCGCCACCACCTGCACGTTGCTGTCGTTCAGGCCCGCGACGCACATGCGGCCGGAGCGCAAGATATATACGCCGAACTCCTCGCGCAGACGGTCCACTTGCTCCGCCTGCAAGCCGGTGTACGTGAACATGCCGCGTTGCTTGATATAACGCGCAAGCGCCTCGCCGCGTACATGCTCGCGCAGGCCGTCGTGAATCGCGTGCCGCATACGCGCGATGCGCTGACACATCGCCGCCAGTTCCTCGCGCCACGATTGCGCGAGTTCCGGCGTGTTCAGCACCTTGGTCACGATCTTCGCGCCATGCGTCGGTGGATTACTGTAGTTCGCGCGCACCGCGCTCGTCAATTGACCGAGCACGCGATCGGCTTCAGCGGCATCGTCGCATACGACATGCAGGCCGCCACAGCGCTCGCCGTACAGCGAGAAATTCTTCGAGAACGAGTTGGCGACGAACGCCGGCACGCCGCGCCGCGCAATCTCGCGCACCGCGAAGGCATCGGCGTCGAGCCCTGCGCCGAAGCCTTGATACGCCATGTCGACGAAGGGCAGCAAGTCGCGCTTTTGCAGTACGTCGATGACCTCCACCCACTGCGCTTCGTCCAGATCGACGCCTGTCGGGTTATGACAGCACGCATGCAGCAGCACGACGCTCTTTGCAGGCAGCTTGTCGATGGCGTCCAGCATGGCATCGAACAACAGCCCGCCGGTTGCTTCGTCGTAATAGGGATACGTGTTCACTTCGAAGCCCGCGCGCTCGAAGATGAAACGGTGGTTCTCCCACGTCGGATCGCTTACCCACACCTTCGCGTCCGGGAAGTAACGCCGGATGAAATCCGCGCCCACTTTCAACGCGCCCGAACCACCGAGCGTCTGCACGCTCGCAATGCGTCCGTCGGCACGCGGTGCGCTCTCGGCGCCAAAAACGAGCGTCTGCACGGCATCGCGATAATGCGCGAACCCGGCCATCGGCAGATACGGCTTCGGGCCGAGTTCCTGCAAGAGCGAAAGCTCGGCTTCGCGCACGGCTTGCATCACGGGAAGACGGCCGGCATCGTCGAAATAGATGCCAATACTCAGATTGACCTTGTCGGTGCGCGGGTCCTTCTGAAAGTTTTCGTTCAGCGTGAGAATCGGGTCGCCGGGGTAGGCATCGATATGTTCGAACATGGTGGTGGTTTCAGGACTTCGGGACGGGAGTTCAGCGAGTCGGCGCGCGGCGTGATTGGCCCGCGCTGCCGTTCCTTTTTCCGAGATAGTAGCCGATTCCGAGAACGGCCAGCCAGATCGGGATCAGCCAGACGGAGAGCCGCAAGCCCGGCGTCTCGAACATCACCCAGACTATGCCCGCGACGAATGCAAGACACAGATAGTTCGTGAGCGGATAGCCGAGGCTCGGGAACGCCGTCACCGAGCCGCTCGCGCGCTTCCTAGCGCGGAACTTCAGATGGATGATGCTGATCATCGCCCAGTTGATGACGAGCGCGGAAACCGCGAGACCCATCAGCAATTCGAAGGCGCGTCCCGGAATGAAGTAATTGATGAGCACGCAAGCCGCCGTGACGAGCGCCGACACGCCGAGCGCGACGAGCGGAATGCCGCGCGCGCTCACCCGCAACAGGGCGCGCGGCGCATTGCCTTGCTGCGCGAGACCGTAAAGCATGCGGCTGTTGGCATAGACGCCGCTGTTATAGACCGAAAGCGCGGCCGTCAGCACGATCACATTGAGCACGTTCGCGACGAGGCCGCTGTTCATCTCGCGGAAGATCAACACGAACGGACTGCCGCCCGTCACGACCTTGTCCCACGGATACAGCGAAAGCAGCACGCCAAGCGCGCCGATATAGAAAATGAGAATGCGATAGATGACCTGATTGGTCGCGCGCGGAATGCTGCGCGACGGGTCTTCCGCTTCCGCTGCCGTGATGCCGACGAGTTCGAGCCCGCCGAACGAAAACATGATGACGGCCATGGACATGACGAGCCCGCTCACGCCATAGGGAAAAAAGCCGCCGAGCTTCCACAGGTTGGTGACGCTCGCTTGCGGCCCCGCGTGACCCGAGATCAGCAGATACGCGCCAAACAGGATCATGCCGACGATGGCCGCGACCTTCACGATGGCGAACCAGAACTCCATCTCGCCGTATGACTTCACGCTCGTCAGATTGATGGCGTTGACGAGCGCGAAGCACACGAGCGCCGACACCCACGCGGGCAGCATCGGCCACCAATACTGCATGTAGATGCCGATGGCCGACAGCTCCGCCATGCTCACGAGAATGTAGACCGCCCAATAGTTCCAGCCGGAGATGAAGCCCGCCGCGTTGCCCCAATAACGTGCAGCGAAATGGCTGAACGAGCCGGCCACCGGTTCATCGACGACCATCTCGCCCAACTGCCGCATGATGAAAAACGCCGCCAGCCCGGCGATGGCATAGCCGAGCAGCACGGACGGCCCCGCGAGCCGGATGGTCTGCGCGACGCCCAAAAAGAGCCCGGTGCCAATTGCGCCGCCAAGCGCGATCAACTGGATATGCCGGCTCTTGAGACCTCGCCGAAGCGTCGTCTGCGATGCCTGTACTGCCTGTTCTGTCTGTGAAGTGCCTAAAGCCATGTCGATGCCTGCCTGAACTGCGCGAAAACCCCTAGGGTTCTTTTGAGCCGCAAAGCGGCCCACTGTTGTTTTTTTGTCCGAATGACACGCAAACGTTGCTTTTATCGTTTTGGCCAGCGAAGCGGACGAAACGCGATTCTACCGCCTGGCCGCCGCGGAGCCTTATCGGGCGGACCTTGCTCGCCGTTCCCAGCAACTTTAGGCCTACCGCGCAAACGATCTGAGGCCGGAATCAGGGCTTGTTCGGAGGATTGATTCGGCATCCGCGACCGCAAAATTCATCTCATGCACTCAACGGGGAAGTCGACATGTTTCAGACGATGGAAGGCAACGCGGCACCGCATCGCGTAATCGGTTCGAAAGCGGATTCGGAAGCGGAACTCTTGAGCACGCTGCAGGCGGCGTCGGAAAACATCATGCGCCTCGCGGGCAAGCTGCTCGCCGGACACGACGCCTCGGCGCAAGACGCGGTCTCCATCACCGAACAGAACGAACTGGCGCAACTGACCATCGGCCGACTGCTCGCGCTACCGGCATCGAAAATTTAAGCACCAAAGAGAAGCGCGGCGGCTCCATGTGGAAGCCGTCCGCGATCAGGGAATTAGACGCGCAAGCCGAAAGAATCTGGAAGAGAACATGAACTACCTGACGATCATCGCAACTGTGTGGGCGATTTGCGCGATCTGCGCGGTGCTGTTCATCCGCGGCTCGGCGGCGCAGCAATTGAAGCCGGCGCGCGTGCGTCGTGACCAACGCACGCTTGCCGAGCGCATCAAGGATTTCAGCCACACGGCCTGAAGTAGCGCGGTCCCGAAGTACCGCGTCCGAATACGGCAGGCCGTTGTCGCCCGACAAACGGCCGCTGCCGATGAATTATTTGATTGCCGCCACCGCCGCGCGCAAGCCGAGCAGATAGCTGTCCACGCCGAAGCCGGAAATCTGCCCCTTCGCGACTTCCGCGAATACCGACTTGTGACGGAACTCCTCGCGTGCATGCACATGCGACATGTGCACTTCGACGATAGGCACGGTGAGAATGGCGAGTGCATCCCGAATACCGTAGCTGTAATGCGTCCACGCGCCCGCGTTGATGATGATCGCATCCACCTTGTCTTCGAACGCCTTGTGGATGCGCGCGCACATCTCCCCTTCGATATTGGTCTGGTAACTTTCCACCTCGACGCCCAGTTCCTTGCCGAGCGCTTGCAACTGTTCGTCAATCTGCGCGAGCGTGGCCGTGCCGTACTGCTTGGGGTCGCGCTTGCCGAACATGTTGAGATTGACGCCATGCAGCGTGAGGATCTTTGCCATAACGAATTCCTTTCGGTGGATGAATGAAGCGTGGAAAGCTCGAACCTCGCTTTCGACGATGCGCAGATTCTGCAACCCGCGGCGCGCACTGACAATAGCCATGCGTCGCGCGTTGCGCGCTAAAGCTCGTCACCGGGCAGCCGATAACGCGTATACCGGCGCTAACGGCGATTCATCCGCTCTCCCGCGCAACTACAACGTTTAGCCGGTCTCAGTATGTCAGCCACTTCGTCCTTGCGCGATTCCATTTTGGCCACGCCTTCGACCACGGACGGACCGATCACGGCGGCCATTCGCGCGTCGCTGCTATCCACCCTCGTCGAGGACATTCGGCCGCTTCTGCTCTCCGGTCTTTCCAGCGCTTTCGTCGCGACGATCGCGCTCTTGCGTCTGCATGCGCTCTGGACCGTGCTCTGGCTCGGCGCCGATGTGCTGTTGCTCGCGGCGCGCGTCGGTATCGTGTGCCGGTATCGCGCGTTGAGCCGCCCGGACGCGCCGCATCCCGAGCCCTGGGCCGCGCGCTATGCGCCCTTCGCGCTCCTTGCGTGTCTCGCGCTGGGACTCGGCGCGATGGCCTGCGTCATCTCCGGCGATACCGTGCTGGCCGCGCTCGCGATCATGGTGACGGCGGGATTGCTCGGCGGCATCGCATCGCGCAATGCGGGCACGCCGTATCTCGTCAGCGCGCAGATTTGCCTCGGCGCGGCGCCGATCGGTTTTGGGGCGCTGCTCGCGGGCGGAAGTTTCTGGATGCTCGTGCCGCCGCTTTTCCTGTATATCGGCGCGATGGGTTCGGTCGTGCGCCGCCACTATCGCACGCTCGTCGCGCTGATGATCGCGGAGCAGCGTCACGCCGAACTCGCCGCGCGCTTCGACGCCGCCCTCGCCCACATGCCGCACGGCCTTTGCACCGTCGATGCGGAAGGCAAGGTGATCATCGCCAATCGACGGGCGGCGGAACTGTTCGGCTCGACCGTCGAGATGCTGCGGCTGAATATATCGTTGCCGGATTTCATCGGCCATGCGGGACTCGCGAAGTTCGGCGAGACCTTGCGTGCGCAACTGGTCGAACGTTGCGCGCTGTGGCTGAAAGACGGGCAAGGCGCGCTCGAACTGAATCTCGCCGATGGCCGGCAACTCGAACTTTGCCGCAACGCGGTGCCGGACGGCAGCGCGGTGATCATCATCGAGGACGTGACGGAGCGGCGCCGCTCGGAAGCGCGGCTTCTGCATTGGGCGCATCACGATTCGCTCACGGGACTGCCCAACCGCCGCTATCTCGGCGATCACGCCGAACGGCTGATGGCGAACGGCGCGGGCCGCGAGAAGGTCATGGTGATGTATGTCGATCTCGACGGCTTCAAGCGCGTCAACGACACGCACGGCCACAACGCGGGCGACGAGCTGCTGACCCAGGCCGCCGACCGCCTGCGTAACGCGATGCGGCGCGGCGAGCTGGTCGCGCGGCTCGGCGGCGACGAGTTCGCCATCGTGGCGACTTACATTGCGCGAACGTCGGGTGCGGCATTCGCGCGGCGCATCATCGGCGATCTGTCGGCGCCTTACGAACTCGACGATGGCGGTATTGCGCGCGTGGGCGTGAGCGTCGGTATCGCGCTGGCGCGACGCGGCGAGTTGTTCGAGAGCGCCCTGAAACGCGCGGATGCGGCGCTCTACGAAGCGAAGCGCGAGCAACGCGGCACCTACCGGTTCGCGGCAGGCGACGAGGATCTGTTTCAGGTCGATGCGCACGCGGAAGCGCATCGCGAAGGTTGATCGAACGCGCATCGGCATGCGCCTTTCAAAACGCCGCGCCCTGCAAGCCGCTTCGCGAACACGTATCCTTGCGGCTTCACACAGGGATCATCCATGTCGACACCAGCATCGTCCGGGCTCGATGGCGCGCGGCGCATCGAGCTCACGCGCGGCCTGATCGCGCTTTTTGCGTTTTGCTGCGGCGCCATCGTCGCGAATCTGTATTACGCGCAGCCGATCACCGAACTCATCGCGCCCGATCTGCACATGAAAGGCGGCACCGCGAGTCTGATCGTCTCGTTGACGCAGATAGGCTATGCGCTCGGCCTCTTCTTCATCGTGCCGCTCGGCGATCTGCTCGAAAACCGAAGGCTCATGATCGTGACCGCGCTCGTTTCCATCGCGAGCTTGACGGCCGCCGCGTTCTCGCACGATCCCGTCTGGTTCCTCTGCATCTCGCTTCTCGTGGGGTTTTCATCCGTCGCGGTGCAGATCCTGATTCCGCTCGCCGCGCATCTCGCGCCCGACGAGTCGCGCGGCAAGGTCGTCGGCACGATCATGAGCGGCTTGCTGCTCGGTATCCTGCTTTCGCGGCCGATTTCCAGTGTGGTCGCGGGCCACTTCGGCTGGCGCGCCATGTTCGGCGCGGCCGCCGTGCTGATGGTCATCGTGACCAGCGTGCTTGCCTTCACCATTCCGCGCCGTCAACCGAGCCATCAGGCGACTTACTTCGAACTGATCGCCTCGCTCGGCCATCTCGTGCGCACGATGCCCGTGCTGCGTCATCGCTCGCTGTATCAAGGGCTGATGTTCGCTTCGTTCAGTCTCTTTTGGACCGCCATACCCGTCGAGCTCACGCGCGGCTTTGGGTTGACGCAGACGCAGATCGGCTTGTTCGCATTGATCGGCGCGATGGGCGCCACTTCCGCGCCGATCGCCGGCCGCCTCGCCGATGCCGGTCACACCGTGCGCGCCACCTTCATCGCGCTGGCGCTTGCGGCGCTCGCGTATCTTCCGGCGTTGATTCATCCGGCGTGGGGCGTGGGCGCGCTCGTCGTCACGGGCGTGGTGCTCGACTTCGCGGTGCAAATGAACATGGTGCTCGGCCAGCGCGAAATCTACGCGCTGCATGCGACGAGCCGGAACCGGCTGAACGCCGTGTATATGACGAGTATCTTCGTGGGCGGCGCGTGCGGCTCGGCACTGGCGGGCCCGCTCTACGAGCACGGCGGCTGGACGCTGGTGGGATGGGTCGCCACGGCGTTCCCGCTTGTGGCGTTGGTGCATTACCTCGCGCTCGGCCGACACACCGCCGCGCGCGGTCACTGATCTGGGCTCGCCACTCAGGGCTTCGGAATGCGGATACGGCTGATCATCAACGAGCCGGAGACGGCATAAACGAGCGTCAAGGGATGCAGCGTGAAGCCCGCGAATTCCCACGCGCCGAACCAGAGATTCGCGCCGACCGCGTTGTACCAGCCCGCGATGCCGAGCATCAACACGATGGCAAACGACGTCGGAATGGGCGTGCCTTCGAAGTGCGTGACCTTGCCGCTGCCGGCCGACATTTCCTCGGTGGTCACGTTATAACGCGCGAGCCGCGAGACGCCGCACGCGACGAAATACGCGAGCATCACGCGGTCATAGAGGCCGCGCATGCCGCACGCATAACCGATGACCGCCGGCGCCACGCCGAACGAGATCACATCGGCGAGCGAGTCGAGCTCTTTCCCCAAGAGCGACGCCTTCTGACGCCAGCGCGCGATACGGCCATCGAGAACGTCGAAGACGAGCGCGGCGAATACCAACGCGCATGCAAGATAGATATGGAGGACGTCGTTGTCGTCGAGATAGGACATTGACGAGAACAGCGCGCCCGTGCCGCAGACCGCGTTGCCCAGCGTGAACCAGTCGGCCAGATGAAACTCGCGGATCATCGAGAAACGTTTCTTGCCGGTGTTGTTGGTATTCATGGCGAACTCGTGAGGGCGCGACGTCCCTGATGGTTTTAAAAACTGCTCAAGTCTATCATTCAAAGAGGCCACGGCTTGCGCAGAAAGCGTCGGAAATCGAAAGATCTTCGCCGATTATTTCCACTTTGGCCGTTTCACGAAATTTTTTACAGAAACGATTGAACTTCGCCCGAGGCTGGCTATGCTCGATAGCAAGACGCGCGGCCGCTTCAACCTGAACGTGAACGTACACGTTGCTTTATAATCCAGCTCGTTTACGTATCCGCGAGTGCATTCACATGACGACGAAGCCCGCGCTTCTGACTATTCGCGACGCCGCCGAGCGTCTTCAGGTCACGCCGCGCACGCTGAAGTATTACGAGGAGCGCGGTCTCGTCACGCCGGATCGCAGCGAGGGACGTTACCGGCTGTACAGCGAACAGGATCTGGAGAAGTTCGCGCGCGTTCTGCGGCTGCGTTCGCTTGGCTTTTCCTTGCAAGGCATTACCGAGATCCTCAAGCGCCCGCTGGAAACGCTCGGCGCGGGACGCACGGGTTTTTCGCCGGATTCGCTGCGCGAGATCGAACAGGCGTTGTCGCAACAAATCGATTCGCTCGATGCGCGGATTGCCAGCGTGCGTCGTGAACTCAAGGAAGCGCAAGCCGTGCGCGGCGAGCTCAACGCGGACCTGGATTACTTGCGGCGAAGAATCGCCGGAGAAAGCAAGGAAGACTTGTTTCAGGAGCGTATGGCCACGCAGAAAAAGACGAAGCGCGGCAACCAGCCAGGCAGTCAAGAGGTCGATGGCGAATGACCGCAGCACGCTTACCACGCTTACCCGCACCAAAGCTTGGCGCCGCCACGCTTCGCGACGTCATGTTTCCGTGGGCCATCGCGCTTGCCACCGGACTCGATTACTTCGACAACTCGATCTTCTCGTTCTTCACGAGCTATATCGCGGGCGGCATTAACTCATCGACCGACGAACTCGTGTGGGCGTCGAGTGCCTACGCGGTTGCGTCCGTGCTTGGCATCCTGCAACAGCAATGGTGGATCGAGCGGCTTGGCAACCGGCGGTATATCGGCGGAAGTCTCTTTCTGTTTGCCGCCGGCGCAATAGCCGCGACACTGTGCGAATCGTCGTTCGAACTGGCGCTCGCGCGCGGCTTTCAAGGCTACTTCATCGGCCCCATGATGAGCGCATGCCGCATCCTCATTCAGATGCGCTTCACGCCGCAGCAACGTCCGCGAGCGACGCGCGCGTTTCTCAACATGATCTTGCTCGGCAGCGCCCTTGCGCCGCTCATCGGCGGATATCTGGTCGCGTCGTTTGGCTGGCGTGCGCTATTCACGAGCACGGCGATAGCGGGAGCCGCGTGCGGCCTCTTTGTGCTGCTCGCCGTGCCGTCGAGCGGACGCGTGCAACCCGAAGCGCGCGGCGAGGCGCATTTCTGGCCGTACATCATGTTCGCGTTTGCGCAAGGCGCGTTGCAGATCGTCATGCAGCAAGTGCGCTTTCAACTCTTCAGCAGCTCGCCGCTGCTCATCATGCTCACGGCGGCGGGACTTTTTGCGCTCGGCTGGTTCGTGTGGCATCAGTGGCATCATCCGCGGCCGCTCATCCGCTTGCATGCGTTGCGCGAGAAGCCGTTTCGCGTGGGCATCATGTTGTATATCGCGTTCTATTACGTGAACACCACGCTCAGTTTTCTTGTCTCGCGTTTTCTCGAAGGCGGGCTGCACTATCCGGTGGAGAACGCCGGCAGGCTCACAGGCTGCACGTCGCTCGTCGCGCTTGCCGCGGCTTATTTGTACTTTCGCTACTCGGCGCGCGTCGCGCACAAGAAGTGGCTGATCGGCACGGGCTTTCTAATCTCCGCGTTCGTCAGCGTGTGGATGGTGAATATGCCGCCCGATGTCAGCATGCCATGGCTCATCGCGCCGCTCACGCTGCGCGGCATGGTGCTGCTGTTCATCGCGCTGCCGGTGGCGAATATCACGTTCCGCATCTTCGCGATCGAGGAATTCAACCATGGTTATCGCTTCAAGAACATCGTCAAGCAACTGACGGTGTCGTTCTCCACGGCGACGGTGATCATCCTCGAACAGCATCGCGCGGCCGTGCATCAGACGCGGCTCGTGGAGCGGGTCAACCCATTCGATCCGGTGTTTCAGGAGACGTATGCACGGCTGATAGGCGGCTTCGAGGCCCTGGGACGAAACGCCGCCGATGCAAAGGGACTTGCGCTCGCGGAAATAGGCCGCGCGGTGACGCAGCAAGCGAGCTTTCTGAGTTCGCTGGACGGCTTCTGGTTCGTGATGGGTGTGGCGCTTTGCGGCGCCGCGCTGGCGTTCTGGCAAAAGCAGATCAATTGACGAAGCGCGCGACACTCGCCGCGCGCGCCAACCTTAGCCTTCATGCTTCAACCGATCCCTTCGGCTCATGCATCGGGCAGCCGTTGCGCTCACCACGGAAGCGCGACGACATCTCGTAAGCCGGCTTGCGCGAGCGCATCACGCCGCCCAACGGTCGATGCGCCTCCACCCCATGCCAAGGACTGAACGCCATGCCATCGTCGATAGCGGCCGCGCGGCTATCGCTCCACGAAGTCTGCGGCGCCACGCGAATCCGCGCCACAGTCACGTATGGACTTTCATCTTCCGGCCAGCGCTTCGATGCATCTTCGATCGGCATCTTCTCGATATCCGTTGCAAGCTGTACGCGCACTTCCCATTCGCCGCTATTGGCCGCGAAGAAATCGCTGACGGCTTCGCGCAGGCCGTTGGGTTTATCGTCGAGATCGACGGGCGCATCCGTCAAGGCGGTCAGTTCCGGCGATACCGGCGCCACGCTGATCTTCCCGAAGTACTGGCCATAGAGGTGCGGCACGGCCGTATAGAAAGTCTCGCCAAGAATATGCGTTTCGGGATGTCCGCCAAGACTCTTGATCGTGCCGCTCTCGCCGCCGAGTTTTTCGATCACCGCTTCCGTGCCGCGCAACACAGCCGAAAGCGCCTGCTTCGTGCCGGGCATTTTGTCGGTGGTCTTGGCGAGCAACTTCAGGTTGCCGAGGAAGGCTTTAGGCGTCGCCGCCGTGAACGCGGGTGCATTGATCATCACCAAGTCTTGCGTGACATCGCCTTCGCTCCCGGGCAAGCGCGCGCCTTCCACGCCGATCACCTTCAACGCGAGGCCGCGCGGTGTCGAGACTTTGTCATCGAGAATATCGCCGGGATTCGTCGATAAACGCAGCACCACCGGATACGTGCCGCCGTGCGCGAAGATGCCTTGTGCGAGCTCAGGCGCCAAGCCATCGACCACTTGCAGCTCGCCGGTTAGAAGCCCGTGACTCTTCGCGTGCACGCTGCGAATTGCGTGACCGCTATCGGCGTAAGTCTTCTCCGTGATGCTACGCATGGCTTCGGCGAGTTGCTGCGTGGTCTCGGCTTCGTCGTCGGGGATTTGTTCGAACGAGGGATCGAAAGGCAACGGTTGATAGGCGTGCGTATCCATTTGAACTCCGGGGACGTTGGTATGTTTGGCTATTCAGCAACGCGCGTACCCACGCCCTAAAGCTCACCCCTCACGCAGCATTTCGTCCACCGCGCGGATCGCCAGCACGTATCCTTGCACGCCCAGACCGCAGATCACGCCACGCGCCGCAAGCGAGATCAGCGAGTGCCGATACTGCTCGTCACGCCGATGAATATTCGTCACGTGAACCTCGACGAGCGGCTTCGAGATGAGCTTCACGGCGTCGAGCACGGGTATCGACGAGAATGAGAATCCGGCCGGGTTGATGACCACCGATGCGTCCTTTTCAAACGCTTCCTGCAGCCAGTCGACCATCACGCCTTCATGGTTGGTCTGACGAAAATCGCATTGCAGACCGAGTTCGTCGGCGAGCGCTTCGCAACGCGATTGCACTTGCGCGAGCGTCGTCGTGCCATACAAATGCGGCTCGCGCTTGCCAAGCAAGTTCAGATTCGAGCCGTTCAAAACATAGACGAGAGGTTTCATGTTGTCGATGAGTCAATGAGTGTTCGATTGCATCGGCGCCTGCGTCGTCGCGCCGATCACTTCAGCGGTGGAATCGGTACGGTTCAGGTCGATGCCGAGCGTTTCGGGCGCGGTGAGGATCATCGCGAGCGAGATGACGTTGAAGATCACGCACACCGCCACGACGCCCCACGGCGAACCGTTGCACAGCGCGAAGAGCCAGACCGCGACGACCGGCATCGGGCCGCCCGCGATCAGGTTCGCGCCGGTATAGGCGAGCGCCGAGCCAGAGTAGCGCACGTTGGTCGGAAACGCTTCGGCGAACGCGACCGGTTGTATGCCGCTCTGGAACTGCGTGAAGCCGAGGAAGAAGCCCATCGCGAGGAGCATCGGCAGGAAGCTTTTCGTGTCGAGAATCTGGAAGTAGACGAAAAGCATCAGCAAGGTCGCCGTCGAACCGATTGCCAGCGCCTTCCTTCTTCCGATGCGGTCACTCAGCATGCCGCCCGCCAGCGCGCCCACGATGGCGCAGACATTCGCGCCCATCAGCAGCAAAAAGCCGGTTTGCTTCGGCACGCCGAGCGTCTTCGTCACATAGCTCAGCGAGAACACGACGATCAGATAGAAAATCGCCGCCGGTCCGCAGAAGAAGAGCATCCAGCGCAGCACGGTGCGCCAGTGAAGACGCAGGGCGTCGCGCAAGGGACTGCCGACATCCGCGACTTCGGTTTTCGACAAGGCGACGAACGCGGGCGTCTCCGCCACGCGCAAGCGGATATACACGCCGACCATCACGAGCACGAAGCTCAGGATGAAGGGAATGCGCCAGCCGTAGGCATCGAAGGATTCGGCCGACATGGTCGATGAAAGCGTCAGCAGCACCCCGTTCGCCATGATCTGCGAGAGCGGCGAGCACAGACCGAGCAGGCCCGAATATTTGCCACGCGCGTTGGGGCTCGCGTGCTCGATCGCCATCAATTGCGCGCCGGTTGATTCGCCGCCGAGCGCAAAGCCTTGCAGGATACGCAGGATCACGAGCAGCGTGGGCGCCCATACGCCGATGCTCGCGTAAGTCGGCAAGAAGCCCATCAGCATGGACGCGAGGCCCATCACGGTGACGGTGCCGAGCATGAGATTGCGGCGGCCGAGCTTGTCGCCGAGATGCCCGCAGATGATCGCGCCGAGCGGCCGCGCCGCGAGCCCGACGCCGAAGGTGGCAAGCGAGGCGAGCAGCGCGGAGGTCGAATCCATCGCGGGGAAAAAGAGCTTGGGCAGCACGGTCGCGGCAAGCGCGCCGTACAGGGTGAAGTCGAACCATTCCAGCGCCGTGCCGATGGCGGCGGCCGTGACGGCTCGGGTGCGCATCGACTGGTGCGCGGTGTCTTCCATGTGCGATTGCATCTTGTCTCCTCTTCGGGCGTGTCTCTGTGTACGTTCATTCGCTTCCCCGGGAATCGTCGTATCCCGATAAAACGATGTGGCGCACAGATTAACAGCGCCGGGTGGGATACCGTTCCAGCGTGGAATCTCTTCCCGCAATATGCAATCATGCGCGAATCATCGACTCGAACGATAGGTAAAACCCATGCCCGGCGTCACCGAACGAACGCTTGCCGTCCTCGAATTCCTCGCGACGCAAATGGAAGGCACGCCGCTCGCGATGATCTCCGATCAACTCGAAATTCCACGTAGCGCGTGCCATCGGCTGCTGGTCGATCTCAAGCAGTGCGGCTACGTGCGGCAATTGCGCGAACACGGCGACTACGTGCTTACGACCAAGCTCGTCGGGCTCGGCCTCAGCTATCTGGCAACGTCGGGCATCGTCGATATCGCGCAGAGCATGCTCGACCGGCTCGCGGAAAGCTCGGGCGAACTGGTGCGGCTCGCAATCGTCGATGGCGACCGGCTGACGTGGGTCGCGAAGTCACAAGGCGCGCTCAAGGGCCTGCGCTACGACCCGGACATGGGCATGGACACGGTCTTGTCTTGCAGCGCCACCGGCCACGCCTGGATGATGACCATGAGCGACGAACGCGCGCTCGAACTCGTGACGCGGCAAGGCTTCGGCACGCCGAAGCAATACGGCCCGCGCGCGCCGACCACGGTGACGGGTTTGCTCGAATTCGTGCACGCCGCCCGCATGCGCGGCTACGCGACCATCTACGAAGTCTTCGCGCCCGGCATGACGGCCATGGCGGCGCCCGTGCAGCGGCGTGGTTATCCGGCTATCGGCGTCATCAGCATCGCCGGGCCGGCCGTGCGGCTCACCGAGAAGCGCATGGCCGCGCTCGGCTCGACGCTGCTTGCTGCCGCCGGCGAACTGGCGGCTGCGAGTCTCGCGTCACCGCTTTTCGGGCGCGTTCGGTAACGTTCGGCCGCGTTCGGCCGCGTTCGGCCGCGTGATGCTGCGGGAAATCCCCACGTTTTATTTGCGGAACATTGCATACAATGAATCCCGTTCACTTCCCGGACGGGGCCTCGATGGCTGTTATAAGCGCCGCTTTGCATACAATCACGCCCGAAATGTCTCGTCCTGGCGATGACGTCTACCTCGCCATCAAGCGCGCGCTTGCCGGCAACGAGTATGGCGCGGGCCAATATCTGCGCGAGGAACAACTCGCCAAGAGTTTGGGCGTGAGCCGCACGCCGGTGCGCGAAGCGTTGCGAAGACTCGACGCCGAAGGCTGGGTCGAAACGCGCCCGAACTACGGTGTGCGCGTCAAGGCGTGGACCCTGCAGGACGCGCGCGAAATTTTCGAGTCGCGTCTCTTGATTGAACCGTATCTCGCGGGGCGCGCCGCGCTCAAGATCGAGCCTGCCGATATCGAGCGCCTTCGCACGCTGGCGGACGCCATGCTCGCCATTACGCATCGTCCGTCCACGGCCGAATCGTGCGAGGCATGGTTCACCGCGAACGGCGAATTCCACGCCATCGTCACCGCCGCCGCGAACAACGCGCGGCTCGACCGGTCGCTCAAGTCGATGAAGGAAACGCCGCTCATTAAATGGACCTTCGACGCCTACAGCGACGAAGACCGCGAACGCAGCGCGCGTCAGCACTTCGAGATCGTGCTCGCGCTCGAACAGCGCAATGCGGCGTGGGCGGAAGCCATCACGCGCTGTCACATCATGGCCGCCGAAAAAGCCGTGCTGGACCGCCACGAGCGGGAGCATCTCAGTCTGTAGCGTTGTTGCCCCTTGCACCGTCGATAAAAAACCGTCGCACACGAAAGACATCGGAGACACGACATGCAGCCAAGTACGGTGAACGCCGGTCCGCGTCTGGACCGCCTGCCCATTTCCGGGTTCCACAAGCGCGTGCTCTGGCTGATCGGCGCGGGCATGTTCCTCGATTCCTTCGATATCTATCTCGCGGGCGGCGTACTCGGCGCGCTCTCGAAGACCGGCTGGTCGTCCATGCATCTGAACGCGGCGTTTTTATCGTCGACGTTCATCGGCATGTTGCTCGGCGCGTTCACCGCGGGCGTGCTCGGCGACGCCAAGGGCCGCAAGTTCACGTATCAGTTCAATCTCGCGGTCTTCGGGCTCGCGTCGATTGCGGGCGCGTTTGCCCCGAACATGACCTGGCTCATCGTCTGCCGGTTCTTCATGGGCCTGGGACTTGGCGCGGAGATCGTCGTCGGTTATGGATCGGTCGGCGAATTCATGCCGCCCGCCGTGCGCGGCAAATGGTCGGCGTATCTGTCGCTCATCACCAATTCGGCGCTGTTCTTTTCGACCTTCCTCGGCTATTTGATCATTCCGACCGTCGGCTGGCGCGCCATGTTCGCTATCGTCGGCGTGGGCGCGATGATCGTCTGGGTCATCCGCAAGAAGATGCCCGAGTCGCCGCGCTGGCTCGAATCGAAAGGCCGTTACGACGAAGCCGAAGCGATCCTGCGCGCCGCCGAGGAAGAGTCGGCGCGCGTGCGTCCCTTGCCGCCGATTGCCGACCTACCGCGCGCCATCACCAAGAAAACCACGCTCATCGAGCTGTTTTCGGGCGCACTGATTCGCCGCACGTTCGTTTCGATTGTCGTGCAGGTCGCGGTGAACATGGTGATCTACGGCTTCATCGTGTGGGTGCCCACGTTCCTGATGAAGCAAGGCATCGGCATGGCTTCGTCGCTCGGATACACCACGCTGATGTCGCTCGGCGGCCCGGCGGGCGCGCTCGTCGGCGTGCTGATCGCGGACAGGATCGGCCGCAAGAACGGTTTGATCGCGGTGGCCGCGCTCGCCGCGGTCATCGGCTGGTTGTACAGCCATTCGACCAGTGTCGAGATGGCGACGCTTCTCGGCTTTATCCTCTTCACGCTGACGTATCTCATGGTCGCGCTCGGCATTGCCACGTATATCCCCGAACTCTTCGCGACCGAAAACCGCATGCGCGCAAATGGCATAGCCGGATGCGCGGGCCGCATCACCGGCATTTTCGCGCCGCAGCTCGTCGTCGTGATGTACGCGACGGGCGGCATCAAGGACGTGTTGTCGATGATCATCGGCGCGTGCGTGGTGATGGCCGTCGTGCTCGCGGTATTCGGCATCGAAACGAACAAGCGCTCGCTCGAAGAGATCGCGCCGACGCTCGATACGGACGCCGACGCCGCGCTGGCGTTATCGCGCGAATCGCATCATTGACTCTGCAACGTCGAACTTCACACAAGGACACGCTATGAACACCACCAGTCAGGCCAAACGGCAGGCATTGAAGGCACGTTTCGCGCAGAAGGAAATCGTGACGGCGCCCGGCATCTTCGACATGATCTCCGCGAAGATGGCCGATTCAATGGGCTTCGATTGTCTCTACATGACGGGCTTCGGCACGGTCGCGTCCTATCTGGGCTTGCCCGATGCGGGACTCGCGACCTATACGGACATGGTGAATCGCGTCGCGGCGTTTTGCGGCGGCACGAACACGCCGATGATCTGCGATGGCGACACCGGCTACGGCGGCTTGCTGAACGTCGCGCATACGGTGCGCGGTTACGAGCAGGCGGGCGCGGCGGGCATTCAGCTCGAGGATCAGGAATTCCCGAAAAAATGCGGCCACACGCCGGGGCGCCGCGTGATTCCGCTCGAAGACATGGTGCGCAAGATCAAGGTGGCCGTCGAGAGCCGTACCGATGACGGGTTTCAGATCATCGCGCGCACGGATGCGCGTACGTCGCTCGGACTCGACGAAGCATTGCGCCGTGGCGAAGCCTATGCGAAGGCAGGCGCCGATGTATTGTTCATCGAGTCGCCGGAAAGCGTGGAGGAGCTGGAAAAGATCGGCCGCGCCTTCGATATGCCCTTGCTCGTGAACGTAGTCGAAGGCGGACGCACGCCGCAACTCGCGCCCGATGAATTGCAGAAGCTCGGCTTCTCGCTGGCGATTTATCCGGCGTCCGGCTTCCTCACGGTCGCGAAGGCTCTCAAGGATGTGTACGGCCAGATCCTCGCGAAGAAGAGCACCGAAGGCGCGAAGGACGCGATGTATCCGTTCTCGGACATGTGCGAGTTGATGGGCTTCGCGCAAGTGTGGGCGTTCGATCGCGAGCACGCGGATTGATTCGTCCGCGCACTCGAACGCGTCATGCGCCTCATGCGCGCGGCTTGAAGATGCCGTTGAGCTTGTCGCCGGGCGCGGCATCCGCGAAGCCGTCGAAGCGCCCTTCCACGAGGCCTTCCGCGGCGCGCATGACGCCGCCCCAGGCCGCGCGTGCCAGCGCGCCGCCGACGCTCACGCGCCGTACGCCCAGCGCGGCGACATCGGCAAGCGTGAACTCAGATGCCGAGCCAATCAGCAGATTGACGGGCTTCGGCGCGACGGCCGCAACCACCGCCGCAATCTGCTCGCGCGTCTTGATGCCGGGCGCGTAAAGGCAATCGGCGCCGGCTTCGGCGTAGGCCTT